>BTUM01000090.1:0-30284 GCA_045863235.1 Candidatus Xenobia bacterium | reverse complement strand
CCTGCAGGCCGAGCAAGTGTTCGTCCCCCGCGGGGACAAACTGGCGTTCGTCTGCAAGCCTGCAGGCCGAGCAAGTGTTCGTCCCCCGCGGGGACAAACCGGCGTTCGTCTGCCAAGCCTGCGAGCCGAGCAAGCGTTCGTCCCCCGCGGGGACAAACTGGCGTTCGTGGCTCGGCTGAGGCGCGGCTCAAGCCGCCTGAGGGCCTGGCCGGGGCCACGTTTCGGAGCGGGCGCCAGCAGGCAGCCGAGGAAATGCTCCTGGCCGCGCTCGTTCAGCACGCCGGGCTGAGGATCGACGACAGCCTTCTTGGCTCGGGGGCCTGGCTCGAGCCCGAGCGCCGTGCGCCCCAGTCCCTCCATGCAGTTGGGTCGCCGCACCCTCGGCCGCGACCTGGCCGAACTGGGCAACCCTGTCACATGGGTTCCGCAGAGACAGCCGCCGAGGCTGGCCCGTGGCCCACATTGCCCACCGTTCCGGCCAGCATGACGTCGGCCCGGGACTTGAGCGCCCTGAGCGCGTCTGCTGCCCGCCCATCGGGCCCACGTGGATCGTAGAGGCGGACCCCCCGCCGGCTCAGGCCGGTAATGCTTCTCGAGCCCGCCTCTAGGAATTTTTGTTCGAGCGTTGAAGATCCCTCAATCGCAAGCAATGGCCTGGTGAGAACGATCCTGTCGCTCGACATCCCCTGGATGTTGGTCGAGCGCCATCCCTTCTGCTATAATGGGGATGATCGATGATACGCAAAGTCGCCGAGCTCACCTGGTTCGAGCTAGACGAGCTCGATCGCGAGCAATGTCTCGTCTTCCTGCCTGTCAGCCCCCTCGAGCAGCACGGCCCCCACATGCCGCTGGGCATGGATCTTTTTGGGGCCGAGTTTCTGACCCAGCGCATGGCCGAGCTGTTCGACTCGCTGCACCCCGATTGGAACGTGTTGCTGATCCCCGCCCTGCCGGTGGGCTCCAACGCCTTCGACTTCCCGGGCAGCCTGTTCACCCGCCAGCGGGTGGTGCGCGACCTGCTCGTCGATTATGGTGCCTCGCTGGCGCGCCACGGCTTCAAGAACATCGTACTGGTCAGCGTGCATGGCGGAACCGGCCACATCGTGGCCATGGAGGAGGCGGCCGACATCGTCAGCCGTCGCTTCAAGTGCTGCGTGGTGAGCCCGGTGGGGGCAGTGGCCACCAAGTTCTTCAGCGGCGGGTATTTCGACGAGCTGGATGAGCTCTTGTCGCAGACCCTGACGCCGGAGGAGAAAGCGCTGCTCAAGGTGGACTGGCATGCCGGCTGGTGGGAGACCTCGCTGATGCTGCTGGCCCGCCCTGACCTGGTCAAGCCGGATTACAAGAACCTCGATCCGGTCATCGTGGAGGACTTTCGCCGCATCAACGACGCCCTTTGCCGCAGCGTGGGTGACGGGGCGGGCTATATGGGCGCGCCTGCCAAGGCCACCCGGGAGTTCGGCGAAATTCTGAGCAACCTCTTCGTCAAGGATGCCGTGCGCATCATCGAGCGCATGGTCATCGACCACGAGGTCCTGGGGGCCGAGGCCCGCTCACCGCTCTACGACATTCCGTTCATGCGCACCGACTTCGTGCGCAACTCGGTCGCCGTGGGGGCGGGGGTGCTGCTGACTCTGCTCGGAGGCATCCCGCTGGTGGATGCGGTGCGCAAAGGCCAGATCGCGGGCAAGGAGCGGCGCCAGGAAGAGGAAGAAAGCACCGAGGACCACCTGGTCGAGGAAACCAGCGGGGAGAGCTGAGTTTACAGATGCTCCTTCAAGCGGGAGCGAACTTCTTGCCAGAGGCGCTCGAGCTTCGGGCGTGATTGTCCTCGGGCTTTGAGAACAGCTCGAATCACGGTCAGCTCAGCTAGAGCGCTCAGCAGCCAGCCGATCTCGCGTGCATTCTGGCCCTGCGCTCTTTCCCGAGCGCTCTCCAAGGGCGCCTCGAGCAATCCGCCCTCGAGCCTGTCGATCACGAAGCCGGCGTCGAGGATGCGAGAGATCTGCCCTGGTGGGCGGAGAAGGGCCTGGAGAGCCAGGGCCGTCTCCACCCCGGCCCACAGGGAGTGGTCTCCGGTGAAGCGACTTTCAGCCAGGAACGAGCAGACTTCGCTGGCCTCGTCGGGGTGCCCGGCAATCTCGAGCCACAGGGCGAGAGTGGATGCATCGAGCAGAGAGCGAGACCGGCTCCACTTGAATTGCCGTCCGGCTGCCGCACGAGCCGCGCGCAGCGCAGCTGGATCGGTTGCTTGAGGGGCGAAGGCCCGGGGCAACTCGATGGGAGGGCTGTCATTTGGGGGTGGCTTTCTCCCGACGGGCCTGGCTCCCTGGCCCGTCCGGCGGGGCACCAGCTCGCGCAGGCGGTTCAGGTTGTCCTCGGTCCAGAGGAGAAGGTCTTGCGGGTTCAGGCGAGGTCCCGGCCCGACCGCGGCCACGAAGACCTGCTCCATCAACTCGGAGAGCCGTGCTTCCCACTCTTCCGACGGTGGGCCGCCCTTCCTGAGGAGCTTTTTCTCCAGCAGCGAGCCATTCTTGCGTGGCATCCCGACTTTCAGTTGGGACAGCCGCTCCTGGTTAAGATGAGCGACCAGTGCCAGGGCATACTCGGCCTCTTCGCCGTCTTTCAGCTCTTGCGCCAGGTGGCGACTCAGCCGCAGAGCTTCCTCCGCGCGCTCGAACACGAATAACCCGTAGGCCAGACGGCAAGCTTCCTGACGGTCCCTCGGGCGCGACCAGCGAGCTTGCGCCAGTCGCGCCTTCCTGGAGGCCAGGAACTCGCACACTTCTGTGGCCGGATCGAACAGGTCCATCTTCTCGCCTCCCCCGGTCGGGGGCATTTTTCGAGCGACGGACGGCCGATCTCCTGTCTACCTGGAGTAGCTCGTGGGTTTCCTGGGCGAGGGCCAGACCGAGATCACGATGGCTAGAATCAGTGTCAATATCGCAAGTGTATCCATGCACCCAGCATACTCTGGACGGCTTAAGGAACGGTCCTGGGAACCTGAAGCCTTGCTAAAGAACTTCAAATTCGTGGCCGGTGCTTGCAGTTTACAACGGGTTCACCCGTTCCGAGCAGCCTGACGGGTAGTCTCACACTGGAATGCTGGTTCGCGAAGCAAGACCTGTCCTCAATCCCCCTCGCCCGGCGGCGGCCCCGAGAGCGGCCGAGCCGGGCCCGGTGGACCGCGTGGATCTTTCCACCGTGCCGGTCGCGCATCAGCGCGAGCTGCGCGGGGCCTGGGTGGCCAGCATCTGGAACCTGAACTTTCCCAGCCGTGCCACCCTGCCCACCGAGCAGCAGAAGCAAGAGCTGGTGACCATGCTCGATCGGCTGCAGGAGTGCGGTTTCAACGCCGTCTTCTTCCAGGTGCGCCCCGAGGGCGACGCCCTCTACGCCTCCCAGCTCGAGCCCTGGAGCGCCTGGTTGACCGGCACTCAGGGCCGCAACCCCGGCTACGATCCCCTTGAATACCTCATCAGCGAGGCTCATGCCCGCAACATCGAAGTGCACGCCTGGCTCAACCCCTACCGGGCTCAGGCCGGCACCGCTCCCCGGGTCTCCCCCCACATGGCTGTGGAGCACCCCGAGCACGTCCACCGCTACGGCCGCCAGCAGCGCTGGATGGACCCGGGGGCCGAGGTGGTGCGCCAGCGACTGGTAGACGTCTGTCGCGACATCACCCGGCGTTACGACATCGACGGGCTGCACTTCGACGACTACTTCTACCCGTATCCCATCAGCGGGGTGGACTTCCCCGACCAGGCTACCTGGCGCGCCTACCAGGCGGGCGGGGGCAAGCTCTCGCGCGCCGACTGGCGCCGAGAGAACGTCAACCAGGCCATCCGCCAGACCGGCCAGGCGGTCTGGGAGCAGAAAGAGCACGTGCGTTTCGGCGTCTCGCCGTTCGGCTTGCCTGCCCCGGACCGACCCGAGGGCACCAGCGGCTTTGATCAATACCACGGGCTCTACGCCGATCCCCAGAAGTGGATGAACCAGGGTTGGGTCGACTACCTGGCGCCCCAACTCTACTGGCCCACCACCCAGGCGCGCCAGCCCTACGAGACGCTGCTCAACTGGTGGGCCGATCACTCCCAGGGCGGCCGGGATATCTTTGCCGGCAACGACCTGACCGCGCTGGGCACCAGCTCGCGCTGGACCATCGACGAGTTCAAGAAGCAGGTGCGCATCTGCCGCGGCAAGGCCGAGCAGGGGGCGACGGGCAACATCTGGTACAACGTGGATCCACTGCTGAAGAACCGCCAGGGGATCGTGGGAGTGTTCCGAGACGAGCTGTATCAAAAGCCCGCCTTGACCCCGCCGATCGCGCGCACGGCCGCGCGTGAGGTCAGCCCGCCGGCCGTCGAGCTGGAGGGGCGCACCGCCCGTCTGGCTCACACCGATGGCGCTCCGTTGCGGGCCTGGACGGTCTACAAGGAGACCATCACCGCTCCCGGCTGGGAGCTCGACCGCATCGTTCCCGCCAGCCAGTCCACGGTCGAGCTGCAGCCCGGCCGGTGGGCGATCGCGGCCGCCACCCGCAACGGCAACGAGAGCCGGGGAGTGGTGGTCTCGGTCACTTAGCCCGCAAAGGCAGCTCGGACTTCTCCAGTGCCCGCCAGCCCCCCACCAGGGCGCGGGTCTTCGTCCATCCGGCCCGGCGCAGGGTCTCGGTCACCCGTCCGCTCGTCTCCTCGCTGGGACAGGTGCAGAAGACCACCAGAGGGGCGTCCTGAGGCAGGCCCAGGCGGCGCACCTCCTCCACCGGGCGGTCGGGGTGCACCCGGTGGGCTCCCGACACGGTCTGCTCGCTCTCCTCGTAGGAGCGATCGGTGCGCGAGTCGAGCAAGATGGCGTCCTCCAGCTCGGCCAGCTCGTCGAGCTCGATGCGGTCGTCGGCCGGCCCTCGAGGCGGGGCGGGCAGCAGCGCCATGCTGCCCCCGTGCACCAGCACCGAGGCCAGGGCCGCCAGGGCGGCCACCGGGAAGAGGCTGGCGGCGTCGGGGGTGTGGGCGAAGATGGGCACCAGCACCAGCAGCAGCGTGCTCAGCCCGCGGGGGCCGAACCATGCGATCAGCCACTTCTCGCGCCGGGGCACGCGGTGCAGCGAGATCAGCAACACCAGCGTGCGCACCGTGAGAGCCAGGAAGGTGAAAGCGATCACGGCCGGGCTGAGCACGGTCAGTCCGGTCCAGATGAGCGATGCGCCCAGCAGCACAAAGCAGAAGAGCAGGGCCACCTCGGTGGTGGTCTCGCCGTACTCCACGAAGCAGTCGCACAGCTCTACGTCCATCCAGTTGATGGTCAACCCGGCCGCGAAAGCGGCTAGAAAGCCGCTGCCGTGCAGCATCTCGCCGGCAGCGTAGGCAGCCATGGCCACCCCGATGGAGTAGATCGACTCGTAGTCGCGGCGAATGCCCGTCTTCTTGCGCAGCATCTCCATGGCGGCCACGGCCAGAAAGCCCACCAGCACGCCCGCTCCGGGGCCGAGCAGAAAGAGGCGCAGCAGCATCTTGCTCAGCTCCGGGCCGTGCAGGTTGCCGATGGTCATGGCCAGCAGCACCATGGGCAACAAGATGATGTCGTTGAGTCCGCTCTCGAGCTGCAGGGCCTGGCGGGCCGAAGCCGGCAGGTCGCGTCGCTGCAAGATGCCGCGCAGTAAGACCGGGTCGGTGGAGGCCAGCCCGGCCGCCAGAATGATGGCCAGGGGCCAGGCGAGCCCCAGCAAGAGATGAGCTGCCAGGCCGAGCACCAGGGCCGTGATCAGCGTGCCCGGTCCCAGCACCACCAGGGCCAGTCGCCAGTGCTCCTTCACCTCCTTGAGGTTGAGCGTGACGGCGTCGGTGAAGAGCACGAAGGTCAGGCTCAGGGTGGCCACCACCTGGAAGATGGGCGAATCCAGGCCGATGCTGAGCACGTCCAGGCCATAGGGACCGAGGATGGCTCCCAGGGCCAGAAAGGCTCCCACCTGGGGCAGGCGGCTGCGCTGGATCAGCCCCGAGCCGAGAGCAGCCACGATGATCACCGAGCCGATCAGGCCCAGGGTGGGGGGGAGGGAGTGGGCGTCGCTCATCGCTCCACGTACTGCTCCCGAGCGCGCTGGATGGCCTGCCGGTTCTCCTCGGCCCAGGCGGCCAGGGCCAGGACCGGCTCGAGCAAACTGCGTCCCAACTCGGAAAGCCGGTATTCCACGCGGGGCGGGATCTCCGGATACAGGGTGCGCACCACCAGCCCATCTCGCTCCAGGCGCTTGAGGGTGAGGGTCAGCATGCGCTGCGAAACCCCCTCCACTGCTCGCTTGAGGGCGGTGAAGCGCAGCGGGCCCTGCTGGAGGTGGATCACCACCAGCACGCTCCACTTGTCGCCCACCAGCGAGAGCACCTCGTGCACCGCAAGGCATGGCTCGCTATCGCGTTTGTGGCCTGGTATCATTCCTGTGCCTTCTTGCGGGTTCCGGAGGCCCGAGGTATCATCTGGTTGGTTACGATTTGTAACTAAGTTCGTTCTAGGAAGTGAATACCCTGTGAAAACCATTCTGGCAACCCGCAAAGGATCCACCCTCCACTGGGTGGGGGACGGCTTCCGCGTCCATTCTCTCTTTTCTTACAGTCAGGAGGCCTCGCTTTTCGACCCGTTCCTGCTGCTCGACTACGCCCCTCCTCATCGTTTCGAGCCCACCGACCGCCAGCGCGGAGTTGGGGTGCATCCTCATCGTGGTTTCGAGACGGTGACCGTGGTCTACTCGGGCGAGCTCGAGCACCGCGATTCGACCGGCGGGGGCGGCACCATCGGCCCCGGCGAGGTGCAGTGGATGACCGCCGGAGCCGGGATTCTGCACGAGGAGTATCATTCGCCGGCCTTCGCCCGTCAGGGCGGGGAGCTGGAGATGGTGCAGCTCTGGGTCAACCTGCCCGCGGCCCAGAAGGGTGCCGCTCCGGGCTACCAGGCCTTGACCAGCATTCCCGAGGTCTGTCTCGAGGGTGGCACGGTCCGGGTGATCGCGGGCGACTTCGCGGGCACTCGGGGCCCGGCCCGCACCTTCACGGCCATCAACCTGTGGGACGTGTCCCTGAAGCCTGGTGGCAGGCTCGAGCTACCCCTGGTGGCCGGCCACACCGCCGCTCTGCTGGTGCGCTCGAGCCAGGAGCTGCTGGTGCTCTCTCGCCCCGAGGAGGGGTTCGTGCTGACCTCCGACACCGGCCTGCAGGCCCTGGTGATGAGCGGAGAGCCCATCGCCGAGCCGGTTTTCGGCCGCGGGCCCTTCGTGATGAGCTCGCCCGGAGAGCTTCGTCGGGCTTTTGAAGAGATGATGCTTTGACCTGCTCCAGTCCCGCGTCGACGCGGGACTGGAGACAATCCGCTGAGCGGGAAGCCCTGAACGGCTCCGCGTCGAAGAGCCGAGCATGGTAGGCGTGGATGCGCTCTTTCGCCGACTCGGCCCGGGCGGGCGGGAGATCTGGTGCCACCTGGTGTGCGACGACTTCTCGCTCGACGGCCTGGAGGAGCTGCACCGGATGGCGGGCTGCCTGGGTCTGCCTCGCTGGCGCCTGCACGACCCGCCGGGCAAGCCCAGGCCCCACTATGATCTCACTCCTGAGCTCAGGGTGAGGGCTCTGGAGCTGGGGGCGGTGGAGCTCACCCGGCGCGAGCTGGTGATCTG
This sequence comes from Candidatus Xenobia bacterium, assembly GCA_045863235.1. Classification (GTDB taxonomy): domain Bacteria; phylum Vulcanimicrobiota; class Xenobia; order Xenobiales; family QWHO01; genus QWHO01. Next base: position 22,624 of record BTUM01000090.1, on the reverse strand, counting down.
GCTGCACCGCGGCCGAGCCACGCTCGCGTTCAGCCGCGCCCAGCTCACGGTCGGGCAGGTCGTAACCGACCTGAAATCGGGCCTGGTGCTGCCCGAGCGCGACTGAGTCGCTGCACCCTGCTCAGGCCAGCAGCTCGGAAGCCAGGGCCAGAGCCTCTTCCTGGCTCTCCACCTCGCCGTCCAGGAAGGCATCGCGCAACTCGTCGAGCAGGCGGTCCTGCTCTTTCAGAGCCAGGGGGCCGAACTCGTCGGTCAGGTCCTGGCGGCTGACGGGCAGGCAGGCGTTACACAGAAAGCCCCCCTCGAAGTACTGCTCCAGCAGGAACTCCACGAACTGGAAGTGCTCGTCCAGCCGGGCCGCCGTCTGGGCCGGGCCGCGCGAGGCCTCCACGTCAGCCAGCGAGTGCAGGGCCAACTCGGGCAAGCGCCGGCCGACCCGTCGGATCATCCGGTGCAGCCGCGAGGGTGGGGCATCTTGCGAGACGGCCAGAACGGCCTCGAGGTGGCAGGCGACCAGGGCCTCCAGGTCGACCGATTGCCCGGGGCTCAAACCCAGTCGGGCGGCGATCCCCCGGGCCTTCAGGGCGCCCAGGCGGTCGTGGTCGGGAAAGCGGATGCGCCCGTCGCGGGCGAAGCTCTGCGTCTCGGGCTTGGCCAGGTCGTGGCAGAGAGCGGTCAGCCAGAGCAGGCCCGGGTCGCCCACATGAGCCTGCAGCCGCTCGGCGAAGCGCGGGAAGCGCGAGAAGCCTGAACGCACCAGGGTCTGTAGACCGCGCCAGACCTCCAGCGTGTGCTCATAGACGTCGAGGTGGTGGTAGTGGTTCTGGACCACTCCGCGACATGCCAGCAGCTCGGGCAGGCGCTCGTGGACCCTCTCCAGGTCGTCGAGCCAGCCCAGTTCGCCGGCCTTCTCGGGATGTCGCAGCAGCAGCTGGCGCAGCTCACTCAGGCTGGCCCGCTGCATGGCCCGCCCGGTGATGCCGCAGCGCGGGTTGACGTGCAGCCATTCAGGCTCGTAGATGGTCATCTCCACCTCGAACTCGCCCGCCTCGCTCAGGCGCACGTGGGTGAAGTCGCGTGGCTCGCCGTACTTGCGGGTGGTCACCACCTGCAGCTCGGGGGAATGCCCCCCCTCGCTCAGGGTCGCCAGCACCCCCTCCAGGTCGCTGGTATGAAGGTGCAGGTCGATGTCCGAGCCCTGGCGGATGTGGCCCGTCAGCACCGATCCGATGAGCCGGGGCTGAAAGGGCTCGAGCAGCTCCATCAGGCTGACGGCCTGCCAGCGCATGCGCTCGAGCCGGTGAGCATGGCTCTCGCCCTCGGTCTGGCGGGCGATGAGCAGCAGCTGCTCGTGCACCTCGCGGTTGCTGGGCAGGTGGTGAGTGCCCTGGCGCCGCGCGGCCAGGCGTTTAGCCTGGTAGTACTCCTTGATCTCGCGGTGATAGAGCAGGCGGGCCGCCTCGACGGCCACGCGGTGACGGATGCTGGCGCGGTGCAGCGGCTCCCACTGCTTCATGGCCTGGTGGAGGAGCCGGTGCTCCTTTCGTGAGTCATAGCGTATTGCGCTTCGTCCTGGGCCCCGAAGCCGGGCACTGAGATGGAGCTATAGTAACAGGGGCCGGGGTGCTCGGGCAAATTCGGCGACTCTGGTGATTTTGAGATCCTGGATCCGATAAGAAGGAGATCCTCTTGTGGTAATGAAAGCTTCTTATCATTATCTAGGCTCATCCACCGGAGGTTTCATTCGTTTTGCGATCAAGGTTTTTCTGGTTTACGGCTCTCTTGCTGTGGCTGCCTGCGCTGGCTCACCCCGTGGACGAGTTCAGCCTGAACGTGCAGCTCGAGGGCTTACAGGCGCGCTGTCTGTGGCGCCTGCCCTGCGCCCTGGTGCATTTCATCGACGAGGATCAGGATCGAGTTCTCTCGTCCGAGGAGATTGCCCGGCGTGGCCCGGAGCTGCTCCGACGGATGGATGGGAAAGTGGCCGTTCGCTCAAACGGCCAGCCCGGCCGCCTCAGCCTGGAAGTCGACCCCCGGCCAGACCGCAATCCCACTCACTGCACGCTCTACCTGCTGGCCACCTGGGATGCCCCGGTTGGAGATCTCTCCTTCCATTATGACTTTTTCCCCGACAGTCCGGGCACGCGGGGCCTGATCGTGGTCCATCACCAGGGGGCCCCGCCCCAGTCCGGCGTCGTTGCCCCGGGCCAGCCTGAGTATCAACCGGGCGCGAGCTGGCAGCGCCGGGCCCAGGCATTCTTCTTCACCGGGACCGAGCACATCTTCTGCGGTTACGATCACATCCTGTTTCTTCTGGTCTTGCTGATCCCGGCGACCTCCATCTGGCAGGTGCTCAAGACCGTGACGGCCTTTACCGTGGCCCACTCCATCACCCTGTCGCTCTCGGTGCTGGGCCTGGTGAACCTGCCGGCCCGTCCGGTGGAGGCGACCATCGCACTCAGCATCGCCCTGGCGGCTCTGCTCAACCTGCGCAAGGGGGACGACCATCGACGCTGGCCCATCGCCTTTGTCTTTGGCCTCGTGCATGGCCTGGGGTTTGCTTCGATTCTTCGCGACCAGGGCGTCACCGGTTCGAACGCCGTGTTGCCGTTGGTCAGCTTCAATCTGGGGGTAGAGGCCGGTCAGGTGCTCATTGTGCTGGTGGCCTTTCCCCTGATGGTGCGACTATGCTCGCAAGAGCGCACGATGAAGATTCTCTCGGTGGCCTCGGCAGCCATGGCCTCTCTCTGGTTCTTTGAACGGGTGACGGGGTAGTGCGTGTCGCTGGGAGCGCACTTGACTCTGATTCTGGCTTTGGCTGTGGCAATCTGGGCCGATCCGGGACGAAACCGCTGGGGTGCGCTGGCAGCCCTGCTCTTGCTGGTCAGCCTCGCCTGCACGCCTTGCTCTCGCTGGTTGGGATGGCGACGCTCACTGACCTGGCGACGTCCGCTCGGGCTGTATGCCTTCGTCCTGGCCGCGGTGCATCTGGGCCTCTTCCTGGTCGGCTCGGACACCTTTCTCGACAACCCTTCGGCCTGGTTCGGAGCTGCCTGCTTTGCAATCCTTACCCTCCTGGCCATGACCTCGACCAGGTCGGCCCAGCGCCGACTGGGTCGCGCCTGGAAGAAGCTGCACCGCCTGGTCTATCTGGCCGGCTTGTGTCTGTGCCTGCATGTCGGCCTGGCCGGACAGGCCAGTCCCTGGCTCATCGCGCTGGCGATTCCTGCTTACCTCGGCTTGATGATTCTTCGCCTGAAGCGAGGTTAGAGTGCTGATTCTCGCCCGTCTCTACGTTCTCGAGGCCCTTCGTCGGCGCGAGCACCTGGTCACGCTCTTTCTCGCCTGCGTGTTGCTGATGATGCCCGCCTACGTGAATTCGTTCAGTCTGGGACCTACCGAGATGGAGCGGGTCGCCCTGGACTTCGGGCTAACGCTGATTGGCTACGCTCTGGCCATGATGGCAATCTACATAGGCTCCCAAGCCGTGTCCGGCGACATCGATCGAGGCACTCTGTATCCGATTCTGGCTCGCCCCATGGAGCGCGGGGTCTACCTGGCGGGCAAGGTGCTGGGCATCCTGCTGGTGCTGTGTGGCTCGGCACTGATTCTTGGCTTCTGCTTGATGACCAGCGTCGCCGCTCTGACGCGCTTTCTGGATCCTCTCATCCTCCTGGTGGCTCTCTATTACGGCCTGGAAAGCACAGTCCTGGCGACCTGTTGCCTCATGTTCTCGACTTTCACAACGCCTTCGGTAGCCGGCATCTTTGGTGTCATCTGCTTCTTCGTGGGCGGCTTGAGCCAGGACTTCCTGAGCTACTTCTCGTCCCAGCCCTGGTCCAAGCCAGCGGCCATCATGAAGAGCTTGATTCCCAATCTCGAGCTATTGCGCGTCAAGAATCTGGTGGTGCACTCTCGACCCGTGAGTTGGAGCTACCTGGCCTCGAGCGCCCTTTACGGACTGGCCTGGATTTCTCTCTTGTGGTTTGGCGCGGCACGCATCTTCTCGCGGAGGGACCTGTGAGGAGCCTGTTGTTGGGTTTCATCTTCTGGCGCCTGCTGGTCGTCCCTGTCTGGGGCCAACCGCCTTCCAGCCCCTACGATGAGTACCAGGGGGAGGAAGCGATCGTGGTTCAGCCCGGCGGGGAATACTCGACCGAGCAGTTGGACGCTCGCAAGACTGGCAATCCGGCCTACTTCAGCTACATGATCCGTGAGACGAATTCCGAGCCCTGGAGGGTTCGGGGCAGCGAGCGCCTGGTATGGAGAGACACGGCTGTGCTGGCCACCTTGAACGCCTTCCTCATCCTCCTTCTGTGGCGTCGGAGGCGCACTTGAGCCGGGTTTTCCCCCTGGTCTGTGTGGTCGTCGTGCTCGCCGGAAACCTCTTTCTGCCGCGGCGTTACACTGAAGAGGTGGCGCTTCCGGCGCCACCCGTCCGAGACCGCACCGACGTGCTGCTCTCGGTGCTCGGAGAGTCGCGCACCGTGATGGCCCGCTATCTCTGGTTCAAGATGGACTTGTTGCACGAGGAGCTGCAGCGTCAGGGTTACGCTGCTCACCAGGAAGTCGATGTCTTGCCTCTCCTGCGGATGATCACCCTGCTCGACCACTCCCTGGTGGACGCCTATGACCTGATTTCGACCGATCTGCATCGCGGTCAGAGCAGGAGTGAGTTGGCCCTGGGTCTGCTCAACGAAGGCCTGGCCTACAACCCGAATAACTCGATCCTGCTCTTTCGCAAAGCCCGGATTCTCTTCGAGCTCAAGCGTCACGAGGAGGTCTGGCCAGTGGTCGACCAGGCCCTGGCTACCGGGCCGACCGACCCCCTCATGGTTCGAAACCTCTGTCGTCTCGGCTTTCACTCCAGCCTTTCCCTGGGTCACAAGGAGAAGGCAGAGTCTTACTTACGCCTGATGTTCCTGGTCGCCGATGGCGACGTCACCGCGGTTGTTCTGTGGAAACAGCTTTACGGCGATGATTCCATGCCTCCCCAGCACATTCTCCATCCGCTCCGGTGAGAGCACTTCTGGCGCTCTTTCTGGGATTCTGTCTGGCGAGCGACCTGCGGGCCGAGCCCCTGGTTGCGAGCTCGGAACTGATCACTGTCCGGCTCGAGTTTCTGCCGGCCAATCGCTTACGATCCCAGAGCGTGATGGCAAGGCTCCTGCAGGAAACGGAAGGAATTCATGCTCGGTCTGCCCGGCGCTGATTACCCCAGCTGGGCCACCTTCTGATCAGGCGAAAAGCTCGGCCTGGTGCTCCTCCAGGCCGAGCTCTCCGGCCACGCGCCGGACCCGCTCCGGTTGTCGCCCGGGCTCGACGGGAGTCGCGTCGGCCGGGGACTTGACAAGGAGTCCGGCTATATGTATTCATTGTTTCAATGGTTGATGAACTGTTGGAGTGTGAGCACACTCCCGGCGGGTGGCCGGAGCAGATCGCGGACCGAGAGCTGCAAAGGGCAGCCGAGCTCTTTCGCGCTCTTGGAGACCCGGCACGGCTGCGCTTGTTGGAACGACTGTTTAGAAACGAGCGCTGCGTCACAGAGCTGGCTCTCGAGTTGGGGGAGGGGCTTTCGACCGTCTCCCAGCGCCTCAAGGTCCTTCGAGCCGAGGGGCTCGTGAGTCGCCGACGGGAGGGCAAGCACATCTACTACTGCCTGGCCGACGACCACGTCATCAATCTTCTGGCAAACGCACTGGCTCACGCGATGGAGCCACATTGAGGAGGATAAGATGTCACACGATCATCACACGGACCATCCCCATCAGCACGGTAGCGGCTGCGGCCATACGGCAATTCAGCATGGAGACCACGTTGACTATCTGCACGATGGTCACCTCCACCACAGCTGTGAGCACGGACAGGTTGCCGAGCACGTTCTGGAAGTGAATGACGTCAACCCGGCCGGCTGCACCAACGGACATTCCTGCAGCGCCCACGAGCCTGGCCATGTGCACGGCCCGGGCTGCGGTCACGAAGCAGTGCCTCATGGCGATCACGTGGACTACCTGGTGGACGGCCACCTGCATCATCAGCACGATGGCCATTGTGACAACCATGGCCCGGTTACAGTGGTGAAGTAGGCACGTCAGGGCTTCAGCCGGAAGTGGGAGAAGCGAGCGTCTCCCACTTCCCCCCAGGCCGGGAAGGGGTCTTTCGGTCGCTCCGGCCTCCTGGCCCGCGCTGTAGCTCCACCGGGGTCAGGAGGCGTGGTCCAGGGGCCACAAGGTCACCGTCGTGCGTGGTCAAGCCTCGACCTGCACGACCTGGACTTGACCGTGGTTGTCGCAGTGGTCACCGTGCTGGCGGTGCAGGTGCCCGTCCACCAGGTAATCGGTGTGATCCCCGTGCGGGACGGCTTCGTGTCCGCAATTCGGACCTTGTCGTGGCCGGTGCAGTCGGCCGGGCAAGGTGCTCTTTTTCTACTCGAGCCTGGTCGCGATTTCAACTCAGCGGGGGCTGGCTTCACTCACTCCGCACAGCCTCGAGCGAAGAATATCCACCCCGAGAGGGCCCAGCACACTGCGCTGCGTGAGCAGCCACAACGTGACGGGAACGCGAGGAGCTCGAGCTCTACTACTCTTCGTGCTCGTGCTCGTCTTCTTCATGCTCGCCATCCTCCTCGTGCTCGTCGTGCTCCTCTTCGAGCTCGATTTCTGGGTTGCTGATGACGTAGGTGGCGCCGTTGCTCAACTCCACGTCTACCTCTGAGTGACCTGCGACCTCTGCGCCTGCCAGGTACTCGATCTCCACATGAACGACATTGGTCGGCACGCCGGTCAGGTCGATGTCTGTGACGGCCGAGCGGGTCTCAGGCCCGAACACAAGGACCAACTCTTCATGCTCGTGCTCTTCCTCCTCGTGCTCGTCCTCCTCCTGGGCCTGAATGCTCTCTCGATGGGCGTGATCGTGCCCGGCTTCTTCCTCTGCGAAGCCCGAGACCCGAAGCTGGTCGACCCCGTCCGGGAAAGGCTGATTGTAGCGCAACGCGAGCGTTCCCACCGAAGGCACGGTGATAACCTCGAAGGTATTGGTATTGGTTCCGCCCTCCCCGCTGCAGCCGCTCAAGAGAGCAACTGCGCAGAGCAGGACAAAGAGGTGGCGGGCCATAAAGGTAGCTCTCAATCTGTAATGATAAGTCAAACTCATATCACTTCGATTGAGTTCCTGTCAACCTGCTTGACAGAATAAACGATAACAGAGTATCGTTTGTCGTTATCAAGATGTTTTCGGGAGAGAAGTTTACGATGCGTGCGATACTTGTGTCCGGGGTGCTCGCAGCCCTCACCACGCTGGCTTTAGCCGTAGAAGTCCTGGGAACCCTGGACGTGGAGGTGGTCTCGGCCACCACCGACCAGCCCGTGGCTGGTGTGACCGTGAAGGTGCGCCAGGCCAACGCCACCAGCGTGACCGCCGAGGCGGTCACGGACGCTCAGGGGAAGGCGCGGTTCGAGCGCCTTTTGACCGGGGATTACACGCTCGAGCTGAGCCACGCCGACTACGAGTCGTCTGAAGCCGAGGTGCGGGTGACGCCCGATGCCCCGGTCAAGTTCCAGGCTCTCATGCTCGCCAAGGGCGAGGAGACGGTGATCGACGTGGTACAGAGCCGACTCCTGGTTAATCGGGGCAGCACTGCCCCAACGACGCGGCGTGACGCACGCCAGATCGAGCAGTTGGCCAACAGCGCCTCGCTGCAGGACGTGGTGGGCACGATGCCGGGAGTGCAGACCAACTCGCTGGGCCAGATTCATGTTCGGGGCGAGCACAAGTCGGTGTCGCTCTCCATCGACGGACTGGACGTGCCGGTCACCATGGCCAGCTCTACCTCCCAGCTCATCGACCCACGGTTTCTGCAGAGTCTGGACATCCAGACCGGTGGGTTCGACGCCTCGGTGGGCGGCCAGACAGGCGCTGTGCTGAACATGGTCACGCTCAGCCGCCCCGAGCCGTTCGTCGAGGTGACCACCCGGGGTGGCAACGTGGGTCAGGTGGAAGGCCTCATTCGGGCGGGCGGGGCCAACGAGGACAAGACTTTCGACTACTTCGTGGGGGCCCGGCTCGGTCGCACCGACATGCGCCTGGAGGCTCCCAATCCCACCGAGCAGACACTCAACAACACGGCCACCGACACCAATCTCGTGGTTCGCCTGCACGGCAAGACCGAGCAAGACGACATCGGATTCACGGTGGCCTACCAGAACGCCGACCTGGGGGTTCCCCAGACGCCCCAGAACTTCGCCGCAGGAGTCATTCAAAACCAGAACGACCGCAACACCCTGGCCGTGCTGTCCTGGCAGCGAAAACTCGGTGAGGATGGGAATCTGCAGCTGGGTTTGAGCTATCTGAGCTCCGCTCAGAGCGTCAACAACAATGGAGTTTTTACTCCCTGGTTCCCCATCAGCCCGGCGGTCGAGCCAGAGCTGGCCGAGGAGGGAGCCACCTCGCGGCCGGGCAACCCTGGCAGCCCTTATCTTCCGGTCACCGACCTCAAGCTGAGCCAGTTTCAACCCAGCCTGGAATACACCCACCAGCTGGGGGAGGGCAAAATCAAGGTGGGCGCTACCGCCAACTTCATCCACAGCAGACAGTTCGTGGACGTGATCGATGCCGGCGGGGGAGGCGGGTTGCCCCAGAGCGACCCCACGTTGCCGCCTCCGGTGCGGTTCACCGCCAATGTGATCCGCGACGGTTTCTCGGGGGGCGTCTATTTCAGCCACACCGTGCCCTTTTCCGACGAGTTCACCCTCAACTACGGCCTGCGTGCCGACCGGTTCAACGACGGCTTTACGGTCAACACGGGCCAGGTCAGCCCCTCGGTCAACCTGGCCTATGGCCCCACCGATACCCAGGTATTTCGGGCCTCTTTCAACCGGCTCTTCCAGCCCCCGCCGCTGGAGCTGAACGTGGCTGGAGGCAGCGGAGTTCTTCCTCAGCGCATCTCGGCCTACGAGCTCTCCTACGAGAACCAGCTGGCCTCCAACCTGGTGGGCAAGGTGGCGCTGGTGCGCAAGGATATGACCGACCAGGTGGACATCGCCCTGCTCATTCCCAACTCCAACATCCCCGTTTTCGCGCCCATCAACTTCCCTACCGCTCTCTACCAGGGGATCGAGCTGAGCCTCAACACCTCCAATCCCACCGGCTGGAACGGCTTCGGCACGGCCACCATTGGCAGCTCCCGCCCGCTGACTCCCAGCCCCCAGGGAGGTCACTTTCCCGAATACAACGACCATGATCAGCGGGTGCAGCTGACCGGGGGCTTCAGCCACACCTGGCAGGAGGGCTGGTTCGCGGGAGCCGATGGGTACTACGGGTCCGGCTACCCGCAGGAGTTTCTGCCGCTCTACAACGCCATCGGGGTCAACCCGTTCGGCTATGCCGGCGAGCGCATTCCCCGCTTCATCGGCAATCTCCGCTTCGGCTACCGGCCCCGCGACGAGCAAGGCAAGCCGGTCAGCGGACCAGGATTCAGCGTGGACGTGCTTAACGTGTTCGACGACCGAACCTTGTTGAACTTTTTCAGCGAATTCTCGGGTACCCGCTTCGTTCAGGGCCGCCGTGTGCTGCTGAACGCAACTTATGAATGGTAGCAGCTCAATGATCGAAACACTCAAGATGGGCGGGGTGGTGATGATCCCGCTTCTGATCGGGTCCATCATCACCCTGGCGGTCATCCTGGAGCGCCTCTTCACTCTGCTCGCGACCGAGCGAGGAGGAGACGCCTTCCGCAACCGCCTCAGCCAGCACATCCGAGCGGGCCAGCTCAAGGAGGCTCAGGAGTGGCTGCGCGGCCTCAAGGGCCCGGTGGCGGCCGTGGCCCGGGCGGCGGTGGACTCCTGGGAGAAGCCCAACAGCGTGCTGGAAGCCACCATGGCGGCGGCGGCGCGCCGGGCTGTGCCTCCGCTCGAGCGCCATCTCTCAGTGCTGGAAACAGCCATCACGGCTGCTCCCCTGGTGGGGCTGCTGGGCACCATCACCGGCATGATGGGGGTCTTCCGGGTGGTCGCCCAGCGACTGGCTCACGACCCTCAAGCCGACACGAGCCACGTCACCGCCGGCATCGGCGAGGCCCTCGTGGCGACCGCTTTCGGCATCCTGATCGCGGTGATCGCGGTGCTTTTCTATAACTCGTTTCGAGGCTGGATCGACGCCCTGCTCGACGAGTCCGAGCTGGTGGCAGCCGAAATCATGCTGTTGCGAGACGACAAGTGAAGCTGTTCGGAGAGAGAAGGCGCAAGCGCCCCAGCCGGCTCGAGATCATTCCCATGATCGACGTGATGTTCTTGCTGCTGGTGTTCTACATTCTCTCCACGGCCGCGCTGGTTCACCAGCAGGCCATTCCCGTCGACCTGCCCGGCGCCAACACGGGTGAAGCGGGCAAGGAGGTGCCCGAGGTCACGGTCACCGTGACCCGGGCAGGCGAGATCTACCTGAACAAGGATCGTGTTGCCCCCGGCGGTCTGGCCCAGGCCGTTCAGCAGATGGCCCGGACCCATCCCGAAGGCATGCGCGGTCTGCAAGAGCACGGCGTGATTCTCAACGCCGACATGCAGGTGATGCACAAGCAGGTGGTCGAGGTGATGGATACCCTGCGCGGTCTGGGGATCGTGCGCTTCGCCATCGCTACCGACTCTCACGGGACGACTCCTTGAGCTGGCGCTGGCTGCTCTTTTCGGTGGTCTTGAACCTGCTGGTCATCGTGCCGCTCTTCTCGGCCTGGCTGCAGGCCAAACCCCCGCGCCAGCGTCCCCCCGTCCGGCCCCGGGTGGAAGTGCGCTTGGTCAAGCCGCGTCCCAAGGAAACCCCCAAACCCAGGCCCTCGGTCACGCCCAAACCCAAGCCGAAGCCGGTGGTCCGGGTCACCCCCAAGCCCAAGCCGAAGCCGGTCGCCCGGGTCACCCCGAAGCCGGCACCCCGGCCCAGGCCGGTGGCCCGGGTCACGCCGCGCCCCCGGCCGAAGGTGACCCCGCAGGCGGTGCCGACCGCCCGCCCCCGCCCGGCCCGGACGCAAGTCGCACGTCCGGCGGCCAGGCCCCGTCCGGCCCAGGGCCGACAGGTGTCCAGTCCCCCGGCTGCCCGGCCGCGGGTCCTCACCAGCGGGCCGGCCACGCGGCCCGACCAGCCCATCGCTCCCCCTCCTCCGCTCGAGCCCGTGGCGGTGGGTACCCCCGTTCCCGAGCCGGCCGGTGACCCGGCCGGAGATCCCGCCGGGGATCCGACCGCACCGCCGGCCCCGCCGGCTCCCCCGGCCCCCCCGGCCCCCCCTGCACCGGTGTCTCAGCCCGAGCCGGTGGCCCCCCCGCCGGCCCCGCCTGCGCCACCCCAGGCCCCCCCGCCGCCGCCCGCGCCAGCTCCGGTCGCGATGGCGCGCTCGGGCAGCAAAAAGGGCCGCATGGTCAACCAGGCGCCCTTTCCCGACCTGCCTGCCGAGGTGCGCCGGGAGCTGACCAGGACCAGCGTCCGGGCGCGGGTGGAGATCTCGGCCGATGGGAGCGTGAAGGTGCGCCTGCTCGAGTCTTCAGGCAACCGCGAGGTGGACGAGATGGCCATCCGGACCTTGCAGGAGTCGACCTGGGAGCCGGGCACCCGCAACGGCGAGCCGATTCACTCCATCGAGATCATCCGCTTCAACCTGCAGGTCCAGTAGCTTCCGGTTTTCTCAAGCGGTGACGCGAGAGCAAGATTCACGATCATCGCCGATCAGCTCGGCTCCAGAGCTTCGTCTGCGACGAGTCGTCAGTCGAGGACCTTGAGCTTGAGCGAGCCGGCCACATTGATCCAGCTGAAGTCCCGGGTGCCCTGGGACATCTTCAGGTGGGTCGCGTCGACGTAGACCTCGTTCCACATGGGATCGACGCTGACCCACTGGTGGCCGTCGTGGATCTCGGCCCAGGCGTGCCAGGCGAACATCGGCTCGGACTGGGGCGCCACCAGGCCGCCCACTTCGCGGGCGGGAATGCCCAGAGAGCGGGCCAGGGCCACGAACAGGCGGGCGTGCTCGGTGCAGTCGCCGGCCTTGTTGGCCAACACGTCGCGGGCGGTGCGCGCGTTGCGGGAATAGGACTTCTCCAGGTTCTTGTAGAGCCAATCCTGAAGGCGGTTGGCCTGCTCGACGGGGGTGCCCGGGCCGGCGATTTTGCGGGCCAGCTTCTTGATCACCTCGTCCTGCTCGAGCTCCGGGGTGGCTTTCAGGTTCTCCTTGCGCTCGGCGGCCGAGATGGGCTGCTGGTCCTTGACCCGGAAGTCGCGCTTGAGCGTCCACACGGTCTTGCCCTGGCGAAGCGCCGCCTTCTGGCGGTGGGAGGCGGGCAGCTTGAAGCCGTCGGCCCCCTCCACCTCCAGCTCGAGGTGCTCCAGGTCGTCCTTGTCCAGGGGGCGGTCGATGCGCAGGGCAGTGATCTCCAGCATGTCGACCGGAACGTCCATCCGCTTGGCCAGCTCCTCCTCCTCGGCGCGCAACTCGATCACGCCGCCCACGGTGGCTTTCCAGGGGGTGCCGTCGGCCTGGAGCAGGGCGTTCATGCGACCTCCGTCATGCACGATGGTGGCCCGGTACAAAACCGTTCGTACCCCGCCCCAGAGGATGCTCTCCCGGCCTTCCAGGATCACCTCGTCGGCCGTTTCGACGGGATCTTCGTCCCAGCTCGCGCTGTACTGCTCGAACTTGTCGCCCGCCCTGGCGGTGCGCAGCCAGCGCTCGAACTGGCGGGCGTGCTCGAGGTTGTCGCGCTCGACCCTGACCTTGCGCCGGGAGACCCGCCCCTGGCTGGTCGTGCTCACCTCGTACTCGCTCGCTACCGGCTTGACGCGGGTCTCGGTCCGGTTGCCGTCCTCGTCCTCCGTCTCCTGGGCCGACAGAATCTCGCCCTTGCCGCTCAGGGCGTAGACGGTTTCGGCTTTGGAGTCGAGGCTCGATTTCTGGCCCATGAAGGTGATGCGCATGGAGAAGTTCTCGCGGAAGACGAGCACCTGGCGACCCTGGCGAGACTCGAGCTGAAAGCTCATCAGGGCCCAGCCAGCCTTCTTGCCGGCCATGTAGACCCCGTAGCTGTGCCGACCCTGAAGACGGCGAGCGTAGTCTTCCAGCGTCTCGTTGGCGGGCGGCGGCTCCACCACCGTGGCGCTTGGAGAGGCGGAGGGGGTCGTTGTCGCGCTGGGGCTGGAGGAGGGGGTCGGCGAGGGCGCGGGGGGGGAAGAGCATGCCAGCAACAGAAGCAGTGCCAGAAGGGTGAGACGCATCGGTAGCCAGTTGGCTGCCGGGCCGAGCGAGACCTTCAGCGGCGGCGGAACTTGTGGCTTTGCTGCTGCCAGCCTCGGTTCTTGCGGTTGCGCCGCGAGCCTTGATGCTGGGGGCGTTGCTGCTGCTGGGACCGATTGGACTTCTGGGCCTGGCGCTTGGCCCGTAAGTGGCGCTCGGGAACCGATGGGCCCAGCCCGCGGGTGAAGTCGATCCGATCGGCCCACTCGGGATGGTCGATGAAGGGGTTGCGGTTGCCCTGCAACTCGGCGATGGCCGCATTGCGGTGCCGCTCATACAGGCCCGGAGGGTCGCTGCGGTGCCATTCCAGCAGGGTCTTGAGGTCTTCGGGTTGGATCTCGCGCGGGTCGTCGCCCACCTTGCACGGGTAGCGCAGCAGAAAGTAGAGCGTGGCCCGGGCTACCGCCCCCTTGCCGGCGGCCGGCTCGTAGCGGTTGTCGTGGTAGGGCGCATACCCCTTGCCGTCAGCCCCGTCATACTCGGGGAAGTCCACCAGGCGACGGCTGGAGCGCTCGCTGTTGGTATCCTGGTTGGCGGTGAAGAGGTGGTGCAGGTCGCCGTTCATGGGGGCCCGGTCGCCAAACCAGATGCGGGGGACGACGTGCTCGCAGTTGAAGGTGCTGCGGATCTCGATCTCGGCGATGCGGCGAGCCAGCTCGACGGCGTTGGTGGGCCCCTGCTTGAGAGCCTGCACCCACTGGGCGGCTTGCTGCTCCAGCGAGCGATTCTCATATCGGGTCACCTTGCGCATCTTGCCGCGCTTCTTGACCTGAATCTCGCCCACCGGCACCTTGATCTTGAAGTCCTCGGGCAGGCCGCGCACGGGGGCATCCACGGCCACCGGGTTGGGGTCGTAGATGCACTTGAGGCGCAGGTTGGGGCGCAGGTCCACCCAGCCGTAAAGGTATTCTGACGGTTCGTAGCCGCGGCGGGTGGTGTGGGTCTCGGTGACAAGCTCGCTGAGGCGACGATACAGGTCCTGCGGCGAGCCCTGGCTGTTCAAGTTGCCGTAGTAGCGGCGCTGGGCCTCCTGGTCGGCCCGAGCATCGTAGTATGGCTTGCCGGCCCGTAGCAGGGCGGCCGCCAGGGCTGGAGGTTGCTCGGACTCGCCGCGCAGCTCTACCCGGTCGAGGGCAGGGTTGCGAGCACTGGCGCCGGGGGTCCGGATGGTGGGCTGAGTCACGCTGCGCAGGGAGTCCATCCCTGGCAGCTTAGCCGGGGGGCCTGAATTTTCTCGGAAGGAACCGCAATCGTGGGCCGGAACATCTTTCCGATGCGTCTGCTGCTGGCTTTGTTGCTCTTGACCCTGCCCGCCTCGGGTCAGGGTTTCACGGTGGACTCTCAGCCCTTTCCCGGTCTGGTGCAGGGCGCGCGGGACGCGATGAAGGTGGAGCTACGCCCCTTGATGCTGGCCCTCGGCCTGAGCGGCCACCGCGCCTACGGGGGCTGGTGTCTCACTCGCGGCGCCGAGCAAGACTGCGCTGTCAAACAGCTGCTCGGTCCGGGCCGGGTGTATCTGGAGGGCCAGAACGTGCGGGCGGACACCGACAGCCAGGGGCGCACCATGGTCAACCTGGCCGATGTGACCCGCATTCTGGGCCTGAAGCTCGAGTCCAGGAACGGAGCAACCGAGCTGACCACCGGTCACAAGCCCGGCTACGTCGGCCTGCCGGTCGAGCCCAACCGCGCCTCCCCGGGAGCCGAGATCGACCTGGCTTCGGCTTTGAGCCCTGCCAGGACCAATGTGGTCGTTTTCTACATCGACTGGTGCCCGGCTTGCTGGAAGGTGATCCCCTCGCTGGAGCAGCTCGTGCGCGAGCACCCCGAGCTCAGCCTGGTCGAAGTCAACGTGGTGGACTGGGATCAGCCCGCCGCGCGCCAGTTTCAGGTGCGCTCCACGCCCACCGTGGTGGTCTACGATGGCCAGGGGCAGGTGCTGCACCGAGACGACGCCGCCCTGGACTGGCTCGAGCAAGGCTACGGCTGGAAAGCGCCCACCCGCATCAAGTGCACCGGCACTCCGGGCACACCTTAGACTCTGCACAAAATGCTGCGCTCCTGGGAGCGCAGCCGGAAAACCCCCTTGACGACGCCCAACATATTGTTCTAGCGGGCGGGAACGACCAGCACCTCGCGTCCCTTCGAGTCGGTCGAGCGTGCCGCCGGGGCGGCCGACTGGAAGATGAAGGCATACGCTCGGCTGGCGGGCGCACTCGGGAAGCGACCGTTGACGGTGATGTTCAACCCGGCAGGCCCATCTGGCATCCGGTAACGCACGGTGAATCGCACCACTTCGCCGGCTGCGACACGCGAGCGGGTCAGGGGCTCCAGGGCCACCAGCTCCAGTCCATCGAGCGCGTTGGCTTTGATGCTGATCTCGCTAGCGGGTTTCAGAAAACGCACCTCGACCTCGGCCGAATCGGGCCCGTGCTGGCAGTTGACCTTGACAGGCAGGTCGTTCCCTCCCGCCAGGGCGGGAACGGCCAGGATGAGGGCAAGCAGCAGTTTCGTCAGGGTTCTCAAGGGGTCACCTCGCTCAAGCTGAACTGGGTGTTGATCTGGCCCTCGTTGGGGAGGGTGAGCACCAGGATGTAGACCGCTCCCGGCAGGGTAGGGAAGACCACGCTGGTGGGCCGCTCGATGAGTCGGGAACGATCCATCTGGCGTCCGTTCTCGTACAGCGCAGCGCTCAGGCTCTCGGAGGTCAGCTCCAGCTCGAGGGAACGGCCCGTTCCGGTCAGCAACAGGAAGCGGGAGGCGGTCAGCTCGTTGCCGTCCGTGGCGGCGAGGCTCAGGGGCTGAGGACCGGCCCCGATCAGGGCGTCAGCCGGCCGGAACAGGGGCAGGGTCTCGGGATTGCCGGCGTCGTGCGTCTCAGCCAGGGCAAAAGCGTCCGTGGCGTTGATGCCAAAGTCCTGGTCCAGGGTGTGGAAGGCCAGCAGGGCGGCCAGATCCTGAGCATCGAGCTGACCCACCAGGCCGGCCAGGAAGGAGAAGATGGTGGTCAGGGCGGCCGAATCGCGCTGGGCCAGCAGCCCTTCACGAAGCAGGGAGAAGGGCAGGTCGAAGCGGTCATCCAGGCCGCTCGGCTCGCGGGGATCGATCGGATCGAACAGGTCGACCACCAGGTAGCCGACGGTGGCTTCCGAATACCATCCTCTCGTGCTCGGGTCGGCCTGATTGTTGAACTCCAGGTCATCAGTGAATCCGTCGCTGGAGAGTTGGCCTTTGGTATCGCGGTAGAGCGGGTCTTGCAGCACGATGGCGCCCAGAGCGTTGCCGTAGCCTTCCGAGAAGGCCAGCCGACCGTCTTTCACCTCGCCGAAGGAGTGGGGCCCGCCCGGGGCGTCGTTGCGGCCGGCGTTGAACTGATACCAGTGACCGTACTCGTGCACCATCACGTGCCAGTCGAACTCGTCGGTGTCGTTGTTGGCCTTCCCCAGGATGAAGAGGGCGTTCTCCTGGCCGTTGAAATGGCTGGTTCCGATGGCTCCGGTGCTGTTGTCTCCACGGGCGGTGGAGTTGTTGACGCTCCAGTTGACCATGGTCTCGGGCAGCAGGGAGAAGTCCTCCCCGGCCTCCTGAAAGAGAAGCGACACGGTCAGAATGGAGTCGAGCACCGCGAACGCCCCCGAGGGACGGATCGGGTCGCTCACGTTGCCGACCGGGTCGTAGCCCGTCGAAAGTCTCAGGTTGACCACCGGATCCTGGCGCAGGTCCTCGACGGGAGAGTCGGCGGCATAGAGCAGCCCGCCGTTGGTGTTGTCCTGCACCCGGATGCGAGGCCCCTGACCCCCCGTCTGGGCGAAGAGTCGAACCTTGACCCGGGCCACCAGGCCCGGGTTGCCCAGCACGAAGGCTCCGCTCTCGTCAGTCACCGATTCGGAGAGCACTGTGCTCTGCTCGTCGAGCAGGGCCACCCGGGCCCTGCGTACCGGACGCTCACCTTCCTCGGCAAAGGCCAGGAAGCTCCTCCGGCCGTCCGAGCGGGCCGGCAGGAAGGCGTAGGTAGCGCGTCCGCTGACCTGGGCAGGCACCGGATCGTCGAATGGGGCTGGCAGGGGCCGACCGGAACCATCGAGCAGAGGGACCCCGGCCCCGGCGCAACCGACCAGGAAGGGCAAGAGGAGCAGGCAAATTCGTCTGAGCAGGCGTGTCACGCACCCGCGATTCAACCGGGAGAGGGAAACTCCTGGCTCGAAATCAGGCTCCGAACAGACGCCGCACCCATCCGGGCACCTTCTGCTCCAGCCAGGCCAGACGGGCTTCGAGCTGGCGCACACGCTCATTCAGCTCGCCCTTCTCTTCCTGCAGCAGGCTGCGGTCTTTCAGAGACTCGGCGTTCTCAGACAGACACTTCTGCGCGCCGGCGAGCTGCACCTGAGCGGTGATCAGCTGCTGCTCCAGGTGACGGTTGCGTTTCTGGGCCTGGCGCCGCTCCTTGCGCTCGAGACGCAACAGGGCGATGGACTCCAGGTGCACCTCCATGGGTACCACCGTGAGCCGCATGTCCAGGCTCTTGTTGAGTGGCACGGGCAGCTCGCCCTTGAGCCGCTTGACCTCGGTCTCGGGGATGCGCTGGGTGCCGTCGGCCCCCACCAGGAAGCGCACCTGCCCGTGTTGGAGCGAGTCTTTGAGCTGATCTTCGGTCCACCCTACGGCCTGGATGAACTCGCTGGCTGACAACAAACGGATCTCATCGGTTCGCATACGCATGATTGAAGAATTCTCCAGTCAGCTTGAAGAATCCTCTCGTCGGGCGCTCAGGATGTGCTTGAGCAGATACTCCGCCAGGGGCTGGCCCAGGGAAGGGCTGATACGGTTGAGCCACCAGAGGAAGGTGGCGTGCCGGGGATAGGTCACCACCGCCAGGTTGCGGTCGATCCCCCGGAGCAGGGCCCGCACGGCCGGCTGGAGAGGGGAGATGGGCAGGGGCAGCCGACCCTGGAGCCGCTCGATGTCCAGGTTGACCGTGCGGCAGGCCGAGAAGATGCCCGTGCTCAGGAAGGCGGGGCAGAGGGTGGTGACCTTGACGCCGTGCGGGCGCGCCTCCAGGCGCAGATCGAGCGAGTAGCGCACCACTGCGGCTTTGGAGGTCGAGTAGGGGAGCATGCCCGGAAGCCCGGAGAGACCGGCCAGCGAGGCTGTGGTGACGATGTGGCCGCTGCGACGGGGTCGCATGCGCCGGTAGGCCGCCTGGCAGCAGCGCACCACTCCCATCAGGTTGACCTCGAAGAGGTCGTGGAAGTGCTCGGGAGTCAGCTCGTGGGCCATCCCCGCCAGAGCGAAACCGGCGTTGGCGAAAGCGTAGTCGACCGGACCGAAGCGGGTCTCGGCCTGTGCGAAGAGCTCCTCCACCTCGTCCTGGCGGCGCACGTCGCAGGCTTGCGAGCAGGCTTGAAGGCCACGGCCAGTAAGCCCGGCGACGACCTCCTCGGCGAGAGAGACATTCCGGTCGCTCACCACCACCCTGGCCCCGTGTGCGGCCATCTCTTCGGCCAGACCTCGCCCCAGCCCGGAGGCGGCCCCCGTGATCACCACGGTCTTGCCCTGATAGCGGCTCATCGCAGCAGCCGAAACAGCTTGCCGGTCGCCACCGGGTCGCTCCAGAGGATGTCCAGCCGGAAACCGTGGGGCTCGGTCAGCGCCAGGAGCTCGGCTCTCGAGATGGGATAGTCGCTGGTCTGAATGTGTTCGTGCACCAGGGCGTATTCTTCCTGAGTCAGGCTGGCCCAGTCGTGGCGAGAGCGTTCGAGCAGGCGGGCGTTGAAGGCCTCTCGGGTATCCTGGTCGGGGCGCATCACATCGAGAAATAACCAGCAGGGGGCCAGGCTTTTCAAGCGACTGTAGAAGGCTGGTCGTTGCTCGGGTCTGAGGTGGTGGGCCGAGTAGGAGGCCATGCCCAGTGTGAATGGAGGGCCATCCTGACTCACGCGGGCAAGCAGATCTGCCCGGGTCAGGCGGGCGGGAAGCCCGGCCAGGTTGGCCTGCGCCCGTTCCAGGGCCGGCTCGGAGCTGTCCACCCCTTCGTACAGCTCCACCTCGAGCCTGTCGAGCAGGGCAGGGATGAGCCGAGCGTCTCCGCAGCCCAGGTCAAGCAGGCGCAGGGGCTGTCTCAACTCATCGAGTTGTTGGCGCAGGAGGGCAAAACCTTCCCGGTGGAAGAGGTAGTTGCCGGCCAGGATCTTCTCGTAGAGGCTCCAGTTCAGCTGGAAAAAACGGTCGTTCAGCGTCCCAACTCCCAGTCAGTGATGGTCCACTGGGTGTAAGGACGGGAGTCGCTCAGATAGAGGCTCGTGTAGGCCCGCTTGCCCTCGCGGGAGATGCAGGAGAGCTGGTAGTCTCCCATGGGAAGCTCAAAGGTGTAGTTCGACTCGGGCTCGATCCTTTTGGTGCAATGGCTGCCGATGGTAACATCCACCTGAGACTGGGAGTTGTTGTAGACTGTCAGCCACCCGGTGCGCTCACCGGCCGCGGGGAGAAGGCTCAATGCAAGGAGCATGCAGAAGAATAAAGCTCGGCGTTTCATAGGGGTAGGATAGCCCGACCTTGTGAAAGCAAGCTGAAAAGGGGATCCGCGCCGAGAACGGGAACCCTCTGCAGGCGCGGCCGGAAGGGCCGTGCCGATCAACAGATTGTGCCAGGAGCCCGGCCGGAACCCCCCTTGACACGGTTTTTCCGGCTGCGCGACGCCCAACATATTGTGCTAGAAGTTCGGCCGCCTGCAACATCGGTTTGCGGCCGGACTTCTAGCGTCTGGGGGTATCGTGTTCGACAAACTACTCTCCGCCTTCAAGAAAAAGACTCCGGCCAAGGCCCCCGAGCCTCAGACTCCGGTCCGGGCCGAAAGAGCTGCCCCTGTCAGCATCGACAAGCCGATGTACGCCGCCATCCAGGCCGTCTGGAAGCAAGACCACATGGCGGCCTCGGCTCACTTTGCCGAGGCGCTACGGGGTCGTCAGGAGGGAGGTCTCTCCGAGCCCCTCAACATGTCGCTTCGCACCGTGGCGGAAGTCGTGCAGGGGTTCCGAGGCGGCTCTCCGATGGATATCCTGCGCAATCACCAGAGCTTTCTGATCCAGTGCTTCTCGGCCCAACCGATCCATCTGCGCAAGTTCGAGCCGGCCAAGGTGGCCCGCTTTGCTCACGCGCTCTGGATGCTCCAGTATCTTTACTGGCACTGCAGACAGAAAGGCCACGAGTATGCCCTGGAGCGCATCGGAACCGATCACGGCTTCATGTACAGCACGGCTGTCGACGTGCTGACCGGGGTCGGGATGACCCGCAACGAGATCAACCAGGGAGGCATTCGGCCCCTGGACGAGGAGCCGCCCTCGTCAGGCTGATTCGAGGCTGGCCAGCAACTTGGTGGCCAGGGCCGCCTTGCCCATCCCCTGATAGGTGGCCGCCAGCTCCCGGGTCACTTCCGGGTTGGGCTTGAGCTTGAGTGACTTCTGGAACTGCACCACGGCCACCTGGGGCTGACCCCCGGCGATCAGGGCCCGGGCCAGGTGAATGAAGAGCTGGGCGTCGTCGCTCTTCTGGCTGGTGAGATCGCGGTAGAAGGCCACTCGCTCGGCGCCCTCGAGCCGTGAGTTGACCTCTTTTAAAGCCTGAATGTCGTGGCTATCGGCCAGCAGTCGCTGGCGGGCCGAGGCCAGGGGATCGGGCTCGGGCTCGGCGACGGCTTCGGGTTGGGAAAGCACCGCTTCCAGCGAAGCTTCCAGGCTCTGCAGGCTGCGCTCGGCCGGAGCCACCTCCTCCGAAGGGGGAGCCTCGATCGAGGCCTCCTCGGTCTCGGCGGGAGGCTCGATGGGCACCGGCTCCCGACTTTCTTCCGTCCCGGATCCGGCTTCGGACTCGCCCGAAGCCGGGGCCGTCTCGAGCTCGGAGCTCGCAGCGGCTGTCTCGACCTCGGGTGTCTCGACCTCGGGGGTCGGAGCCGTCGCCTCAGGCTCGGTCGAAGCGGTCTCAGGCCCGGGGGTCGAAGCGATCGCCTCAGGCTCGGTCAAAGCGGTCGTCTCAGGCTCGGGGGTCGGAACGGTCGCCTCAAGCTCGGGGGGCTCGGGCTCGAGGGTCGAGGTCGCCTCAGGCTCGGGGGGTGTCTCGGGCCCGGGCGCCTCCACCGGGGGAGCGGCGGTCGCCGGGGTTTCAGCCGTGACAACCGGCTTGATGGCCTCACCCGAGGGGGAGACGGCTTTGAGACTCTCGCTGGAGGCTCCCGCTCGGGTCAACAGGCGCAGGCGAGCCCGGGCGCGCCGATACTCCACTTCCTGGCCCAGTTCGGCGGCCAGCGGCTCCCACACCGCCAGACCTTTCTCGACGACTTCCCGGGCTTCGACATCCTCGGGATGAAGCTCGAGTCGGCGCAGGCAATAGGGCATTGCCTCATCATAGCGCTCCTGGCGCACCAGGAGGTCGGCCATGGCACCGTAGATCTGGCCAAGCCGTTTGCTGACCGCCTCGTCGAATTGAACCTCCAGGCAGTTCTCCAGCAGCCACACGGCTTCGTAGAGGGCGCCCAGGGCCAGCCGGTCGGATGCGGCCAGGCTGGTCTGGAAGTAGAGGTCGCGCACGTCGCCGGCCTCGGGGTTCTCGCTGAGCCAGTTGCGACAAAGCTCGAGAGCCGCGATGGAGCGGGGCGTGCCTTCCCACAGAGAGCGAGCCTGCGCCTCTTCTTCCAGGCGCTCGACCTCGCTCATCAGTTCGGCTGCAGTGGTCGGCACAAACGGCTCGGGCTCGAGTGCTCCCTGCTCATCGGGCCTGGCCTGCAGTTCTTGCTCAAGAATGGCGCTGCCGCCAACCCCATTGCCGCTGGCAGGAGCTTGCTCTGGCTCGGGCGCAGGCGGTGCCTCCTCGGCAACGGGCGGGGCTTCCGGCTCCGGGGGTTCCTCGCTCTCGAGGACGGCTTCCTCGACCGGCGGTACGGTCGCTGCCGGTTCGCCTTCCTGGGCAGGGGCGGTCTCGACGCCCAAGCCGCCCTCTTCAGCCGGTGGAGCGGCGGTCTCGACACCCAAGCCGCCCTCTTCAGCCGGTGGAGCGGCGGTCTCGACCCCCAAGCCGCTCTCTTCAGCCGGTGGAGCGGAGGTCTCGACCCCCAATCCGCTGGTCTCGAAGCCAAAGCCTCCCTCCTGAGCCGGCGGGGCGGTCTCGAAGCCAAAGCCGCTCTCTTGAGCCGGCGGGGCGGTCTCGAAGCTAAAGCCGCTCTCTTCAGCGGGTGGGGCGGCGCTCTCGAAGCCAAAGCCGCTCTCTTCAGGCGGTGGGGCGGCGGTCTCGAAGCCAAAGCCGCCCTCCTGAGCCGGCGGGGCGGTCTCGAAGCCAAAGCCTCCCTCCTGAGCCGGCGGGGCGGTCTCGAAGCCAAAG
>BTUM01000089.1:0-30374 GCA_045863235.1 Candidatus Xenobia bacterium | reverse complement strand
GCGAGATCGGGCCTTACCAGATCTATGGCCTGCTCTGGTTCGAGCACGCCCCCCCACCCCCGCCGCCGCTCCCCGAGCCCCCGCCCCCGAGCGAGCCGCCCGCTTAGCCTCTCGCGGACCGTCCTGAATGGGGCGCTGTCCTGAGATGGGCGCGCCGGTTTCAGCCCACTTTCAGCCTCGCGTGGTAGGCTCAGGGCTATGAACGGCTTTCCAGGCATGCAGTGGGGCAACTTCGGACCCGCCCCCACCCCTCAGCGCCCCCACCAGCCCGCCCAGCAGCAACCAGCCGCCGTGGACGTGCCCGAGATCGACTTTTCCGACGGGCTGAACAATGCTGTCGAACTGGCCCTGCATCCCAACGTCGACCTGGTGGGCATGGAGGCGGCCGCCCCCAACATGGGCGCGGGCACCGTGGCCCACTTCCGCACGGTGATCACCCGCGCTGACCGGCCCGGATGGCAGCAAGAGATTGCCGGCCAGGCTCGCATGAATCCTGACGGCATGGGCTCGCAGACCCACGCCACCATGGGCCCGCCCAACCAGCCCGTGATGCAGCTTGTGGAGCAGGCCAGCACCCAGTTGATGCAGGGAGGCACCCAGATCACCGGTCAGGTCGCCCCGGGTCGCTACCAGGGCGCCAACGAGCAACTCGTCGTGGCCGGCGGTCAGAACGGCGGGCTGCAGGTTCAGGGACACGTGGACGGCTGGCAGATTTTGGAGCAGAGTCAGGACGTGCGCGACCCGCAGGGTGGCTGGGGCCAGGTCAAGATGCACAACGGACAGATCGGCGGCGTGCCCTTTCAGCGCGTGCTGCGGCCGGCCCAGGATGGCAGCCAGGTCATTCAGGGCCAGATCGGCACCCTGCCAGAGAGCGGGCGCGTGACCCAGTCGGCCGACGGCCAGACCCGCGTCTCGCGCGACATCGGACCTTATCACCTCGAACAGGCCATCTGGTTCGTGGCCGACCCGAACGCCCAGATGATGGGGGGCGGGGGATTCGGGGGCGGCTTCTTCGGTTAACCACCCGGACCGCGCCTCGAGCCGTGAGGCACCCGGACCGCGCCTCACGAGGCGCACTTTCGCTGCCTCAGGGAGCCCAATCGCGCCCGCAAACGAACAAAGCCCCGCCGGTTAGCCGACGGGGCCTTGCGAGCCGACCAGGGCAGCTATGCTTTGCCGGCCTGGCGCTGGGCGTAGGCTGACTTGTCGAAGACGTCCGGGTCGCCAGAAGAAAGCCCCTGCCCCTGTCGCATGACCGTCTGCAGCCCGATGTACTCGTCCGACCTGGCCTTGTAGGCGGCCAGTTCCGGAGAAGGTTGCTGCTGCAGGCGCTGGGCCGCCCAGTTGTTCTGCTCGAAGACCAGAGCGTCGGTCAGGTCGCCCTGCACACCCTGCTCGAGCCATTCGTTGCGCTTGGCCTGGGCGCGCAGCTGGGCGGCTTTGGTCTCCTCCTCGCTCTGGCCAGGAGGGCCATACAGCGAGGCGGTGTCGAAGCCGTTGAGCTGGCGCGCGGCCACGCCGGCCGACACGCTGCCCACCGCGACGGTGGCGTTCTCGGGGGTGAACTTGTCGCCCAGCTTGCCCATCTCGCCCTTGAACTCGCTCTGGAACGAGGCTGGCATGCCCTGAACCTGCTCGAACAGCTTGCCTTCCAGCTGCTCCATCCGCTCGGGCGAGGCTGGTGTCTTGACGGCGCTCACGCCGCCCGCTGCATAGGGATCCTTCCCCTCGCCGGCCAGCAGGTAGTTGTGGCTGGCCTCCATGCAGTTGACCATCTTGCGGGCCGCATCCAGGTCGCGGGCATCGTACTTGCCGCCCGACTCGTCCATGTAAGCCCGGCTGCGGTCACAGAAAGCTTTCACGCCGTCGGTCTTGGGGTCGGCCGAGCACTCTTTCCAGATCTGCGAGAGCTGCGGATCCTGCACCAGGAAGCTGTGCATGGTGGAGCGGGCCTGGTGGGCCGCTCCGAACTCGTTGCCATTGGCATTGCGCAACATGTCCTGGAAGTTGCCGTCCCAGCCGTACTCCGACAGGGCGGCCGTGGAGTTGAGCAGCTCCTGGCGAGCCCGCGCCACCGGCGGCTCGGACTTCGTCTCGGTTCCCACGCCGATGTCATCTTTGGGCACCCAGCCCGCCGAGCCGTTCTGGCCGGCGATGTGCATCTCGATCTGACCGGCGTTCTGCTGAGCCATCGCGGTCTCAGCCACGTTGGCCTCCATGGCCTTCATGGCGTCGGGATGGTAGTCTTCCGCCACGCTGGTGGGGGCTCGACCCTCGGTCTGGGGGCTGGGGTGGGAGATCTCGCCCGTGTCCTTGTCGCCCAGGATGGGACCCAGAGCGCCCACCGGCTGCAGTTCCGGCGTATCCGCCTCAATCCGCTTCTCTTCGGGGATCTGCTTGATCTCGGTCAGTTTTTCGACCTGGGCGGGAGTGGCGAGTTGGGCTTCCACGCTGCCCTGTGCGAAGGCTTTCGAGTGAGCGGGCACGTCGCTGAGCACTTCTTCGGGGCTGCGCCCGATCTCGCTCAGCTCGACTCCCGCCTCGTCGTGATGGCTGCCGGGGGCGCCGTTCCCCTGGGCGGCACCGGTCTTGGCGCCGGCCGCCAGGGCGCGCTCGTCCTGGGTCTGGCCCACTCCCATGCGACGGTTGCGGTCTTTCGTCTCGGTATCTTCCCCGGGGTCGTGGGTCAGGTCGTCGAAGAGGTCGGCGTCGGCCCCGGACTGGCGCGCGTTTTCGGCCGCCTTGCCCTGTTGCTGCTGCTGCGACTGATCGATGGCTTGCTGGGCCAGGCGCGAGAGCTGGGCCGATTCCTGGTGGTGGAGCTTCTCCTGGTCGTCTTCAGCGGTCCGCTGCAGGCCTTTCATCGCGGCTGACAGACCGCCGGCCTGGGCGGCGTTGCTGACGAACGCGCTCTGCGGGGGGACGAAGTTCCCGCCTGCGCTGATAGAACCGGCCGATGCCATAAGGACCCCTCCGACTGCGGATTGCGAGGAAAATGCTGGCCCACAACTTCAACGCTCGGGCCGAAAGAACCTGCTGCAGCGCGCCGGCGTGTTCGTTAGATTCTGCTAACGTGCAAGACCAAAGTGCGAGCACATCAGCTGATGGGCGGCTGCTGATCCGACATCAGCATCTGATCCTCGCCGGCCAGCTTGCCGGCCATCGCCTGCTCGGCCACCTGTTGCTCCATGAAGGCAAGCTCGTCCGGGCTCGGCTCCAGGGGGAGCCATTCGCCTTCCGACAGCAGGGCCGGCTCGAGCTCCACCGACAAGAGCTCCACCGGACGAAGCTCCGGACTGCCCAGCTCGCGGGCCGCCTCCTGGGGAATCTGCTTGAGGTCAGCCATCTTCTTGACCGGCTGGCTCTCCACCATGCGGCTGGCGGCCGCGGCCGCGTGGGGCGGGACGCCCTCGAGGATCTCCTCGGGAGTGCGGGCATCGAGATCCTCGATCTCGTTCTCTTCCTCGACCTCGTCGATGGCCTCGGCGTCGGACTCGTTGAGCTCCTTGGCCAGCCGGTGCATGGTGGCGTCGTCGATCTTGGGCTGGGTGGAGATGGCCGGGTTGGGATTGAACTTGGGCTTCTTCCCCTTGCCCTTCTTGAGCCTGGCCAGCTGAGGGTCCTCGATGTGCCCGGCCCCGGCCCCCGACTGGCGGGCGTTCTGCAGCTTGTCGTCGGCCTTCTTCTCGTGCTGCTGCTCGGCGTGCTGTTGAGCCTCCTGCTGCTGCTCCATCTGCTCCTGGGCGGCCATGGACAGCTGAGCCGACTCGTTGTGGCGTAAGGCGGCAGCCTCGTTCTCCTGGCTGGGAGCCTTGAGGGCTTTGGTGTTGACGAAGGCCCCCATGCCCACCTGCTGGGCGTTGTTCAAGAACTGGTGCGGTTGGGGACCGAAGTTGCCGCCGACGTTGTTCATGGCGTCATTGTAGCACGCCGGGGAAGATGCCCGCCACGCGGTGCTCGACCATCGTTTCGGGCTCGTCTCCGCAGCTGGGAATGCCCTGGAATTCGATCGGATCAAGCTGGACGATCACGCCTTCGAGCTCGACCCGCAGACCAGCGCGACCCGACACGCGGGGACGGGAGCCGGTTTCCTGCCAGACGGCCGCTTCGGCCACCTGACAGAGCTTGTCGAGGTACAACGCGCCCCGGTAATGGGCGGGCTGGAACATCCCCTCGCGCTGGCGCTCGAGGAAGGCCGGAACGTCATCGGGAATCAGGTTGCCATAACAGCCGAACTCGGGAAAGGTCAGCGTGGTGGGCGCAAAGCGGTGCCCTCCGGGGTGACTGCACTCGAGCACCGGGGCACCGAGCATCTCCAGCGCCCGGGCCACCGGGGGGCCGAGCTGGCCGCAACAGGCATCCCGGCTGCCGTGGGTGCAGACCAGGAAAAGCTCCTCCTGGCGACCGGGCGCGGAGCCCTCCAGGAACAAGAGCGCCTCCTCGGCGGTCGCGAATCGTCCACCCCGCACGGCGCCCTCGCGCCATTCGATAGCCCGGGCCCCCTGCTCGCGAGTGTGCGCGAAAAGCAGCTTGGCGCCCAGTCGCTTGATTTCCGGCCCCAGCGTCGATACCTGAGCGAGCTTCTCGATCTTGGCCGGCCAGGGACGCGGATGCGAGATGACCAACCAGCGTCGGCACTCCGGCGCGGAACCCGGCAAGAGCGAGCCCCGCTCACGGTGAAATCGGCTGCACCTCACAGAGCGGGGTCGGGGGGATCGACCCGGCTGGCGCGCGTGGCCATCTTGTAACGCCAGGTCATGACGGCCACGAAGAAGAGCTCGGCCAGGCAGAAGGCGCCCACGTACTCCACCCCGCCGTTGCCGAATCCGTAGCTGTGCAGCCCGGCTCCGAGCACGAAGTTGACTCCGTACCAGGCCATCAGCACGCCCTGGAATGCCACGATGGAGCCGGCCGCCAGTCCGTAGTGGCGCAGCCAGCCGGCGTAGCGCCCGTGCAGCAGGGCCAGGTAGCCCAGCAGCGCGATCAGGGCCCACACCTCCTTGGGATCCCAGCCCCAGAAGCGGCCCCAGGAGTAGTTGGCCCACACGCCGCCCAGGATGGTGCCCGCGGCCAGCAGCAGCACGCCCACCTGGATGGCCTTGTAGAGGGCAAGGTTGAGAGCTTTCAGGCGCTCCTTGCGATCCTGGGCGAAGGCGTAGCACCACACCACCATGTGGCCCAGCCCCAACGCCAGCAGGAAGGCGGCGTAGCTGAGGGTGATGGTCAGCACGTGCACGGTCAGCCAGAAATTGTTGCGCAGCACCGGAGTGAGGGGCTTGATGGTGGGGTCGAGCACGGCCGGCAGGTTGTCAGCCAGGATCAGGGCCACGCTCGCGCCCGCCAGGGCGGCCAGCAGGTAGAACCGGTTGCGATAGATGGTCTCGAAGATCAAGGCGAAGAGCACGGCTCCGAAGGCCACCCAGATCACCGACTCGTACATGTTGGTCACCGGCGGGCGGCCGGCGATCAGGCAGCGCAGCAAGAACCCGTAGCAGTGCAGGGCAAAGCCGGCTCCGGCCGAGGCCATGCCGAGCCAGTAGAGCTTGGACTGGGCCGAGGGGGCGAACAGGATCAGAAAGAAGCCCAGAACGTACAGCGCCCATGCCTTGCGGAAGGCGTGAAAATTGTTGTAGTGGACTTCCCGCTCCATGGTACCGGGAGCGGGGAGGGGGCCCATGGTGGCCAGCGCCTGGCACACCGGGGGGCTGGCCTGGGCGGCCTTGGAGGGGTCGCCGGTGGCGGCCGCTTCCAAGAGCTTGCCCATCGCCTCGCGGGCCGGCCCGTCCATGTCGCGCAGCTCGGCCAGGCTGGTCCACTGGCCGGTCAGGTCCACCGAGTTGGGCACGACTTTCCACAGGGTGCCATCCAGGATGGCCAGCAGGGTCTGCATGCGGGCCAGCAGCTGGTTGAATTCCTTGTCCTCGGGAGTGAGCTCTTCCTTGCTGCGCATCTTGTTGTGCACCGCGGTCTGGCGCGAGCGAACCTCGGCGTTCTCAGAGAGCTCCTTGAAGGAATACCAGCGCCGCTCCGGATCCAGGCCCAGCTTCTTCTTCAGCTCCAGGTTGCGAAACTCGATGCACTGCTCGTCCAGGGCGGCCTCGGGCTTGGCCATCCAGCGCAGGGAGGTCCACATCGGGTCTTCGTTCTGGAAGCGAGCCTTGCCGGTGATGAAGCGCACGCTTTCGGCCGCCAGGGTGTCCAGCGGCTTGAGGCGCCCGCCATCTTGCACCGGCAGGCGACGCAGCTCGGAGAAGTCGTCCGCCCGGGCGGGGATGGCCACCAGCAGCAGCACGATGAGGATGAGCAATCTGTTCACGAGGACTCCTTTGCCGCCTGGCGGGCCTGGTACTTGCGTTTTCCCTGCATGTAGGGCTTGAGGTAGAACATCGTAAAGATGCCCCCTACCAACATGATCGAGCCGAGGTATTTGAGGAAGATGCCCGGATCGTAGGCCACCGAGAAAACCGAGATCCAGGGACCACCGGGGTTCTCCTGATAAGAGGATTGGAAGAAGGTAAAGTTGTTGCGGTGCAGGGGCTCGTTCATCTGGATGGTGTGCTCTTTGCCGTCCACCCGCACTTTGCTTTTATAGCTGGCCGGATTGGTGGTGCCGGGATCGTAACCGATCTCGAAATCGAGCAGCTCGAGCTTTACGCCCACCGGCACCGTCTTGAAGGCATAACCGAACCAGGCCGGCTTTCCGCTCGCATCTTTGATCTCGCGCACTTCGCCGTACTGCAGCCAGAACGGGTCGGTTTTCTGCGAGCCCTCGAGCTTCACCCGGATGGCCGGGGGAGGCCCGTCCTTCTGGTCCTTGGGCAGCTTGAACTCGCGGTAGACCGTCTCCTTGCTCGAGGAAGGCAGCACCTCGCGCAGGGTAAGCTTGATGTCCATCCAGCCCGGGCTGACCGGCTGCCCGGGCACGAACTCGCCCCGTTTGCCGTTCTCGAGCTGGTAGAAAAGCTTGCCCGCGGGCGTGAGGTAGAGGTCGAGGTGGCGCTTGGGAGCCTTTTGCTGGTGGGCGTGGCCGTCCTCGGCCATCTCGTGCTCGGGGCTGAAGTTGTAAAGCGCTCGCACCCGGAAGTCGGGGCCGGTCTGCTGGAACTTGGTGTTCAGGTTGGGCAGGTTGGAGAAGAGGTAGAACCGTTCTTTCTCCCCTTTGGCATTGCTGATCTCCAGCTCGACGCAGGGGTTGCGCGGCTGCTCGCCGCCGTTGACCAGCTTGTTGTCCCGCACCACGGCCATCGGCAGGTAGCGGATGACCCGCACGGAGTAGGGCGTGCCCTGGAGACGGCGCGAGCTCTTCAAGAGCGGCTTGACCGGCAGCAGGAAGGGCTGCTCGTCGACCAGGATTTGCAGGTCGCCGAACTCGCCCTGGTCGGGGGTGGCGGCAGGGGGCGGCTCCCCCTCGGCCAGGGTCTGCAAACGGGCCGAGGCCGGTCCCAGCGTCACCACTCCCATCGAGGGGGTCAGCCAGTTATCCAGCGCGCCGAAACGCGAGCTGGTGAACTCGATCTTGACCGCCGGCTCGCCCCCGGGGGCGGCCCGGTAGACCGGCTCAGCCAGGCTGTGATGGTAGTAGCCGTCCACTACGGCCGTGATGCCGTTGCCCAGCTCGTAGCGATAGGGGCGGTCCTCCCGGGGCGGGCTCCAACGAAACTCGGCCGGAATCTCCTTGAGCGAGCTCGACTCGGTTCCGAACAGCAGCACCGGGGCATCCAGGGTCACCCGCTCAGAGGAGGCGCCTTCCTCGATGGCCATCTGGCCGTCGATTCCGTAGACCATGGTGACCATGGATCCCACCAGAATGGTCAAAATGCCCACATGGGTGATCACGAACCCCGTCTGGTAGCCCTTCCACGGATAGCGGATGGTGGTGGCGCACAGCACGTTGATGAAGAGCGTGGCCAGGAACAGCGCGAACCAGGGGCTGCCATAGACCAGATACTGAGCTGTCTTGGTGTCGTAGAGCGACTCGTAGAAGGTGGCCGTGCCCAGGATGACGGCCAGGGCCAAAAGCAGCACCACGGCCAGCTTGATCGAAGCCAGAAAGCGATAGACCTTGCGGATCACCGGGTTACCTCCACGGGGGCGGCCAGCGCGAAGTCGCCGTTCTTCTCCTCGAGGTGGGCCCACTCGACATGAGCGTCGTGCTCGAAGACCACCCGCCACCTCTCGCGAGCGGCCCGGGGCAGCCAGGTCTGCTTCTCCTCGATGGTGGTCAGGGGAAAGTTGTCGTAGCCCATGTTGAAGGCGAGCCGCACGTGTCCCGAGGTGGGCATCAGGTCGCTGGGGTAGAACAGGGGCGGATCGCCGTGCACCAGTACAGCCTGCAGGGCTCGGGTATGGCCGTGGAAGAGCACCAGCTCGAGATCCGCAAAGAGCTTCTCGGGCCCGTCGAGCAATTCGAGCAGCCCCGCCTCGCGCACCGGCTCATAGTTCTCGGGCATGAAGCTGGCCCGGTCCTTCAAGGAGGGGTGACAGGCCCAGGCATAGTGCTCCTTCTGCACGTAGTGGCGGGCTCTTGGAAAGGTCAGCTGGAGATCGCCCGGCCTCGTCAGGCCGCCAGCGTGGTCAAAGTGGAGGTGGGTGAGCAGCACATCGGTCACGTCCTCACCCGTGAGGCCGAAGCGGGCCAGCGAAGCCAGCAGCCGCCCGCTCTTGGGCTCGATCTTGTAGATCTCCTGCTGCTTGGCGCTCAGCTTGTCGCCGTTCCCACTGTCCACCACGATGGTGCGCCCGTGTCCGCGCAGCAAAAGACAGCGCGCCGTGACGGCAATGCGGAATCGTTCATCGGGCGGATGGCTCTTGCTCCACAAAGGATAAGGAACCACGCCGAACATGGCCCCGCCATCGAGCGCAAAGTCTCCATCGGAAAGGAATTCGACCTGGTAGCTGCCAACATCCATCGGATCACGGACACTATAGCAGCGACCGCCCGTCGGATCAATCCGAGAATTCGCTGATCACGGTTGCGAGGCGATCGGCGCCAGCAACGCCTCGATATCCGCCAGCGTGTTGGCGCGAAACATCCCCTCGCGAATCTTGGCCGCTCCCCGCGTGCCCAGGTGATACTTGGTCAACTGCCCGCGCAGCTCGCGTACGATCTGCCCCGGCGGCAGATCGAGCGTCTCCAAGGCCAGCCGGGCGTGGCGCAGGGCGGCCCGGGCTCGCTCGCCGGGGGAGGGGGGCGGGGGAGCCTGGCCGGTGGTCAGCTCGAGCATGATGTCGCGGAAGATCCACGGATTTCCCAGCGCCGCTCGCCCGATCATCACCCCGTCGCAACCCGTCTCCTCCAGCATCTGCACGGTGAGGGCGGCGCTGGTCACGTCGCCGTTTCCGATGACCGGCAGGTCGCCCACCGCCTCCTTGACCTGGCCGATGATGGACCAGTCAGGCAGGCCCGAAAAGCCCTGGCTGGCGGTGCGTCCGTGCACCGCGATGGCCTTCACCCCGCACCCGGCGGCGGCGCGCGCGAAGGGCACGGCGGTGATCTCCTCCGGGGTCCAACCGGTGCGGATCTTGACCGTGACGGGGATCTTGACCGCCTTCACCACCGCCTCCACCACGCTGGCCGCGGTGCATACGTCCCGGAGCAAGATGGCTCCCGCCCCCCCTTTGGCCACCTTGGGAACCCAGCAGCCCATGTTGATGTCCACGATG
Source organism: Candidatus Xenobia bacterium (assembly GCA_045863235.1). GTDB lineage: Bacteria > Vulcanimicrobiota > Xenobia > Xenobiales > QWHO01 > QWHO01. The sequence continues at coordinate 20,711 of BTUM01000089.1, read as the reverse complement.
TCAGCGCCCCGCTCTTCCACGATGCGGGCCGCCTCGGCCATCACCGCCGGGTCGCCCCCAAAGAGCTGCACGGCAACCGGACGCTCGTTGTCGTGCCAGTCGAACATGGTGAAGGTGCGCTTGCTCTTGTAGTGGATCGCCATGCTGGAGATCAGCTCGGTGCACACCAGCCCCACCCCGCCCAGCTCGCGCACCAGGCGCCGAAAGGGATGGTTGGTCTGCCCGGCCATAGGGGCCAGAAAGAGCGGGGGATCGATCTTAACGTCGCCGATCATGATCGGCTGGAGCAGGGTCTTGGTGTTCACCGGTGCTGAATTCTTCCCCGCGGGGCGGCCGTTCCCTGGCCGTTCGCACCAACCCGAGCCCGAACGCGGGTTCGTTCCCGCCGGGGACAAACGGATGCTGGTGCCCCGGGTGGGAGCGGACGCCCGAGCTGCTGGCTCAAAACTCCGACCGCTGAGGCCGCCCCTCCAGACTTTTGCGGAGCGGCTCATCGAGCTGCGCCGCCAGTAACGCTTTGCGCTCGTAGATCGCCCCCTCCAGCCGAGCCCCTCGCAGGTCGGCCCCCACCAGCTGGGCGTTGCCGATCTGGGCCTGGCGCAGGTCAGCCCCGCGCAGGTTGGCCCCCGAAAGATTGGTTCGCGCCAGCTGGGCCCGGGCCAGGATCGCCCCCTCCAGGCTGGCCCCGCGCAGGTCGCACTCGAGCAGGTTGGCCTCGGTCATGTCGGCCCGGTCAAAGCGCGCGTCCTGGCACTGGGCCTCGGTCAGGTTGGCTTCGCGCAGGTCGGCCCGGCTGAAGTTGGCCCGCCGCAGGTCGGCCCGGGTCAGGGTGGCCTCGCGCAGGTCGGCCCGCTCGAAGTTCGTCCCCAGACCGATCCCCTCCAGTAGAAAGGCGCCCCGCAGGTTGGCCCCCCGCAGGTTGGCCGAGGTCAGCCCGATCTGGTAGCCCTCCAGGCCCGGCAGCACGGCCCTCTCCAGGTCGGTGCCCACCATCAGGGCGTAGCGCAGGTCGGCCAGAGGCATCTGGCATCCGGCCATGCGAGCCTGGCTGAAATCGAAACCGCGCAAGGGAGGGCCATACAGATGGAAGGGCTCCAGCTCGGCCTTGCGCCCCTCGGCCCCCTCGCTCTCGAGCCACTTGCGGTGCGACAGGAAGATCTCGCGGATCTCGCCCAGCTCCAGGTTCTTCAAGGCTCGCCCACCAGCAGCATGTTGCGCTCGAGATCGACGGCATAGTTCTCGCACTTGGCCAGAAAGTCGCCCGAGCTGCCGTAGCCCGTCAGGTGGGCCAGCACCTCGATGGCCACCACCGGGATCTCGGCCTCCTGGTCTTGCTCCATGCGAGCCACCGTGGCCGGCGTGGTCAAGAGCGCCACCGCCAGGTCCTGGTGTCGATAGCCGTGCTCCTCGCGGGCTTGCCGAATCCGTTCACCTAAGGTCATCTTTCAGGTCGCTTTGAGGCCCTTCCTCCAGAATCGATCCGTGATGATCGGCCTGGTCAGTTCGGCTCCCTCGCTCGCGCGCCTGCCCCTTCAGGCGTCCCCCGAGCGTTCCCCCGACCGGTTCGTCCCCTCTTCGGCGCCGGAGTTCGTTCCCCCCACGCGGGCTCAGCTCCTCAAAGCGGTAGCCAGCCCCTTCCCGCAAGGTTGGGTCGGGCGCTGGGTGGGAGAGATGAGCGTCACCGGCGTTCCAGGCACCGACAAGGTGGGCGTGGAGCTCGACATCCAACCCCGCGAGCAGGGCAAGTACAGCTGGTCGTTGCGCTACCAGGGGCAGCCCGAGCGTCCCTACGAGCTCGTGCCGGTGGATCCGTCCCGGGGCCACTACCTGGTGGACGAGAAGAACGGCATTCTGATCGACTCTTACTACCAGGACGGAGTGCTGACGAGCCAGTTCGAGGTGGGCCGCAACCGGATCACCGCTCGCTATGAGCTCGAGGGTGACGAGCTCAAGCTGGAAATGCAGTCCTTCGGCAAGGAACCGGTTCGCGAGTCGGCCCACGGAGTCAAGGCCTTCCCCCTGGGAAGCCTTCAGAGGGCAACCTTGAGAAAACCTTGACCGCCTGGCCAGGCATTAACAATTTACTTATCCTCTGACGGATCAGCATTGTTACAATGAAGCCATGCTGATCACGCCTACCGTGACCTCCTCGCTTACTGCCCCCTGCCCCGAGCCTCCAAAGAATCCCGTCGAGAAAGCTGTCGCCTGGATGGACGACTATACCTCGGCGCGGGAGTCGACCGCCGGCAACTTCAAGTCGGCCAACTACTTTCAGGCCTTCTTCCAGGGAGGCACGGAAGGTTTCTATTTAATGGGTCCGGCCGGCGTGGTGGCCGGGGCGGGCTCGGCCCTGACCGGCTCGTTCGTGCAGAACAAGACCGGCAGCCAGGTGCTGGGCGTCATCTGCGGCACCGCCGTGGGAGCCGCGCTGGGAACCGCTGTGGGCGCCATGAGCGGCCAGCCGCTGGTCAATGCCGGCGTGCTGGGCGGCTTGCTGGGCGGCTTCCAGACCATCCGCTCGGACGGTCGCTCGGAGATCCGCGACGCCGGTGGCAACGCCACTATGATCTCCGCCTTCTTCATCGATGGCCCGGCCAAAGTGGCCGGAGGCATCGGCGCCGCCGCAGGAGCTCGCTACGAGAAGGGCTGGCAGCGCGCTCTCATCGGCGCCGGCGTGGGCGCGGCTACGGGAGCCGGTCTGGCCGCCATCGGCTTTGCTCCCACCACCGTCCCCATGGCCGCCCTGGGCGCAGGCCTCGCGGGCGCCGTGGGACCGTTCTTCGGACCGCGGTTCTCCCAGTTCTTCCGCAACCTGGCCGAGGACTCGGGCAAGGGCATGGAGTGGGTCGGAATGCGCACGGGCCTGGCCCGCGGTCCCATCGACGAGAAGTACCGCAACGCCATGGGCGCGGTGCCCGCGGCCTTCATCAAGGAGGGCCTGCGCGGCTTCATGTATTCCGACGGCGGGCTGTCCGGCTTCGTCATCGGCGGGGCGATGGAGTCGGTGCAGCAAGCCCATATCATGTTCTTCAGCGACAAGGACGCCAAGGGAAAGCCGGGCGACGACAGTGTCATCTTGTCCAAGGAGAGGTGCCCGACGGCGTAGCGCCAGCTAAACTCGGATCCCCCCGCGCCTGGATCAGAGGAGAATTCCCAGCACCTGACCTATATCCCCGGGATGATCAGCGTACTGCTGGTAGACGATCATGAGGTGCTGCGGCAGGGTTTGACCCGGTTGCTCGACAGCGAGCCTGATCTGAGCGTGGTCGGTCAGGCCGGCACCGGCGAAGAGGCTCTGGAGCTGGTCAGGCAGCTCGAGCCCACCCTGGTGACGCTCGACCTGCACCTCCCCGGAATCGGGGGGCTGGAAACGGCCGTCCGGCTGCTGGCCGCCCGTCCCGACCAGGGGGTGGTGATCGTCTCGAGCCTGGTGCGAGCCCGCGAAGTGCAGCTGCTGGTGCGGGCCGGGGTGCGCGGCTACCTGAGCAAGACCGCGCCTGCCCAGGAGATCGTGCGGGCCCTGCGCCAGGTGGGCACGGGCGGAAACTACTACGACTCCCACGCCGCCATGGCCCTGGCCGAGTCGCTGCGCGGCGCCGAGCCGCCCGAGCTCTCGGCCCGTCAGCTCGAGATCCTCCTGATGGCCGCCAGGGGGCTGCGCACCAAAGAGATCGCCGACCAGCTGGCCCTCAGCGTCAAGACGGTGGAGAAGCACCGCAGCGAGATCTTCGCTCGTCTGGGAGTGCGCAACCTGGCCGAGGCCCTGGAGGCGGCCCGGCGCTACCAGCTGCTGGCTTGAACCAGCTCGAGCAGCTCCTCCGGATTGACCGGCTTCTCCAGGTAAGCGTGGGCCCCGGCCGCAAGGCATGCCTCGCGGGTGCCCGGCACGGTCAATCCCGAAACGGCCAGAATGCGGCTGCGGGCCATGCGTGGGTCGGCCCGCAGCAGCCGGATAGCGTCCAGCCCGCCCAGGCGCGGCATGCGAAGATCCACCAGCAGCACCTGCGGCACTCTCGAGCGGGCCATCTCCAGCCCCACGATGGCGTCCTCGGCCTGCTCCACCCGGTAGCCGGCTCGACGCAAGAGGCCGGTGAAGAAGACCCGATCGACCGGATTGTCGTCGATCACCAGTACCCGCGGGCCACCCTCAGGAGCGCTCGGCTCCACTGCGGTGGCCCGGGGCGAGAGCGGCAGGGCCACGCTGAAGCGGCTGCCCTGGCCGGGCTGGCTCTCCACCGTCACGCTGCCGCCCGAGAGCTCGGCCAGCCGTTGCACCATCATCAGCCCCAGACCCGTGCCCGGCTGGCTCTGGTCGAGCTGTCCGAAGGGCACGAACAGACGCGAGAAGTCCTCACGGGCGATACCCGGACCCTGGTCGGACACGGTGAAGCGCACCGCCTCGCGCTCCCGGTCGTGGGCCACCGTCAGGTGGGCTGCCCCGCTGGCCTTGAGGGCGTTGCTGAGCAGGTTGACCAGGATCTGCTTCAGCCGCCCCTCGTCGGCCCAGACCTCGAGCGACTCCTCCACATCCAGAGTCACCGAGCCGCTGTCCACGAGATCCAGCGTCCCTCGGCACAGATCGGCCACGTTCAGATGGCGGCACTCCAGGCGCAGCTTGCCCGCCTCCAGGCGCGACAGGTCCAGCAGGTCGTCGATCAACCCCAGCAGGTGGCGTCCGCTCTGATAGATGGTTTCCAGCGAGGAGCGCTGGCTCTCGTTGAGCGGACCCAGCGTCTCTTCCAGCAGGGCCTCGGACATGCCCAGCACGGTATGCAGCGGGCTTCGCAGCTCGTGGGTGGTGCTGGCCAGAAACTCGCTCTGGGCCTGCAGGGCTCGGGTCAGCTCCTCGCGATCGCGCCGCTGCTCTTCCTGAAGCGATTGCAGGTCGCGGGTCAACTGCTCGAGTTGGCGCTCAAGATCCACGGGGAGGGTCTTCGCGAGCCGACAGGAAGCTCCCCGCAATGGGCCGGCCCACGGTGCTGATCATCGACGACGAGCGGGCCTCGCGCGAGACCCTGCAGATGCAGTTGATGCGCGAGGGATACCGCATCGAGCAGGCCGACGGCCCCGTTCGGGGCCTGGAGCGTGCCCTGGAGCTGATCCCCGACCTGGTGCTGATGGACGTCTGTATGCCCGGTACCACTGGTTTTGAGCTGTGTCGCAAGTTCAAGGCCGATGCCCGGCTCAAGCGCATCCCGGTCATCCTGGTCACGGCCCTGAACCGGCGCGAGGACCTGGTCAAGGGCCTCGACTCGGGAGCCGACGAGTTCGTCAACAAGCCTGTGGCGGGCGCCGAGCTGCGGGCCCGGGCCCGTTCCATGCTGCGCATCAAAAGCCAGCAAGACGAGCTGGCGGCCGAGATCGAGCGGCGCGAGGAGCTGACCCGCCTGCTGGTGCACGACCTGCGCACCCCGGTGGCTACCATGCGGATGTATCTCGAGCTGTTGCAGCGCGATTTTCGCCCCGAGGACCTGGAGGTGCTGGCCGGCCAGCTGCACCGGGTAGACAGCCTGGTGGACGAGCTGTTGACCACCGCTTGCATGGAGCACGGCCAGCTGGCCCTGCAGCTCGAGGAGACCACGCTGGGCAAGCTGGTGCGCGACCTGGTGGAGTCGCCCTGGATGGCCCCTCACTTCCCCGAGGGCCGGCTGCTGCTCGACCTGCCCGACAAGGAGCCCCCTGGTCAGTGGGATACCCGCCTGCTCGGCCGGGCGCTGGAGAACCTGCTCAGCAACGCCCGCAAGTACGGCGGGGACCGGGTGGAGGTCGAGGTGCGCTACGGCGGCCACCTGGCCCGCCTCGAAGTGCGCGACCAGGGCCCCGGTATCCCCGAAGATCAGGTGGGACGCCTGTTCGAGAAGTTCTCGGTGGTGGCCGGCGGCGGCCGCCAGCAACTGGGTCTGGGGCTCTACTTCTGCCGGCTGGTAGCTCAAGCCCACGGAGGCCGCCTGTTCTACGAGAGCGCCCGCCCGCAGGGCTCCACCTTCGTGTTCGAGTTCCCCCTCTAACCCAGCGGCGTAGGGTTTACCCTACCCCCCCCTGAGGGATTTCCCCCTCGGTCTCCCGGCCCTGACCCTGGTAAGCTGACAAGCGAAGACGGTCGGGGAGGTCGAGAGAATGCCGGAACCCAAGAGCCACACCTGGAAGACCGCAGTGAAGCTGGCCCCGCGCCTGCTGAAAGACCGCGATGCCCTGTTGCGCCAGCTGCACCAGGCGCGCACGCTGCTCGAGCGCACGGTCGAGCCAGGCGGCCGGCTCGAGCCCCTGGCCGAGGACGTCACCTCCCTCCCCGCCCTCGTCTGGGCCTACTATACCGGCGAGTGCCGCGGGCCGGCCTACGGCTCGGTCACCCTGGCTCTGAGCGCCCTGAACTATACCACTGCCTCCACCCACCTCGGAGACCTCCTGCGCGGGAGAGACAGCCTCGAGGACGTGTTCGGCCACGTCTGCCGCGCCATCGCGCTTGACCTGCAAGATTTCAAGCGCTGGCGCGAGCAGCGCTACCGCTCGGCTTGAAAGCTCGAGTCAGCCCCGGGCGCGGGGGGGAGGGCGAATCCCTGGCATACGGCCTGTCCCGGCGGAACCGAACGGCAGGCTGCTCCCAGGTGTCTTCGGCCCGACTCCAGGCTCCCGCGCCCGGGAGCCGGCTCTTTTGCCCGAACCGGACCTGAGGGGAGAAGTCGCCATGTCAGACGAGTTCCTGCCACTTTTCGAGGAGCCCTGGACGGGCCCGGTGCCAGTGCCCGGCTTTCTGATGGGAGTGAGCGCCTCGAGCCCCGAGGGACCGCCCGTCACCGAGCTGATGCGCGAGCTTCCTGAGCACTTGATGCACCGCTACCAACTGGTGCCGCTCGGCCTGGAGGGGAACTGCCTGCGGCTGGGGATGGTCGATCCTGGCAACCTGATCGCCATCGACGACATCCGCCTGATCACTGGCTGGGACATCGACCCGGTGCCGGTTTCCCCATCCTTCGTGGCCCGTTGCCTGGGATTGGGTGCCGAGGTCCTGGGCCAGGAGCTGCCCCTGCGCGCTCTGAGCGCCCGGGCCCGCATCGCCGGGCCGTTGGCCAGGGTCGAGCTGGAGATGGTGTTCGAGAACCCGTCCGACGAGGCGATGGACGTCTCCTACCTCTTCCCCGTGCCCGCCCGAGCGGCGGTGCACGGCTTCGAGATGCGCGTCGGGGAGCGGGTGCTGACCGGCCACGTCAAAGAGCGCGCCCGGGCCCGTCAACAGTTCGTGCAGGGCCTGCAGGCCGGTCATCGGGCCGCCCTGCTCGAGCTCAACAGCGACAACGTCCTGATCGCCCGGGTTGGCAACCTGCAAGCCGGCGAGCGGGTGGAGGTGCGCCTGGACTACGCCGAGTGGCTCGAACAGCACCAGACCGAGACGGTGTTTCGCTTCCCCCTGGTGGTGGCGCCACGCTATGCCGATAACGGAGCGACTGTGGCCCCGCGCCTGCCGGCCGGGGTGCATGCCGACACCCGCCTCGAGATTCAGGTCGTGCTGCAGGGCCGGGCCGATCGCATCCTCTCCAGCCAGCACTGCATCGCCACCCACTTCACCGAGGATTGCACGGTGGTGCAGCTGTCCCGCCAAAGAGAGCTGCTCAACCGCGACTTCGTGCTGCGCTTTCAGCTCGAGAGCCAGGAGCCGGTGGCAGCCCTCTACACCGAAGGTGAGCACTTTCTGCTCAGCCTGGCTCCGCCCGCTCACTTCCCGGCCCACGGACTGCCGCGCGACGTGGTGTTCCTGGTCGACCGCTCGGGCAGCATGGGCACCCACACCATGCAGACCGCCTGCCAGGCCGTGCGAGGATTTCTGGGCCAGCTTCAGGCCGATGAGCGGTTTGCCATCCTGGCTTTCAACGACCGGCTCGAGACCTTCGGCGGCGACCGTTTCTGGGGGATGGATCAGCGCGAGGCCGCCTTTCGCTGGCTCGACTCGGTGCGCTCGGACGGGGGAACCGAGATCCTGTCCGCACTGGAGCGGCTGCTCCGTCAATACAAACCGGAGCCAGGCCGGCTGCTTTGCGCGGTGCTGCTCACCGACGGGATGGTGGGCAACGAGCCCCAGATCTACGCCTGGCTTCGCCGCCAGGAGCTTCCCTGCCGCATCTTCACACTGGGGCTTGGCTCGTCCGTCAACGACGCCTTCCTGCGCGAGCTGGCCCAGATCTCCCGGGCCACCTGCGAGCTGCTGGCCGACGGCCACGAGCTTCCGAGGGCGCTGGGTCGCCTGGAGCAGGAGACGTCGCGAGCCGTCGTGACCGACCTGCGTCTGGTCGACCGGGGACTCAACTACCTGCCTGAGAGCCTCGCCCCCGGCCGCCCGGGGGACCTGTTCGCGGCCCGGCCCACGCTGCTGTCCGGTCGCTGCATGGGGCAGGGCCCGATCGAGGTGCTGGGTCGCTGGGCTCATTCCGGCGAAGAGTATCGCGTCCTGCTGCAACCCACCCCGCTGGGAGGATCGGGGCTGCCTCTGTTGTGGGCTCGCGAGCGGGTGCGGGCCCTGGAGGATCGCCTCCGCCTGGGCCACGGCTCGGCTCGCGAGATCGTGGACATGGCCGTGCGCTTCAAGTTGCTCACCGCCTTCACGGCCTTCGTGCTGGTAGACCAGAGCGAGAAGGTCGAACTGGCGACCTCCCACTTCGCCCAGCCGCTGGAGGTGGAGCAGACCGTCAAAGACATCTCGGCCCAGGACTTCGGCCCGATGGACGAGGAGGTCGCCCTGGACAAGCTCAAGGACCTGGTGGACGAGGCGCCTATCGTGCGGGTGGTCAACCTCATCGTATCGAGGGCAATCAACGACGGGGCCACCTCCATCCGACTGACCGATACGGTGGAATACCGGATCGGCGGCAAGCTGCAGGTCGTGATGAGCCCCCCCGCTCACGTGCGGGCGCCCATCCTGTGTCGCCTGCTGACGCTGGCCGGCCTGAAGCCAGAGCTCGACCAACCCTCCCGGGGCCGCATCGAGCTGGTTCACGACGGGAGGGAGTTCGGCTGCGGCCTGACCTACCGTCCGGGGATGATGGTTCTGACCCTGGAGGGCGAGCTTTCCCCCCGCCTGAGCGCCCCGGGAGATCTCACCGGTGCCGGCCTGACCCTGGTCGCCTGTCCCGACTTCCGGCTGCGCTCACGCCTCACGGCAGACTTCCTGGAACGTCTCGAGGGCGTCATTGTGCTCTGTGCCGAGCGTGCTCCCGATACCACCGCGAACTACCTCACCGCCCCCGCCGAACACCTCGAGCCCACCGCCGAGGACCTGGAGGCCGACGCGCTGGTGGTGGATGCAACTCTGAGCGGCGAGCTGGCTCTGGCCGTCCTGCGCCAGGCCAGAAGGCGCCGGGTGGTTCTGCTGCTGCGCTCGGAGAGCGCAGCCCTGGCGGTGGAGGAGCTTTCTTGCCTGGGAGATCCGTGCTGGACGGCCGATGTGCTCCAGCAGGTGCTTTCCGGGGCCGACCGGTTCTGGCGGGTGGACGAGCCCCTGCGCGACTGCCTGCGCTCGGCCAACTGGCGACTCAAGCTGAGGGGAGCGGGGTTGCTTGCCTAGCAGGTTGGTGAAAAAAACGATAGGGACCTCTCGCTTAGCCCCGCAGGGCAACCCGCAAGGACCGGCGTCGACGGCGCACCCGTCCCAGGGTCTGCAGGGCCGGGCTCAGGGCCAGCACCGCCATCACCGCCACCAGGCCACCCAGGGCGTAGGCCGCGGCCACCCCCCAGGTCTGGGCCACCAGCCCGCTCAGCAGCGAGCCGACAGGCGTGGATCCGAGGAATACCAGTGAGTAGAGGCTCAACACCCGCCCCCGCAGGGGGTCGGGTGTCACCACCTGCAGGATGCTGTTGCAGCCCACCGTAAATCGGATCTGCACGAAGCCTAGCAAGAACAGCAGAGCCATGGCTGGCGCCAGCGTGTGCACCGGGGCGACGGCCGCATAGAGAACCGAGAGCAGCACCGCGGTCAGGGCCAGGGACAGGATGGCCGGCCGCTGGCGCACTTCCGCCGCCACCAGCAGTCCGCCCGCCAGGGCCCCCACGCCCAGCGCGGCGAACAGCCAGCCCACCGCTTCCGGGCCGCCCTGCAGCACGTCTCGGGCCAAGAGCGGCACCAGGACGGTGTGGTTGATGACGCAGACGCTGATGACCAGCATCAATCGCAAGGGGATGGAGACCTGGGGGGTCCTCCAGGCGTAGCTCAAGCCCTCCTTGACCTCGGTCAGCACGCTCTGGTGCTGTCCCTCGGGCAGTCCGGGGGAACGAATGAGGAGCAGGGCCCAGATCAGGGGCACGAAGCTGAGCGCGTTGAGAAAGAAAGTCGGCTCCACTCCCATGCGGGCGATCAGCACTCCGGCCAGGGCCGGGCCGGCGATGCGGGCCAGGTTGAAGCTGGCCGAATTGAGCGCCACCGCGTTCATCAGGTCGTGGCGTCCCACCAGCACGATCTGGTAGGAGTGGCGAGCAGGGACCTCCAGAGAGCTGACCAGGCCGGTCAGACCAGTGAGCAGCGCCACCTGCCAGAATTGCACCTGATCCAGGTGTATCAGCAGAGCCAGCGTGAAGGAGATTAGCGCCAGAGCCAGGTTGGTGACCAGCACCAGCTTGCGCTTGGGAAAGCGGTCGGCCAGGGCGCCCGCGGGCAGCGACATGACCAGGTGGGGAGCATACTGCAGCGTGAAGATCAGCCCCAGCATGAAAGGCGAGTCGGTCAGCTCCAGCACCAGCCAGGCCAGGCCCACCGTCTGCATCCAGCCTCCCAGTTGGGAGATGGTCTGGCCCATCCAGAACAGGCGGTAGTCGCGGTGCCTCAGGGCCCGGAACATGCTCACCTGGAGAGATTGGCTACCAGGTGAGGCGGGCCTGCAGAAGGTCGGTGGGAATCTGGCTCAGCTCGCCATTCTCGGCTTTCTTCTTGAGCCGCTCGTGGAGCTCGCGAAACTGGGTCTTGAGCCAGGCCAGCCGATCCTGAAAGCGCTCGTCCTCAGCGATGCTGAACTGGGAGAGATCGAAGGTCAGGCCCTCCGCTCCCACCACTCCCACGGCCCCGTAAGTGTCGGTGCGTACCGCCTTCTGACCCACGATCACGCCGTCCAGCACGAACACCAGCCGGGCCAGCTTCTCGTGCTGGTACTGGCCCATCTCCAGGGCGAGCAGAGCCGGGCAGGGGGCCTCACCCGGCTCCAGCACCACTGTCTCGGTATGGCTGGCCGTGCTGATCGGGGCTCCCAGCTGGCAAGGTCCGGCCTGGTTGAGGCTGATGTAGCGCTCCACCAGGTGATGTTGTTTATGGATCCGCCCCCCGGTGTAATTGCGGGAGTTGAGCAGGCGGTCGAGGCCAACTCCGAAAGGCGGCTCGCCAAAGCGGGGGAAGTTGAGCCGGCGCCCATTGAGAAAGACCGGGATGGGGCAGTAGTGCACCCGGGCCAGCAGCTCTTGTTGCTCGGGGGTCATGGCCCGCTGGTGCTTGGTCAAAAGGTCGATCACGTCCACCTTGCCGGCGGTGTGCCACCACTTGCTGGACATGTCGGCCAGGCTGCGATAGAGCAAGAAGCGAGTGCGCACTTCGTAGGCCGGCCAGGGCTTCTCTACCTTCTGGATCTCGTTGTGGTTGTGGGCCAGCCAGCGCTGGCGCACCACCGCGTCGCCCCGGCCCGACTCGATGCGCACTGCCCGCGCTTCCAGTGCCACGGCCGTGTTGATGGCCGTGGCCATGTGGCGCCGATGGCGATGCTGGGTCGAATCCTTCTCGCTGAACAGGTATGAGAACAGGTTGCGCAGCTCATCCTCGCCGTAGGCGTGCCCGTCGAACTCGATCAGGACTCTGGTTTCGTTGATTCTGGCCTGTACGAAGGAGGCTCCGCCCGCCACCGCGGCCTGCACCATCTTGGGGATATAGAAGTATTGCTGGGGCAGCTGGTAGACGGAGAGCTTGTCGATGGCCTTGCTCAGGTCCAGCGTGAAGATGCCGGACGAATCGACCCTGCCTTCGTTCTTCAGCTCACCCAGGATCCCCAGCATCTCGGGGGGCAGATCTGCCATCGCCCTCTGGGCTTCCTCGTCCCGGCACGCGGGCCCTGCTGGATTCGGGGGCTTCCTCGCCCCGGCGAGTATCGCCCGGTGGGCCCGCTCAGCTGTCGGACTCGGGGGTGTAGAGCATGCGCATCAAATTGCCGTTGATGAGCGGGGCATTGAATCCGTAGCGGCGGGCCAGCTCGTCGGCCTGCGGAATGGGGGTGGAGTTGGCGTTGAAGTCGGGCGTGCCGGCGTTGACCCAGGCCTCCAGGAAGGCCTCTTCGGGGGCGGCATCGTCATCTGCGAAGGCGGAGGTGAAGCTGGAGCCCGAACGGTTGGGCTGGTACACTTCAAACCCGATCTTGCTGAGATTGGTGTTGGCGATGCTGCTGGCGATCGCTTCGGATTCGGTCTTTCTCGTTGTCTCGGCCATGAACTCCACTTCCTCTTGCTGGCAGTCTATCGTTTCCGCCTGAAAGGAATCGGAAAGCCAGAGCTTGCTGGGATAGGACATTCGACACATCCGGAGGGCCCGCAAGGCGGTCGGCGAAGTCTCAAACTCCAAGCTCTGCCGTGGGAGTTCCGCCAATGTCGCTGCCCGCCACCGATCCCGACGTCCTCGAGGCGAAGATGGAGCGCCTCAAGAGTGCCCGCCTGGTCTGGGAGGCCTGTGATCTTCCCCGTCGCCTGGGCTATCTGCGCGCCTGCCGTCAGGGTGTGCTCGAGGTGGCGGCCGAATGGGCTGAGGCGGGCTGTCGCGCAAAAGAGCTCGGGCCCGAGCTGGCGGGGGAGGAGTGGCTCGCCGGTCCATCGCTGGTCCTGCGCTGTTTGAGCCTGCTCGAGGAGGCGCTCAGCCAGGGAGGCCGTCCCCCGACGCCCATCCGTCAGGAAGGCGCACGCTGGAAAGCCCGGGTGATGCCCCTCTCGCTCATGGAAAAGCTGCTCTGGATGGGCTTTCGAGGCGAGGTCTGGCTGAATTCCCCCTCCCAGGGCCACCTGGGCGAGCAGGTCAAGCTGGGGCTGGTCCTCTGCGCCGGCAACGTCTCTTCTATCGGACCCACCGACGTTCTCTCCAAGATGTTCGTGGACAACCAGGTGGTGGTGCTCAAAATGAACCCGGTCAATGATTACCTGGGACCCCTGTTCGAGCGGGCCTTCGCCAGCCTGATCGCGGATGGCTTTCTGGCCGTCGTCTACGGTGGCCCCGAGCTGGGGGCCCGCCTGGTGGAGCATCCGGCTGTGGAGGCGATCCACCTGACCGGCTCTGATCGCACTCACGACGCCATCGTCTGGGGAAGCGACTCGGACGAGCGCCAGCGCCGAAAGGCCTCGCGCCATCCCCGGGTGACCGTTCCGGTGACCTCGGAGCTCGGCTGCGTCACCCCTGTGATCGTGGTTCCCGGGCCCTGGAGTCGGTCGGATCTGGCCTATCAGGCTCGCCACCTGGCCTCGATGAAGGTCAACAACGCCGGCTTCAACTGCGTGGCCGCCCAGATCTTGGTGACCGCCCGCCGCTGGCCTCTGCGCGAGGAGCTGCTGCGGCGCTTGAAGGCTCACCTGGCTCGCATCCCGACCCGGCATCCCTACTACCCGGGCGCCGAGGGGCGGATGGCTGACTTTCGTGCCGCCTACCCTCAGGTCGAGGCCTTCGGGGAGGCGAATCCCTGGTTGCTGGCCTGCGGTATCACGCCCGAGTCTTCTCAGTATGTCTGCTCGAAGGAGCTCTTTTGCGGGGCCATGGGGGAAGTGGCCTTGGACGCGGGCGACCCGGAGACGTTCCTCGAGCAAGCGGTCGACTTCTGCAACGAGAGGGTCTGGGGAACCCTGTCGTGCAACCTCTTGATCCACCCCAAGACGATGCGGGACCATCCCCAGGCCTACCGACGCGCCCTGGGGCGCCTGCGCTACGGCTCGGTCGGAGTCAACGTCTGGACAGGAGCTCTCTTCGGCTTGATGGAGCTGAGCTGGGGCGCATACCCGGGCCATCCTCTGGAAGACATCGTTTCCGGGCGAGGCTTCGTGCACAACTGCCGCCTGCTCGACGAGGTGGAGAAGTCGGTGGTGGAAGCTCCCTTCCGCGTCTGGCCCACGCCGGTCTGGTTCGCCAACCACCGCAACCTGCTCGAGGTTGGCAAACGTTTTTGCGCTCTCCAGGGCCGCCCCGGTTGGGGAAATTTCTTTCGACTTCTCTGGGCTGCCCTGCGGGGTTGAGGGGCGGGAGGGAGAAGGCCGGGGCACTTCGAAAAGCCCTCTGAAGTCAAGTCCCGAGGCCCGGCGATCAAAGTATGCTGGCCCTCAGGTCAGAAGGAAAGGTCAGGCTTCGCATGCCTCCTGAAAGGGAAAGTCGGCTGGAGACGCTGCAGGGCATTCCCGAGCGGCTGGTAGCGGCCCTGAAATCCGAGATCCGCGCGGTTACCTCCGAGCAGGTCAATGACCTGTGGATGGTGGTCCAGGCCCTCCGCGAAGGCGGTGGCGGCGGTGGCGGAGGAGGAGCCGCCCCGGAAGAGCTGCTCGAGCTCAAGAAAGAGATCAAGACGCTCAAGAAACAGGTCGCCACGATCGAGGCCGACCTGGAGGATGTTCCCGAGGAGGAAGACCCCCTCGTCCAGGTCAAGAAGCTCGAGGAGCGCCTGGCTGAGGTGGAGGCACGCCCCGCCGGCAGCGGCGAGTCCGGTCCCTCGGCTACCGACCCCAACGTCCTGGTCCGGCTGGCTGAGCTGGAAGAGCGGGTTGATCGAAATCCTGCCTTCGAGCTCGAGGATCGACTGGCCCAGCTCGAGCCCCGTTTGATTCAGCTCGAGTCGCGAGGCAGCAACGGGGCCGCGGCAGCCCCCTCGGCGGAAGTTCTCGAGCGAATCGGTGAGCTCGAGTCGCGCCTGAAGAACCTGGATCTGCTCGAGAAGCTCGAGAGCCGCGTCAAGGAGCTCGAGGTCGAGCGCTTCGATGGCCTGGAGGCCAAGCTCAAGAAGATCGAGCGCGAGAGGCTCGATGAGCTGGACAGCAAGCTCGCCGCCATGGCCAGCCTGCTCGCCCAGATCAAAGCCAGTGAGCCGGCTGCGGCGGCGCCGGCGGCCCCGACTTCGGTTGACGGCGCCGACAAGGTGGCCCCTCCCCCCGATCTTGATTTTTCGCTCGACGACCTGCTTTACGTCGTGCTCAAGCACGAGGCCAGCGAGCTCTTGTTGAAGACCGGCTCGCCTTCGGTTGCCCGTCTGCACGGCCAGTGGGTGCCCATCGGAGATCACATTCTGCGGCCCGAAGATTGCCGCTCGCTGATCTTAAATGCCATGCCGGCCGAGCATCGCAAGCTCTTGCTTGATCGCAAGGACGTGACCGTGGCCTGCAGTGCGCTGGGGGTGCGCTTCCGCTTGGACGCCTACCTGCAGCGTGGCAGCGTTTGCGGCGTCTTCAAGCCGCTGGCGGCCCGCGTGCCCGCCCTGGCCGATCTGGGCCTGCCGGTGCTGCTCGAGCAACTGGCCGGACACCGAGACGGCCTCATCCTGGTGGCTGGCCCTCCCCAGAGCGGCAAAACCACCACCCTGGCCTCGCTGGTCGATGCCATCAATGCCACCCGCCGGATCCAGATCTTTACCATCGAGGATCCCATCGAGTACTACCACCAGGACAAGAAGAGCGTGGTCAGCCAGCGCGAGGTTGGCACCGACGCCAACAGCTTCACCGAGGCCCTCAACCACGCCCTGCGCCAGCAGGCGGACGTGGTGGCCCTCAGCGAGCTCCGCGACGCGGAGACGATGTATGCCTCGTTGGTCGCCGCCGAGAGTGGCCACCTGGTCCTCTCGAGCCTGGCCTCGCCTACCACCGTGGGGGCCATCGAGTGGATCCTGAACTCCTTCGAGGGTGCCGCTCGTGAGACCGTCCAGATATTGCTCGCCTCCACCCTGCGAGCGGTCATTTCGCTGCGTATGCTCCCTCGAGCCGATGGCAAGGGCAACGTGGTTGCCACCGAGATCCTGGTGGTCAACGACCTGGTGCGCAACTACCTGGCCGAGGGGATGGTCAACCTGCTCGGGCCCCTGCTCGAGGCCGGCTCGTCCGAGCACCTGCATCCCTTCCGTGAATCCATCGCTCGCCTCCAGGATGTGGGGTTGGTGGCTCGCGAGGGCGCTCCGCGAGTGGCTGCCGTGGAGCCTGCAGTGGAGGCGGCCGAGCCTCAGGTCTCCCAACTCAAGTTGGAAGAGGCCCGCGTCGACGACACCATGATGGGATGGCTCTGACCCTCCGGTCCCTGCTCGTCCTGGCCCTGGCCAGCTCGTTGTTGGCTCAGGGTCTTCCGCCTGACCCGCGGGTCGAGGAACCCCTCAAGAAGCTGGAATGGTCCTACAAGACCGACGAGGATGGGGATTACCAGCTGGTCATGCAGACCGAGGGTGAACGCACCCAGCTGCTGGTCGTGCGCTCCAAGACCTTCACCGTGGGCAAATTGGAGATGCGTGAGATCTGGTCGGCGGCCGGGATCTACGAAGGGGAGATCCCTGCCGAGGTAGCTCGCGCCTTGCTCGACGACAGCCTGCAAACCAAACTGGGCAGCTGGGCCATCCTGCCTCAGTCCGAGGGCACCAAGCAGCTGGTGCTCTACGTTTCCCGCATTCCGGCCGACGCCGACCTGGAGACCTTCTCGGCCTTTGCCGAAGGGGTCGCCCAGGAGGCGGACAGCTTCGAGATGGAGCTGACCGGCAAGGACGATTATTGAGGCATCGCGGCTACTCTTCCCAAAAAGAGTCCCGCACGAAGAGCACACGGGCGCCCGGACCCAGGTAGACCTCGCCCGGGTCAAGGGGCTGGCCATCGGGGAGCCAGCTCACCACACCCATCCCATTGTCGCGTGCGACCACTGCCCCCACCACGTCCACTTCATCCAGCAGGGCGATGGCCTGGTTACTGTAGAGCAGGCCCTGGAAGCAGGCTGCGCCAGGACGGTCGGGATCGACCTGGGCCAGCACGCTCCGCAGGGCAGGCAGAGCCTGGGAGCGCTTGTAGATACTGTCGTTCACTGCGTCCACGATGGCGGTCTGCTGACCCTGGCTGAGGAAGGCGTCGATGCTGGTCGCCTTGTGCTGGGAACGGCTGAAGATATCCCGCAACCCCAGGCGCTTGACGAGAAAGTCTCGCGAGCGACCGGCGGGCTGAGCCGAGACGACGCTGAGAAGCTGCCCGAGCAGATCGTTGGGCCGGCCAGAGTAGGTGGCGCCCGTCGGCTGGCCCAGGGTGGCCCCCATCAGGTCCACGCTCGAGCCCGGGCCCAGCAACGTGGTCGGGTCGGCCAGAGCGATTTGCAGCTCTCGCAGAGTCTGGCGAGCCAGGGCAAGATTGGGCTCCACGGCCAGAGCGGACAAAGCCGCAGTGCCATTGTAGCCCTTGAGCACGATGGGGCCGTGGCTCAATACGAGCAGGCCTGGCTGGCGCGTGCTCATGAAGGAAGACCCGAAGAAGCTGGTCTGGCCGCTGACGACCACCTGACCATGGCCGGAAACGGTGCCGTTCACGCTGAGATCTCCGTCGACGTAGAGGCTGGCCCCCTCGAGCACGAGGTCGCCATTGTGAGTGAGGTTCCCGAGGAAGAAACTGTCTCCCGGAGGCAAAGTGACGGTCCCGAAAGGTGACAGGCTGAGCAACGGACTGGTGCTGTGGGCGGCGACCAGTGCGGGAATGTCAAAGCTTGGGAACTCCGGGCCGGCAGACCCGGGCCACGCCCCCCCCGCAGGCGGGTAGCCCTGGAGGTCGATCGTTCCGGACGATCGCACCTGGCCTGTCATGAGGGCCGTCCCCCCTTGTGGCGTCCAACTGACGCTGTCGCCTCCGAAAAGGCTCGCAGGAGCGGGGGTTCCATCGTTGACGGCCTGCACGCCATCGATCCGGATGCTCCCCGCCATGACGATGCGCCTGGCAGCCTGCACGGCGTTGCGAAGCACTACGGGAAAGGGCGCGGGGCGCGCATTGTCGACCGAAAGCCGCAGTTTGCGCACGATTGTTCCCTGGCGGACCACGACATTGGCATTCCCTTTGGCGAGGGCGCGGATCCGGCCTCCAGCGTCAACTTCCAGGCGAGTCGGGTAGTCGGTGCTCCAGGTCACCTCGTGGCTGACGTCCCTCACGGATCCGTCGCTGAAACGCCCGGTGGCGGCCATCTGGCGTACCCAACCCGTGGGCAGGCGGGTGAGAGCGGGCGATATTTGAAGCGACACCAGCTCGGCCTCGGTCACGGTCAGCGTGGTGCTGCCCTGGACACTCCCCAGGCTGGCTCGCACCGTCGAGGTGCCGAGAGCCACAGCGGTCACGGTTCCGCGCCGGCCTGCCTGGTTGGAGATGACAGCGCTGTTTCGATTGAGTGAGGCCCAGGTCACCTGCTCGGTGAGGTCGATCGTGCTCGAGTCGGAGTAGGTCCCGATGGCGTGAAGCAAGAGCCGGCGCCCGATGGGCAGTTGTGGTTGGTCTGGGGTCACCTGGATCGAGACGAGTTGCGCCGAGGTGACCGAAACCGTCTGCTGTGTGCTGATCTCTCCGAGTCGAGCCGAGATCACCGCCTCGCCCGGGGCCCAGGTAGAAAGTCCATCCGGACTGACGGCGGCGCGTTCGGGGTGACTCGAGCTCCAGTCCACTTGCGAGGTCAGGTCCAACGAAGTGCCGTCGCGCAAGTGTCCGGTGACCCGGGCAGGAATGGTTACACCTCCAGGCAGAGCCGGCCCGGGTAGCCCGAGCTGCAAGCCCGACAGCGGCACGTCCGTGACCAGGATGGCCGTGGAGCCATTCAGGCCGTCCAGAGCGGCCGTCAGCTCCGCCTCCCCGGGGAATTGCCCGGTGGCCTGTCCAGCCGCTACGCTGGCAGCGCCGCTGGAGGAGGACCATACCACCTGGTCTGTAACGTCGCGCCAGTTACCGTCGTCGTAGATGGCCCGCGCCTGCAGACGGGTCTGCGTGCCCGGCAGGATCACGGGATTGGAGGCCGATACCTCGAGTTGGACAGGCTGCGCCAGCTCGGCAACAGGACCCCCACAACCGAGTAGAAGGATGAGCAAGGCCAGGATGTAGCCGGGGCGCATTCAGAAGGAATTCTCCATTTGGAGACAGTCTACTTCTGTTGGATGGTCCTAGAGCGGGTGGTATCTGTGGACTGGTAGCAGCGTCTCACGTTGGGGGGAGCTGTCGCCGTAGCATCGTTTGTCCGCGGCAAAGCTCAGGCCCTGGGGGCTGATCGACCAAGCTCCGGGCGGGTTCCGCGGTTTGAGCACCCGGGCGATAGCGCTGAGGTAAGGCCTCTCGATACCGCCGGTATCACGAACGAGCATGTGGTCGAGGCCCGGGCCTGGGACGTTGGGTCGAACGAACTCTCGATACCGCCGGTCTCATGAACGAGCAGATGTTCGAGGCCTGGGCCTGAGACGAACGATGAGCAAGTGTCGAGGCCTCGGCCCGAGACGAACGAACTCTCGATACCGCCGGTATCATGAACGAGCACGTGTTCGAGGCCAGGGCCTGAACGAACGAA
Source organism: Candidatus Xenobia bacterium (assembly GCA_045863235.1). Lineage (GTDB taxonomy): Bacteria > Vulcanimicrobiota > Xenobia > Xenobiales > QWHO01 > QWHO01. Next base: position 1,198 of record BTUM01000089.1, on the reverse strand, counting down.
CTGCCGGTAGCATGTGCTTGAGGCGCTCGGCTGAACGAACGAATTCTCGCTACCGGTATCATGGAACGAGCAGGTGTTCGAGGCCCGTCTGAGACGGACGAACTCTCTCGATACCTCCGGTATTGCAATCGAGCAAGTGTTCGAAGTCCAGTGCTGAGACGAACGAATTATCGATACCGCCGGGATCATGATCGAGTAAGTGTTCGAAGTCCCGTTCTGAGACGAACAAATGATCGATACCGCCGGTATCATAATCGAGCAAATGTTCGAAGTCCCGTCCTGAGACGAACGAATGATCGATACTGCCGGTATTTTGATCGAAGTAAGTGTTCGAAGTCCCGTCCTGAGACGAACAAACTATCGATACCGCCGGTATCGGAATCGAGCAAGTGTTCGAATTCTCGTTCTGAGACGGTATCGTGAACGAGCATTTGTTCAAGGCCTGGGGCTCTGAGACGAACGAACTCTCTATACCGCCAGGATGAACCGAACTCTACCCTGATGGCTTGAAGCGCGAAGCGCGCCCTGAAGCGCCCTGCCTCGGCCCTGAAACCGGACAACCCGATCCAGGATGGCCCGACAACCGACATTTGTCCAATCTGGCCCAACTGCCTGGAATTCCTGTCGTGCCTTTTGGCTTCGGGTGGAACTCAGGCGTTTACGCAATGTTCACAAATTTCCCCGCAGGTTCATAGTCTTGTCCAATCACGACGGGTCAATGTAGAGGCAAGAATCCCCTTTCAGGAGGCTAACTTGAGCACGATCAGCAAGAACCGCCCCAGGGCCCCGAAGCGGACGTCCAGCCCATCCTCGTCACGAGGCGCAGGCTCGGCGGCTCAGAGTCGGGCAGGCGGAGCTCCATCGAAGGCGGGCCCACCCAAACAGGCTAGCCGCGGAGATCGAATTCAGGTAAGTCGCGAGGCACGCCTGGGCCAGGCCCGCGAGGGGCGTGGCGTCAACCAGCTCACGCGCGGCCTCACGGAGAATTATGGTTCGGGCGCGGCCAGCCAGGCCCGCGGGGGCGCAGGCTCCCAGGCGGTCCGGGACCGGGCCCCCCTGGCCAGCGACCGACCCGCGGCGGGCACGCCGGGCGACCGCCCCGCGGCGGGCACGCCGGCCAGCGACCGACCCGCGGCGGGCACTCCGGCCAGCGACCGACCCGCGGCGGGCACTCCGGCCAGCGACCGACCCGCGGCGG
>BTUM01000088.1:0-30513 GCA_045863235.1 Candidatus Xenobia bacterium | reverse complement strand
CGGAACGCACGTTCGTCGTGATCGGGCTCGGAAGCGGATCATGATCCGCCCCCGGGCAGGAGCCCGGAACGCACGTTCGTCGTGATCGGGCTCGGAAGCGGATCATGATCCGCCCGCGAGACGGAGCCCGGAACGCGTGTTCGGGGAGGAAACGGAACGCAGGAATCGCAATCAACCCGCATGCGAGGCTACTCGACCGAGTGGGTGATCCTGCTGCTCTGCCTGGTCGGCCTGGGCTACAGCCTTTACGCAGGCTGGGCCGCCTGGGGCTGGAGGGCGGTGGCCCTGGAGCTGGGGCTGTTCGCCCTCACGGCTCTCGTTCTGCGTCGCTTGGACCGACCTCGGGCCTGAGCCAGCTCAGGACCGGGCTGGTCATGAAGGTGGTCACCACGGCCATCAGCACCAGCATCGTGAAGAGCTGAGGGGAGAGGATCTTCATCTCCAGGCCCAGGTTGAGCACGATCAGCTCCATCAAGCCGCGCGTGTTCATCAGCACTCCCAGCGCGGCCGCATCGCGGCCCGAATGGCCCGAGTAGCGAGCTGCCAGGAAGGTGCCCCCGAACTTGCCCAGGCAAGCAGCCAGCACGATCAGCAGGGCCAGTCCCCAGTCCACCGCTCCCCCCACGTTCGTCCGCATGCCTGTAAGGGCAAAGAAGGCCGGCAGGAAGATGGCGGCACTGACGTCATAGAGCCGGGCCTGAGCCTCGCGGGCCACCAGGCTGTCATGGGGGATCAGGGCCCCCATGAGGAAGGCTCCGAACAGGGCATGCACCCCGATGGCCTCCGTGCACCAGGCGCTGATCACCGCCAGCAGCATGAACATCCCCACCGCAGGCGCGGTAAGTTTTCCCGTGCGCTCGGAGCGCTCTACCAGCCAGAGCACCACCGGACGCACCAGGGCCAACATGAAAACCAGGTAGATGGTGAGCCAGCCAAAGGTGTACAGCGCCCCGCTATAGTCAGCCCGGGCCACTCCGGTCACAGCCGCAAGCAGGCACCAGGCGGTCACGTCGCCCACGGCGGCGCAGGAGAGGGCCAGCACCCCCAGCCGGGTGCGGTGCATGCGGCGATCGGTCAGGATGCGGGCCAGTACCGGGAAGGCGGTCACCGAGAGCGAGGCCCCCATGAAGAGCGCGAACACAGGGAAGGGCACGTCCGGATAGCCCAGCCGGGGATAGAGCAGCAGGGCCAGGGAGGCTCCCAGCAGGAAAGGCACCAGAATGCCCGTGTTGGCGATGGCCAGGGCGGCGCGGCCCTGGTGGCGCAACAGGCGGGCGTCCAGCTCGAGGCCCACGAAAAACATGTAGAGCAGCACCCCGATGCGGGCCAGGCTGCTCAGGGGGGCGTCCACGCCGGGGGGGAACAGGCCCGCTTGCAGGCCCGGGGCCAGCCAGCCCAGCAGCGACGGCCCCAGCATCAAGCCCCCCATGACCTCGCCCATCACCGTGGGCTGGCCCAGCTTGCGAAAGACCGCACCCATGACCTGCGCGGTGGCCATGATCGCGACCAGCGAGAGCAAGAGGTCGGCCGAGTGGGCCGCCTCGGGATGGGGCCCGCCGCCGAACCCGGCCGGGGCGAGCACGGGACGCGGAAGGCGCTGCCCGAGTTGGAAGATCAGGCGCAGGAACCCCAGCCCCAGCAAGAGGCCCAGCGGGTAGAGCAGCAATGTGTAGGGACGCTGAGGAGTGGCCGAAACGCGCACGGTGGAGGTGATTCAAGGCACGCCAAGCAGGCTCCTGTGGTGACGTGGACCGCTCACTTGGACCCTCTGTCGAGGGCGAGCTGCACAGCGGTCGATCAACCCAGCCGGCGGCGGATGTAGCGAACCAGCTCGGGATCCGTCTGCTCCAGCAGCATCAGGTTTGCCAGCACGCCCGTGAGCATGGCTTGCACCTGCGCTCGCAGAAACTCCAGCCAATGCTCCCAGGCCGCATCCTGCATCACCCGCAGAGTGCCGGGTTGCACCCTCAGCCCCCGGCCCGACAGGACGGCGACCGCACCGGGGCAGCCCAGATCGGCCGGACGGGAGTCCAGCGTCACTCCGTTCCTCACGGCGATAACCCGGGATTGCCCTTCCAGGGCCAGGGGAATGCCGATCGCCGCCACGCAGGCCAGGGGCCGAGCGTCCCGGTCCTGAGGATCGGTCGGTATCTGAAAACGCAGAGCTGGATGGCTCTCTTTTGCGTGCAGGTTGCTCCCCGGGAAATCCCAGGCCCGCATGGCCTCATACATCAGGCCGTGGAAGCCACGCTCGCTCAGAGTGCCAAAACGCGTGCTCTCCACAGTCGACAACCGGTAGACCCGCGCGCGGCGACAGATCGGGCCAGGCGCTGCCAGGAGGTCGGGCCCAAAATTGCGGGGCACCAGGTAACGCTCGGCCAACAGCCACCCGCGAGGGTAGTCGGCCGCCAGGACTTCAGCCAGCGAGCCCTCCCCCGCCAGCGGGTCCAGCACCGGGTCATTGACGGGACGGCCATCGAGCACCACCGCCACGGGAGCGAACCGGCAGCGCGTGTAGGCCAGCCGGTGCTCGGAAGCTCGCCGGGCAATGCTCGCCAGGGGTCGGGCCGGCTGCTTCAGCAGAAAGCGGCAGCGCGACTCCGGGAGGCTTTCGCCGGCCTCCAACCTGCAGTCGTCCCTGGTCACGAGCAGACGGCCCTGGCCGGTGGTCCAGGTGACCGAGCCGGGGGCCATGCTGCGGGCCGCTCGCAGACCTGCCAGCACCTCCCCCAGCGCCTCTTCTTCGACAGGGAGAGAACTCCCGAGCAGGTCCGCGATCCGCTGCGGTCTCACCGCGGACATCTCGGGAGAGTCGAACGCGATCTCCACCTGCCTGCGCCCCAGGCGAACTTCGACCCGCGTGGCCTGACCGGCCACCGCGCCCTGGACGATCTTCAGCAGGTAGCTCCCCGGGTCTTCCACATGCAGGGAGTTCTCCGGGGATGTCCCGCGGCCTTCGGAGGCGGACCCCGGCCGCCTCGCGAACCCTGCCCGATGCATCTGGAGATCACGGCCACCTGGGGAGTGGCCGGCCTGGAGCCGGTCCGTCGCGCCTGCCTGGCCTCGGACGGCTCGCTGGTGGCCTGCAGCCAGGGGAATGAGGTTGGGTTGTATGAGCCCCTGACCGGGCACGCTCTCCCACGTCTCAAGGCCGGACGGGACCACATCCTGAGCCTGGCCCTGGCCCCTGACGCCTCCTGGCTGGTGGCCGGCAGCGGCTCGGCTGACGAGTGGATGACGCTGCGGCTCTACCGGCGCGGCAGGAAGTGGAAGCTGGAGAAGAAGCTCCAGGCCCACTATGCCACGACGGCGCTGGCCATCGCCCCGGACGGACAGGTCTTCGCCAGCGGGGGCGGAGAGGACGACGGTGGCCTCAAGCTCTGGTCGGCAGAGGGACACGAGCTCTGGAGCCAGGAGACGGAAGGCAGCCAGGTTGCTGATCTGGCCTTTTCCCCCGACGGCCGGCAGCTGGCCGTAGCTCGCTGGGGCGGTAACGAGGAGTGGGCCGGCCAGACCGAGCTCTGGAGCCGCGATGGCCAGCTCCTGTGGGCTTTCCCCGGACCGGTCGGCGCGGCCCCACGGGCAGTGGGCTTCAGCCCGGATGCTCAGCACGTGCTCAGCAGCTGGCCCGAGGGCCTGCACATTCTTCGCGAGAGAGCCTCGAGTCAGTTTCTGGCCGGTCAGAGCAGCTGCGATGAAGCCCTTCAGGGTGCTCCCGCCCACCAGGCCTGGTTCGGCCCCGGGCTGACCCGGGCTGGCCCTCTGGTGCTGGGCTGGGGGCCCGACCTCAAACTGTGGCGCGAGGGAGAGCTCCTCTGGCGCCTTTGTCCCCTTCCCACGGTGGAGGCCCTGGAGGTGGCCGGCCAGCGAATCCTGATCGCAGGCAAGGGCACTCTGACCCTGCGCGACCTGCAGGGGGCCGAGCTGGCCAGCTATCCGGCGGCAGGCGATTATCCGCGACTGGGCATCTCTTTGCGCGGAGCGATGGGGGCCTGGGGAACGAACAAAGAGCTGGTGGTGCTCGACCTGGCGGCTGGCGAGCTGCTGGCTCGCTCCCCGGACCACAACCTGGCGGCCCGCGTAGGCGATCGGCTGGTGCCAGGGCGGTTGCAGGTTCATCCCGCCTGGCAGCTGGACTGCCCGGTCCCCTTCGACGACCTGGTGGCCCCCCTCCACCTGCTCGACTCTGAGTCTGCGTATGTCCCCGGAGCCGACGGCCTGCGGCGGGTGAGCCTGGTCGACGGCCAGGTCTTGCAGGCCTGTCCCTGGAGCTGGTTACCCGGGGGATCGGCCCTGCGCGGCTCCTACCTGACCGGCTGGAACGGCGGCTGGCTGGCGCGCTGGAACCCCTCCACGGGCGAGCTGGTCGACCAGTGCCAGGTGAACTCGACCGGCATGGTGGCCTTCACTCCCTCGGGGGAGCGAGCCCTGGTGCTCTGGGGAGGCTCGGCACGCCTCTGGGAGATGGGGGAGAAACGAGAGCTGGCCGCGCTCAGCCTCATGCTGGGGCCGGACACGGCCACCAGTTTGGCCGCGGTGGACGAGAGCACCTTTCTGGCCGGCACCCTGAAGGGGCTGCTGCACCGGCTCGAGCTACGACCCTGAGGAAGTTCACAATGTTCAGGAAACCTTAACACGCGCCCCCTGCATTCCGATTCACGGAGAGGTAGATTGCAACTATGGACCCGCTGACCGGACTCACTCCCCTGCAATCGCTCAATCCGACAGCCTTCGGCCTGAGCTCCCTGGCGCCGCTGGGCTCGGCCTCGTCTCGCTGCGCCGGCTGCGGCCCGACGCTGGGTGGACAGGACTATCTGATGGCCATGCAACAGCTCAACATGAGCTTGCTCGGTCTGTTGACCGTCCTGATGGGCGGGCCGGCGATGGGCTCCCCCGGCGCGGCGGCGGCGAGCCCGGGGGGATCGGGAGCCCAATCGGGCCCGGTGAACTCGGCCGCCCCAACCGGAGATTCCCCGCCGACGAGCACGGGCGGATCGACCTCTATCGGCTCGGGGACGAAGGTCCTCATGATCGGAGACTCTCACACCGTGGGCACCTTCGGCACCGAGCTCGATCGGCAGCTTCGCAGCACGGGCGCTCAGGTCGAGACCTACGGGGCCTCGGGCAGCTCGGCCACCCAGTGGGCCAACGGCGGCACCACCAGCTCGGGCTTCGTCGCCCGCCACGCCAACGGCAGCGTCGAGCAGCCCCAGTGGAATTCCAGGCAGTCCATCCCACGGCTTGAGGATCTGATCGCCAGGAACAAGCCCGATGTCATCATCGTGAACCTGGGTGCCAATTTCCGATCAGGCGATCCGAGCGCTCAAGTCAAGAGCCTGGGCGAGATCGCCAAACGGCACAACATCAAGCTGATCTGGGTGGGTCCCCCCAAAACCCGCCAGGACAGCTCCAATTCGGCTGGAATCGAGGCTTTTGACCAGAAGATGGCAGCCGCCATGGCGCCCTACGGGACCTACATCGCCTCCGACCCGTTCACGCCGAGCTACTCGGGTGGGGACGGCGTGCACTACAGCGGTGCGCAGGGAAACGAGACGGCCAGAAGCTGGGCCCGCGGGGTCTTCGGTCAGATCACCGGGCGCTGAGGATCGCAGGCTTCCAGCTCCCCCCGGGAGAATCTACCAGCTCATGAGTAGCATCGATCCCAACGCCCGCACGACCCATACCGCCCCGGTGATGCCCTACAAGAGCCCGGCTTTCCCCGAACCGCCCGCGGTGGTGAGCTTCGACGGCTCGGGCGAGTTCAAGCCGGGCCAGGATACCTCCGTCATGCTGCGCAGCGAGAACGGTGGCGCCGGCGCGGTTTCTTACGCCGACCTGCAGGAGGCGGTGCGCCAGAAGGGCGGCACGGCCACCGGCCAGGAAGTGGCCCGGGCGCTCTCGCGCAAGGATGGGCAAGACTGCTGGATGACCTTCGGGGAGCTGCCCCCGGGCATGACCCACCCGGTGGTGGACTACGTGTTCCGACTGCACGGCGATCAGCTGCAGGTCAGCTTTCAAGAGGTCAAAACAGCCGCGGTCATCGCACCCGAGGACGGCAACATCGCCACCGTGGACCTCTTCGGGACCGGGCAGAGCTCGCCTGAGACCGGCTCGGCCCTGATGCTGCACGCCCACACCTCGGACGGCAAGAACTTTCAGAGCATGGTGAGCCTGAAGGACTTGAAGTCGACGGTGCAGCGGGCCGGGGGCGAGATCACGCCGGGCAAGGCATCCGACGCGCTCAAAGCGCTGGCTCCTCCGGTGGAGAACATCACCTTCGTCGAGATCACCGAGAGCCCCCAGCACATCAGCGACTACGACGGGGTCCAGCGCACCTTCCGACTCGACGAGCGCGGCAACCTGGTGATCGATTACGACCAGCCGCGCTGAGGTTGCCGCCCTGAGCCCTCCCGTGCTACCCTGATGTCGATGCAACCGGTTCGGCTGACTGATCCTTTCCTGCCCGGGGCTCATCAGCTCTTTGCCGGCCCTCAGAACGTGGCCGCGACCACGCTGCTCACCTGTTCGGATGGGCGCTGCCTGGAGGTTCCCCTCGACGGTACCCCGGTAAATCTGGGTCGCCGGTCCTCCAACGAGCTGGTCTTCGAGCACCCGCGGGTAAGCCGACAGCACGCCCAGCTCAAGCACGAGAACGGGAGTCTCTGGTTGCGCGACCGGGGCTCGCGTTACGGCACCCTGCTCGACGGCAAGGCCATCGAGCCCCACTCCTGGGTGAGAGTTCCTCCCGAGGCCGAGCTCACCTTGGGTCAGGGGGGGCCGAGCCTGCTGCTCGGCTCGGGCGCCCTCCCCGTCTCGGCGGCGCCCCTCCTGCTGATGCCGTCCGGCCTGCCCGCGGCCAGCTCCGACCCCATGATCACCGCCTCCTCCGACCTGACCCGGCGCACGGTTGGCTGGTCGGACGCTCGGCCCGGCCCGCACCAGTCCCAGATCGAACTGGGCCTGCAGGCGATGGACCGGCTGGCCCCAGGCTTTCGCGAGAAGCTGGACCAGTTTCTCGACCCCACGCCTGACCCGGTCCGGGCCACCCGCATCGACGAGCTCTCCCGCGAGCAAATGGACATCTACGCCAGCAATGGTAAGCTAATGGCCATGCCGCCGGAGCGACTGAGCCCGGCCGAGCGCCTCAAGCGTGAGGCCCTGGATGAACGCGTGACTGATATCCAGGACGAGGGCGAGATCTTGCGCAAGCACGAGCGCACCCGCGAGAGCTCCAACCTGCGCCGGGCCGAGGAGCTCTGTGGCGCTTTCCTGAAAAAGCTGCGCGAGGCCCACTCGCACGGCGAGAACGTGGCCGGTGAGGCGGTCTCGTTCGACCAGGCCGCCCTGGACAAGCTGGCCGAGAAGGGCATCACGCCCGACCAGGTGCGCGGCTGGGTGAACGACTTCTTCCACCAGACCGGGCTGCCGGTGCCCAGGGCCATCAAGTTCCGCTATCTGGACGACCGTCCCCGCTACATGCACGAGTCCGGCGTCATCAACGTGGGCAGTTACTTCGACAAGCGCGTCTGCCTGCACGAGCTGGCCCACCGCCTCGAGTTCGTCAACCCGTCGCTGAGCCAGGTTCACAAGGGCTGGGTGGCGGCCCGCAGCCAGGCCTCCGGCAATGCTCCCGGCCAGTTCGCGCGGATCACAGACCTGTGTCCGGCGGGTAAGTACGAGCCCACGGAAATGGCCCAGGAAGACCACTTCATCCATCCCTACGTCGGGAAGGTCTACGGCGATCAGGCCACCGAGGTACTCTCGACGGGGCTGGAGCACTTCACCGACGGCAAGCGCCTGCTGCAGCTCTACCGCCAGGATCCCGAGCATTTCTTCCTGGTGCTGGGGGCAATCGAGGCGGCCCGCGGACGCTGATGCGTCGCTACCTCCTGACGGCTCCGCCCCACCCCCTCGATCGCCCCGGTCAGCCCCGCCGCCAGGCGCGCGTTCTCCTTGCTGGCGATGAAGAGGAGCTGGTCTTCGAAGGCGACAGCGAGCTGATCGAGGTCGTACGCGAGCGCCTGCTCGCCAGCTACGGCTTCCGAGGCCGGCCCATCGAGCCGCGCACCAGCCTCATGGACCTCGAGATCGCCATGGGCTCGTGGCAGATGGAGCCCTTCGAGCCGGTCTTGGAGAGCTGACGCTCGTTCATCTTTCGGATACTTCCCGGCAATCTCGGGGCAACGATCTGGCAGCACTTTGCTCACATCCAGCCGTCACAATCAAAGCATGAACCTGCCCTTCCATCAGAAGCTGAAGTCGCTGCGAAGTCAGCACCAGATGTCCCAGGCCCGGCTGGCCCGACTCATCCGGACCAGCCGCGGTCAGATCTCGGCTCTGGAGACCGGGCGCCGAAATCCCGGACCGGCCATCCTGGCTCGCCTGGCCAAGGTCTTCGGGATGGCAAGCTCCAAGCTGGGAGCCCTGCCCGGCCGTGACCGAAGTCGGCACGGGCAGCTCTATCGGAAGCTGGGGTCCACTCTGCCCGAGATCCAGCGTAAGCAGGAACGACCCACCTGGGTGCGCATTCTGCACGCCCGCAGAGCCTATCCCATCGCTGGAGCCCTGCTGGCCGCTTGCCGGGCGCGGCAGGATCGAGAGTCTGTCAACCAGTTCGTTCAAGACGCGATGTGCGGATCCCGTGATGAAGCGATGGTCTTGCTTCACGCCCTGGCCATCGGAGGGCGCCGCGATCTGCTGTCCGTCATGCGCCTCGGCTACCGGGAACTGCCGGTCATCGACGACTCCCAGCGTATCATGGGAGACCGCCCTCAGCCCGCGCTGACCCTTCCCCATCCCGTACCCCTGGTTCTGGTGCCCCAGGTCCAGGTCCGCCTCTTCGAGGTTCCTCCCGACTATCCGTATCGCAGCGCGAGTATGGACTTTCTGATCGTGACGCGCGTGCGGGGCTTCCAACTCCTGGTCAACCTGGAGGTCAACGGAAACGCTCACGACTCTCGACTCGACCAGCTCCGGGCCAGGTTGATCGGCCTCCCCCGCCTGGTCGTGACGCCTCGGAGCTGCAACGGCCCGACTTCATGGACTGGTTACGCAAGCAGCTCGCACACATTGCTCGCCGCGAGTTCCGGCTGTAAGCAACCTGCTGGCTCCGTCCCGATCTCGACGAACGTGCGTTCCGGGATCCGCCCCGAGAGCGGATCATGATCCGCTTCCGAGCCCGATCACGACGAACGTGCGTTCCGGGCTCCGTCTCGCGGGTTCTGGGCTCCGTCCCGCGAGCGAATCGTGACCCGCCCCGACCGAGGAGGCCCCCGGCTCCCAGGCGAAGCCCGCACGTATCTTGCACGAGCTCTCCATCGCGCGCGCCGTCGTCGAACGGGTCGAAGAAGCCCTGGCCCCGGGACAGCGGGTGCTGTGCGTCACCATTGAGATCGGAGCCCTGTCGGGCGTGGTCGAGGAAGCGCTGCGCTTTTGCTTCGACCAGGCTACCGCCGGCACGCCGCTGTCAGGCTGCCGACTCGAGGTGCAGGCGGTCCCCGTCGAGCTCTTCTGCTCGAGTTGCCAGCAGACGTTCCAGCCCCTGTCTCGCATGCTCTGCCCAGGCTGCGGAGTGCCTTCGGGCGAGCTGCGCCGGGGGCGCGAGCTCAACATCCTGTCTCTGGAGGTGGCGGATGAAACCGCGCATTCTCGAGCTTCGTGAGGGCATCCTCAAGAAAAACGACGAGCTGGCACGGGCATTGCGCGAGCGGTTCGCGCGGGCCGGGGTCAGGGTCGTCAACCTGGTCTCCAGCCCCGGGAGCGGCAAGACCCTGCTGCTCGAGGCCACGCTCAAAGCTCTGGCCGAGCGGGGCAAGAGGGTGGCGGCCCTGACGGGAGATCTGCAGACGGACAACGATGCCCGCCGGCTCGCTCGCAGCGGTGCGCCGGTGCGGCAGATCTCGACCGGGGGCACCTGCCACCTGGAGGCGGACATGATCGAGCGCCACCTGGAGGGCTGGAGCCTCGAGGAGCTCGACTTCCTGTTCATCGAGAACGTGGGCAACCTGGTCTGCACTTCGAGCTACGACCTGGGCGAAAGCCTGCGGGCGGTGCTGCTCTCCACCACCGAGGGCGAGGACAAGCCGGCCAAGTATCCCCCTCTCTTCAGCTCGGCGGACGTGTTCGTGATCACCAAGCTCGACCTGGCCGAGGCGGCCGAGTTCGACCGCGAGTCGGCCCTGCGGGCGCTGCGCGAGATCCGCCCTCAGGCCCCGGTCTACGAGACCTCGGCCAAACGAGGCCTCGGCCTGGAGAGTTGGGTCGACTACCTTTGCGCTGGCGCCTGATCGTCCGGGGGACGGTGCAGGGAGTTGGCTTTCGGCCGACCGTCTGGAACCTGGCCAGCCAGCTCGAGTTGACGGGCTTCGTGCGAAACGACGGCGGAGGCGTGACCATCGAGTTGCAGGGGCCCGAGGAGCGCTTGCGGTGCTTTCGGGAGAGTCTTCCGATGAGACTGCCGCCCCGGGCGAAGCTGGATGAGGTGACGCAGTTCGAGCTCCAGGAGCGGCCCGAGGAGGGCTTCCATATCCTTCAGAGCGCCGCGGAGGGGCAAGGCGCGCTGCTGCCTCCCGATCTGGCCACTTGCGGGGAGTGCCTGAGCGAGCTGAGCGACCCTGCCGACCGGCGCTGCGGCTACCCGTTCCTCAATTGCACCCACTGCGGTCCGCGTTACACCATCGTGACCGCCCTCCCCTATGACCGCGAGCGCACCACCATGCGCGAGTTTCCCCTCTGCCAGGCGTGCCGAAGCGAGTACGAAAACCCGGCCGACAGGCGCTTTCACGCCCAGCCCACGGCCTGTCCACGCTGCGGCCCCCGGCTGAGCCTCCCGGTGGAGCAGATCCGGGCCCGGCTCGAACAGGGCCAGGTGCTGGCCCTCAAGGGCCTGGGCGGCTACCACCTGATCTGCCTGGCCGAGCACGAGCAGGCCGTGGCGCGCCTGCGACGGCTCAAGCACCGCCCGACCAGACCGCTGGCCCTGATGGTCCCGGATCCGGCCCAATGGCTGCAGCTCACTCCCGAGCTGGAAGAGTTGCTGCGCTCGCCGGCTCGCCCCATCGTGCTGGCCAGGGCCAGGCGGGACGTTCAGCCGTGGGCCCCCGGCATGCACACGCTGGGGGTCATGCTGCCCTACAGCGCCCTGCACCACCTGATCTGCCAGCGGCCGCTGGTGGTGACCTCGGCCAACCTGCCCGGCGAGCCCATCGCCACCGATAACGATCCTCGCCTGGAGCAACTGGCCGACGCCGTGATCCACCACGACCGACCCATCGCCGTGGGATGCGACGACTCGGTATTGCAGTGGGGCCCGCGCGGACCGGTGCCGGTGCGCCGCTCGCGCGGCTATGTGCCCGAGCCCATTGTTCTCAGCCTGGACACAGTGCCCACCCTGGCCCTGGGGGGCGAGCTGAAGGCCACGCTGGCGCTCACCCGGGGCCGCCAGGCCTTTCTGAGCGGCCACATCGGAGACGTCGAGAACCTGGAGACTCTGCGGCGGCTGGAGCAGAACGCCGAGCACCTGGAGCGCCTGCTGGACGTGAAGGCGCGGCTCATCGCAGCCGACATGCACCCGGGATATCTATCCCGCGGCTTCGGCCAGCGCCTGGCCGAGCAGCGCGATCTCCCTTTCGTGGAAGTGCAGCACCACCACGCCCACCTGGCATCGCTGCTGGCCGAGCATGGCTGGCCCGCCGACCGCCCGTTGCTGGGGCTGATCCTGGATGGCACCGGCTGGGGACCGGACGAGACCCTTTGGGGGGGCGAGGTGTTGCTGGGGGACTACCGGGGCTATGAGCGCCTGGCCCACCTCGACCCCATGCCCCTGCGGGGGGGCGACTCGGCCATCCGCAACCCGGTGCGCCAGGCGCTGGAGTACCTGCGCGAAAGCCAGGTCGAGCTCGATCCTCGTCTGCCTTGCGTGCGGGCCGCCACCGAGCTGGAGCTGGCCAACGTGGGACGAGGCCCGGCCCTGTCCACCAGCAGCCTGGGTCGGCTGTTCGACGCCGTCTCTTCGCTGCTGGGGATCTGCCACCGCTCCAGCTACGAAGGCCAGGCCGCCATGGAGCTGGAAGCAGCCTGTCTTGAGACCGATCAGAGCCTGGAATTCCCCATCCGTCACGGCCGCATCGACACTCGCCCGGCCCTGCGCGAGCTGGCGTGCGCATTGCTGGCCGGTGTCCAGCCGGGCCTTCTGGCCACCAGGTTTCACAACGGACTGGCCGAGCTGATGCTCCGGCTGGCTCGCCAGTTCGCGCCCGACCGATCTGTCGGCCTCAGCGGCGGCTGCTTTCAGAACATGCGGCTGCTGGGCAGCACCCTGGAGCGCCTGGAGCGCGCCGGGCTCGAGGTGCTCACCCACCGCCTGGTGCCGCCCAATGACGGAGGACTGGCCCTGGGACAGGCCGCGATCGCGCAAGCGCATCAAGCCTGACCACCCGCTCTGTGGGAGCGCAGGGCACCCTCTCCCGGAGCCCGAACCCTCTCTGGTGTGAGCAAGCCGGCCAGGAAGTGGTTCGTCCGATCCCTGTCCACCGAAGTGCTCTCCTCCTTCTTCCGCCGCCTGCAGGCCATGACCTCGGCCGGTATTCCCCTCCACCAGGCGCTCAGCTTCCTCAGCATCGAGGAGAACGCCATGCTGCGCGAGGCCCTCGAGCAGGTGGTCCACAAGGTGCACTCGGGTGTGATGCTCAGCCGGGCGCTGCGCGAGCATCCGCAGGTCTTTCCGGCGCTGGCCTGCGATCTGATCCACGCCGGCGAGACGACCGGCAAGCTCGATCGGGTCCTGAGCGACCTGGCCGACTACCTGGAGCGCACCACCCGCCTTCAAAAAAAGCTGATCTCCGCCCTGACCTATCCGGCCCTGCTCCTGGGCCTCACCTTCGTGATCGTGGGCGTGCTGGTGGTCTTCGTCTTCCCGCGCGAAGCCGAGATGGCCACCAGCCTGGGAGCAGAGGTTCCGGCTCTAACAGCCTGGCTGATCACTGCTGCCAAGATCGTGGGCCATCCGGCCACGATTGTGCTGGCTCTGGTGCTGCTGGTGACCGCGGTGGTGATCTGGCCCACGGTCGGTCGGCCGATCTATGAGCGGACCCTTCGCAAATTCGTGGACGAGCGGGTGCTGGACATTCCGGTGGTCGGCCCGGTGCTGGCCAAGAGCGCCTACGCCCGCATGCTGGGGGCCCAGGCCAGCCTGCTCAGCGCCGGAATGGGCATGGGCCCGTCCATGAACGTGATCGGAGCTCTGAGCCAGAATCGGGACGTGGAGCGCCGCTTCAAGGAGTTCATCAGTGAGGTCACCCAGGGCGTGCCGATGGGCGAGGCAGCCGAGAAGGTCTATCCCCCGGTGGTCTGCGCCATGTTTCGCATCGGCGAGGAGCAGGGCCAGCTGGATACCCTGCTCGAGCGAACGGCCCTGATGTACGAGGAGGAGGTGGAGGCCTCCCTGGTCACCATGACCGCCCTGCTCGAGCCGCTGGCCCTTCTCTTCATGGGGCTGGTGGTGGGCACCGTGGTGATCGCCACCTCGCTGCCCACCATGCAGCTCTTGCAGCGTCTGTGACTTTGGTCGATTCCTTTGCTAAAGTAGGAAGATGGCTCGTCGATTCAAGCGCGGCTCTGCCCTCGCGACCGTTTTGCTGGCGGGCCTGGTTCTGTTTACCCTGGCCAAAGCCCTGATCTTGATCAGCCACGGCAGCGCCTTCAGCAGCCGCGCCTATCAAGATCGCGTGGCCGCGGGCTATGCCCTGGAAGCCGGGGTGGCGGATGTCATGGCCTGCCTGGCCGCCGACGTGGACTGGAATACCGGATTCACCGACGAGCCTCTCAAGCATGGGCCCGGGACGTACAGCGTGCGGTTCGCGGCTACCGGCGTGAAGCCCGGTCCGGACGAATCGGTCAACAATCTGAAGGGCATGAGCCTGGTGGATGGCCCCCGAGGCGACAACACCGTGCCAGCGGGCTCGGCCGAAGTGGTGGTCACCGCCCGGGTGGGAGGCTCGACGCGCAAGGTGCACGTTTTCCTGAACGGCACGGCCAACAGCTCCTTCTCGGCCGGAATCCTGGCCGCCAGCCGCATTCTGATGAGCGGTAACGTGACCATCAACGGCATTTCCGATCTGCTTACCGGCCAGTCGGTGGCGGCCGAGTTGCACGCCAACACCCCCGGAAACACCAACAACGTGGTCACCTGGGATGGCACCGGAACCGCCAACATCAGCGGCAAGGTCAGCGCCCGCAGCACCGCCCCCAATGCCGTCGATCTCAACGGCTATATGCCCAGCGGCGGAGTCCTCAACAACGCCGGGGACAAGACGGCTCCGGTCGTCGACATCGTGAACACGGTTAGCACCAACAGCGGTCATCCCAACCCGGGCCTCAATCCGGTCGGATTCACCCAGGTCGACCCGGGAGAGTACTCTCTCACCGGCCCCATCACCATCAACGGCGACGTCAATCTGGACGGGGCCAAGATCTATGTCAACGGCGACGTGACCATCAACGGATCCCTCTCCGGCTCGGGCGAGCTCTACATCACCGGAAAAACCGTCCTGAAGGGCGACACCACCTTGAGCGGCGCCGACGGAGTGGCCCTCTACAGCCACGGCAGCGTGGAGCTGAGCGGCTTTGACGGCACCAACTACCTGCAGGCAGTCGTCGCGGCAAATCCCGTGGCCCAGAGCGAGTTCAACCAGACCATTCAGGCTCTGCAAGACCTGCAGAACCTGGTCTCCACCAAGACGCCAGACGACCTGTTCGATTCCGGCCCCGCCCACGACCAGATGGACAACTACCTCAACGATCTGGGCGGTTGGGACGTCAACAACGACGGTTCGGCCTGGCGACTGGCCGACCACATCGAGACCAGCCAGCCACCTGGCCCCACGCGGGACTTCATGGTCCAGAGGTTGCGCGACCTGGCCAAATTCGGCTCCGAAGAGAAGACGTGGGATCCCGAGCAGCACTGGAACGCCGGCGATCACCGGCACGACGGCATCATGCTTTACGCCTCCCACGTGGACGTCTGCCTGCTGGAGGAGGTCATGACGGCGGTCAGGCAGTTCGACGTCAACAAGATGGGCTCGTCTTACTTTCAGGGCTCGATCTACACCAACGGCTACCTGTACGCCAACAGCGACGTATCCGTGGTGGGGGCCGTGTTCGCCACCGGCAGCAACACCAGCGCCGGGGGGACGGTGGACGGCCAGGCCGTCAATCCGGGAGACATCATCCTGAAGAAGGGCGTCGACCTGACCCTCAACGAGGAGACCATCGACAAGTTTGGGGGCGCGTCGGCGAGCGGCGCGGCCACCATCAGGCTGAAGTCTTGGATCGAGATGTAGCCAGCAGCCCGGCCGGAAAGAACCTTGACGAGACTTTCCCGCCGCGCGACGCCAAACAGATTGTGCAGGGCTGGCCACAGGGTCGAGAGCATAAGCTCCTGCGACGCCGACGCTACGAAGAGGCATGCGGCCCGACCTCCAGGGGCCTCTCTCTGGCCGAATTGCTGGTGGCCATGGCGGTGACCTCCATGGCCTTGCTGGCCATGATCGGGATCTTCGTGGGCGGCCTGCGCCTGATGACCCGGGGAGAAGCCATGACCGCCTCCACCGAAGCGGGTCGAGAAATGCTCGAATCGATCAAGGAGGGCGGCTTTGCCTACCTGCCGGCCTCCGACAGCGTGTTTGACGGGCGCAACAACGATCCGCCCGTGTCCGGGTTCCCTCCTCCACCTTACCCCATGGTGGACCAGAAGCCCGTGCTGGTCCGCGTGGAGGAGCTCCGGCCCGGCCTGAAGTCGGTCTCGGTCGAGGTCTACGGCCAGCCCGATCGTCCCCCCGTGATCCTCGAGACCTACTTCGTGGAGCCCCCTCCGTGAGACGCCACGGACACACGCTGGTCGAGATCCTGGTGGCCATCTCGATCCTCGGCATCCTGACCGGGGCGATCTTGTTTCTGTATGTCACCGGAGGACGGGCCGTGGCCCAGGGCGATATGCGGGGCGAGTTGCTGCGCCAGCTTCAGCTGGCCGCCTCGCGCATGAGCCGGGAGATGGAGACCAGCGCCTTCGACAGCGTCAGCTCGAGCGCCTCGGCCGTGGCCATGATGTCGGCCGTGCCCGCCTCGGGGGGCGGTTCCCCCACCCTGAGCCCGGACGGCTCCATCATCTGGCAGAAGTACATCGTCTACTGGCACGACAGCGCCACCCGCACCCTGAACCGACGCGAGTATGCCGTTCCGCCCACCACCAGCGCGCAGCCCATCGAGAACTGGCAGAGCTTGACCCTGGCCGACTATACCAACGGAGGAGATGTGATCGGCCGCGAGATCGTGGCCTTCACAGTGGCCAATCCGGTCGATACGCGCAGGCTGGAGGTCAGCATGACCGGGGAGCAGATCTTTCGGGGAGAGCCCCGCCAGCACAGCCTCAAGTTCGCAATCCGGTTCAAGAACTGAGAAGAGCGAGCAGGGCCAGCAGCAAGAAGCCTCCGGCCAGAACGGGCTGGCGCCGCCCCGCCAGACGACCCAGGAGCCCTGCCAGAAGCAAGCCGACCAGAGTGCCCCCGGCGAACCAGCATGCCGCAGGTGCAGTGACGATCTGCCAGCCAGCCGCTCGATGGGCCGCCAGCGCCGCTCCGCAGGCCAGGGAAAGCAGCCAGAGGGGCAGGCGGGGTCGGCTCAACCCCACCCTGGCGGTCAGCAAAGCCAGAACCAGGATGCAGGTCGCGGTCGTTGCGGGGAATGGGCTGCTCGGACGCGACAGGAACCCGGCCAGAACCACCAGGTAGGCCACCAGAAAGGCCAGCCGACCCTGTTGCGCCGCGGCCAGACCGGCCAGGCAGGCCAGCGCGCTCAGGTCGCTTCCCCCCGCAGGAACCAGCATCCAGCCGGAAGGGGTGCCAAACTCGGCCGTGGGGGAATCCGGCTTCAGCTTGAGGCGCTGACGCGGGCCCAGACCATCCAGACGCACGCTGCAGTCGGGCTCGGCGGCCACCGCGAAGAGGTCGAACCGCACCGATAGCTGGCGCACCTCATAGGGCCACCGGTAGGTGAGCTTGAGGAGCACGAAGGAGTTCCCCCGCTCGATCAGCGACTCGGGTACTTCCTGCCAGGCGGGCGTGGGCAGGAGCTCCAGGTGGGGGGTCACCGCCAGCCCCTGGCTGGCGAGTTGGATGGAGCTGGCCAGGAAGCGCTCCTGACCGGCCATCTCTCTGGCGTCGAGCAGGAAGTCGCCGTTGCGATCCAGGGTCGCCAGCACCTGGGCGGGCAGGTCGAGCTCGGCCTGCACCTCGGTGCCCCGCACCTGAATGCGCACGAAGGCGTGGTCACCCGGGTGAGCCAGAGAAGGCGCCCCCAGCAGGCAGAGCAAGAGCAGTAGGAGCGGAAACCCAATTGACACGGTATTCCGGCTGCGCGACGCCCAACATATTGTGCTAGAAGTCCAGCCGCCTACAACATCTTGTGGTGGCGGAGGTTCCCTCCGACACCACATGGGGGTTTGCGGCTGGACTTCTAGCCGGTATCTCAAGGCCGAACCAGCCAGTAAGCCGCCCCGGCAGCCAGAAGAGCAGCGCCCCCCAGGGCCCCTCGAGGAGACTTTCGGCTCAACGCCAGGAGAGCGAGCGCGGCTCCCAAGCCGAGGGCCAGCACGATGGGAGTGGCCCGCTGCTGCAACCGGCCGCGCCAGGTCAGCGGCAGGCGGAATTTCGAATGCTCCTGGCTGAGGACAGCCGAGATCGACCGGCCCGAGCTCTGCACCACCAGAAAGCACTTTGGTCCATCCGCTCGGGGCGGCCAGAGCGAGTAGTCCAACTCGAAGGCGTCCAGCGGTTGCGGCCAGAGGGCCAGGGCCAGCAGGCGCGTGTGGGCCTCCAGAGCCACGGCCTGCTCGTCCGCCTGGATCTCCAGCTCAGCACCAGGGGACAGGCCCAGGTGCTTCCCCAGCAGAGAGGTCAGCTCGGTACGGTGCTTCTCCACCTCAAGGCTCGAAAGCAGCCGATCGCCATTCTCGTCATAGCTTGCGATCAAGGGATGGGCCAGCAGCATGGAGAGACGGGCCCGGCCGGGCTCGAGGTGGGCCTCGACCACCGCATCATCCAGGGGATGAGCCAGCACCCGGGTCGCCAGCATGAGAAGGAGCAGAGCCGTCCGCACCTGAGCCAATTCGGCCCGCCGGGGGCGCATCCCGCTCCAGGGGGATCTCGGCCCGCGGCGAACCAGGAGCAATCACAACGGAAGGGGCCATCCCATGCGTGCCTTGCTCTTGATCCTGACATGTCTCCTCGCGTCCGCCTGCAGCGCCCAGAAAGTTGCCGAGCAGATGGCCCAGCAAAATCGCCCTGACCCGGCGGCCAGCGCCCAGATGGCCCAGCAGAAGCAGATCAAAGACATGGAGTACATGCAGCGTCGGGCCGAATACGACCGCAAGCAAGAGATGCAGAAGGCGTATCTGCGCCAACCTGGCCTGGGCCAACCGCTCCCTCCCCCTCCTCCCGACCCGGCCAATACCCAGCCCTTCGTGCCCCCTCCCATGGACATCAAGGGCACCCCGGCCGCCCTGGCGGCCCCGGATGCGCGGGCGATCATCGAGAAGGCGTACGAAGACTTCGACTATGCCTACCTGACCCGGGACATCAACAAGTGCATGGCCATCTCGGCAGACGTTCTGGTCGTGGACGGCGAGAAGCTGGACAGGGCCGGTCAGCGCAAGTACTGGCAAGAAGAGTTCCAGGCCATCAATGATCTGGAGGCGAAGGTCGAACAGACTTTGCGGGTCGGGTCGAGCACCGAGATCCTCAAGCTGACCCCCAAGGGCCCCGACAAGGTAGCCGTACAGGTTCGCAGCATCAACCGGCTGATGGCGACAGCATCGACTTTCAGGACGTGATCACCACCGAGAGCAGGGAGGTCTGGGTGCTCAAGAACGGGACCTGGAAGCTGACGGAGGTCACCATCCAGAAGGAAGACCGCAAGACCTACAGAGATGGCCAGGAGATCGAACTCTAAGTGCAAGGCCTTTGGTCTTGCACTTTACAACGCGCTGGAACGCCGTCAGATTGAGCGAATTTGCAAAGCCAAAGTGCGAGCACTGTAGCAGCGCAATCAGGGTCGGTAGCTTACAGGCTGAGCTCAACCCCGTCCGGGCGGGTCAGCTTGAGGCTCGAGTGCACCACCCGCCGGCCCGCTTCGCCCAGGTCGAGGCGCAACTGACCTCGATAGGTGAACCCGCCCACCACCAGCTTGCGAATCGGCAGCACCACCTGCCAGCGATTGTCTTCCTTGGAAGGCGGGCCGATCCCATAGTCAACCTGCGAGCGGGTGGCCAGGAAGCCCACCTGAGAGCGTAGCTCGAGCCCGGCCGAAGGCTCGCTCCAGCGCAGCGCCTGGTCGAGGTCGGGCCGCTCGAGCATGACCTCGGCCACCCCCTGGGCCACCTGGGCCGGGGTCAGGCCGACCGCATCCGGCGAGGGGGGCGCGGTGGCCCGCGGGCAACCCAGGGTCACCAGCAGCAAGGCCAGCCACAGCAGGCGTCTCACGGCAGCACCTCCAGTCGTTGCTCGGCGGAGCTGGCCTGCAGCTCGGGGGCGTACATCCCGGACAACCGGGTCGGCAAGGCGTGAAAGCGACCCGGAATCACCGCCTTCATCCGATAGGAGAGCTGGCTCTTGCCCGGTTTGAGGTGAGCGATGAAGAAGGCAGTCCGCTCGTCACGAACCTCGACGTTGGAGCAAAGTCCCTCGTAGGGAAGGCCGCTATTGAGCCCCACCACCTCGCAACCGGCCGGTCGGTAGTCTTCCAGCACCAGGTAATCCAAAGCCTGTCTCGATTCGAGGTCGAGCACCACCACGATCTCATCGCGCAAACGAACCGCCTTGCCCGAGCGCAGCGGCTCGCTGCGGCCGTTGGCCAACCGGTAGTAACGTCGGGTGACCTTCAGGTCCTCGCCCGAGGGGGCAAGGTTTTCCTCTCGGGTGGTGGTGCGAAGCATCGTCGACCAGAAGCCGGTCACGTCTCCCTGGGCCACGATCTCGAGCTTCAGGTCGCCGCCCGGAACCTGATCCCCTTTCAGACGGGTGGTCTGCTCCTTCCACCAATCCTGAGGGGGCACCGTGCGGGTATCCACCTCCGAGCCGTTGAGGAAGAGCCCGTAACGCATGGGAGGCAGCTTCTTCTCGCGCCGGAGGGGCTCGACCAGGGCCAGCACGGCCATTGCCGTAGCCCGGGTCGAGCTCCAACCGCTGCCCTCGCGACGCTCGACCAACCAGCGGGCAAGCCCGGCTACCAGTGGGTCCTCCGGGTAGATGGCGGAGTAGGCCATCAGAGCGGCGGCGTTGGTCTCGACATCCTCGGTGAACGAGTCGCCGGTGCGAGATTCTCCGGCCTCCTGTAAGAGGTTGCGAGCCTCCTCGGCGCGACCCTGGTGATGCAGGCCCTGAGCCAACAGGAAACGCTCTGTCAGACCCAGTTGCGAGCGACTCTGGTAGGCCCGCTCCAGCCCGGCTTCAGGGGCCTGCTCGGAGAGGCTCAGGGCAAGGAGCGCCCAGGCCGCCTCATCCGGCTTCAGTTGGTCGACCTGGCGGCGGAGGTAGTTGCGGCCCCGAGTGAGCATGGGGTCGCTCACCTGGTAGCCAGCCTGGCGAGCCAGGGTCAGGCCGTGCACCACGTAGGCGGTCATCAGCGGGTCGGTGGGATCCTCTTTCCACCAACCCCATCCTCCGTCCGCATGCTGGAAGCTGGCCAGGCGCGAGAGGCCGGCCTGCATGAGCTGAGGCACCCGGCGGGCCAGCTCGTTGCCCGGCAGCTCGACATCCTTCAGAGCCCGGGCCACGCAGGCTGCCGGCACGAAACGAGAGACGGTCTGCTCCACGCTGGCGTAGGGAGAATCGCTCAATTGCTCGATGGCTGCCAGCACCGGCCCGGCCAGAGTGGTGGAAAGACGCACCTCGAGGCGGGCCGAGGGGGGATTTCGTTCAGCGGGCACCTTCAGCTCGATGGTGGCCTGGCGGCGGAACGAGCCGGCCTGATAGCGCTGCACGACGGTCCCGTGGGGCAGAATGGGGATCTTGCGCTTGAAAGCGTCGGATTCCAGCGGAGCGCGAGCCAGGGCGGTGAGCACCAGCCAACCCTCACGGGCCACCGAAAGAGGGAATTCGACGCCCTTCTGGGACTTGCCAGCCACCGACAGCTGGTGCTCCGGACTGCTCTCGGGAGAGCCGCCCTCCGCCTGCAGCGACACTTCGGCCTGCTGGGGCTGATCCAGGTTGTTTTGCACCAGCACTGCCACCGTCGCCTCATCACGCTCGGTCAGAAAGCGAGGGGCGTCCAGGCGCACGAGCAGGTCTTTGGAGACCACCACTTCGGTCTCGGCCTGTCCGAAGCGAGAATCGGCCGTGAAGGCGCGGGCGACCACCCTCCAGGTGGTCAGGGAATCCGGGTAGGGTACCTTCACTCTGGCCGTGCCGTCCGGTCCGGTGCGCACGGTTCGAAACAGGGCCGTATCGGGGTGGTACTCACGGGGAGGAAATCGGACCGGCTCTTTTTGCATGACAAACACAGGGCGTCGACCAAAGAAAGCTCGGACCAGGTTCACTGGCTCCTCTTGCAGGAAGACGGAAGCATCCGCAACGGCCACCGTGACCTCGGCCCCGGCGACGGCGGCCCCCCGCGCATCCGAGACGGAAAGCTCGATCAGGCCTTCCTCATCGGGCTTCTGGTCTGGCGACGGCTGAACCCGCACATTCAGCACTCCTGGCGTATTGGCGGCCAGCACCTCGCGCTCATACTCGAGCCAGGTGCCGTTCTGCATGGCGACCGCTCGCAGCGAAAATGAGGGAGCCAGGTCGGCTCCGACGGGCAGCTGGAGCCGAGTCAGCTTCTGGGGACAGTGCACGACCATCCGCCGGGAGTCGCCCAGGAGAAGCAGCACGTCCATAGCGGGCTGGTTGGTGGTGATCACCAGCTCGGCCAGATCTCCCACCTGGTAAAGCTCGCGGTCGCTCACCACCTGCACGCCCCCGTACTGGAAGAGGCGACCTTCCTCGCCGACCTGAAAAGTCTCGGCGGCTCGAATCGGCCGGCCCTCCTGGTCGCTTGCTTGCAGCTCGACGCGGTAGAAGCCCGGCTGCTCGGCTCTCCACCGGAAGCGCCCACGGCCCTCCTTGAGCTCGACCTGGCCCGAGGCTTGCCGCTCGAAGCGGGCTGATTGAGCCCAGCGCGAGAGAACCCAGGTGGCCTTCAGCGAGATCGGGCGGCCCGACACATCAACCGCTTCGGCATCCAACTCGGCCTCCGAGCCCGTGGACCAGAAGACTCGCTGGGAACGAACCGTCAGATAGGCCGAGCGAGTTGAAGCCAGGAGCGAAGTGCTGGTGACCTCCGAACGCCGCCCCCGGTCACGCACTTCGGCCTCGACCGTGTAACGGTAGAGAGCGTCGGGCACCGGCTGGTCCAGGCGAATCGGAAGCCGCGCCCGGGCCCGGCCGGCCTCATCGAGGCCGGTGCGACCCTCAGCCACCAGAGCACCGCCCCGGCTGGGCAAGCGGATTGGTGAAAACCACTCCAGGCCCGGCGCAGAGAGCGCTGGGGCCAGAAGCTCGAGCCGCTTCGCCCGCCAGACCAGCTCGCCTCGGGCCACCGGCTGCCCGGTCGGGTATCGGGCCGAAACGGTCAACTCGGCCACCTGCCCGTCCTGATAGTGCCCACGACCCGGCTCGATGGTCAGCTCGAACTCTTCCTTGCGAAGCTCCTCCACGCGAAAGCTACCGCCGGCACAGCGCCATCCGTTCTGCAACAGCTCCAGGCGGTAGCGTCCGTGGGCCGCCTCGGGGGCCAGGGTGACCTCGCCGCTGACCAGGCCACTCGGCCCGGCCTCACGGTTGAGATCCAGCAGACGGTTGCCGCTCGGGTCGACCAGTTGCACCCGAAAGGATTCTCCCGCCGGAGTACGCAGGGCGTCGCCACCCAGCCGGGTGCGCAGAATCGCTTGATAGTGGACTTTCTGACCGGGACGATAGAGGGGGCGGTCGGTCAACACCAAGCCTTCCTTGGCGGGCTGGCGAGTACCCTGCAGCTCGGCCCAGGCGTACTCATCAGCCACCCGGGCCAGCACCAGACCCGGCCGCTCGCTGAAATCGAGGGCTACCAGCCCACCTTCACGCAGCGCGCTGGGACGGAGCTGCTCATAGCCCTTCTCGCCCAGATAGGCCTGCCAGATCTCGGCCTTCGAGACTGGGCGACCGGTCTGAGAATCCACCAGCCAGAGAACCTGACCATCGCCCTGGAAGAAGCGAAGATGCGAGCGCACCAACAGGGCCGCCGCCGTACGGGCGCCAGAACGAGCCTGCACCAGGTAGGCGCCCGGTTTCTCCAGGGGAATGGGCAGGCGCGCCTCATAGAGGGCGTGGGGAGCCCGTGGCTGAATGGACAGCTTCTGCTCGGTCAGAGGCTGACCACTGACTGGCAAGCGAGCCGCCTCGAGGGTACCCTCTCGCTTGAGCAGCTGCACCAGGTCGACCCGGTAGACGGCGACTTCGACCTGCTCGAGATTGCGGGCCCGCAGGCTCAGATCGGCTTGCTCAGAGGAGGTCAGCATCTGGCCCACCAGCTCCAGCCAGGGGCCGCGGATCTCATCGCGCAGCTCCGCCGCCTCGCGCGCAGCCGGAAGGGAGGGCGCGGTGGAGAGGAGCTGCTCGATGGTCTCGAGCGCCTCCGGGTAGCGCTCCAGCTCGTCAAAGATGCGCGCCTCCTCAAGCAGGGCTTCGGCCCCCTCAGGAGTGCCGGGCCGAAGTAGGGCCAGCTCGTGCAGGATTTCCAGAGCCCGGATGGGACTGTCCAGCTGGTAACGATAGTGGCTGGCGAGGTCAAGAAAGGCCTGGGCGCTGTAGCGGGCGGCGGGGTCCAAGGCCAGGGCAGAGCGCAGATCGCGCTCGACACTGGCCGACTTGCCCCGGCAGTTGGCCCGGCCGATGTAGGCCTGCACCAGCTCTCTAAGGCCGTCGTCGCGCTTCTCCAGCCAGGCGATGACCTTCCCGTAGCAGGCTCTGCGCCGGGCTGAATCGGTCTCGAGGCCGGCCAGCAACAGCCAACCACGAGCCGCATCCAGACCCGGGGGAGCTTTCTCGAGCCATTCCTCCAGCCACTCGCGCTCGCGCTCGGGCTGCTTCAGCTTCTCATAACAGCGGGCGACCTGGAGCGAGGCCTCGGGGCGGAGCGGGTCGGTGGGCTTGGCCTGCCGCAGGAAACGCCGATAAGCCTCCAGGGCAAGTCGGTAGGATTGCTTGCGATAAGCCTGGTTGGCCGTCTGCCATTCTTCCGCAGGAAGGGCCGCCACAGAGGCGGTCAGCAAAGTCAGGACCAGGAAGAGCGAAAGGGCTCCGCGCACCTCAGCATGTTCCGACCGGGAGATGGGATTCCTTTCAAGCTACTCGCTCCAACTCTCGGCCATCAACAGCTTGAGATAGTCGGTCAGCGACTTCATGTGACGGTTATTGAGCTCCTGGAAGTTCACTCCGGCCTGGTACAGGCGGCTGCCCGGCTGACGCCGGCATTGGACCACATTGGCCTGAACGGCAAACATGGCCAGGCTCTCGTAGGGACCGATGCGCAGGTCGAGCACCTCGCCCTTGGGCAGGTCCTTGCCGGCCTCGAGCAAGGCCCCGGTAATGCCCAGATTGTAGAGCTTGCTCTGGTAGCTCTCGCCCGCCCGAGTGACATAGTAGGCGGGAATGAAACAATCAGCTCGGAAGTTGCGTCGCTTCTGGTGGATCAGCTCGGGCTTGAAGCCAAGCTCGTGCAGCAAGGCTTTGACCCATGAACGGGCCATGTCCTTCTTGTCGGAGACGTAGCGCACGCCCACGAAGGTGACAAAATCCTTCTCACGCTGGCGCGACCAGACCACCTCGCAGCGCACGGTGGAGACTTCCGCGCTGAGG
Organism: Candidatus Xenobia bacterium; assembly: GCA_045863235.1. Taxonomy (GTDB): domain Bacteria; phylum Vulcanimicrobiota; class Xenobia; order Xenobiales; family QWHO01; genus QWHO01. Next base: position 5,587 of record BTUM01000088.1, on the reverse strand, counting down.
ATTGGCACCACATAGTGCACGTCGATCAGCAAACCCTTCTTGACCGGCTCGAAACAGCGCAGGCGCATGCCTTCGAGGCCCATCTCCACCACGATGCCCTTGAACTTCTTCTGGCCCTGGATCTTCTTCTGGCCCTCCTCGACCTGTTGCACCATCACATCGTAATGACAGCGCAACCGGACCAGCTTGCGACGCTCGCCAAAGTCAGCCGAGCCACCCCCGCCTGCGGCCGAGACCAGGGACTTGAACCCCCCGATGAGCCCCTTGAGCATCTACTCGCCCTCTTCCGGAGCTGCCAGCTGAGGCTTCCAGACCTTGAAAAGGCCGGCCAGCAGCAGACAGCTCAACATGATGTGGTAGAGAATGAAGTAATAAAAGAGCAGGCTTCCCAGAATGGAAAGTGGCGACAGCGCCTTGCCCGGATAGACCCAGATGTAGAGGGCCATGCCACTGAGGTGGGTCAAGAGGCCCAGCCACAAAACAACCTTCTCGGTTCGGGAGGTGGAGCCAAAGATCTCCTTGAGCACCCAGGGAGCCGCGATCAGCCAGGACAGAGCCCCCGCGGCGGCGTGCGCCACAACCAGGGGACCGGCCAGGCGCCCCGGAGTGAGCGTGGCCGCCAGCCAGCCAAGCAGGCAGGCCAGGCACATGAGGAGGCCACCAGGAGGCCCCAGCCAGAGCCAGAGGCGCGTCCAGTCGTTGCCCGCTCCGCGGCGAGCGATAGGCGACTTGCGCAAGAGCCAGCGGGCAGCTTCGATACCGCCCCAGCACATCGCCAGCTTGATCAGCGAGAGCAGGTAGGAGAACCAGCCTGGCTGGACGATGGGGTGGTTGCGATAGGAAATGAAGGCGTAGACTTCGAGCAGGGTGATCACACCAAACAGGATGACGATACGAAGCATGGCCTACTCTTTCCCCGTGGACGGGGCCGGCGCCTTCCCTACCAGCCGAGGATGGTCCTCGGGTTGGAAGCGAGGCTTGACCCCCTTGCGGCCGAAGACGTCCGTCTTGAGGCAAGCAACGCGATCGAGAAAGAGGATGCCGTCCAGGTGATCGACCTCATGCTGCAGGCAGATCGCCTCCAGGCCGGTCGACTCGCAGACGAAAGGGTGACCCATCATGTCCAGCCCGCGAACCACGCAACGCTCGGCCCGGCGGACGTTGGCGGTGTAATCGGGAATGGACAGGCACCCCTCGCGGATGGTCCGGGTGCCCTCGAGCAGCACAATCTCGGGATTCACCAGGACCACCAGCCCGTGGCCAGGATGCTTGGGAGTGACATCCACCGTGATGGCACGCCAGGTGGAGCCGATCTGAGGAGCGGCCAGGCCAACTCCCGGGCTGGCCTTCATCGTGTCCACCAGATCCTCGAGCAGGGCGCGAATCTCGGTCGTGAACTCTTGCACCGGGCGGCACACCTGCTTGAGCACCGGGTCAGGATAAAGAAGGATATCGCGAACGGCCATCTACAGATTGGCCGTCTCCAGCGGCCGGAAGGTGATCTCGACCCGCAGCTCCTGAGCGAGCCTGCTGAGCATGTCCGAGAGCACGTCGGGGGACAACCGCTCGGGCACTTCGACCTCGAGCAGCATGATGTAGACCGGATCCTTGCCCCCCACCACCCGGGTGTTCACGTCGGTGATGTTGATGTTGTTGTTCGCCAGGAGCTCGGTGACCCGGGCCACGATGCCCGGGTGATCGGCCCCGTAGACCGACAGGATATAGGGCAGCCCCCCCGGCTCGGTCGGCTCGCGCTGGGTATCGGGCAATTCCCGGAAGGAGAGCACGAGCTGCAGGTGATCGGCTGCTCGCTCGAGGTCGGAGCGCAGGGCATCCAGTGAGCTCTCCTGCGGCACCGCCACGATCAAGATCATGGCGAACTCGCCTCGCAGGATGGTCATGGAGGAGTCTTCCAGGTTGCAGCCGTGCTGATAGAGCACCCGGCTGACCGCCGAGACGATTCCGGGACAATCGCGGCCTACCGCGGCCAGAGCCATTTTCCGCGCCATGAGGCCCCTCCAGTTGCGCTCAGGGGTTCGCGGCGCCCTGGCCGCGTGGAGATTCGCCTGCGCTTCTCGACCCGCTTGTTCCGCTCCTTCAGAAGGCATCCCGGAGGTCGTTTTGGATCAAAGTGTGGACGGGCGGGGCTCCGCCCTGCGATCGGTTTACAAGAAAGCAAAATTTGTCAACAAAATGGTAACGATCTGCGTAACCTTTTAACGATTGCAACAGAGAAAAATCGGCAATCTTTTAGTACTTTACAGTGGGGACGGGCTGAGGACTTGCGGAGGTGTGGCTTTGGGGCGTTCTGACAGCGTCAGAAATTCAGGCCATCGGGCTTCAGCGCCCGCACGCCCCGCTTCCCAGGCCTCCCGTTCCGGGCCTGCACGATCCTCTCACTCCTCGCCGGCCCGCCCCTCCCACTCGGCCAGCAAGTCCCCCTCCACTGGCAATATCACGGCCTCCTCCCTGAATGTCAACCTGCGCTCCAAGTCCGTTCGCGAGCCCCAGAAATTCGACGGAAAGCTCCAGTCCGAGAACCTCAACAAGCGCCTGGAGCAGATCTGGAGCTCACTGGCGGGTGGACTGCACCCGGAAATGCGGCGTCCGGACCTCTCCGCCCCTGCCCCCACCGAGCCGGTCCGCAAGGAGATCTCCGCTCCCCGAACGACCTCCCGAACCAGCGCCGGCTCCCCCCAGGTGCGCGTCCAGCGTCACGAAAGCCGCAAGCCGGAAGAGAATCGAGCCCCTCACCATTCCAGCAAGCCTCGATCCAGCGCTCGTCCCAAGACCCAGGTGCAGCGTCCCAGCCGGTCGGCCTCCGCGACCACGCAACAGAGCAGCCGTCCCTCTGCTCCCAAGCCAGAGCCCCAGCGGAGCGCCGAGCAACTTCAGCGTCAGCGAGACTCGTTTGCCTCGCTGGTCAACCAGTTGGGGGCGGCCTGGGGCGCCGTGCCCGCGTCGGGCAACGGCAACCCGGGCGTGAGCACTCAGCCGAACAGCAACGCCGTCCAGCCTCCCACCGCCGCAGGAGCCGCTCGCTCGACCGTCAGCGGCCTGCTCTCAGCCGCCAACCAGCGGCTCAATCCGCAGGGCAATCACCGTCCCGAGGATTGGGCTCGCCAGGGCCTGGATCGCATGGTCGGCCAGATGAAAGGCGAGAACCCGCTCGGCAATCTGCGCGATTCCATGCAGCGCGCCCTGGCTCGCCCGATGGAAAGCCAGAACGGGCAGCGGCTGAATCCCGGCCAGGAGAACGAGGTGCGCGAGCGAGTGCTGGCCCAGCTGGCCGGCCAGCTCAGCCGCCTGCCCCCCGGCGCCGCCGCGGACGAAGCGGTACGCAAGGCCCTGGGCATCGAGGCCGAGAACACCGCGCGTCAGAATCCTCCGGGCCAGGGCAAGCTGCGCCGGCCCAGGCGGGCCGGCGATCACCAGCGCCATCCGGTCAACCGTCAGCAACCCGGCCAGGGTCCCAATGGCAACAGCGCTGCCAGCCAACCCGGTGGCAACGCCAACGGCTCGGCCTCGTTCCGCCCTCCTGCCGCTCGGGCAGGCCAGCCTGCCATGAGCACAGGATCGACTCCGGCAAGCCAGGGAGCGGGCACCGACGCACCCCGTACGGCGGGCGCCGCGCCGGCGGCGCAGACACCGGCTCCGGCGGGCACGAGCTCTGCTCCCTCAGCGCCAGCGAGCCAGAAGCTGGCTCCGGCAAGCACGAGCTCTGCTCCCGCAGCGCCAGCGAGCCAGAGGCTGGCTCCGGCAAAAACAGGCTCCCCCACTCCGCCTGCAAGCTCCGCGCCAGCACAGCCCATCCCTGGTGCCAATGCTCAGAAGCCTGGAGGTCAGGGTCCCGCTCCAGGAGCGCCCGGGGTCAACTCCGACTTGAACCGTGCCCCGGCGGCCGTTCACGGGGTTCCCAGCATGATTGCGGGTGGGCGACCCGACGATTCGCGCGATTCTCGGGAGCAGGAGAACACTCCCCCGCCTGGCAGCCTCGACCTCGACCGCTGGTCCGAGCGTCTCGAGCAGGCTCTGAGGCAGGGCGAGGACACCCCCGGTGATAACCGCGTCGAGCAGGTCGACAACGCCAGGCGCTCGGACAACAGCGCCGGGCGCGAGGTGAATGCGTTGATCAACGAGCTGGGCCCGGCCGGCCTGTCCGTCGAGCAGGCGCTCGACCCCAACACGGGCCGCAACGAGTCGGGCGGAGTCTCGACGCCGGGCGCGGGCAAAGGTGAACCGGGCGCCGGCAAGAGTGACATCGCGCCCGGCGGGTCAGCCTCCGCCCCCTCGCGCGACAGGGGTGAGTCCGGCATCGCCCCTGGCGGGTCAGCCTCCGCTCCTGGCGCTGGCTCGCGTGATAAGAGCGAATCCAGCATCTCGCCTGGCGGGGCCGCCACCAGCGTGCGCCCGGCGGGAGCCGATTTCAGCCCCATTCCTGAACCGACTGCCCCTGTGAGCGCCCCTTCGAGCGGCGGCAAGTCCTCGGGAGGTGGCAAGTCCCGCGGTGGAGGTTCAGGACGCTCCCGCAAATCGAACAAGAAAAGCTCGAGCAGCCCTCAGACTTCGCGTGGCAAGAAACGTAGCTCCTCGGGCGGTCACGCCAAGGCGAACGGTGGAGCGCGCAAGGGTGGAGGCAAGAAAGCCGGAGGCTCGCGCTCGGGCGGTGGATCCAAAGGTGCCGGTCGCTCGGGCGGTGGCTCCAAAGCAGGCGGCGCTTCCGGCTCGAAGGCGGGCGGCTCCAGAAGCGCCGCGGGGGGTGGATCGAAGAAAGCTGGCGGGGCGTCCCGCTCTGGTGGCTCCAAATCGGGCGGGTCGTCTCGGGCCGGAAAGTCGGGCGGGTCGGGCCAGGCCGGCAAGTCGGGCGGGTCGTCTCAGGCCGGTAAGTCGGGCGGGTCGGGCCAGGCCGGAAAGTCGGGCGGGTCGTCTCAGGCCGGCAAGTCGAGCGGGTCGTCTCAGGCCGGTAAGTCGGGCGGGTCGTCTCAGGCCGGTAAGTCGGGCGGGTCGTCTCAGGCCGGCAAGTCGGGCGGGTCGGGCCAGGCCGGCAAGTCGAGCGATTCGGGCCAGGCCTCCCGGCCGCGCGGAGTGGAGGCCGGTCGTGGAGCCCACAGCAAGTCGGAACGCAAGGAGCCGGAAGGCAACCTCCTGGGAGGGCCATCCGAGAGCCGTCGTCAGGACCCGGTAGTGGGCGGGGAAGCCAGGCAGAGTCAGACCGTTGGCGGGATTGAGGCAGGGGTGAGAAACCCGGATGCCTCGCGTGGCCAACTTCAGACGGGGCGCGTGGATGGCTCCCGAGAGCAGGGCCGCGAACCTCGGCAGGTGGAAAGGCCAGAAGCCGGCCACCAGAGCCGTCAGGGCGATGACAAGCGTGGTCACGAAGGGCGCCAGGGTGACGAGAAGCGCGTGCAGGGCAGGGAAGACGCCAGGCGCGGCCAGGGCGACGAGAAGCGCGTGCAGGGCAGGGAAGATGCCAGGCGCGGCCAGGGCGACGAGAAGCGTGTGCAGGGCCACGAAAACGCCAGGCGCGGCCAGGGCGACGAGAAGCGTGTGCAGGGCCACGAAGACGCCAGGCGCGGCCAGGGCGACG
>BTUM01000087.1:0-31104 GCA_045863235.1 Candidatus Xenobia bacterium | reverse complement strand
CAGAAATGTGCCTGGACATGCAGGCACATGCGCGGGCAACTCCGCGCACATTCCCCGGCAGTCCAGAAATGTGCCTGGACATGCAGGCACATGTGCCGGCAACTCCGCGCACATTCCGGGCAGTCCGGAAATGTGCCTGGACATGCAGGCACATGCGCGGGCAACTCCGCGCACATTCCGGGGCAGGCCTTCTCGGTCGGTAAATGGAAACGCCCGCATGCCATGGCTCGCATCCCCGACCTGACAAAAGAGCTGGACCGGCTCTGCTACAACGCCCGGGTCCAGCGTGTGGCGCAGGTGGCCCGTGAGCATGCCGACAATCCTGGCCTGAGCGCCTGGCTCGACGGCCTGGCCTCGGAGCACCCTGGCCTGGCGCTGGTGGGAGCGCGCCACGCCGGGCGCCCCGAGCGTCTGCTCCAGGCACTGCTCGACCCTCGCGCCAGCGTGACGGGCTGTGCGCTGGGCCTGCTGCGCAGCCTGCCCACGCTAAGCGACCTGGGCCCTTACCTGACCCGCGTTTGCCCCTCGGTGCGCGCCGGTCTGCTCTCCATCCTGTCCACCCGGGCCACTCCCGAGCAGGCTGCCGCCCTGCTTCCCATGGTAGAGGAGCGCTACGGTCCGGGCGAGGCGGTGCACCTGCTGCGGGCTCTCTCGGCCGAGGAGCTGGCCCGCCACCTGCCCCGCCTGGCCCCGCGTCTGGCCAACTGGGGTGGGCTGGCGACCCGTCACCCGGCCCCCACCCTGGCCTTCTTGCGCCAGCGCCTGGAAAGCGCTCCCGACCGCGAGCGAGCCCGGCTCTGGCAGGTCTATCGCGAGGCCTGGCGGGTGCTGGCCGAGCACCACCCGGGCGAGCTATTGCAGCTGGCTCTCGAGCTGCATCCACCCGAGCAGCTTCCACCGCTCCCGCTGGGCCTGCTGGCCAGGAGCCAGCCCGACCTGGTCGAGGCTCTGCTCACCCGGGCCGAGCTGCCCCCCCCGGCCGATCTGGCTCGCAAGATGAGGCGACTGGGGAGCGAGCGCATCCAGCGCCTGGCCCGTCACTTTGCCCACGATTCGACGCTGGTGGCCCGTTTGCTGGCGGCCTGCCCGCCTTCCTGGCGCCAGGCAGCCTTCGAGGCCGCTTATCAGGGCACCGACCTGAGCGCCCGCGAGTGGCCCCTGGAGATGCTCGAGTGTCTGCCTCACCAGCTGCGCATTCGCGAAGCCGAGCGCATGCTCGGCCTGCGGGCTGTCAGCCTCGAGCCTCAGCGCCTCCAGGAGGTGGCCGCCTTCGCCTCCATCGCCGTGGGGGAAGGCATCCTGGAGAGCGAGACCCGGGCGGCCCTGGCCGAGGACCGGGCGCTGGCCCTGGGCCGCTTGCTCAAGTGCTACGCCCTCAACCGCGCCGACCTGGGGGCCTTGCTCCAGCGTCTCGTCCCGCGCCTGAAGAACGAGCAGGACCCGGTGCGCCTGGCTGCCTGCGCGGCGCTGCGGGCCAGCCAGCTCGGCCCTTCCAGCCTCGAGCCGCTGGGCCAACTGGTGGAAGCCGTGGTGCAGGCCCGGGATACCTCCTGGGCCACCCGCAACACCCTGCAACAGCTGGGAATGGAGCTGCTGCGCCGGGGAGCGCTCGACCCCGAGGGCCCGTTCCTACCCTTCAGTCTCGACCTGCAGAGAAAGCTGGTAGGCCAGAGCGGCAGCCTGGCCTGGCCGCGCTTGAGCGACCTGCCCCGGGGCAGCGAGCAGGCTCTTTACGGTGCTTTCCAGCGCTGGATCAAGGCTTCCAACGAGCGGGACCGCTACAGCCCGGTGTTGAGCCTGGCCGCAGCCCTGGGCAAGAGAGCCCGCAACCTGCCTGGCCTGCAAAAGCTGCTCGAGGAGGCCACCCGGGCCACACCCGATTGGGTGGCTCACCGGGCCGTCCACCTCTGGCTCGAGGACCCCGCCCACCGCGATCAGAGGGCACGCAAGCTGCTCGATCGTGACCCTTCCGTGATCGCCATCCAGACCGTCTTCTGGCATGTGCACCGGCGCCGCCAGGACTGGCTCGACCCCTACCTGCAGGGCAAGGTCATCAAGGGCCGCTTCGTCAGCCAGAAGACCATCTACCTCATCCCGGCTCGAGATGGCTTCCGCCGCTGGTTGCCGCGCCAGCAGCAGGCGTTCGCCAGGCTCCTGCGCCCGGTCATCGAGGACACTAAGCGCCACGATACAGAGCGCTCCGCCACCCTGTTCACCCTGTGCCGGCTCCTGACGACCAGCCTGGAAGACCTGCGGGGCTACCTGAGCGACACGCACGTGCCCCTGCAGGAGGCTGCGCTGCAGGGGGCGACCTACCTCGATCAGCCGGGCCAGGCGCTCTCCGAGCTCCTGCAATACCTCGACAGCGACCGGGCCCGGGTGGCCATGTACGCCGTCCCCCGGGTTGCCCGCTTCACTCCGCCCGACCTGCTGGCCGAGAAGCTGGGCGAGCTGCTCTCTCGTGAGAGGCTCAAGGTCACCGTGCACAAAGAGGCCCTGCGGCTGCTGGGCGCTCACCGGGTCAGCGGCGCCTCGCAAACTCTGCTTTGGCAGTGGCAGCGTCCCGAGTTGCACCGTGATGTCCGCATCGCCGTGCTGCACGCGGCCAGGGCCATTTTGGACGAGACATGCTGGGAGATACTGTCTGAGGCTACCCGGGGGCAGGCCGAAGTGACCCGGGCTCTGCTCGATCAGTCCCCCGAGCTTCTGCCCGAGAGGGCCCGGCGACGCTACGCCGAGCTGGTGATCCGGGTGGCCAGCTCGAGCGACCCGCGCGTGCGCGAGGCGGCCTTCGGAGCCCTGCCGCAGTGGGCGGCCGGACTGGAGGAGCCGGTGGCCCGGGCCCTGGCGTGCGCGCTGCTGGACCTCGAGGTCGGCCCCGAGTGGCGCCTGGCGGCCGAGGGCCTGGTGCGGGTGGCCGGCGACGGGCTAGGGCTGGAGGTGCTGACCGAGGCTGCTCGGGCTTTGGAGGCCCGGCCGGGAGCTCCGGATGCTGAGCCCGAGCGGGACCGCCCCGCCTGGCAACGGCTCAACCGGCTGGTCAGGTTGCTCTGCGGGGTGGCGTGGCGCAAGCGCAAGGCCTTGAGCGAGACCCTGCGGCACCTGGTGGGGGGCGAGCTGGGCGTGAGACTGCGGGTGGCCGCGCTCGACTGGCCTGCTTTGCAAAGCCTGGAAGACCCCGCCGAGAGCGACGAGATCGCTCTGGGCGCTTTCGAGGCTGAGCTGGCTGACCCAGGCTTCCTCTGGGAGGGGCTGGAGCGAGCTTACGAGCGCCTGTCTCCGGGTCCTCCAGCCTGGCGGCGCATGGCGGTGCGCCTGGTGGCGGCCGCCGGTCGTCGCAGCGGCTGGGAGCAAGAGTGGCGCGAGCGTTTGCTGGCTTTGCGCCGCGACAGCGACAGCCGGGTTCGCTGGGATGCGTGCCAGGTCTTCACGCGAGAGGAGTGAGTGGATGATGGGAGTGGCACTGGTCACGGGCGGAACACGAGGCATCGGGCGCGCCATCGCGGCCGCCCTGGTCGCTGAGGGCATGCGGGTGGCCGTGGTGGCGCGATCCCGCGAGCTGGTGGAAAAGACTGCTGGCGAGCTGGGCTGCCTGGGGCTGGCCGGGGACGTCAGCCACCCCGACACCGCCCGCGAGCTCTACCGTCAGGTGGAGCAAGCCCTGGGACCGGTGGACCTGCTGGTCAACAACGCCGGGCTGGGCGGGCCGGTTGGGCCGCTGTGGGAGAACGACCCGGAGGATTGGTGGCGCTGCATGGAGGTCAACCTGCGCGGTCCCATGCTGCTTTGCCGCGAAGTGCTCAAGAGCATGCTGCCCCGCCGCCAGGGCCGCATCATCAACGTGGCCAGCGGCGCGGGCGCGGCAGCCATTCCCAACCTGATGGCCTACGTGGTCAGCAAGACCGCCCTCTTGCGCTTCACCGAGGGGCTGGCCATGGAGGCGGGGCTGCACGGCGTCCGCGTCTTCGCCCTGCATCCGGGCACGGTTCGCACCGAGATGACCGAGCGGATCCTGCTCGAGGGCAAGGAATCTCTGGCCTGGTTCGGACCTTACATGCAGCAAGAGGAGGTTCTCCCCGAGGCGGCCGCCCGGATGGTGGTGCGCCTGGCCCGGGGTGAGGGAGATGCCTGCGTGGGGCAGCTGATCTCCTTCAACGAGGAGCTGACCGGCCGTCCCCCGGGCACCTACGTGCTGCGCCTGCAGGGGTAGCAGGCCGCGGGCGGGGAATTCTCCCTCGATGAGCCTGGTCCCTCACAGCCGTCCCACCGTCGGGCCTGAAGAAGCCGAGGCCGTCCATCGCGTCGTCATGGGCGGCATGCTGGCCGAGGGGCCCGAGGTCGCGGCCTTCGAGAGCGAGCTGTCGGCTGCCCTTGGCTGCGGCAACGCCGTGGCCGTGGCCCACGGAACGGGGGCGCTGCACCTGGCCCTGCTTGGCCTCGGCGCGGGTCCGGGCCGAAGCGTCATTCTTCCCGCCTACTGTTGCGTCTCGGTGCTCAACTCCGTTCTTTACACGGGCGCGAGCCCCGTTCTGGCCGACTCGGTGCCGGATGCGCCCGACGTCGACCTCGAGCACGTCCGGAGCTTGATCGCCTCGGATACCGCCGCGGTCGTGGTTCCGCACCTCTTTGGGCGAAGGGTCCCGCTCGAGCCACTGTCCGTTCCCATCGTCGAGGACGGAACGCAGTCGCTGGGCGTCGAGGGACTGGGCCGGCACGGCCAGGCCACCATCTTCTCCTTTTACGCGACCAAGATGCTGGCGGGAGCCGAGGGCGGCGCCGTGCTGAGCCAGGACGAGCGGCTGTTGGCGCTGGTGCGCGACCGGCGCAGTTATGACGGCCGGACCGACTGGGCCGAGCGCTTCAACTACAAGATGACCGACCTCTCCGGGGCCATGCTGCGAGTCCAGCTTGGAAAGCTCGCCAGGTTCATCGCGCGCCGCCGCGAGCTGGCGAGCCTCTATCGGCAGCGCCTGGCTGGGACTGGACTGCGCCTGCCTGTCGAGCAGGCGGGCGAGGTCTTCTTTCGCTTCGTGGTCCAGGTCGAAGAGGCTGTCGTGGGCGTGACGCGCCTGCGCGAGTTGGGCGTGGACGCGCGCCTGCCCGTGTTCCGTCCCATTCACCACTTCCTGGGACTTTCTGCCGAAGAGTACCCGAACGCCGAGGCCCGCTGGCGGACCTCGCTCTCTCTGCCGCTCTACCCCTCGCTCAGCGACGAGGAGGCGGACCGGGTCGTCGAGGCTGCCTCGACCCTTTGCTGGGCCAGACGCTAGAAGTCCGGCCGCAAACCCCCCTGTGGTGTCGGAGGCACCGTCACCACAGGATGTTGTAGGCGGCCGGACTTCTAGCAAAATGTAGGGCGTCGCGCAGCCGGAAAACCGTGTCAAGGGGGTCCGGCTGCGCTCCTAGGCGTCAACGGGGTCGGACCACGACCACCACCAGGTTGTCCGGGTGAAGCCGCGCCCTGGCCGTGGCCAGAAGGTCTTTGGCGCCGATCCGGCCGTAGAGCCCGGAGAAGTCGCGCGGATAGCTCTCGGTCAGGCGATACAGCTCGACGCTGGCCAGCATGGCCGCCCGGGCCGAGCCCGCCCCCTGGGCCACCTGCAGGCGTCCTTCCAGCGAGGTGCGGGCCCGCACCAGCTCCTCCTCGGTGGGGGCATAGACCGTGGCCTTGCGCAGCTCGTCGGTGATCACCGCCACGGCCCGATCCACCTTGTCCGGCTCGACCTGGGCCACCACGGCCCAGGGCGAGGAGCCGGAGGCCGGGATCAGCCGGCTCTCCACCCGCGGGCCCAGCCGCTCCAGGTCGCGCAGGCGCACGGCCAGGCGCGAGGTGACGGGATTGCCGCCCAGCACCTGGTTGAGCAGGTTGAAGGCGTAGTAGTCGCTCTCGTTGCGGCCGGGCCCGGGATGGCCCACCAGCACGGTGGCCAGCGGACCCGGGCCGGTCAGCTCCACCCGCGCTCCTGCGGGTATCGGCGCGCCCGGCACACCGATGAGAGGGGGGGCGGGCTCGGCCTTCCAGGAGTCGAGCCGGGCCCGCACCAGGCGCTCGACCTGGGAGGGCTCCACGTCCCCCGAGACGGCCAGCACCACGCGGTCGGGCCGCAAGCTGCGGGCCAGGTGGTCCTGCACCTCGGCGACAGTGGCCTGGCGCAGGCTCTCGGAGCGGGAATACGGATGCTCGGGCGGATAAGCCCTGCCCAGGAACGCCCGGTAAGCGGGATCGCCGGTTTCTTGAAGCTCTCGGGCCAGCCGCTCGGGGTCGACCCGGGGTTTCACCAGGGCCTCGGCCAGGAGCTCGGTCCAGCGCGGCAACTGGTCGGTGGGGCACCAGCCCTCCACCTCCAGGGTCTGCAGCTGGGGAGTGAAGCGTAGCTTCAGGCCGGGCTCATCGCGGTCGCCCAGCACCCGGGCCGAGAGGTCTGTCAGCCCCCGGCGGTCGGGCGGGTCGAGCTGCTCGCCCCCCAGCACATAGCCGCGGATGGCCACGGTGGGGAGATCCTTCACCTTCTGCACCAGCACCACCAGCTGGTTGTCGAGCTTGATGCGAGCGAAGGGAGGCAGCCCGGGGCTGGCCAGGTCTTCGTCGGCCCGGGCCTCGGCCAGTTCGGCGGCGGCCGGGCCGGCGCCGGGGGTGCCCTCCAGGTAGACCACCGCGGCCCGCTCTGGGGCCAGCCAGCGCTGGGCCGCCTCGCGCAGGGGCTCGGCGCGCAGGGCGGCGATGCGGCCCGGTAGCTCGACATACCAGTCCAGGTGGCCCCAGGCCTCAGCGATGGCCAGATCGCGGGCTCGTCGGGCCGGATCTTCCCAGGCTTCGAAAAAGCTGGCCCGGGCGCGGGCTTTGGCGGCTTCCAGGGCGGAAGGCTCGAGGGCCACCTCGCGCACCCGCGCCAGCCGGGATTTGAGCAGCTCCAGGGCTCCTGCGGGCGAGCCGGACGAGTCCAGGCTCAGCTTGATCTGCAGCGTGGAAGTGGCAGGGTCGAGCAGATACTGGCAACCCAGGGCGGCGCAGGCCACCTGGACGGCTGCCAGCTCGCCCGAGCGGGCCCCTTCCAGCGGATAGGTCGCCACCACCGCGGGAGCCGCGCCGCCGGCTTCTCCGGCCCGCTCGCGCAGGCCCGGTTGAGGCGCGATGGGGGCCGCCGGGGGCAGGGGAGGGGCGCCATCGGAGGAGCGGGGGAAGATCCGCCACAGGTGCTGGCGCACCTTGGGTCGCGAGAAGCCGCCGACCACCACCAGCACGGCCTGGTCGCGACGCACGTGGTCTGTGTAAAAACGGCGCACGTCGGCCGGTTGCAGGGCCTCGATGGCCTCGGCACGCCCCGCTACCGGCACGCTGCGGGCCGGGTCGAAGGGCCAGAGCGAGTGGCGCACCTCCTGGGCCTGGCGCTGGGCGGGTGAGGTGCGGGAGAGCTCGGCGGCCACCAGCTCGCACTCGCGGTCAAAGTCGGACTGGGAGAACTCGAGCCCGGCCAGACGATCGGCCTCCACCTTCAGAGCAAGGTCGAGCTGGCGCGAGGGCACGGTGGCCCAGAACAAGAGCGAGTCTTCGGTGGTGGCCGCTCCCCGGCGGGCGCCGATCTCCTCGTAGAGAGCCGGCAACAACCCGCCCGGGAAGCTGGGGGTAGCCCGGAACATGAAGTGCTCGGTCAGGTGGGCCATGCCCGCCTTGCCGACCGGGTCCGAGCGCGAGCCAGCCGGAACCAGCAGGCACACGGCCGCGCAGGGCAGGTCGGGGATGGGTTGCAAGAGCACGATGGGGCCGCCGGGAACCTCCACTCGCTCCACGGCGCCCCCCGGCAGACGCACCATGCCCAGGTCGTCCTGGGCCAGAGCGGGCGCAAACAGCAGCAAAATCCACCAGATGGCCAGGAGCGCCGCCGGAACCCCCCTTAAGACTTCGAGCACGCGCCGCCCTTAGGCGACAGCACGGGAATTCCTGTTCCAGGGGGAACCCGGGAGGTGGTCCCGAAGCATACCCACCTGCATGGAACTGCGCCGTCGCTCGATGTCGCCTCCGGTTTTCGAGGCGCCTTACCCCAACTGGGGAACCCGAGGGATGACGGCCTGCGACCATCCGCAAGCGGCCACGGCGGCAGCCGAGGTACTGGCCGGGGGGGGCAACGCGGTGGACGCCGCTGTCACCTTGTCTCTCACGCTTGGCGTGCTCTGCCCCCAATACACCGGCATCGGCGGGGGCGGCTTCATGATGGTCTGGCTGCCCGAGATGGAGCGCCCGGTCGTGCTCGACTACCGCGAGACCGCTCCCGGAGCCGCCTATCCAGGCATGTACAGCGCTCGGGCCCAGGCCAGCGCCCGCGGCCCGCTGGCCATCGGAGTGCCAGGCACCATGGCCGGCCTGGCCGCCTTGCTCGAGCGCTTCGGCACCATCTCGATGGAGCGCGCCCTGGCGCCCGGCATCGAGCTGGCCGAGAAGGGCTTTGCCTACTATCCCAACCTGCGGCGCATCCTGCTGGCCCGGCGCAAGCTGATCTCCATCTACAAGGAAGCGGCCCGCATCTTTCTGGGCCCCTCCCGCGAAGGCCCCCGCCCGGGCGACGTGCTGCGCCAGCCGGACCTGGCCCGGACCTACCGGCGCTTGGCCCAGAAAGGTTGGCGCGATTTCTACGAAGGCGAGACGGCCGAGCTGATGGTGCGCGAGATGAAGCGCTCGGGAGGCATCCTGTCGGCCGAGGACCTGAGCGCTTACCAGCCCATCTGGCGCGAGCCCCTGAGCGGAGTCTACCGCGGGCAGGAGATCTACGTGCTTCCCCCGCCCTCGGGGGGAGGCATCCAGCTCTTGCAGATGCTGGGCATCCTGGAGCCTTTCCGTTTCTCGCCCTCGCGCATGGGCTCCTCGCAGACCTATCACCTGCAGGCCGAGGCCATGAAGATTGCCTTCGCCGAGCGCTCCACCTGGGTGGCCGACCCGGCCTTCTTTCCGGTGCCGGTCGAGGCCATGCTCGATCCGGCCCGCATCGCCGAGCTGCACGTGCTGGTCAACCCCAAGGAGGCCAGCTCGGTGGGCGACCTGCCCCCTTTGCCCGACCTGCCCCTCACCGCCCCCGAGCGCACCGCTGTAGGCACCGGCGGCACCGCCTCCTTCGCGGCCGCCGATGCGCGCGGGGGCCTGGCGGTGGCCACCGAGTCGATCAACCTCTGGTTTGGCAGCATGGTGGTGCCGGCCGGGACCGGTTTCGTCATGAACGACATCATGGACGACTTCTCGCGCCGCCCCGGCACCCCCGACGCCTTCGGGCTGGTGAGCTCGCGGGCCAACCAGGTGGAGCCGGGCAAGCGTCCCGCCTCCTCGAGCTGCCCCGTCATCGTGGCCCGCGAGGATCAGCCCTACCTGGCCCTGGGCTCGGCCGGCGGGCCGCGCATCCCCACCTCGGTGCTGCAGATCTTGATGAACCTGATCGACCATCAGAGCAACCTGCGCCAGGCCCAGGACGCTCCCCGGGTGCACCACCAGTGGCTGCCCGACGAGACCCACGTCGAGAAGGCCGTCCCCGAGGACGTGCGCCGCGGCCTGCGCCAGCTTGGCCACCGGGTGCTCGAGGGCCCCAACCGCAGTCATTCGGCTGCGGTGATGTGGTCTGAGTCCGAGCAGATCTTCTACGGGGCGGGCGACTTCCGTAGCGGAGGCGCAGCCGCGGGGGTCTGACGCGTTGACCCGAAGGACGGGCAAAACCCGGGGCACGGAACGCAGGTTAACTTCCGGTTAACCCCACCCCCGCCTCGGGCCCGTTAAAATGCCAGCGTGATCAACTCCATCCTCGCGCGACCGACTCTGTCTGCGGCAGCCCGGCCGACGGCCGCTCACTCCGAGCCCGGCCCCGTTGACCGTTTCGAGCCCTGCTGCGCCCCGCCCGAAGATGAGACGGGCATCATGTGGGGGGCCAAGGGCCACTTCCTGGTCAACTCCCAGGCGGCTGAGAGCATGCCCGACGAGATGCCTCCCTTCTTCCGCGAGGCAGCCGACCGCCTGGGCGTGCTGGGGGCTCATCCCGACCGGCTGCGCTTCCGGGCCCTGCGCCATCTCAACAACGCCAACGCCGTGGACCACTACATGAACTCCGAGCTCTTGCAGGGCCGCGAGGCGCCTCGCGATCGCTACGGCTACGCCCTGCTGCTCAAAGAGCTCGAGCCGGACAACAACCAGCCCCAGAAGGCCGGCACGCTGCCCTACAAGATCGCCGAGATGTACGAGACCCTGGTGGCCGAGTTCACGCTGTACCGCAAGGAGCTGGCTCGAAGCGGCCCGGACAGCCCGCTGACGCGCCAGTTTCAGGAGAATGCCATCTACACGGCCGGCATGCTGGGCCACTTCGTGGCCGATGCTACCCAGCCGCTGCACGCCACGGTGCACCACGACGGTTGGGACGAGAGCCGTGAGCCCAACCCCGAGGGTTTTCGCACCAAACCCGGCCTGCACAGCCAGTTCGAGACCCGGCTGGTGGACCGCCAGGTGGAGAGCGAGGCGGTGGCCGAGCGCATCAGCGAGCCGCGCCGCTGGGAAGGCGACCCGCTGCAATGGGGGTTGGGCCTGGTGCGCGAGTCCCAGAGCCTGGTGCGGGACCTGTACACCTACGAGAAGAACGGCGAGCTGAGCCCATCCGAGCCAAGCCCGCGGGGGCTGGAGCTGGCCGTGGGGCGCATCGCCCGTGGGGCCGAGGTGCTGCGCGACCTGTGGTACACGGCCTGGCTGCGCAGCGGCGAGCTGGCCAGCCAGGAGGACCCCTCCCAGGATTACCTGCTGGCGGCCGCAAACAGGGGCTGAGATGCTGCCTGAGGAACGCTCCGAGCTGATGGATGAGGTCCTGCACGAGGCCTCAGCCCGGGCAGGAGCCATTCCGGTCAACATGGGCAACCCCACCTTCGGCTCGCTGCTCACGCTGCTGCGCGCCGTGCGCCAGGGCCAGGCGGGCGACACGGAGCTGGAGACCTATGACCGGGCGCTGACCTTCAAACTGCAGCTCGCCCGTCGCCAGCTCGAAGAGTTCGAGATGCCCGAGGCGCTTCGCTTGCTGGCTGGTCCCGCTCTGGCCATGGTGGCCGGCCTGATGGGCGGTATGGACGAGGTCTTGAGCATGGTGCGCGAGTATCGCGCTTCCCATCAAGCGGCCTTGCTCGATCAGGCGGAGGTCCGCTTGCAGGCAGTGCATGGCACTCTGCAACAGGCGATGACGCTTTTTGCGCCGCTGATCCCGAAGCAGTAAGGACATTCGCTCGCAGGCAGGCCCGTTGACCGGGGAGCAGAAGGTTGGCAGGTGACCAGCCAGGAGCACGAGCAAGCCCGTGAGGCCTTCTTCTGCGAGGCGCGCCGCGCCGGCCAGCGGGTGGTCGTGGCCGCCTACCAGGTTCCCGAGGAGCTGGTCTTTGACTTCGACGGGCGCTGGGTGGAGGGCACCGATGTCGCGGGGAGCCGGGTGCGCCTGGCCCTGGACCGCCTGCAGCGCTTCGAGCTCGACCGGGTCACCCGGGAAGGCGACGACAAGGAGCACCACTACAACTACTTGCTGCTCGACGACGGCGAGCACCGCCTGGTCTACGTCGAGCGCGCCCCCGAGTATGCCTACGAGCCCGGTCCGGACACGCCTCGCCACCAGCAGGTTGCGATCAACCTGGGAGCGCTGGCCCTGCTGGCCGGCTTCGAGGCGAGCGAGCCGTTTGGCCTCGACGACGCGAAGCGCGCCTTCAAGTGGCCGGCAAAGCCTGAAGTCAGACCGGGGGAAGAGGCCGACCCGCTGGTCGATTACTTTACGTGGCTGGGCTGGAAGCCGAAGACCGAGCGCAGCGATGGCCGCGAGGTGCTGGAGTACGAGAGCTTCCTGGAGCGGCTGCTGACCAACGTGGCCGGCGCTCTGGGAGTGCTGAGCGCGCTTTATCTCGGGGTCTTCTTCTTCAAGATCGTCTCGGGCCGCATCGATCTGCAGTTCCTGCTGGCCAGCCTGGCCGCATTCGCGCTCACTTCAGGGCTTCTCTGGGTGCGCTTTCGGGTGCAGGTCCACTACCTGCTCGATTTCGAGCGCAAGCAGGTGCTGCTCTGCCGCAACCTGTTGGGCTCCGAGACCACCAGCCCGGTGGCTCGCTTTGCCGATCTCGAGTGCGTCACCGAGAGCGGCGTGCAGCGCTCTGAGGGTAAGGGAAAGCCGCGCTCATGGCATCATGCCCTGTTCCTGGTGCTCAAGGACGCGCGGAAGGTGCGCGTGTCCGACTACGCTAAGCAGGGCCCCCAGACAGGCCGCCGGCAGGAGGTGAACGAGCTTGCGGAGCGGCTCGAGGTGCCGGCACAACCTGTCAGCCACGAGGACCTCAAGGCTGACCGCCGCCAGCTCAAGACGCGCTTGCTGCGAGAAGGCCTGAAGGTGGAGCACGGCCCGGACAACAGCGGCCTGTGGGGATGCCTGGTCGTGCTGGTCATCATGCTCGCCGCCGTCTGGATGCAGGCGACTTACGGGCCCTGAAGCGCCCTCGCCGCTGCCTGGAGAACGCCGGCCAGGAAGAACCCCCACCCCGGTGAAGCCTCCCCGATGAGCCCCACCTACCGCCTGGAGCGCATCCAGCGGCTGCCCCTGCCACTCGAGCAGGTCTTCGAGTTCTTTGCCGACGCCTTCAACCTGGAGGCCATCACGCCCCCGTTCCTGCGCTTTCGCATCCTCACCCCGCGCGGATTCGTGGTTCAGGCAGGCACGCGCATCCAGTACCGGTTGAGCCTGTTCGGCATTCCTTTTACCTGGCACACCCTGATCGAGGAGTTCGTCCAGAACCGCCGCTTCGTCGACCGCCAGGAGCGCGGTCCCTACGCCCTCTGGCACCACACCCACGAGTTTTTGGCCGACGGCAACGAGACGGTGATGCTCGACACCGTGGTTTACCGTCTTCCGCTCGGCCTGCTGGGCGTTCTGGCCCACGAGCTGGCGGTGCGCTTCATGCTGGCGCACATCTTCGACTACCGGCGGCGCCGCGTGGAGGAGCTGCTTGTCGGATAACCAGGCGCTGCGCAACGAGATCCGCTGGCTGGGCAAGCTGCTCGGAGAGGTGATCGCCCGGGTGGAGGGCGAGCGCATCCTGGCCCTGGAAGAGCGCGTGCGCCTGCTCTCCAAGGAGCGTCGCAAGGGGGATGTCGCGGCCGAGCAGGAGCTCGAGCGGGTCGTGCACGAGCTGCCGCTGCCGGATACCTGGGCTCTGTGCCGCGCATTTGCCCATTTTTTCGACCTGGCCAACATGTCCGAGGACCGCCACCGCGCCCGGGTGCTGCGCGAGCGCGAGCGCGAGATGGCCCCTGCTCCCCGGCGCGAGTCCATTCGCGCCGCCCTGGCCGCCCTTCGCGAGCAGGGCAAGAGTCCCCAGGAGGTGCAGCGCCTGCTCGACGACCTGGACATCGAGCCGGTCTTCACCGCCCATCCCACCGAGGCCAGGCGGCGCACCATCCGGCGCAAGCTCGGACGCATGCGTGAGCGGCTCAAGCAGCTCGACAGCGCCGATCTGCTCGATTCCGAGCGCCAGCGCCTCGAGGCTGGCTTGCTCAGCGAGCTGGTCAGCCTGTGGCAAAGCGATCCCATCCAGGAGCGCCCTCCCTCGGTGCTCGAGGAGGTCGAGCGCGGGCTCTACTTCCAGCAGACCCTCTGGACGGTGGTGCCCCAGCTGTTGCACGACCTGCGCTCGGCACTGGCCGAGTACTATCCGGGTCATGCCTTCCGGCTGCACAAGATCCTCCATTTCGGCTCCTGGATCGGCGGCGACCGGGACGGCAATCCCAACGTCACCTGGGAGGTCACCCGCGAGACCCTCTTGCGCCTCCGGCGCGAGGCGCTGCTCGGACACTTGCGCCGGGTGCGCGACCTGGCGCCCTACCTGAGCCACTCCGACTACCGCGTGCGGATCGCTCCCGCCCTCGGGCAAGAGCTGGAGAAGGCTCGCGCCCTCTGGCCCGATATGCTGGCCCCCTACTCGCATCACGAGCCCTATCGGCTCTGGCTGCGGGTGGTCGAGCTCAAGCTCGAGCGGGCTCTGGATGGGAAGGAGGGCGGCTATGCCGAGGCCAGCGAGTTGGAGCGCGATCTGGAGCTGATCCTGGAGTCGCTGGCGGGCCACAGTCCGAGCGGCCTGCCCATCGAGCACGCCGAGCTGACCACCTGGCTCGACCAGGTGCGGGTGTTTGGCTTCCACCTCAGCCGCCTGGACATCCGCCAGGAGTCGGGGCGTTACAGCGAGGTGCTCTCCGAGCTCTTGCCCGGCTACGAGCAGGCCGACGAGGCCAGCCGCATCCAGCTTCTGCTCGGGGCCATGGGTCAGCCTCTCGAGGCTCCCGAGAATGCCTCGCCCATGACCGTGGAGACGCTGGCCCTGTTCCGCGGGCTGGCCCGGGTTTCGCCGGCTTCACTGGGCGGGCACGTCATCAGCATGACGCACCATCCTTCCGACCTCCTGGCGGCCGTCTTCCTCGAGCGCTGGGCGGGCATCGCGCTGCCCACCATCCCCCTCTTTGAGACCATCGACGACCTGCACCGGGCCACCGAGATCCTCGAGCAAGCTCTGGCCATCCCGGCCTACGCCGCTCACCAGAAGGAGCGCCGCCAGATCGTGATGGTGGGCTACTCGGACTCGGTCAAGGACGGCGGTTACCTGGCCGCCGCCTGGGCCCTCTACCAGGCCCAGTTGAGGCTGGGAGAGGCGGCCGGGCGGCTGGGGGTGGAGCTGACGCTGTTCCACGGCCGGGGCGGCGCGCTGGGGCGCGGCGGCGGGCCGGCCGCCCGCAGCATCTTGACCATGCCTCCCGGCATCGCTCGGGGGGGACTGCGCCTGACCGAGCAGGGCGAGGTGCTCTCGGAGCGCTACGACGATCCCCCCATCGCCTATCGACACCTCGAGCAGGTCATGTGGGGCATGATCTCGGTGATGGCTCGCCCGGCCGAGCCACCCCGCCCGGAGTGGCTGGAGCTGATCGAGACCCTGTCCGAGCGCTCCATGCAGGCTTACCGCGAGCTGGTCGAGCACCCCCTGTTCCTGGACTACTTCTCCCACGCCACGCCCATCAACGAGATCGAGAACCTGAAGCTGGGCTCCCGCCCCTCGCGTCGGCGGGGGCGCCGCACTCTGAGCGACCTGCGGGCCATCCCCTGGGTCTTCTCCTGGACCCAGGCGCGCGTGCTGCTGCCCGCCTGGTACGGCGTGGGCACCGCCCTGGGCCAGCCCGACGAGCTGCCCCGGCTGCGCGAGATGTACGCCCGGTGGCCGTTTTTCCGGGCCACCATGGACAACTGCGTGCTGGCCCTGGCCAAGTCCGACCTGGGCATCGCGCGTCTCTACGCGGGCCTGGCCGAGAGCGAGGTGCGCGAGGCCATCTGGGGAAGGCTCAAGCGAGAGCACGAGGCCACTCGGGCCGCCGTGCTGGCGGTCACGGAAACCGGCGAGTTGCTCGAGGATCTGCCCTGGCTCCAGCGCTCCATCCGCATCCGTAACCCCTACGTGGATCCGCTCAACTTCGTTCAGGTGGAGCTGTTCCGTCGCCTCGAGCAGGCCCCCCCGGAGCAGCAAGAGGAGCTGCACGCGCTGCTGCGCCTGACCATCCAGGGAGTCGCCTCGGGGTTGCGCACGACCGGGTAACCTTCTCTCCAGGAAGGGTCCCTGCCAGAGACCTTGAAAGGCGGGTGATGCTGAATTCCAGGCTCCTTTCGCTTTTGATCGTTTTGCTGGCGACCGCCGTCGGATGGTCTCAATCCGAATGGCAGAGCTTCACTGCACCCGATGGCACCTTTTCGCTCTCGGTACCGGGCCAGCCCGAGCAGACCCGGAGCGACTCGGAGCTCAACGAGTGGACGGTCCGGTCCGAGGGGACCCGGGGAAAGCGGCTCTACCTCTTTGCCGCGGCTCGCCTCGACGGGCTGAGCGGGATGTCCGACTCGGAGCAAGACCAGCAGCTGAGCAACTTCACCCGGAGCTTCGTGAGCAGCTCTCACATGCAGGTCGGCAGCCAGGTGCCGCTCACTTTTTCCAAAGGATATGACCTCACCGGCTACCTCCAATTGCCCGACGGCGAGGACCTGCCCGCCTACGTGCGCATCATCATGGACCCTCTGGGAAACCGCATTTACGCTCTGACGGCTTACGGAAGCAATACCGACCATCGGCGCTATTTCGAGAGTTTTCAGACCGACTGACCTTACCGACTTTGCTGGAGCTGGTCGAGCTTCTGCTCGAGGCGATGGAGCAGGCGGTCGTGGTGGATCAGGTGGAGCATGATGACCTCGATCTCGCGCTCGGCACGCACGTCCACGCGCAGGTCGCTGGCCTGGGTCAGCCGGTCGCGCTCGGCCAGGCGATTCTGGCTCATCAGCACGATGGGTCCCGTGTAGGCGGCCTGGAAGCTGAGGAACAGGTTCAGCAGGATAAAGGGATACGGGTCCCACCCCCTGGCCCAGGCCAGGTTCACCGTCACCCACAGCACGATCAAGACCGACTGCACCAGGATGAACTTCCAGCTGCCCACGGTGGCGGACAGGCTGTCGGCCAGCTTCTGGGGACGCGTCAGCTCCTCCTCGGGCAGGTCGGGCTCGGGCTCGGGAGCCTCCTCGAGGTAGGTATGTGAAGGACCCAGCTCCATGCTCTGATGATGGGCTAATGCCGCGCTGGGGGCCCTGATCTGGATCATCGCCTCCCGTGGCCTCAGCCCTTACTCTGAAGGCGACCCGGTAGCTCAGGAGGACGAGATGATACTGAAAGATATGATGGAAACCCGACTCATCACCGTTCCGGTCACCATGCACGTGGAAGAGGTCGCTCGCCTCTTGGTCGACAAGGGCATCAGCGGCGCTCCCGTGGAGGAAGGCGGCAAGCTGGTGGGTGTGATCTCTTTGTCCGACCTGGTGGCTCACGCCCGTACCGGGGTGCTCACCAAGCACGAGCGCCCCAACTACTACCGTGACGTCTGGATGGAGGAAGAGGAGCTCGAGGGCTTTACCGTGGAGGAGGTCGGCTCCACCCAGGTGGGCGACATCATGACCCCGGTGGTCTTCGACATGGACGAGAACGCCCCCGTGGCCCAGGCCGCCGAGCTGATGATGACGGCTCGAATTCACCGGCTGATCGTGACCCGCAAGGGCAAAGCGGTGGGGATTGTGACCACCAGCGACTTCATGCGGCTCATCCCCCTGCTCGCGCCACCCTCGGCACTGCCGGCCTGAAGCGGCTCGCGAAAATTCGGACGGGCCCTCCGCCCCGTCCGGAGGCAGTCCCCGCGCGGTTCGCCCGTCGCGGGGGCTGCGGTCATGATCCGGGGAAAGGGTCTCCCTGCCTCCGACGAGAACTTGCGGCGCATGAGAGGGCGGGCGTGGCTGATTTTTGTCCTGGCGGTCTTCCTTTTGCACGCCCTGGACGCCGACTGCCTGCTGAGCGATTGCCACTGTCCGCCCAGCGGGGGGTGCCTGCTGCCGGTCACGGTCCAGGCCAGTCCGGGTCAGCCCTTCGGCGAGGTCGCCGCCCTGCCGCCCTGCACCCTCACGCGGCTGCAGCCGCCTCAGGTGGTCGCCCTGGTCGCCTGCCTCGAGGCGGGTCCCGAGAGGCCGCTCGAGCCTCCTGAGGGTCGTCTCTCCCCACCGCGCGCCCCTCCCGCCGCCTGACGCTGACAGGGAGAACTTCGCACGAAGTTCCGGAGTCGTCCGGAAGGAGCGCAGGCTGTTGCGTGTCTTGCTCTGCCTGGTCTTCCTGCTGGCTGGCTCGCTGGCGGCTCAAGAATCTTCGCTCAGCCTGAGCGAGGCCGTGCAAACGGGGGTGGCCCGCCACCCCGAGGTGCGCGCTCGTCAACTGCGCGTGGAGGCCGCCCGAGCCTTCGCCGAGGGAACCGGCACCCAACCCAATCCGGTCCTCACCCTGGCCGGCGTCCTGGGGGACGCCCAGGAGGAGACCAATAACTTCACCCAGCGCCTGGAGATCTCCGGGCAGCCGCGGCTGCGTTCGGAGATCGCCCGGCTCGAGCTCGAGCGCGAGGAGCTGGGCCTGACCGCGCTGCAGCGTCGCCTGGCCCTGCGGGTGGCCCGGGCCTACTATGCCTTCTGGGCCGCCAGCCGGCGGCTGGAGGTCGCCCAGACGCGCCAGCAGCTGGCCGCGCGGCTCGAGTTCGTGGCTCTGCGACGTTACGAAGTGGGCGAGGTTTCCCGCAACGAGCACCTGCGCGCTCAGCTGGAGAAAGCGCGAGCCGATGCGGAGCTGGCCGCGGTGCAGTCGGAGGAGCGCGGCAGCCGCCTGCAGCTGGCCCTGCTGTTGGGGCTCGCCCGGGATGTGCCGCTGGTGCTGCCGGCCGGACTGGAGGCCCCCGAGGCGCTCCCGAGCGGAGAGCTGCTCGAGGTGACCGAGCTGCTCGAGCGGGCTCGCTCGCGCCCCGAAGTGGCCGCCGCCGAGCGCAACCTCGAGCTGGGCCAGAAGGAGGCCGAGCTGGCGACCAAGGAGATGGCCCCCTCGCTGGAGTTCATGGCCTATCGCTCCAAGCTCTACAGCTCCAACATCGAGCAGGGGGTCATGCTGTCGCTCTCGCTGCCGCTCTTCGACTACGGCGAGGTGGGCGCCGAGGTGGACAGGCGCCGCGGCGAGGCGCAGGCGAGGACGGTGGATCGCGAGAGCCTGCTGCTCGAGCTCGATCTCGAGGTGCAGGAAGCCTGGCAGCGTCAGCTCGAGTTCCTGGGGCGGCGCGACTCGCTGCGCGACCAGACCCTGCGCTACCGCGAGCTGTCCGAGCTGAGCCAGCGCGGCTACGATGCGGGCTTTCTCACGCTGTTGGAGACGTTGGACACCCAGCGCGCCTATCGCGAGGCCCTGTTGGAGCGCATTCAATCGGAAGCCGAGGCCCAGGTCAGCCGGCTCGAGCTTCATCTGGTCTCGGGCGGTGTCTTTCCGCTGGTCAAGGAGGAGAAACCATGAAAATCCCCGCGTGGGTTCTGGCGGTGTTCATCCTGGTGGCGCTGGCGCTGGGCTGGTGGGTCGGCTCGCGCCCTTCCACGCCAGCTCAGAAGGGCCACGAAGAGCACGAAGAGCACGAGGAGCATCCCGAGGGCGAGGTCGAGCTTAGCGCCGAGCAGATCCGCCGGGCCGGCATCGTGCTGGAGACGGTCCGGTTGGGCCCGGCCCAGGCTTCCTTTCAAGCCACCGGCAGCCTGGCCGCCGACCCCGACCGAGAGGTGCACGTGACCGCCCAGGTGGCTGGACGGGTGCTGGAGGTGCTGGTCACCGAAGGCCAGCGGGTGGAGGCCGGGCAGGGCCTGGTGGTGCTGGACAGCCCCGAGCTGGCCCGGGCGCGGGCCGACTACCAGCGGGCGCTGGTGGAGACGGCCCTGGCCGAGCGCGAGCTGGGTCGCCGGACCAGCCTGGCCCGGGTGGGGGACGAGACCCGCCGCCAGATGGAGGAGGCGCGGGTGGATGTGACCCGGGCCGAGTCGGCCCTGGCCTCGGCCCGAGCCCGCGAGGAGGTCGCTTCGCGGCGTCTGGTGCGGGTGGAGGAGCTGCTCGCGGACGGCATCGCCTCGGCCCAGCAGCAGGAAGAGGCTCGCGGAGCCCTGCGCGAGGCCCAGGCGGACGTGCGCCAGTATCAGAGCGAGCTGGTAGCAGCTCGTTCCCACCTCGAGCGCGAAGAGACCATTCAAAAGCAGGGCCTGGTCGCCAACCGGGAGGTGGCCGAAGCTCAGGCCGCGGCCGCTCGCGCCAGGGCCGACGTGCGCCACGCGCGCGACGTGGTGGAGGCGATGGGAGCCGTGGCCGAGGCTCAGGGGGCCTCCACCACCCTGACCGCGCCTATCGACGGCATCGTGACCGCCCGCAAGGTGACCCGTGGAGAGACCGTGGACCAGGGAGCCGCCCTGCTCACGCTGCTCGACCCCAGCCGTCTCTGGCTCTGGATCGCGGTGCCCGAGAGCCAGGCTGAAGTCTTGCGAGAGGCTCGCTCGGTGGAGCTGATGGTCGAGAAGAAGAGCTACCGCGGCCGGATCACCTACGTGGACCCCCAGCTCGACCCCCAGACCCGAAGCCTGCGGGCCCGGGTCGAGCTGGAGAACGCAGGAGGGCGGCTGCGCCCCAACATGTTTGCCCAGGTAAGCCTGCTCGGGCCCGGGCAGGGGCAGGCCATGACGTTGCCGGCCGGCGCGGTGCAGACGGTGGAGGGCCAGGACGTCGTCTATGTGGCCGAGGAGCCGGGCCACTTCCGGCGGACTCCGGTCAAGCTCGGGGCGGCAAGCGGGGAGCGGGTCGTGGTGCTGGAAGGAATCCAGCCGGGGACGCGAGTCGTGACCGCCGGAGCCTTCTTTGTCAAGTCGGAGGACCAGCGCGGCGCTCTGGGGGAGGGACACTCGCATTGATCGCCTGGTCTCTGAGCCTGCGCCCGCTGGTACTCTTCCTCACGCTCCTGGTAGCCCTGTACGGGGCCCTGTCGCTGGGCCAGCTTCCCATCGACGCGGTGCCCGACGTCACCAACGTGCAGGTCCAGATCAACACCGAAGCCGAGGCCCGCTCGCCCCTGGAGGTGGAGAGCCAGATCACCTTCCCCATCGAGCAGTCGCTGGCCGGCCTGCCGGGCGTGGAGCAGGTGCGCTCGCTCTCGAAGTATGGCCTGTCTCAGGTCACGGTGGTCTTCCAGGACCGGGTGGACCTGTTCTTCGCTCGCCAGCTGGTGCTCGAGCGATTGCAGGAGGCGCGTGGGCAGATCCCCGAGGGGATGGGCGACCCCGAGATGGCGCCCATTTCCACCGGTCTGGGGGAGATCTACCAGTACGAGGTGCGCGTACCCGGGCTGGATCTGATGGAGCGGCGCTCGCTGCAGGACTTCGTGGTCAAGCGCCAGCTGCGCAATCTGCGCGGGGTGGCCGAGGTGAACTCGTTCGGGGGCCTGGAGGCCCAGTTCCAGGTGCTGGCCCACCCGGCCCGGCTGCAGGCGCGTGGGCTCACGCTGGCCGACCTGTTCCAGGCCCTGGAGAAGAACAACCTCAACGCCGCCGGCGGCTACCTCGAATACCGGGGCGAGCAATACGTCGTGCGCGGCCTGGGCCGCATTCAAAGCCTGCAGGACGTGCGCGACATCGTTTTGTCCGAGTCGGGGGGCGTGCCCGTGCGGGTAGGGGATGTGGCCGTCGTGGAGATGGGACCGGCCCTTCGCCAGGGCGCGGTCACCCGGGACGGTCAGGGGGAGATCGTGACCGGCATCGCCATGATGCTGGTGGGCGAGAACAGTCGCAACGTGGCCCGTCGCCTGCACAAGCGGTCGACCGAGATCGAGCCTTCGCTGCCCTCGGGGGCCACACTGGACGCCTTCTACGACCGCACCGAGCTGGTCGACCGCACCCTGGCCACCGTGGCTCGCAACCTGTTGGAAGGCGCCGTGCTGGTCATCCTGGTGCTCTTCTTCACGCTGGGAGACATGCGGGCCGCCCTCATCGTCGCCCTGGCCATCCCTCTGTCCATGCTGTTTGCCGCCATCTTGATGGTCAAGGCGGGCATCTCCGGCAACCTGATGAGTCTGGGCGCCATCGACTTCGGGCTGATCGTGGACGGCTCGGTGGTGATGGTCGAGAACGCGGTGCGCCGACTGCGCCAGCACGAGGGCACGGTGCTTCAGGCCTGCCAGGAGGTCGCCCGCCCGGTGGTGACCGGGGTGGGCATCATCATCCTGGTCTACCTGCCCCTTCTCACCCTGACGGGGATGGAAGGCAAGATGTTCGTTCCCATGGCCGCCACCGTGGTCTTCGCCCTGAGCGGCTCGCTCCTGTTGGCCCTGACCACCGTGCCGGTGCTGGCTTCTTACTGGCTCAAGCGGGGCGGTCCCGAGCGCGACAGCCGGCTGGTCGAGCTGGCCCGCCGGGCCTATCGCCCCGCCCTGACCTGGGCCCTGGCCCGACCGGGCCAGCTGGCCCTGATCGCTTTGACGCTGTTCCTGTTGAGCCTGATCACCTTGAGCCGAATGGGCGCTGAGTTTCTGCCCGAGCTCGATGAGGGAGCCATCGCCATCCAGGCGTCTCGCCTTCCTTCCACCTCGCTGACCCAGTCGATCGAGATGGTCACCCGGCTCGAGCAGGCCATCAAGGAGTTCCCCGAGGTGAAGACAGTGGTCAGCAAGACCGGCCGGCCCGACATCGCCACCGACCCGATGGGGGTGGAGGTCTCGGACATCATCATCACCCTGCACCCCGAGCACGGCGACAAGGACGCGCTGGTGGAGAGGATGGAGCAGCGCCTCAAAGAGGTGCCCGGGATGAACTACAGCTTCTCTCAGCCGATCGAGCTGCGCGTCTCGGAGCTGATCTCCGGTGTGCGCTCGGACGTGGGCCTGAAGATCTTCGGAGAAGACCTGGACGTGCTCAAGACCACGGCCGCCAGGGTGGCCGCCCGCCTGGCCGAGATCAAGGGAGCGGCCGACATCCAGGTCGAGCAGGTGAGCGGGCTGCCCTATCTGCAGATCCAGTTCGACCGCCAGGCCATGGCCCGCCACGGCCTGAGCGTGGCCGACCTGGCCGACGTGGTCGAGCTGGCCGTGGGCGAGCGATCGGCCGGCACGGTCATGCTGGGGGATCGCCGCTATCCCCTGGTGGTGCGCCTGCAGGCTCCCTACCGGTCGGACCCCACGGCTATCGGGGCCATCGCCGTCCCCCTGCCCCGGGGAGGCCAGGTTCCCCTCTCTGAGCTGGCCTCCATCCGGATCGAGCCGGGACTGGCCCAGGTGAGCCGCGAGAACGGCCAGCGTCGTATCGTGGTGGAAGCCAATGTGCGTGGGCGCGACATGGTGAGTTTCGTGGACGAGGCCCGGGCGGCGGTGCAGCCTCTCTTGCCGGAGGGTTACTTCCTGGACTTCGGGGGGCAGTTCGAGAACTACCAGCGGGCCCGCAACCGCCTGCTGGTGGTGGTTCCCGTGGCCCTGGCCATGATCTACTTTCTGCTCTACGCGAGCCTGCGCAGCGCCCGCCAGTCGGGATTGATCTTCCTGAATGTGCCCTTCGCCATCACCGGTGGGGTTGCGGCCCTGGCCGGGCGGGGACTCCCCTTCTCTATCAGCGCCGGAGTGGGGTTCATCGCCCTCTTTGGCATCGCAGTCCTCAACGGGCTGGTGCTGATCAACGCCCTCAACCTTCTGCGCGCCCAGGGGCGTAGCCTGGATGAGGCGGTCGAGGAAGGCTCGCTCTCGCGCTTGCGTCCGGTCATGATGACCGCCCTGGTGGCCAGTCTCGGCTTCATCCCCATGGCCGTCTCCCACGGTGCCGGGGCGGAAGTGCAGCGTCCGCTGGCCACGGTGGTGATCGGCGGGCTGATCACCTCGACTTTGCTGACCTTGCTCGTGCTCCCCAGCGCCTACCGCTGGATGGAACGGGAATAGAAAAGGCCCCGGCTGGTGGGCCGGGGCCTTCTCGCTGGTCGGTCGCCCTACATTACAGGGACTTGGTCGGGAACTCCTTCTCCTCGGTGTCTTCGGCGGCCACGGCGGCCTGGCCGTCGAACTCCTCGTCGCTGAAGGCGAAGGTGCCGGGACGCTGCTGGCCGTTGACGCTCACGAAGCGAACGTCGCTGATGCGCCAGTTCGGGCCCGCGCCGGTCATCCCCAGCTCCATCACCACCGGCACGGTGGCGCCACCCGGGGAGTCGGTGCCGAAGAAGTTGCAGCGAATGGCGGCCTGGGTCGAGCTGATGCGCTTGGTCACCGGGGCGCCAGCGAACTGCAGACGGAAAGTCTTACCGGAAACGGGGTCCTTCTGGATGAGCACGGAGCCGATCGAGTTGGCGGCCACATACTTGCTCAGGGTCTGGCGGGTGAAGGAAACCGAGTCGATGGTCTGCAGCACGGGCTTGCGGACGGAGTTCGACGGGCGGAATGCCACCGAACGCTGGACTCGATAACGCAACTTCAATCTGTTCACCACATTGCGGCGCTGTCCCAGGCCGACACGGCGCTCGGCGCGGTTTACAAACATCACGCCCTTCGGGCGCTGGCCGCGGAAGAAGGCCTGCTGGCGCATCGGCGTGGCGAAACCGGCCTTGCTGATCAGCGGGGGGCTGTTCTTCCGTCGGGCGCGGTCGCGAGCGAGCTGGCCACCTCCGCCCTTCTCACGCCGCATGAGGCCGAGCGACCTGGACTGCTGAATCCGGCCGCCTACTCCCTTCTCCCGCTGAAGCCGATTCACCTGGATGAAAGGCTTCAGGCTGGTCCTGGTGGTGGTCCTGGTTTGCCCTAGAACTGAGCGACTGGGCTCAGCCGACACCGGCTGCACCCCAGCGAGCAAGAGCCCGGCTGTCAGAGCACCGATGACCATCTTCTGAAATCGCTTCATCTTAAAAATACCTCCGCTATCTTACTGGCCTGGCCCAAGTATACGCGCTCCACCTGAAAGGCATCTGAAAGTTTGATGAAAGGTCGCTGAACAAGGTGGTCGCCGAGAGCATATTAGGCCAAACAAACCCCGCTCGTCGAGCCCTTTTTGTAAAGAAAATGTAACATGGCGAGCCTTTTGTTGCCTTCCTTGCACCGCGGGTTTGCTCTCGAGGGTCGGCCACGGGGAGGTTCCCATCCGCAGGTGCGCTGCCGTGGCCCTCATTTCGGAGCTCTTTCAGCCGCCTGTCGTTTACTCGGTCAATGTCGCGCTCTTTTGACCGCCTCACCCTCTTCGGCTTGCTGGGGGCGGCGGTGACCTCCTCGGCCGTCACCGGCCTGGGGGCCGCCCTGCCGTTCCTGCGCCAGGAGCTGACCCTGACCTATACCCAGAGTGGCATGCACTCGAGCGCTTACGCTCTGGGCGTGATCGTGGCCGGACTCTATGGCGACCGGGTGGTGGCCAGGCTGGGCTCGCCGACGACCCTGCGCTGGTCCTGCCTGGGACTGGGACTCGGCTTCACCAGCCTGGCCCTGGCCCGCCATCCGCACCTGACGCTGGCCAGCTCGCTGGTCATGGGCACGATGGCCGCGCTCTTGAGCACGCTGGTGATCACCAGTTTCTCGGGGCGTCCCCCCGACGAGCGGCGCCAGGCCTACACCAGGCTGAGTTTCGTGGGCTGCCTGGCGGCCGGGTGCCTGCCTCTGGTGGTGGGCGTGGCCGAACGCCACGGGGCCAGCTGGCGGATCTTGCCAGGACTGGGATTGCTCGGCCTGGCCCTGCTGCTGGGGTGGAGCTATCGCGATCCCACGTTGCTCCCCGAATCTGGCGGCCAGGCCAGCTCCGGCTCTCTGCCGGGGGGCTACTGGTTCTGCTGGACTTTGCTGTTGCTTGGCATCTCGGTCGAGTTCTGCACCATCTTCTGGGCCGCCACCTTCGTCGAGACTCGACTCCAGGTCGCTCCCGCGGACGCAGCTGGCGCAGTCACGCTCTTCTTGCTGGCCATGCTGGTTGGGCGCGGTCTGGGGGGAGCGGTGCTGGCCCGATGGCCGGCCCGGGCCGTCTTGCTGGGAACGATTCTCCTGGCCAGCACAGGATTTCTGGCTTACTGGCTGGGGTCGAGCCCGGCACTGGTGCTGACGGGCCTGTTCGTGACCGGATTGGGGCTGGCCAACCTGTATCCCCTGCTGGTCACCCTGGCCATGACGGCAGCCGGCGACCAGGCCCCCGCGGCCAGCGCCCGGATCACACTGGCGGCCGGGTCGGCCATTCTGCTGGCACCGTTCGTGCTGGCCGCACTGGGCGAGCACTACGGCCTGGCCCGCGCCCACGCTTTCGTCGCGGTGCTGCTCATGGCTCTGGCGGTGGGCGCTCTGGGCTCGGCCTCTATCGAGGCACGGGAAAGCTGAGGCAGCGGAATAACCCGTAAGAGCGGCCCACCCGGGTGCCGTCCAGGAGTTGGGGCTGGAAGCCCAGTTCCTGGAAGTAGCTCTTCCAGCTCTCCTGGTAGGAGGTGTTGAGCTGTCGATAGCTCTCCGGGAAGCCTTCGGCAGCGAAGGTGGGCAAGAGCACCGTGCGATCGAGAATCTGCCCGTTGGTGGGGGAGTAGAAAGCTCCTTGCCAGCCGTTGGGGCTGTCGGTCAGATAGACCGGAGCCAGCATGGGCAGTCGGTCCACCTTCAGCCCCCGCTCCTCCAGGGTGGCGGCCTGTCGATCCAGGAACGCCTGCACCTGGCCGCCCAGCCACTTCTCGTGGCCGTAATCGAGCTGCTCCAGGGCCCGGGGCTCGATGCAGGGCACCATCACCCGGCTCGGACCCACGGCCATCACGAAGAGGTCGGCGTGGCCCGTGCGCTCCCCTGGCATGGTCGGCAGAACGACGATTTCATCCGGCGCTCGCTCCAGGGCCCGGGCGAACAGCTCCACCACCTCGGAGGGCGGCCGGCTGGCGTTGTCGCGCAGCAGCTTGTCGGTCACGATCACCTGGCGACCGGCGTTGACCTGGTTGCCGGGCTCGTGCAACAGGGGGACCGATTCGGTGGTCAGCCACTGGCCCCGCTCCTGGCCCGGAAAGCGGAAGAACTTCTGACCGGGAGGCCCCTGAACCGGCACCGAGGTGCTGCCGTCATACTGGCTGCGGGTGGGGTTGGGGCTCTGAAACTTGACCAGCTTGCGGCTGCCGTCGGGAAGTTGGACGAAGATGGGCCGGTAATCTTGCATCCAGACCAGGTTGGGGTCGCGGCTGAACCCCTCGCGGGGGCCCTGGTAGCCCACGCTGGCCTGCTCCACGCGTCCGAAGCCGAGTTGCTCCATGGCCGCGCTCACGAAGGCGGGAGCCAGGTCGCTGGCCAGGCGATGGACTACCAGCGCAGCGACGGGAGCGTAGTCGGGCACGGGGCCGGGGCCGAGGGTCACCTGGTCGGGCGGGTCGGCTGCCGGGGTGGTCGCGAGCGAAGGGCGCGAGGCCATGACAAAGCCAGGGCTGACAGCTCGAATCTGCATCCTGTCGACGATAGCCGCCATCCCTGAAAGGAAGCTGATTTCAGGTCCTTTTCAGGGTTGTCGGTTACAACCGGTCGGCAACCAAAATCTTCCGGGGAGGTCCATCCAGATGATCCAGAACGTTCCTTCGTGGGCTCAGGGCCACGTCCAGTCTTTCCGCGACAGCCAGACCCTGCCGGGCGGGCAGCGGTTGGACATCCCCGCCGGTCAGGCCCGCGAGGTGGACGGCAAGATCAGCTCTCAGATCGAGGACGGCATCCGCCTTGACGAGAGCGAGATGGACCTGGCCAAGGGCCAGATCGGCGTCATCAAAGCCGACATTTTTGGCACCAAGACCGAGGTCTACTACAACGGCAACTCCACCCAGGGCGAGTTCGTGCAGACGGTGGCGGACAACATGGCCGCCTACGGCAAGTTCTCCCCGCAGGGCGTGGACGTGGTCGTGGCTCAGAAGGACGGCGATAGCGTCCAGGGACAGGCCTTCCACATCGACCGCCAGGCCCCCGAGAAGAGCTTCGCGGTCATTCAGGGTGACGGCTTCAACGTCTTCTAAAGCCCCTCGCCTTTGAGAGCCGCAGCCTTCTGCGGCTCTTTTGCGTACTCAGGGCGGATCGGGAGGAGGCTCGCAGCCGCGCCCGTGAGCGTAGCTCCAGATCTCCAGGGAGCGCTGGCGGTAGTTCTCTGCGTCCAGGGGTCGAGTGCGCGCGCAGAGCAGGGCCAGCCGGTTGAGAGTGGGAGTCAGCTCAGGATGGTTGGGCCCCAGCCGCACCTCTCGCTCTTGCAGCAGACGGACCAGGTAACCCCGAGCCTGGCCCGGGTCCTGGCTCAGCTCTGCCAGTTGCTCGAGCGCGTGCTCCAGGCGTGGATCCTTACGGCCCAGCCGGGCCAAGAGCTCGAGCAACTCTTCCAGGGTTGCCTTCCGTTCCTCGGCTGGCGCAAAGCGCTGGCGCAAAATCTCGCTCAGGCGCCAGACGAGCTCCAGGCGGCGCGAGCGCAGTGGCTGGGTGACCAGAGCTTCGCGCAAGTGGGTCTCGGCAGCCCCCAGCTGTCCACACTGCTCCTCCAGGGTGGCGATCTGGATGAGCGTCAGGGCCCGTTCTTCGGGGCTCTGGGGGTAGGCCAGCACCGCCTGCAAGAGCTCCACTCCCTGCGAGCCCCCTCGCCAGGCGGCGTAGTGACGCAGCACGTCGGAGGCGGCGGGCATGGCAGCCTGGCTCAGCTCTTCGATCAAGCTGCCGAGCTGGTCGAGCAGCTCCTGGGCCAGAGCGCGAAGCTCCTCGGTCTCCACGATGGCGGAGAGGGAGAGGTCGGGCCGCGCCAGGGGCGTGATCAGGAGCCCTCTTACCCAGTAGGGCAGGAGGCCGTGGGCAGGGTAAGCCACCCCGTCCACCAGGCAGAGGAAATCGCTGCGGCTGGGAGCGAGATCGGTGGGCCGAGCGGGAAGAACCCCCAGGAGATCCAGGGGTTGCCCGACCCGAGGTCCCGGCACCAGGATCGCCCGGTAGTCCCCCCGGGGTGGCGAGCGCAGCACCAGGGTCTGATCGCCCTCGTCGAGGTTCATCTCGCCGAGCACCAGACAACCCAGACGCGTCTCCGGCCGGTAGGGGCGATTGATCGGTCGCCCGTCCACCCGGACCGGAATGGGCGCGAAGCGAGCCCACTGAGAGAGCACGCGCTCGGGGGTCTCGCCCTGCTTGCCGCTCTTGAACCACTCGCGTCTCGGTTGCAGCTCGATCATCAGCCCTTCGTTCGAGCCAGGGGGAGAGCGCTCGCAGCTGGTCTTCCCCTTGCGCAGGGACAGCCTGGCTCCCGCGCTGTCCAGAGTGATGCGAGCGGGCTCGAGCTGCTCGGCCATCAGCAGGCCCAGGGCCAGGTAGCGCAGCGGCCCTTCTTCCAGCAGGTAGCTGAAAAGAGACTCGACCTGCAGTTTTGTGAGCGAGGCTCCCCCGAAAACAAAGCGCCGCCCTTCCTGCAAGTCGAGGCTGGACGCCCCCAGAGCGCAGGCGGCGGCTACGAAGAGGAGGGGATAGCGATGCGGATCGGCCGAGAGGTAGCGGCCCATGACCTCTCGAGCCCGCTCGGGGTGCAGCGTGAAGCGGCCCGACTCGTCGGACCGCCCCTCCTGGCGCAGACTGGCGAGCAGTTGCTCCATCTCATTGACCGCTCCTGTCGCTGAGGATTCGTCGCTCACTCAGCGGTCCAGGAACTGGCGAATCTCGGCCGCGTCGTGCGCGTCGGGCTCGAGCGCCAGGTAGCTCTTCAGGAAGTCCTTGCCCTCGACCTTGCCCTGGCGCAGCAGCAGCACGCCCAACTGGCGGTGGGGGAGGGCATAGTGAGGCGCGGCCTGGATGGCCTGCCGATAATAGTGCTCGGCCTTCTGGAGGTTGCCGGCCTGCTCGAACTCGCCCCCCAGATTGTAGAACGGGAAGCCGTAGAAGCTGGTGAGCAGGTATTCGAAGCGGCGCGGGTTGTAGTGATCGCCCAGGCTGCGCTTCTCGTAGCTCTCCCACACTTTGAGCACGGCTTGCTCGAGCTCTTCGGGGGCGGGCTTCTCCCCGGGCTCGGCCACCCGCTGGGCCAGCCCCGCCGGCAGCAGGCGAAAGCTTGCGCTCACGCTGGGGTCCAGGGTTCCCCAGAGCAAGATGGGTCGGGTACCGTAGTTGGCGGCGATCAGGGCCGCCATGGGAGCGGTGCGCCCCTCGTCATAGACCTTCCAGGGGAAGCTTACGCTGGTGTGGTTGCGCCGCTTGCTGCTGACGTACCAGGGATACTTCAGCTTGTCTTGATCGAGGACGACCACGTCGGGACGCTCACCGAGCGCGAACTGGGCGTACTCGAGCAGCATGGTGGGCCCATCCCCCACGGTCAAAAACAGCGCATTCTCGGGCAGGGTGGCCAGCAGGTTGCGCATGTAATCCTCGGCCACCGTGTTGCGGCGCTGATCCAGCTCTTTGAAGTGACTCAAGCCCAGGGCGACGATCAGGGCGCAACAGACCAGGGCCGCCGCCTGGCCGGGCAACCCCTTGCGGGCCAGGAAGCCGACCCCGGCACCGGCCAGGAGTGCCAGCGGCACCTGGGGCAGCACGTAGAAACGCTCGACCACTCCCAGGTAGTAGTCGTGGGCCAGCGGGCAGTTGGCGATCATCAGGAAGACCGGGCCGGTGAACAGCCAGGCCAGCGCCACCGCAAGCGTCGACCAGCGGTCTTTCATGGCGCTGGTGATGAGGCCCAGAGCGATCAGAGCCAGCAGGCCCAGGGCCGGACCCTGGAACAGGTTGGAGAAGTAGAAGGGCAGCTGCGACCAGGGGGAGTCTACCCCCAGCGCCTGGCGTGCTTGCTCGGGCATCAGCGAGAGCGTGCCGTAGTCCTTGCGCAGGAAGAGGTGGAGCAGGTTGCTCAGGTTGTGAGGATCGTCCCAATTCTGGCCCGGGTTGGCCTGGGAGCGAATGAGGGGGTAGAGATAGGGCGAGAGCCCCAGCGCGAACGCCGCCGGCATCCCGAGCAGAAAGCGCCGGTCGGTCCAGGGCAGCCGGGCACGCCAGAAGAGCACGGCCGTGGCCGGCAGCAGAAAGGCCAGGGTGTGATGATGGGCGGCCCCCAGCCCGTAGATCAGAGCGATGGCGATGGCCTGAGGCAGCCTGGGGCCTCGTTCGGCAGCCAGCCTCAAGCCAAGCAGCAAGAGCAGA
Organism: Candidatus Xenobia bacterium; assembly: GCA_045863235.1. Classification (GTDB taxonomy): domain Bacteria; phylum Vulcanimicrobiota; class Xenobia; order Xenobiales; family QWHO01; genus QWHO01. The sequence goes on along the minus strand of BTUM01000087.1, from coordinate 581 downwards.
GCAGCCAGCAGGTTGTTGAGCCCGAACACCTCGCACACCACCGAGTTGTGCCACACGCGCGGATCGAGCCCCAGCACCAGCGCGCCCGCCACCCCCGCCCAGCGCGAGCCGGACCAGGAGATGGCGGTCAGGGCCACCACCCCCCCCGCCAGGGCCGAGCACAGCGCCGAGAGGGCATTGACCGCCAGCGCCGGGTTCTGGGGCGTGAAGCGCGAGGCCACCCAGCCCAGCAGGGTGTGCAGGGGGTAGCCGGGCGGATGGGGGATGCCCAGCGAGACCGCCGCCGTGGTCAGGTCAGCCGCGTCCGCCGCGCCGATGCCCGGCAGCAGGGTGCGCAGGTAGAGCCCCAGCACCAGGGCCGTGAGAGCGGCCGCCACCAGCCAGTCCAGCTTGCTCAGCGGTTTCATGGGGGGCTCGGTTCGCGCTCGAGGGCGTTCTCCCCGCCGCCCTCCGGGCGCTGGGGCAAAGTTGCCACGCTGGGTGTCAGCTCATGAGCAGACGCGGGGGCTGTCAACTCTCCTCGGGCAAAGTTGCCACGCTGGGTGTCAGCTCATGAGCAGACGCGGGGGCTGTCAACTCTC
>BTUM01000086.1:0-33706 GCA_045863235.1 Candidatus Xenobia bacterium | reverse complement strand
AGGATACCTGGCAGCGCGACGGCAACACGGTCGAGCACCAGGGCACCACCACCGGTCCGCAGGGCCAGACCATCAAGGCCGAGGATACCTGGCAGCGCGACGGCAACACGGTCGAGCACCAGGGCACCACCACCGGTCCGCAGGGCCAGACCATCAAGGCCGAGGATACCTGGCAGCGCGACGGCAACACGGTCGAGCACCAGGGCACCACCACCGGGCCCAACGGGAAGGCCGTCGAGACAGAGACCACCTGGACCAAGGAAGGCGACCAGGTGACCAAGGAGTCCACCAAAACCGGCCCCAACGGCCAGGAGGTCAACCAGAACGCCACCTGGACCAAAGACGGCAACCAGGTCAACAAGGAGTCGACCAAAACTGGACCAAACGGCCAGGAAGTGAACCAGAACGCCACCTGGGGCAAGGACGGCAACAGCGTCAATCGCGACAGCACGACCACCGGCCCCAGGGGCCAGGAGCGCAGCTCCAGCGACAGCTGGCAGAAAGACGGCAGCTCCATCCAGCACCAGGGCACCTCAACCGGACCGAAGGCCAGCACCACCCGACAGAGCACCCTCAAGCGCGAGGGTAGCTCAGTGACCCGTCAGGGCTCGCGCGGCGGGCAGGTCAATCCGTCCGGCGGAGCGCGCTCACGGGGCGGCGGGCGCCGCTAAGAAGGATCCTCCCTTTTCGCGGTGAGATTCGCGCCCCCTCAAGGGCTCGCGGATGCGCTTGCATTTCCGCGCACATCTCCGGGGCGGGGACGATGTGTGCATGGAGTTGCCCGCACATGTGCCTGCATGTCCGCGCACATCTCGGGGCGGGGGGGCGGTGTGCATGGAGTTGCCCGCGCATGTGCCTGCATGTCCGCGCACATCGCGCGGGGCGGGGCGCGGTGTGCATGGAGTTGCCCGCGCATGTGCCTGCATGTCCGCGCACATCGGCCGGTGGCCACGGACACGCCAGTGGCTCACGTTGAAGAAGAAGTTCTTCGCGCCCTCTAGAGGCCGGCGTTGAGCCAGTGCTCCACGGTCTGGAGCACCTTGACCCGGGCATAGTACTTGTCTTCAGCCTCCACCAGCGTCCAGGGGGCTAGCTCGGAGCTGGTCCGCTCGATCATCTCGCAGGCGGCGGCCTGATAGGCATCCCACTTCTCGCGGTTGCGCCAGTCTTCGTCGGTGATCTTGTAGCGCTTGAAGCCCATGGCCTCGCGCTCCTGGAAACGGCGAAGCTGCTCGTCCTTGCTGGTGGTCAGCCAGAACTTCAAGACTGCCGTGCCCGACAGGACGAGCTGCTCCTCGAAAGCGTTGATCTCCCCGTAGGCCCGTTGCCAGTCCCTGCTCGAGCAATAGCCCTCCAGCCTCTCCACCAGAACACGGCCGTACCAGGAGCGGTCAAAAATGGTGATGTGGCCCCAGCGGGGTAGATTGCGCCAGAAGCGCCACAGGTACGGACGCGCCAGCTCCTCGTCGCTGGGGGCGGCGATCTGGACCACCTTGTAGTAGCGGGCGTCCAGGGCCTGCGTCAGGCGACGAATCGCGCCTCCCTTGCCGGCCGCGTCGGTGCCCTCGAAGACCAGAACCATCGAGCGCCGGCGGTCCTTGAGCTTGCGAGCCTTGCGGCCGATCCTCAGCTGGTGCTCTCGCACCGCCTTGCGGTACTCCTGGCGCTTGAGCTTCAGGCCCAGGTCCAGCTCAGAGAGCACATTCACCGGGAGCGCCACCGGCGGGGGCAGAGCGGGCTCCCTGGGGGGCACGGGTGTCGAGAGACGGCGCTCCACAGCCTCGAGCAGGGTCTCGGCAACCGTCAGATGACAGTAGCGGGCATCCCAGGCCTCGATGATGTGCCAGGGGGACTGCCCGGTGTCGGTGCGCCTCAGAGCCCGGCTCGCGGAGTTGACGAACTGATCGTAGGTCTTGTGGAAGCGCCAGTCGGTCCGGGTCACACGCCAGGCCGTCTCGGGGTTCCTCTCCAGCTGGTTGAAGCGCTTTTTCTGTTGCTTCTTGGTGACATGCAGCCAGAGCTTGACCAGCAGGACGCCCTCGGCCTCCAGCATCTGCTCGAACTCGGCGATGCGCCGCAGGCTATCCTCCATCCCGGCCTCGGAGAGCTCGCCCAGCGAGTGCTGGGAGATGGGCCGGGTGTACCACGAGCCAAAGAAGATGCCGATCCGGCCCTTGCCGGGAAGAAGGCGCCAGAACCTGTAGTACTCGGCCCGCTCCCGCTCCTCCTCGGAGGGGGAGCCCAGGGCGTGGGTCTCGACGCGCCGGGCATCGAGCCAGTTGACCAGCATGTTGACGGCCTCGCCCTTGCCCGAGCCTTCCGCTCCGGCCACTACCACCACCACCGAGAAGCCAGCATCGGCCAGTCGGGCCTGGGCATCGAGCAGGGCCTCCCGCAGCTCCGGCTCGCGGGCGGCAAAAGTCTTTCGGTCGACCTTGCGACCGAGTTGGGCGCTCTCGAACATCGACGGAAGTATACCAGCCAGGGCAAGGGAGTGCACTGACCCAGGTCATAGGCCACCTCGCCGGAGGCGGAGGTTCCCTCCGACCCGTCTAGCGACTCTTCTTCAGGCCCTGCAGATACTGCAACAGGCTCTTGAGCTCAGCCTCGGTCATCGCTTTGAGGGCGGCCTGGTGGGGAGCCTGGGGGCGAGTCTTGCCCAACTGGCTGGCGGCCTGATCGGGGTCGGCAGGCAGAGCCCCGACTCCGTCCGCACCGTGGCATCCCCCACAGTGCTTCTCGTAGAGCTGCTTTCCCGAGCCATCCGCTTTCGCCACCACCACGACCACCTCGGCACCCAGTTTCTCTCTCAGCGTCACGGCCGGCACCCCGGTGATCTGCTCCAGCTCTTCCACGGTCACCCTGCGTTCGCAAGCCGCCGGGCCCGAGGTCAGGCCTCGCAGCGCCAGGGCCTGCGAGCGGGGCAGCGAGTGGGCTGTCCCCAGCAGTGGGGTGAAAGAAAGAAGCAACCCCGCCAACCCCAGGCAACCGAGCGCAAACCGCGTCCCCGACTGCTTCTTCTCCCGCTTCCTGGTGAGCATGGCCAGCAACCACTTCCAGTGCATCGCCAGGTGCAGCAGCAAAATGGTCAGCAGCAAATAGGCGGCCCAGAGGTGGATCCGCCCCCACTCGTGGCGGCTCAAGCCCCACAGCAAGAGGATCTGGCGGTCGGGCAAACCGGCCTCCAGCCGACCGCTCCCGGGCGGGAGCGCGGTTTCCAGAACCAGGCCCGTGGTGGCCACGAAGGTGCAGGCCACCAGGGCCAGGCTATCGACAGCTAGCTGGAGCGTTGGTCTGGCCACGAGGCCAGCATAGGCGAACGAACAGGGCGTGGCACTGATCCGAATCATTCGAGCCCCGGCGACGGAGACGCACGGGGCCCACCCCCACGTGCGTTCTGGTCTCCTCCACGCCGGCGCTGGCGGGGGCCTCGACCGGGGAAAGCTTGCCCAGCACACGATCCAGGGCCGCTTCCCGGCCCAACCCCTCATTGCGGGCTTGCCGGTAGGCTTCCAGGGCTTCGACGGTGCGCGTGGGGAAGTTCTCAGGGTCGGGTTCGCTCTGGGCCAGCAGGTCCGCCCCCCTGAGTCGTCCCTGCACCAGGTAGAGCAGGCCGGTCGGATCATCCTCCCGCATCAGCACTCGCACCACCCGCAGGGCTTCCGGGAGGCGCTCGATCGTCTGACAGGCATCAGCCACCCATCCGGTCGCCCCCTGGGCCCAGAGCTGGAGGCTTTCCTCGGGCAGCCGGTCGCGCCAGGCGGCGGCGTGACGAACGTTCTCCTCCAGCCAGGCGAAACGCTGCTCTTCAGGATGGCCACTCTGCTTGAGGAGGTGATCGTTGAAGTCGCGAATGCGAAAACGGATGCGGGCGGCGACCCGGTGGGGAGCCCCCTCCAGCTTGACCCCATCGGGCGGCAGAAGCTGGCGCAGCGGCTCGAGCAGCCCCGGCCGCTCGGGCACCATCGTGGCCGCCAGCTGGATGTCGTAGAGCGCGCTCTGGTCCACCTGGTGGAGCCCCTGGCCACTCAGCACGAGCGACTCGAGCCGTTGAGCCAGGTGGGCCTCCAGGGTATCCGCAGCGGCCGGGTCCAGGCTCTTGAGGGCGGCACCAAAGCGCTCGTTGAACTGATAGGTCTGGTAGTTGTGGTGCAGATAGAGGTGCTGGGCCGCGCGGGCCGCTTCCAGACGCTCCTGGCTGCTGGCCTCGGGGGCCTGGAACTCGGTCAGGTGGGCTTCCATCCGCGGGCTCCGGTAGCGCTCCATCAGCCGATTCAGGTGTCCCTGCTCGAAGGGGAGACCGCTCTCCAGCAACTGGCCCAGTCGCTGACTGGTGGCCTCGCTCAGGGGGATGCAGGCCAGCACCGAGAGGCGGTTGCGCTGCTCGGGGGGCAGGTCGAGCAGGCTGGTGCGGCCCGCCAGCTCGACCTCCAGGGGCTGCAGCAAGCGCTTCTCGAATAGCTCGTCGACGCCGGGAGCCAGCACTTTGAAGAGAGCGTGGGCCCAGTTCTCGTATCGCTCGTCGGCGCCAGGGGTCTCGAGCAGATGGCTCAACAGAGCCTCCCGCACCGGGCGCAGCTGGCCCTGGCGGTCGGTCAGAGAAAGGCCCTCCAGGAAAGCCGGATCGCGCTCCACGAATTTGGCCAGGGTCTCGATCGCCGGCTCGAAGCAGCCGCTGTCCCACAGCGCAAGACGCCCACTTTCCTGGCCCGGGTCGGGCAGGACTGACAGCCAGTGCACCATGAAGTCGCGCTCGAGCTTGTCGGGCTGCCAGCCGGCCTTCCCGGCCGCGGTGAAAAAGCGCCAGAATGCGGACTGAGGCACCGCCGGGCTCTGCTCCAGTCCGCCCAGCACCATTTTTACACTGCAGTCGACCAGCTCGGGATGGACCTTCCAGATCTCTTGCAGGCGGCAACTGGTGGAATCGGCCGCCTGTCCGTGGGTGTCGAAGAAGAGCGGCTCCAGCTGGCGCACGAGCCGCTCATCCATCACCTCGGGGAACGCCTTCATGAGGTGACCGTAGTAGCTCATGGCCGGCTCGGCCACGCTGGAGCAGGAATCGGGGCCCAGCACGTTGCGCGAGCGAGCGTGGCGGGCCAGCTCACGCATCCCTTCCAGGTGCGGGCGGAAGGCCGCGGCCAGAGCGGCATTCCGAGGGCACTGCTCGAGCAGACCGTCCAGGTATTTGATCGCCTCGGGCTCGGTGACCCGTGCCAGGACCTCCTCCACCAGGGCTCCAGCCAGTTGCGAGGCAGGCTCGGGCGCAAGGCCGGCCATGGGGTCGGGACGCTTCCCGGAGACGATCGCTGCCGCCTGCTCGCTCGCCCAGGGCGGACTCTGGGTGGCGGGACGCCCCACCACCAGCCGGCTCCCCCACACCGCCACCGGCGCATTGGCGGCCAGCGAGCCCAGCGGCAAGCTACCGGGGGTCTTCCCGGCTACCTCGCACAGGCCGTCGCGCCACCACTGCTCCAGCACCCCCCCGGCCCGGGAAGCGATCTGTCCGGCCTCCAGGCGAAGAGCCGGGTCCACCTCCGGGTCTCGCTGGCGCAAGGTCAGGTTGCGGGATGCCAGCAACAGGCTTTGCAGGGCGCTCTGGCTGGCTCTTCCCTGGCCTCGCACGCCAGCATCGAGGCGATGCATGGCCTGCTCGAGCTCGGCCTTGTCGAAGGTGTAGTACTTCCCCACGAACATGGACTTGAGCCGCACGTGGGCGGCCGGACCCTCGACCGGGCCGAGCTCGGCGCAGTATCTCTCCAGCTGGCTTTGCTCGGGTGTCTGGCGGGCCCACTTTCTCCGAGCCAGGTGACGCACCGAGCCGTCCGCAGAGCGCAGCCAGGGCATGGCGGGAGTGTCGGGTCGAGCCAGGGCTGCCAGAGCCAGGGCCCGCTCGGCCTGGCGCCTGACCAGCAGCCACTCAGCCTCAGGGACAACCCGGGGCGAGGCCGGACCGAACCGCATCGGCTCCGCCGTCACCTGGCCAGGCTCGAAGCGATCGACCGGGGACGCCTGGGCGGCCGCCGGCCTGAGGAAGGCATGACTTGTCAGGACAGGTTGGACCTGCATGCCACGAGCTTAACCCGATACCCTTACGAAAACCTGGATGGCAACAAAGCCTGCCAGACGGACCGTCCCGATGACGCAGACCTGACGCTCCCCAGACGACCCGTCCCTACCTTCGAGCCACCAATCACTCGGAGGAACCCATGATCTTGACCGCCGTCGCTCCCGCGACTCACCGCCTGCCCACCACCGCAGCTCAGACTCGGCCCCAGTTGGCCGACTCCAGCCCCGAGGACCGCTTCACCCCCGCCCAGGCCAGTCCGCCCGCGCATCCGCCCCATCATCCCCCTGCCAGGAGCTGGCAGGCCCGCATGCTTCTCAACGGGCAGGAGGGTGGCCCGGTCCTGCCCGGGCAGCCGACCCGGCTCGAGATGGCCATTCTCGACCCCCACGGCAACCCGGTGCGCGAGTTCGACCTCGAGCACGAGAAGCCGATGCACATGATCGTGGTCAGCGCCGACCTGGAGACCTTCGCCCATCTGCACCCGAACCTGACGACCCGGGGAGAGTTCTCGCTCGATCTCAACCAGCCCACGGCCGATCCGGACAATCGCGACGCCGAGCGGGCCATCGCCAAGGCTGGCACGCACCTGGTCTTCGCCGAGGTCAAACCGCGCGGGCAGAAGGTGCAGGGCCTGGCGCTCGACCTCGAGGCCAGCGGCCAGGCGGCGCCGGTCAAGCTCCAGCCCGACCTGACCGGCAGCGGCCAGGTCACGCGCTACTTCGGCGCCGATGGCCAACCGGGAGAGCAAGGAGCTCCCTACCGCGTATCCTTCGAGCTCGACGACATGCGCGGACACGGCATGATCCACCTGACCTTCCACCTCGAGAAGGCGGTCGGGGATGGCTACCAGCCGGTGCAGGAGGCCGAGAACTGGCTGGGAATGCCGGGCCACGCCATCATGATCGGAGCGGACGGCGCTGAGGCCGCCGACCGCTCCTTCAACCACCTGCACTCGGGCCATCACGGCCACCACGCGCAGCCGCTGCTCGAGGGAGCCGGCCCCGACTTCCCGTTCATGCTGCACGGCCAGATGCCCCCCGACGGGGTCTACAAGATCTGGGGCCAGTTCAAGCACGAGGGCCAGGTGGTCACCTTCCCCTTCGTCTTCGAGCTGAGCTGATGGCCAGCGGCTGCGCCTGCGCTCGCTCGGCTCGACTGAGCCGCGATTTCACTCAGGCGGTGGGCTCGGTTCCCATCGTTCGGCTGCACCGCCTGACCGCGGCCTGCAAGTCCCACCTGATGTATCTCAAGCTGGAGGGGTGCAATCCCGGGGGCTCCATCAAGGAGAAGAACGCCGTCTTCCTGGTGGACCAGGCCGAGGAGTCAGGCCAGCTCGCGCCCGGCGGCACCATCGTGGAGTCGAGCTCGGGCAACTTCGGGGTGGCTCTGGCCATGATCGGGGCGGCCCGGTCGTACCGGGTCATCATCGTGGTGGACCAGAAAACGACCCCCGCCTTCCGGCGGACCCTGGAGGCTTACGGCGCCGAGCTGGAGGAGGTTCCCCCCTCGGCCGCCGATGCCTCCGGCTCGCTACAGCCAGCCCGCATGGCGCGGGCCCGCGAGCTTTCGGAAACCATACCGGGGGCCTGGTATCCCTGCCAGCACCTCAACCCGGAGAACCCGCGGGCACATTCCGAGTTCACCGCCCGCGAGATCCAGGCCGCCTTCCCGGACGGGCTGGACTGCCTGGTGGTGGGGGTGAGCACCGGGGGCCAGCTGATGGGCCTTGCCAGCTGGCTGCGGCCCCTCTTCCCCCGGCTCGAGGTCGTGGCCGTCGACGTGGCTGGATCGCAGATCCTGGGAGGTCCGCCGGCCCCTTACAAGATGACCGGGATCGGGCTCTCCTTCCGCCCTCCCTGCCTGGACTACTCGCTGATCGACGCCGGCTACATCGTGCCCGAGCGGCTGGCCTACTCGGTCTGCCACGCGCTGGCCCGACGCGAGGGGCTGTTACTGGGCTCCTCCACCGGCGCCATCGTGGCCGCCGGGCTGCGCCACGCGGCCAGTCTGGCGCCGGGGAGCGAAGTGCTGATGATCAACCCCGACCGGGGGGAGCGCTACCTCGACACCGTCTACAACCCGCAGTGGCTGGTGCGGAACGGCTTTGAGCTCCTTGCTCCCGAGCAGCTGGCCGGGGCCATCCAGACCCTGGACCCCGTGGACACGTTCAGGCAGCTTTCAGGGCCAGGGCCTACACTGAAGCCATGCTCATCCGGCCGCTTGCAACTGTCATGACCGCCCCCCGGGCCGCTGCCAGTCAGCCCACGCCCGAGGAGCTGCCCTTTGGAAGCGCCACTGTCTACATCCCCCAGGACAACGAGACCTACCAGCCCGTCCGCAAGATTCCCCTGGACGGCTACCGCCGGCTCAGCACCGAGGTCCGCAGCGAGAGCGGCCAGGTGCGCCACAACCTGATCGCGCCCGACCGCAAGACGCTGAGCGTGGTGGACACCACCGGGACACCGCTCTTCCACTACCACTCCCCCGACTACGTGCAGCAGGTGCAATTCGACCCCCGGAGCCAGAACAGCTACGTGCGCACCTCCCACGGCATCGTGGTGCTCGACCCCAAAGGCCAGGAAGTCGGCTCGGTCGTGCCCGAGAGCCTCAACTGCCTGGGCAATATGACCCTGCTCTCCACGGGCGACCTGGCCCTGGCCATCCCGCTGGGCACCTTCAAGGACGGCAACGTGATGGTGCTCGGCCCCGATCTCGCCCCGCGCTGGCAGTCGCGCACCGAGCTGGCCACCGACCAGGTGCTGGACGTTGGCCAGGGCCACATCGCCGTCTATGACGACGGCGAGGGCCTGGAAGTGCGAGACGCTCAGGGCAACCTCAAGTGCCAGTCGGATTCGCTCAAGCTCTACAGCCCGCTGGTCCACGAGGGTCGGCTGCTGTTCCTCGAGAGCAAGCCCACCAAATACAAGCAAGAGTACGCCAACCTGGTTCGCTACGACAGCGCCACCGGCGAGGTGGAGCGCTTCAAGGTCAGCTCCGAGGCCGACCGCATCGTGCCCCTGCCGGGCGGGGGGTTCCTGCTCGATGAAGGAGCTGCCGCCCATCCCCACATCACCGCTTATGACCAGCACGGCAAGCAGATGGCCTCGTTCAAGTTCCCGGACGACACCTATCCCCGCGGCCTGCATCTGTCCAAGGACGGCAAGACGGTGCTGATGGCGGCCGATGGCGACGGCCACGGGGGCGGAGGGCGTCTGTATCGTCTCGACCTGGGCGCTCCGGCCCACCGAAACCTGCTGGGCAAAGTGAAGGCCCAGCGTCCCGAGCCCATCTACCGCAACCAGGGCTTCGTGCCCGGAATGCTGGCCGATGGACGCATCTTCGTGGTCCACCGCGAAGGCGTGGAGCTGCTGGGCGACAAGAGCTATGCCAACGCCGCCGAGTTCCTCCAGGACATCGGCCCGGACACGGCCATGGGCAGCACCCGCTATCCCCTCTCCTACATCGCCCACCAGTCCACCGAATTCACCCCCTGCCGGCTGGACGCCGCCCTGGACGCCGCCGCTCGCAGCCTGAAGGTGAGCGGAGGCCTGATGGCGGCTCCCCCGTCTCCCGGCTCGGTCTTCGTCACTCCTGACGACTGCATCAACTTCGCCCTGCCCACCGTCAGCTCGCTGCCCGCGGCCGTGTTCCAGGCGGTGGGAGGCTCGGAGGAAGCCATGCGGCGCCTTCTGACTGCCCAGGTGCTCGAGCGCCCCGAACTGGCCGAGACCCCGTTCCCGGGTCGTCCCGAGCTCAAGCTCCGCCAGACGCAGGAGGAGATCTCCGTGGAGAGCCAGGGCAAGTCCACCCGGATCTTCTCGCCCGACAACGTGGGGCCCCACCGCCTGGCCATTCCGGTGATGATGAGCGGCACTCCCATGGTGGCCTCGGCCACCCAGGACGCCAAGCTGGTCTGGCACGATCCGGAGAAGAGCAGCGGCAGCGCCCTGGTCTTTGACGTGGGCAGCCCGGTGAATCAGCTGGGCCTGACCTCAGATGGCGGCTCCATCGCCGCCAGCACCGACGCCGGCGGATTCGTGATCTTCACTCCGCCGGGTGCCAGGAGCCTGCAGGTGCCCGAGAAGCTCGCTCCCGAGGCGACCAGCAGCTCGGCGGTGGTGGAGGGTGAAACCACCTTGCGCGTGGGCGGGGTCGTGATCAGGAAGCGTCGCGGAGCGGGTTCGCCCTGAAGCCAGACGCCGGGCCGTTCGTTGTGAAAGAGTTGCTCAAGCAGGGAAGAAGTCTTTGACGAGCAGGCTCTTGCCCAGAAGATCGACCTGGTCGTCAAGGCTCAGGCAGGCGGAGACGGCGTAGCGAGTCCCCTCAGGCTGCGAATAGACCTCGAGGCGCCCCTGCTTCAGGTTCACGATCCAGTAGAGAGGATACCCGCCGGATGCATACAGCCTGAGCTTGCGCCCGCGATCGTAGGACAGCGAGGTGTTGGCGACCTCGACAAGCAGGTCGACATGCTCGGGGTGCATGCGTTTCTTGACCAGCTCGCCAAACAACGCCTTCGGGATAAGGCACAGGTCCGGCTGAGGCTCGGAGTGATCGCCAATGCCGACCGGGCCCTGGACGCGGACCTGGTGAGTCTGACTGAAGTTCTTGACCATGATCTCGGTGACAAGGTCCACGGCGCAGGCGTGGAGAGGGTCGATGGGGGTCATCCGGACGATTTCTCCTTGAATCAGCTCGACCCGCTCCTCCGGACCGAGAAGGCCCGTCTCGCCCATCTTCTGATATTCTGCCCGATTCCATTTGCGCGCTGCCAGGGTCATCTTCCCACAGGTTCTCCGTGCACGGACATCTTTCCGCCTGGCTGAGGTCCCTCAATCCCAGACCGGCACCTGCTCCAGGCGGGGCAGGCCGGTGACCTGGGGCACCAGCCGCGCTTTGAAGGGCCGTCCACCCGGATCCACGCTCTGGAAGAGCTGGTCCGAGCCGGCGATGCGCCCCTGAGCCTGCAGGTCCTGCGCGAAGCTGCGCGCGTCCTCGCGATCGCTCTCCTCGACCGGGGTGTAGGTCTGAGAGACCAGCTTGCCCTCGCGGTCGAAGACCAGGGTCAGGCCCGAGTTGAGCTCCATCTCGGCGTCGCCGTGATGGCCCAGGCTGACCTCCACCCGGTCGGGAGCGCGGAAGAGCAGCACCTGGCGGCCATCGGCGCCGGCCTGGACCGGATCGGCCTTCCAGGCCATCCCTTCGGGCAGGCCCAGCTCCTTGTGGAGCGCGCTCAGAGCCTGCTCGGCCTCGAACGGGGTACGCACCGGCCCGCTCAACCTGACGGCCGGGGCCGGCTCTCGCGCCTGCTGGGCCTCCTCGCGGGTCAACAGGTTGCGGTCGATCAGCACTCCGGCCACGGTGTCGAAGAATTTGCCCTGCTCGAAAGTGGCCGCTTCGCGCAGCATGCCCAGCGCCACGTCGCGGAACTTGAGGTTGCTGGTGGGCATGTGGTCAAACGAGCGGGCGAAGATCGGACCCAGGGCCTCGCGAGCCGCCACCAGAGCCTCCCTGGGCGTGGCTGCCTCCTGCTGGCACTGGCCGTAGAGGGCCCCCACCAGCGAGTAGAACGTGCCCGACCAGACGCGCGAGAAGGAGTGGGGCTCGCTGGTGAGCACCTCCTCGGGGTAGGTGGGCGGGTAGCTGTCGCGGGGAAGCTGGCGCGGGTCGACGTAGCGGAACTCGTTGAGGGCGGTGCGGTAGTAAGGATTGTTGTCGTTGTTGGGGTTCTGGTCTTCCTTGTTGAAGGCGGTGCCGAACTCCTCGGCCATGCGGCTGAGCAGGCTGGGGCGGGAGAAGTCGCCCTCGTTCTCGGCCAGGATCTTGTCCAGGTTGGAGTCGTACTGCAGCGCGTGCAGGATGGCCGAGCTATCGCCGAAGCCCTCGTGGAAGGAGGCCGGCTCGGTGCCCCAGCCGATGTTCGGGCGCAGGCCGTCCAGAATGGCGTGGCCGGTCTCGTGGGCGATCACGTCAGGGGACTCGGCCGTCTTGACGGTCTTGCCCAGCGAAGGCGAGTCCCACTGGCAGAAGTTGATGGAGTCGTCCCAGCGCGAGTAGTAGGCGGTCTTGCCCGTGCCGGCGTGGGGATTGATGGTGAGCGGCCCGTCAAACGACCAGGGGGTCTGGTGGCCCATATAGCGCTCGTAGCTCAAGAGCGTGCGGGCCACCACGGCGGTGGTGTTGACCTGGTCGAAGTGATCCGAGCCGAGCTGGTAGTGGTAGTTGCCCTGCTCATCGGCCATGGCCACCGGCACCGAGTCCTGCACCTGCATGCGCGGGCCGGCGAGCTGCGTCCCGATCTCGACCCTCGGGAGCGCGACCGGCTCGAGCACCGAGACCATCGGGTCCTGGGCCAGCATGTCCACCACCACGAACGGGTCGGGCTCGGGGGGAGGCGGAGGAGGGGCTGGAGGGACGGGGTCCTCGCGCAGGCGGAGGGGGGCGGCGGCAAGCGGGGCGGTCATCATAGCGACGTCAGCATAGCAGCGCGCCGCGGCCAGGGTGTGAACAATTTGCAGACGGTTGGCCGGGGCGAGCAAAAGGAGCGACTCCGAGGCACTACGAACTTGCCAGCCTCATGCCAACACTCTTGCTGCGCTCCCTGCTCTGCCTTGGCCTGCTCCTGGCCTTTGCTTGCGGTGGAGAAACGCCCGTCGTGACGACGCTGGCCCCCTCCGATCGACCCGTCGAGAGGACCTACACCTTCACGCACGACGTTCCTCCGCGCCTGCAGTGGAACGAGAACTCGGGCTACTGTGGCGAGACCAGCTTCATCTGCGCCGGGCTCTTCCTCGGGCAGTACTGCTCCCAGTTTACGGCCCGCGAGCTCGCCTCACCCGGTGTGCCTCAGTCAGACCCCTCCAGCCAGCTTTTGCTGGGCGTGAACGACCGACGAGCTGCGGAAATGATGCGCTTGCAGACCATTGAATTCGATACCGGCGCCCAGCGCTCCACCGACGAGTTCCTGGCCTGGGTCAAGTCCCAGACCCTGGCCGGTCACATCGTGATCATCGGGGTGTTCAACAATGGCATCATCCTGGGCGAGTGGACCAGCGTGGAGGATGGAGACTCACAGTACGATCACATCGGCCCGGTGCTGGGCATCAAGTCGCGCCAGCCCTTTGATACTCACGTGGGCGAGTACCTGCCCGAGGATCAGCTCACCTTCTGCGACAACGGCCTTTTCGGGCCCTCGGTCGGGTTCCCGCCCACCATGTACCAGTTCCTGTTCGACTACACCTTCAAGGACTTCCCGGGCACGCGCGTCGAGGCCAACAATCCCAACGGGCCGATCTACATGCTGAGGAACACCCCCCCTAACTACGGGGTGGCCGTCACCGGAGTGGTCGACCCCGACCGGGTCACCATTCCCGTCCGACTGCGCTCGAGCAGCGACACCGAGCCCCAGATAGCTCACCACGGCAATGTTCCCCCGGAGCCGGTTCCCATCACGCTGACAGCCACCGTCAGCCTGCCCGACCCGAGCGCAAGCTACAACCTCTACCTGTACGACAGCTTCGAGAAGGTGCCCACCACCGGTTTCAACGCCGCCGCGGGGAATGCCGCCCGAGTGTGGGCCATCCCGCCCGGGTCGGGCTCGGAGTTCACCGTCGAGCTCAACGTGCTCTCGGACCGGACGGTCATCTTCCGGGCCGTCCCCGCCACGGCTCCCTGACGGAAGGACGCCCTTCCTCCCCCCGCGAACGCCGGCTCCCCATGCGAGAGCTGCAAGCGGACCTGGTCATCGTGGGCGGAGGAGTGGGCGGCTGCGCGGCCGCCTGGGCGGCCCTGCGCCGAGGACGCCGGGTGGTCCTGAGCGAGTCGTGCGACTGGCTGGGAGGCCAGCTCACGTCCCAGGCCGTGCCCCCCGACGAGCACCCCTGGATCGAGCAGTTCGGCTGCACCCGCAGCTATCGCCGCCTGCGCGAGGGCATCCGGGAGCACTACCGGCACTACTATCCCCTCACCGAGGCGGCCCGCGCCAACCGCCTGCTCAACCCGGGCAACGGCTTCGTCTCCGCCATCTGCCACGAGCCCCGGGTCAGCCTGGCGGTGCTGGAGGGCTTCCTCTCCCCCTACCGGGCTGGAGGCCAGCTCACCGTGCTGATGGACCACGAGCCGGTGCGTGTCGAGAGCGAGGGGGATCGGGTCAGGGCCGTCCACCTGCAGGGACCTGAGGGGCCCATCGTGGCACACGCTGGCTACTTCATCGACGCCACCGAGACCGGCGATCTCTTGCCCCTGGGCGGCGTGGAGTACGTCACCGGGGCCGAGTCGGTGGCCGAGACCGGCGAGCCCCACGCCAAGCCCGAGGCCCAGCCGGCCAACCAGCAGGCCATCAGCTGGTGCTTCATCCTCGATTACCAGCCGGGTCGCGACAACACCATCGAGCGCCCGCGCGACTACGCCTTCTGGCGTGACTACCTGCCCCCCCTCACCCCCTCCTGGGGAGGCCCCCTGCTCTCCTGGCAGGCCACCCACCCCATCACCCTCGAGCCGGTGGTGCGCAGCTTCGATCCCCTCGAGCCCGAGCCCCACCGCGGACCCATGGACCTGTGGACCTTCCGCCGCATCGCCGACCGGGCCAACTTCCAGCCAGGAGCCTACGAGAGCGACATCTGCCTGGTGAACTGGCCCCAGATCGATTACCTGCCGGGCAACATCGTGGACGTTGATCCGGCCGAGCGCGAGCGCCACCTCGAGGGAGCCCGCCAGCTCAGCTACTCGATGCTCTACTGGATGCAGACCGAAGGGCCCCGCCGCGACGGCGGCACCGGCTGGCCCGGGCTTCGCCTGCGGGGAGACCTGTGCGGCACCTCCCACGGCCTGGCCAAGCGCCCCTACATCCGCGAGTCGCGGCGCATCCGGGGGCGCTTCACGATCAAAGAGCAGCATGTGGGCGCCGACGGCCCGGCCACCGTCTTCCCCGACTCGGTGGGGGTGGGGGCCTATCGCATCGATCTTCACCCCTCCACCGGCGGGGACAACTACATCGACGTCAGCGCCTGGCCTTTCCAGATCCCGCTGGGAGCGCTCTTGCCCCGGCGCGTCCAGAACCTGCTGGCCGGGGGCAAGAACCTGGCCTGCACCCACATCACCAACGGCTGTTATCGGCTGCACCCGGTGGAGTGGAACGTGGGCGAGGCGGCCGGCCTGCTGGCTGCCTTCTGCCTCGAGCACGACCGCGTCCCCCACCAGGTGGGCGATGCCCCGGCCGACTTCCAGGCCCTGCTGCGGGCCGAGGGAGTCGAGCTGGAGTGGCCTCACCTGGAGGCTCTGTAGCCAGGCGTGCTAAATTGAGAAAATGCGCTTGACGACCTGAGGTGGGTTGCGTCGATCCAGTAGACTGGGAACATGGGTCAGACCGGGTCGTCCTTGCTCGAGCTTCTCAGATCTCGTCGGATGAAAGTCGAGGAGGTCAACGCAAGCAAGCTTATGCGCAGGTGGAGCCGAGTCTTCCATGCCACGCAATGGGACGACCTCGACTACGAGCTTCGGGAGGGCCGCGCCATCGAGCATTACCGGGACCTGCGTGCCAGCTCCTTCTTGATCATCAGGGGTTACCCGAGAGGAAGATTGGAGGCGTTGCGCTGCAGCCACCCCTTGCTCGAGTACGAAATCCTCGCGAGCATCCACAATGAAGTCAATCTCGACGAGCTCTACGTGATCGAAGAGTCATTCGCCTGGACCTTCATTCTGTCCCACGAGATGTACAGCTTGTGCCCCGGGCCGATCTTCGCCGTTCCCTACACGCAGCGCCCCCCGCGTCCCGAGCGGAGAAGCGGCAAGAAACGGAATCTCAGGGGGAGGGCAGGCTCTTGAGCGCCTGCCGGGCGGTCATCTGGGCCTGGGGGTCGCGCATGGTCAGCATCTTCTCGTAGTCAGCCCGGGCCCTGGCGACCTGGTCGGTGGCCAGGTAGCAGTCGGCCCGACCCGCCAGGGCGGGGCCGCTGGGCGAGAGCTCGATGGAGCGCGTGTAAGCCAGGATGGCTTCCTGGAAACGGCCCTCGGATTGCAGCAAGACCCCCTTGCGAACGTAAGCGCTCGGCTCGCGGGGCTCAAGGGTGATGGCCTTGTCATACTGCTCCAGGGCCAGCTCCACCTTGTTGTCGGCCGCCAGCCGGTCGCCCAGCTTCAGGTAGCGAGCCGTCGAGCTGAGGTTGCCGCCGGACTTGACCTGGGCTTCCACCGCCTGAGCGGTGGCGGGGTTGAGCTCCTTCAAAGCCTTCAGATCCGCCTGGTAGTGCTTCTTGTCCTTGAGCTGGGAATAGCACAGCGCTCGCATTCCCAGTGCCTCGTGGTCCTTGGGGTCGAGCGCGAGGGCGGAGTCGAAGCAGGCCACGGCCTGCTTGAAGCGCCCATCCTCGAGCAGGTTGCGGCCCCGCTGCTGGTGGATCTGCTGGCGGCGCCAGGATTCGGCCGCCGGGTCGAGGGTCTTGAGGGCGGCGGCGAACTCCTTCTCAGCCTGAGAGCGCTGGTCGAGCACGGCGTAGCACTGGGCCCGGCCCAGGTGCAGCCCCCATTTGCGCGTGGCGGGGGCTTGCTCGAGGGCAAGACCGAAATCCTTGGCCGCCTCGGCGGGACGATCGAGCATCTGGTGGCAGGCCGCCCGCTGGGCCGTCAGCTGCCAGCTGCCGGGATGGCGCGCGAGGCCCTGGTTGGCGGCCTCCACCCCTTTCTGGAACTGCCCCTCGCGGCCGAGCCGGTCGATCTGGTTCACGAAGTCCTGCTCGCTCTCGGGGGCCCGCGGCGAAGCCGAGGGGCTGCTGGCAGCCACCGGCGCGGGAGACGGCGGGGCGGCGGTGCACCCGACCTGCACAAGGAGCAGCGCTCCGATCAGCCATTTCATCGAGATGGTTTCCGTCGCGTGCGGTCCGGAACCTGCCCGAGTGGACAGAATGGTTCTTTTCCTGTATGCTCCCTTCAATCGATCGCTTCGTCTTTCGGAAAGGACCCTGTTGACTTTTGTCTTTTACCCCTTACGATCTGCTGCCTGGCAGCCTGAAAGCGCTTGGGCGCATGCAGATCACCACCCCCACTCCCATCCAGAGAACCACCATCCCCCTCCTGCTCGAAGGCCGTGACGTGCTCGGGCAGGCCCGCACCGGCTCGGGCAAGACCCTGGCTTTCGCGCTGCCCATGATGGAGTTTCTCGACCCCGCCCAGCCCTGGGTTCAGGCGCTGGTGCTGGCTCCCACCCGCGAGCTGGCCGCCCAGGTGGCCGGCGTCATCGATGAGCTGGGCCGCGCTGACGGCATTCGCGCCGTCCAGGTCTTCGGGGGCCGCTCCATCAACGCCCAGGTGGCCCAGCTCAAAGGCGCCCAGGTCGTGGTCGGCGCCCCCGGTCGCGTGCTCGACCTGGCCAAACGCGGCTCGCTGCAACTCGGCAAGGTCGAGTTCGTGGTGCTCGACGAGGCCGACGAGATGCTCGACAAGGGCTTTGCGCCCGACGTGGAGCGCATCCTGGCCATGCTTCCCAAGGACCGGCAGACGGCCCTTTTCTCGGCCACCATGCCCGACTGGGTGCTCTCGGCCAGCCGCAAGCACATGTACCAGCCCGAGAAGGTGAGCGTGGACCGGCCCGAGGTGCCCGCCAACATCCGCCAGCTGGCTTACTGGGTAGCTCCCGAGCAGCGCATGGATGTTCTGAAGACCTTGCTCGACAAGCGCCCCGACGGCTCCACCATCGTGTTTGGCCGGACCAAGCACGGGGTCAAGAAGCTGGGCCGCATTCTCGAGAAGCTGGGCTATCCGGTGGGCTGCCTGCAGGGCAACCTGAGCCAGAACGCCCGCGACCGCGTCATGGCCGACTTCAGGGCCGGCAAGATCGGCATCCTGGTGGCCACCAACGTGGCCGCCCGAGGGCTTGACGTCGATCACGTCGAGCTGGTCATCAACTACGAATTACCCGAGAGCTCCGAGTTGCTCACCCACCGTGTGGGCCGCACGGGGCGCATGGAGCGCGAGGGAACCGCCATCACCCTGCTGACCGAAGCCGAAGCGGCCAAGTGGCGAACTTTGCAGCGCGGACTGGGACGCAAAATCGAATCGGTCGCCTGGCGACAGAGCTGAAGAAAGAAGGAAACCGCCCATGGCAAAGCCCAACCCATCATTCTTGAAACGACAAAAAGAGCAGGCCCGGCGCGAGAAGGCCGAGGCCAAGCGCACTGCCCGCCAGAACAAGAAGAACAACCCGCCCCAGCCGACCGACTCGGAGGCCGAGCCTGAAGAGGAGAGCCAGAACCAGACCGAGGCTTGAGTCCGAAGCTGCCAGCGCTGGTCCACTGAGGAGAAAGCCGCCTTTCACCGGGCCGTCCGCCAGACGGCCTGAGGCGGGCCGCTCTCAACCAATCAGTCCCGGGAGAGTGTACTTACAGAACACGGGGTCTTCCGATACCAGCGTCAACCCCTCGCTGCGAGCCTGAGCGATCAGCAAGCGGTCAAACGGATCGGTGTGCACCTGAGGAAGGGAATAGACCTCAGCGGCATGACTGAGCATGATCGGGAGCACGGCAAAGGGCCCCTGTGCGGCCAGCCGCTGGAAGAAGGCTAACGGGGCTCCGGGAAGTTCCAATTTTCCCTGTGATGCTTTGATGGTCGCCTCCCACACGCTGACGACGCTGATCAGGACTTCGTTGGAGCCATCGCCGATCAGCGCGCGATGGCGAGGCTTGAGCCGGGAGCTATCCTCCGCCCACCACAGGATGATGTGGGTATCCAGGAGATAGCGCTTCACTCGAAGTGCTGCATGAATTCGTCGTCCATGGGGTCGAAGAACGAATCGTGGACTTTGATCTGACCTCGAAAGAGTCCCGGTTTGCGGTCGGTTGCGGGCTGCTTGTAGGGACTGATCACAGCCACCGGGCGTCCAGCTTTGGCCACGATCACTTCCTCGCCAGCGCTGACCAGTGCCAGAATAGCGGAAAACTGGGTTTTGGCCTCGTGCACGTTGAAGGTCTTCACGAAGACCATGCTAAGGTGGACTCTGGACTAAGTCAATAGTCCACTCCGGGGCACGCCCGTGCGGCAGGTCGCAGCCCGCCCGGGTCAGAATCAGCAGGCCCCATGGCCTCCCCCGCAACCTCCTGGACCCTGCGCACGTGGCTGGGCTTCGGCCTGGCCGTCGTGGCCATGCTGGTCGCCGGGGGCTATATCGCCCGGCTCCAGTTCTCCGACCCTCCCCTTCCCCATTACCGGGGCACCTTGCGGGTGGGCTGGGAGAGCATGTATCCCTACCACTACCTGCAGGGCGAGGGGGAACTGGCCCGCCGCACCGGGGTGGATACCGAGTTGATCGTCCGCGCCTTCGCCAAGATGGGCTACCGGGTGCTGTGGCAGGAGGGCGAGTGGACCGACCTGGAGGAAAAGCTGCGCCAGGGCGAGATCCAGGCCCTGCCCATGGCCTTGAAGACCTCCCAGCGCCAGAACGAATTCTACTTCTCCACCGGCTACCTGGACCTCTATTATGCCGCCTTCTATCGCCTCGACTCTGGCCTGAGACTTCCCACCGATCCCCGCCTGCTACACCAGCTCTGCCGCCAGCGCCAGCTGCGCATCGGCTACACCAGTGACTACAACTACCCCGAGCAGCTGCAGCGCATCCTGGACGACCCCGAGGTGGGCGCCCGGTCCATCGAGTTTCCCAGCGACGCCGACAGCCTGTCCAGCCTGGGCTCGGGCGGCATCGACCTGGTCTTCTGCGACTCCTTGATGGGCTCGAGCTACCTGGTTCGTTACGGCTGGGAGGGAGTGGGCCGCGTGCAGCTGGACATGCCCCCGAGCTCGATGCATGTGGCTTTCGACTCTCGCTCGGTGGCTCCCGAGACGGTGCAAGAGTTTGACAGCATCATCCTCGAGATGCACGCGAGCGGAGAGACCGGCTCGCTGATTCGCTCCTACTTCTATCCTTCGCTGCTGGCCCTCCTGACCGAGAGTCCCCTCTTTCGGGAAATCCCGGTGCTGGCGGGGGCGTTCGCGGCCATCTCGGGCATCTTCATGGCCTACCGGGAGCGGCTCAACCTGCTGGGCTCGTTCGTGCTGGCGGCGGCCCCGGCGGCCGGGGGCGGGGTCTTGCGAGACCTGGTGGCGGGGCGCCGCCCGGTAGGAGTGGTGGCCGATCCCCTGACGCTCATCGTGGTGGCCTGGCTGGTCCTGCTGGCGGACATCTTCTTCAAGCTGGTGCAGCGCTTTCCGGGCCCGCTGAAGGAGCGGGTGGACGCCCTGGACATCGACCACAACCCGGTGCTGGTCTTCTTTGACGCCCTGGGCCTGGCGGCCTACACCGTCATCGGAGTGCTGGTTGCCATGCAGACGCGCTGCGAGCCCCTCTGGCTGTGGGGACCGATCCTGGCCGCCGCCTCCAACGGGGGCGGCTCCATCATCCGCGACGTGGTGCGCGGTCACTACCCCATTCCCGCCCTGACACGGTTCTACGCCCAGGTGGCCGTGCTCTGGGGGGCGGCCCTGAGCTGGTTCTTCATTTTCTACTCCAACTACCCACCCCACGACATCAACCTGATCGCCACGGCCCTGGTGGCCACCATGGTGGGGGTGGTGCTGACCCGCTACCTGACGGCGGCTCACGATCGCCATCGACTGGGCAGGGCCAGGGAGCAGAGCGAGTGAGCCTGCGCAGCCTCTTGCTGGGACTGGGGCTGACGGCCAGCGTGGCCGCCGCCCCGCTCTTTCCCGACCTGCCCGAGCAGCACTGGGCCCGCGACAGCGTGGCCGCCCTGGCCGCCCGCGGCCTGGTGGAAGGCTATCCGGACGGCACTTTCAAGGGTGACCGCACCGCCTCGCGCTGGGAGCTGGCCCTGATGGTGGCCCGGCTGTTGGCACGGCTCGAGCAGGGGGAGATGACCCTGGCCAGCCGCAGCGATCTGGAGACGGTGCGACAGCTGGCCGGCGGCCTGCAAGAGGAGCTGAGCAGCCTGGGGGTCCGCCTGGAGGGCCTGGAGCAGCAGGCCGAGGGGCTGGACAGACGCGTCCGCGAGCTGGAGCGGATCCAGTTCTACGGCAGCCTGGACGTGCTGGTGCTGGCCCAGAGCTTTCGCAATCGAGGAGCCACCGCCAACGGGGGCGGAGCCGGCATCCCCGCGCTCGACTACCAGGCCGGGGTGACCAGCACCGCTCTGGCCACGGTCCGTCCGCAGGTCCACGGGGTAATGCCCCAGGTCGACTACCGAAACGGCCGCGCCCTCACCAACGGGGCCGGCTTCACCTCGCTGGCCAGACTGGGCATGAAGCTGGCCATCTCCCCCGACCTGGAGGCCGGGGCCGAGTTTGCCGCCTTCAGCTCGCAGGGGGACCGATTCGTGGACGGCTACTGGGGCGTGAGCCCGCCGTGGCTCCTCAGCCCGGTGACCGCCAACCTTTCCAACGGCACCCAGCCGCTCAACAACACCCCTTTTACGCGCATGGTGCTCGATCGCTTCTGGGCCGAGCACAAACCGACTCGCACCCGGCTGGTGGTGGGCAGCTTCGAGAAACTGCGCATGCCCGGCCTGGTCTACGCCGGCCAGCCCAACCTGGGGGTGCGCGAGCCAGGACGCTTTCCGGGCTACGGCTGGCAGCTCCACGGCGAGGCCGGCCGTTTCTCTGGCGAGCTGATTCACTCCACCTGGGGCGACGGCAACAACTTCCAGGGGAGCAACTACCAGCACGCCATCCTGGGGGCCAACGCCAGCTACGCCTGGCAGGATGGTCGGGCCCAGGCCGCCTGGGCCCGCCTGGTGGAGCAGGCTCCGCCGGGCGGAGCAGGCCAGCGCACCGGCCTGATGGGCGGCAACGTCGCCTACGGCGCCTCGACCGGCTACGCCCCCAACCAGTGGGTCAACCCCCCCGGCTTCTTCGCCCTGCAGGGGGTGGATCGCCCCATCAGCGCCTGGAGCCCCACCGCCGACAACGCCATCGGGGTGGACGGCGGCGGCAACTACGGCCCCCAGCAGCTGGACACGGTGGGCTTCAACGCCTCCCACGCCTGGGGGCCGGTCAAGCTGAGCGCAGAATACGGCCACAGCGAGTACACCTCCAACCGGTTCTCCACCTTCCTGCGCAAGGGCGACGCCTGGAAGCTGGCCCTCTCCGGCCACTGGGAAGACCCGGCGGTAGAGGCCGAGCTGGCCTTCGTATCGGTGGATCCGAGCTACAACCCGATGAACATGCCGGGCAACATGCTGGGGGTGCGCTTTCCGGTCACGGCCAACTTCGCGGGCCGCTTCTTCTTGCACGACAACGGCAGCTATCCCCACAACCGCCAGGGCCTGGAGCTGAAGACCAGCTGGAATTTCTCAGCGACGGTCGACAAGCCCGACCGCAAGGCCGGGCGGGTTTGGCTCAACGGCAGCTTCTATCGCCAGACGCGCACCTCGCTCTACGACGTGCTCTCCCCCGCCGGCTCGCTGGGACCGGCCATCCCCACCAACGACGTGGTGGGCTTTGCGCCAGGGTACTTCGATCCGCTCTTTCAGGGCTTTGCCCATCCACTGGTCTACGGACCCACCTCAGCCAACAGCTTCACGGCCGCCCTGGCACCGCTTGAGAACCCGCGCGGAAGCGAGCGTCGCCTGGTCGCCGGGGTGAGCTACCAGTGGGAACGAATCGGCTTGAAGCTCCAGTACGACAACAACCACTGGTTCCGGCCCTCGATCCTCACGCCCGCGCAGGGGGGGAGCCAGAACCTGGTGGATCTTGGCCTGCAGGCCGGACTGGTGGAGCTTTCCTACAAGCTCGACTCGAGCTGGACGGCTGTGGCCGGCCTGGATGCGCTTTCATTCGCGGGTCACCTCGACCCGGCCGGGCTTTACAATCCCCACGCCCTGGCCACCGGCTCCACTGACTTCACCAACCTGGACTCGCGCCAGATCGCCCCCTTGTTGGGCCTGGATCACCCCAACTGGAGCCTGAGGGGGCGCTGGATCTGGACCGACGACCAGTTGCCTGCGACGCTGGTGGGTGCGGGGGGAGCCACCCCACACCCCTTCAACTGGTCCGGCTACCAGGTGTGGTCCGAGTACCGCATGCACTTCTGAAAGAAAAAGCGCGCGGGGGACGCGCGCGAGCTCTTACTTCTTGGTGGCCTGCTTGTACTTTGCGACCAGCCCCTCGTAGTCCAACCCTCCCGCAAAGAAGGTCAGCACTTTGCCGCTGGAATCGACCACGAAGGTCGCCGGGATACCCCGGACCTTCTGGGCCAACTCGGGGTATTTCTTCATCTGGTTGGCGTCGTCGACGTTGATGTACTCGATGGGAACTTTCTGAGCTGACTCAAACTGAGCCAGGATCGGCTTGAAGCGCCGACATGGTCCTCACCAACTGGCCCAGAAGTTGATCAGCTTGTAACCACCGCCAAAGCTGGCCGGCGCCGGGCCCGAGCCGCTCGGACCGGAGGTGGTGCCGCTGACCGCCTTCACGGGCAGGTTGACGTCGATGCTGCCCATGTCCTTGTTGTGCCTGGCCACCGCGCCCAGAGCCTGAGCCGTACTAATGAGCGGCACCAGGGTGGCTCCCCCCTGGTCGGCCGTCGCGATGGGCTTACCCTGGTAGTAGACCTGTCCGGTGCCGCTGGCGTCGGTCGGCAAAGCCGCCGTTTCGCCCTCTGAGGTGACCACCCAGTTTCCCTGCACCTCGGTCAGCTGCAAACCGAGCGCCGCAACCAGCGCTTGCAACTCGACGGAGGTCGCGGGCCCTTTGCCCGAGACCGTTCCTTTGAAGGGTTTGTTGCGAATATAGACCTGCTCGCCCCAGGCCGGGCCGGCCGCCAGGACCAGCCCCAGGACCAGGGCGATACAGGAGGTCCATCGCCGCATTCGAGGAGCACCTCCTTTCCTTGGATGAGAGCCAGCTTCCTGAAGCTGGCTCGGGGCACCTGCTCACTCTCCGTCCAGGCTTCTCTGCCAGCGCTGTTCGATCTCCTTCAAGCGGCCCGACTCGAGGATAGCCAGCAGGGCGATGTTCAGATCGTTGGTCAGCTCAAAGTCCGGCGGAAGACCAAAGCCGTAGTTCTGGGGCTCGAAGGGAAACGTGCTGAGGTGGAGCGGCAGCTCGGGAAACTTGGCCAGGAAGTAGCTCAGGCTTGGGCGATCATAGACCACGCAGTCGGCCTTGCCCTCCAGTACTGCCGAGATGGCCGAATCCAGGGCCGGTCGGAGCACGACGCGATCGGTGTAACGACCCACCACACTTTCGAAGAAGCTCCCCTCCACCGTGGCCGCCCGCAGGTCCTCGAGCTGGGTTGGTTTCTCGATCGGACTGGCGTCGATCTGGCTGAGCGTCAGAGAGCTCGAGATGCCGGCTACAATGGAGCCCACGATCAGCATCGAGATGAGGATCCAGATGGAAGCCACCAGGCGCCCCCCCGTGGTCACGGGAACCCGGTCCCCGTAGCCGACCGTGGACATCGTCACCAGCGCCAGCCAGAATCCGGTGGCGATGCCGCGACCGGGAGTATCGGGGAACTGTTTGTTAGCGCCTCGCTCGAACAGCCAGAGCAGGATTCCCACCAGGAGCAGAGCCAGGAAGATTCCGATCAGGCCATAGATTGCAGCCGCTCGAACCACCGGCCGCAGTCGATCCCAGGGACTACCCTTCGAGGGCGACAGGATGGCTACCGTGGACTGATAGTAAGGCTGGGTAAAGTCTACCACTCGCTCGCGCTCGGCCGTGATGCTCAGCGTTCCCACCAGGACGTCCAGCCTCTTGTGGCTGAGGTCCTCCAGCCCTCGGTGCTGGTTCTCGACGTGATGGTAGTCATACTCGAGCTTGAGGCGCGCGGCGATCTCCTCCCAGAGCTCCACCGCGATGCCGGTCGGCCGCTTGTTCTCATAAAGGACGAAGGGCGGCGCCCCCACCAACCCCACCTTGAGCCGGCGATGGTGCGGCACCTGGGCAAGCGACGGGACGGCCAGCGCCATCAGCAGGCAGAGAGAAACGAGCAGACGAGCCATGGATGGCTGCAAGTTCGCCGCATCCAGAGCAATCCTCCCCGACCAGGAAGCGGAGGCCCGGCATCGAGAAGCATCGCCGGGTGAAGCGACCCGAGCCGGAACCGCTCAAGACCGATCCTGAGCTGTACGCCCTCTGCCTGGTTCAAGCCGCCCTGCGGGGAGGAGCCCGTGAGGTGCGGATGGAGCGCCAGGGCTGGGTGACCCGCTTTGAGCTGCCCGGCTTCGAGGTGGGGCCGAGCACCATGGAGCGGCTGTCGGAGTGCCTCGAGGCCCCCGGACCCGAGGGCGCCCTGGCCCGGGCCGTGGCTCTGGCGTCGGGGTTGCAGCCGCGCGAGATCAGGCTGCAGAGCTCGGGCAAGCTGCTGCGCATCCGGGGCGAGCTGCGGGCCGTGCTCAGCCAGCCCTGCACCGACGTGGTCCTGGAGGTCGACTGCCGCCCCGCCATCGTCAAGCGGGTGCTCAGCCGCCCCGTCCACCGCGAGGACCGTTACCTCAAGAATTTTTGCCAGCTTTGCCCCATCCCGGTTTCGGTGGGGGGGACCCCCCTGCGCGGGCGCTTCGACCTCAAGGGTTGCCTGGCCGTTCTCTTGCTCGGACCGGTGGAGGGAATGCCCTTCTACCGCCCGGCCCGGGCTCAGGTGGAAGCCCGGCCGGCACCGGGGGGCGACTTCGTGGCAGCGCTGGGTCTGACCGGCGACGAGGTGTCCTCCAAGACCATGCTGGTGGTGGACGGTCTGGCCTTCGAGGGCCCCCGCACCCGCGGACTCAGGGCCGTGGTCTGGACCTCGGCTTTGAAGCTCACTGAGGAGATGGACGGGGTGGTGGAGGATCGACGCTTTCAAGAGCTGACCGGCCAGCTCAAGGAGGCTCTGCGCGAGCTCCGCAACCTGCTCTGGGAGCGCCTGCCCGACATGACTCCGGCTCAGGTCACCCGGGCCTCGGCCTACCTCGAAACCCAGCTCGAGCGAGCCCGGCTGAGCCAGATCGAGCGGTTGCTCCAGGCTCGCGAGAAGATCGAGGGACCCAACCTGGCCCTGATTGTTGCCGCGGCCGAGAGGGCCGTGGCCGAGAACCAGTTGCTGGACGCCAAAACCTATTACCAGAGGGCCGTGCAACTGGCCCCGGAACGCTCGGTCGAGCTGCTTCAGGGCCTGGTGCAGGTGCTCCAGCAGCTGCGAATCGCCCCGCGCCAGCTGGAGGCACATGTCCAGGAACTGGTGGCTGCCCAGGGATTGGGCACGCGCCAGGCACGAGCCGCCTTTTTCGAGTCCATGGGCCGCTACTCGGCCTCCCAGGGCTACCCGCGCGAGGCCCGGGTCTACCTGGCCGAAGCGCTGACCCTGCAGGAAGGCCTGTTGGGCCGCAGCCACCCTACGGTCAACAAGCTGCGCGACCTGCTCGATGCCCTGTAGGAGCGCGGCCGTCCGGCCGCGCGACGGCGGGGGCAGGTCCCTCCTCAGGTTTTGCGGCTGGATGCTCTTCTGGCTGCTGCTCTCCAGCCTGGGCCTGGCCCAGAACTACCTCGACCCCGCTTACCTCGAGGCGGTCCGGGATGCCGAGCGAGCCGAGCCAGGCGAGATTTGCCGGCAGCTGGTGGCCCTCACGGCCGACCAGGGCGAGCTGGTCTGGGAGGCGCAGCCCGGGCGCTCGCGGGTCTTGATGCTGCGCTGGGTGTCCGGCGCTCAATTCGATCGGTCGCTGGGCCAGGACATGGTGGTGGTCGAGGACAGCTTCGTGACCCCCGTGCCGGCCGTGGCCAGCTGGTTCCGCTCACAGGGAATCGCCCCCGGCGTGGGGCGACTGGAGCAGTTGCTGGGCCTGCCCCCCGGGACCGGCAAGAATCGGCTGGTCGAGCTGTGGGTGTGGCCCGAAACGATGGTGCGGCCCAGCCCCGATCCCGAGGTCACCGACCGCGAGGCCGGGCTCGAGTTTCCGGCCGGCGTCAGCGACAGCTATCGAGCCTGGTTCGAAGGCCGCCGGGAGGGCTGTTACCGGGGGGCCGCGCCCTATCCCTGGACCCGCCTGGGATACACCTACGACTGGGGCTCTGCAAACCACGTGGGGCTGAGCGAGTTCGTGGTGCCCCGCGGCACGGCGGTCGGGGTGCGGGCCGTCTGGAGCAACGAGGAGTACTTTCGCGCAATCTCAGCGACGACAGTTCACAGCTCGGAAACACCACCCTCGCCTTCCTCGGATAGAGTGTCGGGCATGATCATCCAGCCTGTGATGCCCCGCCCCGCCGTCAGCGTCGGCCCTTCGCCTCGCGCCGACCAACCCGACCAGGTCACCCTGTCGCACGAGGCGCCGCCCCCCGGCGGCCACGTGGGCGTGCACGGGATGATCGCGTTCGGCAGCGGGCACTTCTCTCACATCCCGATGTTCCATGAGCCGCATGACTACCAGGCGGTCATGGAGGTCCGGCTGGAGCATCCCGAGCTCGAGGTTGGCCGCTCGTTTGGCAACGAGCTGCACACTTTCGTGCCCGACGAGTTCTCGCTCGGGGATCTGCTCGGCGGCCGTCTGACCGAGTTCGAGGGCACCCTCTACCGGGGCAACTTCGAAGCGGGCGGTACCCCTCTGCTCGAAGGGGTGAAGGTGCGCGTCAACCAGGTGGTGGACTCACGCCACCTCGACAGCACCTCGCGCGGACCTGACGAGCTGAGCTACACGCTCTACGGCACTCCTGGCGATACCTACCTGGTGCACCCCATCTTCGGAAACGCCGACTTCGACCAGATCGTGAAGGTCGACTGCCCCGATGCAGGTTTGAGCGCCGAGGAGCTGCGCCAGGGGGTGGCCGTCACCGTGCCCGGGCGCGAGAACAAAGTCCAGTCGCGCCTTCTGCCCGGGGCCGACCCGGTGCAGGCCGAGCTGGTCGACCAGAAGCGGGCCATCAGCCTGCGTATCGAGCGCGAGCTCTCGTGCCTGGTGGGGCCCCACTTCACCCACGGGCCCACCCCCTGAATTTTCTTTACCTTCCTCCTTTACAATGCAGAAAAGGAGGATTCTGAAATGCCCCGATCTCGTTTTTTCATGGGTCTGATGGCCGTCATCCTGGCCGTGGCCGCCACCTCGGCCATGAAACACGGTGGACCACACCGCCGTCCCGGGCCTCCCCCGCACGACCCGCCCGCCCGCGTGCGCTCGCTGCAGGGCGACAGGCTGGAGCTGGAGACTGCGTCTGGTTGGCGCAAGACGGTGCTGCTCGATGCCGCAACGCATTATCGGTTGGGCCGCACCCAGGTGGGCCGAGAAGCGGTCCAGGTGGGCAGCCTGGTGATGGTCTTCGACGTCGAGGGGAACGAGCTGCCCCGGGCCCTGCTGGTGGACCTGTTGCCCCCGCCGCCGCGGCGCTGAGGTCAGGCGGAATGTCGGGCTTCCTTCCCGAAGCGGATGAGGTAGCTTTCGTGAAGGGGATTGTCAGTGACCTCCAGCCCTTACCTTGTTCTCGTCCTCATTGGCATCGCGCTTGCGATGCCGGTGCTGGCTCTCTA
Organism: Candidatus Xenobia bacterium; assembly: GCA_045863235.1. GTDB lineage: Bacteria > Vulcanimicrobiota > Xenobia > Xenobiales > QWHO01 > QWHO01. The sequence continues at coordinate 5,204 of BTUM01000086.1, read as the reverse complement.
CAATCTGGTCGTTGCGCTCGTCTCCAAGGAGCGCCGCAAACAGAACCTGATTCATTTTGGGATTTACTCGACCTTGACGATGCTCCTTTTTGCCTGGGCCATCCTCTCCCCGGGCTACATCAAAGCACCGAATCAGGGCAGATTGACGGCCTGCAAGTCCAACCTGAAGAACATCGCCACCGCCTGCGAGATGTATGCCACCGATAACAAAGGCCTTTACCCGCCGAACCTGGGCCTGTTGACCCCGAACTACCTCAAGATCATTCCCAACTGCCCGTCGGCCCGGGTGGATACCTACAGCCCAACCTATCAATCGTTCGCGCCGTCCGACGATCAGGAGGCGGAGGCGACGACTGTGGCTGCCTACACGTTTTACTGCAGGGGCAAGCACCATGAAAAGGCATCCACCCCGGAGAACTTTCCCCAGTACGACTCCTACCAGGGTTTGATGGAGCGCCCTTAACGCTTCGATGCACGGCGAGCTGCACGAGAAGAACCGTCTCTCCTGGAACCAGGCCACCCGGGCCCACAACGCCCACAAGCTCGACCAGGCTGCCTTCCTGCGCCAGGGCGGCAGCACTTTGTTTCCCGAGGAGATCGAGCTGCTCGGCCGCCTGGATGGCAAGAGTCTGCTCCACCTGCAGTGCAACGCGGGCCAGGACAGCCTGTCGCTGGCCCGACTGGGGGCCCGGGTCACAGGGGTGGACATAAGCGACGCGGCCATCGACTTTGCCCGCCAGTTGAGCCAGGATGCAGGAATTGGGGCCGAGTTCCATCGCCAGGACGTCTATCAGTGGCTCGCTTCCAGCCCCTCCTTCGACCTCGTCTTCAGCTCTTATGGAGCGCTGTGCTGGCTCTCCGACCTGGATCTCTGGGCGGCAGGGGTAGCCCGCGCGCTGGTGCCGGGCGGGCGACTGGTGCTGGTGGAGTTCCACCCCGTGTTCATGTGCTTCGAGCAGGATTGGACCCTGCGCTATTCCTACTTCCCCACGGGGGTCCTCGAGTGGGAGTCGGGCGTAAGCGACTACGTGGGTCCGGAGCTTGCCCCCAGTGGCTTTCAGGAGTGCGAGCCATTCCACAACCAGGCCCCCTGCTACGAGTTCCAGTGGCCCCTGGGAACCGTGCTGACGGCTATCGCACGAGCCGGCCTGCGACTCGAGCGCCTGGACGAGTATCCTTACGCCAACGGCTACCGCGCCTTCGAGCGTATGCGAGACCTGGGCGGACGGCGCTTCGCCCCTCCGAGCGAGCTCCCTGACCTGCCTTTGATGTACGGGCTGGTCGCCTCGCGAGCGGGTTGAGCGTTCGTTACCTCTCTGTCACGGCGTCGGCGATGAAGGCCAGCACCTTGGGGTTGGAGATCAGGCTCAGGTGGTTGTCGGCGACGGGCAGGCTGAAGGGGTCCAACTCGCGCACGGCCACCTTTTCCGTCCCCTCGAGCTCGGCGCTGCGGGTGGCCACCACCCCGTCTCCGCTGCCCACGAAGGGGAAGCTGGAGGTGGCCGTGGGCAGGCGCGTGCCCACCACCGTATAGGCTTTGTCGAGCTTCTCCCGCTGCTCGGGCCAGCGCTCGTTCAGCTCGGTCAGATGGCGGTTGTGCCCGGAGGTGAGCAGGGCCGAGTCGGCCAGCAGCGAGCGGGGGGCGTTGCCCAGCACCGGCGCGTAGAGTGTCGCCGCTGCCGCCGTCACCGGGGTGAAGGGTACCCCGTGCTGAGGAGTGCCCAGGAAGAAGACGCTGTGGATGCCGTCGTGGCCCCGGTCGAGGTGCTCACGCGTGACCAGTCCTCCCATGCTGTGGGCCACCACGTCCACCTCCAGCCCCGTCTCCTGATTCAGGATGGCCACGGCCTCGGTCAGCTCCTCGGCCACCTCGGTGTAGCTCGCACGGGGGTTGGAGAGGGCGATCGTGTAGACGGCGCTTTCGGGTTGGGAGCGCACCGTCTGGCGGAACTCGTCCTCGTGGCCGCTTCGAAAGGTTCCCCCCACCCGATTCTCGGGATTGGTGGCCAGGAACTCGCACAGCGGCCGCCCCTGGTCTGCCCAGCCGCAATAGCCGTGGACGAAGAGCATCGGGCGTTGGAGCGTGGGTGCGGTCATGGCCCTCAGCATAGCGGCAGGCCGTGAAAAGAAGCTCAACCAAAACCCTAGCCTGCTAGTAAAGCTTCGGCCGCGTTTCGATCGGGCCGCAGACCCTGGCCGTAGATCGAATCCAACCCGAAGGTGCGCAAAATGGCCATGCCGGCTTCGTACTGAGCGCAGGTGATGTTTCTCTGCCAGCTGCCGGTCAGGTCGCCGCCGGTGACGATGGCGCTGCGAGAGGTTACCTGAAAAGTGTTCTTGAGCTGGGCCCGCAGGCGAGGATCGAGCTCACGGCCGAGCGGTTGGCCGAGATAGGCGAACAGCCGGGCCAGCTCGGGCTCGGGATCCTCGCACAACTCCTCGTAAAAGGTCAGATGCACGCGATGGCGCCTCAGCTCTCGCAGGGGCACGTAGTGAAAGATGCACCACAGCAAGACCTGGCGCTCGAAGCGGCGATGGGAGGCTTCCAGCAGCTCGCGGAAAGGCTCGAGATGGTCCCTCATCAGATCGGGCTGCTTGAGCAGGGCCCGCGGGTCCTCCATCCATTTCCAGCTGCGATTGCGCTTCTTGGAGACGGCCACGGCAAAAGGGTGGCGGACCACCAGCACCTTGCGCACCCGGGGGAACTGCTCGTCTACCCAGTGCGCAAACAGATTGGCGAAGATGTCCTTGACCAGGCGGCGGCGGTAGAACAGGTGGGGGTTGTAGAGGTCGATGCGCCGGTGCGCCGGTAGCCTTCCGGTGAAGATGTCCGCGTAGAAGCTCCACAGGGTCTCCGGGCGAGCCTGGCGGCGCAGGTAGAGGAAGAGGGGGTAGCCCCGGGCCAGTCGGACCTTGGTGGGGTGAAAAGGCTCAAACAGGAGGCGACTGTCCCCCCGAAAGTTGATCAGGTTGGCCACCCAGGTGGTACCGCTGCGACCATCGCCGATCACCCAGGGAACGTCGGCGGTGCGAGGGCCAAGGTCGAGCACGTAGGGCGCGGCCAGCTCAGAGAGGAATCTCGGCAACACGATTGGCTCGCAGGTTGAACGGGGTGCGCCGAAACTCCTGCGCTCAGGGCTGCGGCTGGCTCTCCAGGACCCGCGAGAACGCCTCGATCATCCTCGGGTCGAAAGCCGTGCCGGCCCCCTCTTCCAGTGCCGAGCGAGCCTCCGCCAGGCTCATTCCTTGCTCGCTCATGGTCTCAAAGAGGTCGGCCACGGCGATGATGCGAGCCGCCAGGGGGATCCTGTTGCCCCGCAGTCCGTCCGGGTAGCCCTCGCCATCCCAGCGCTCGTGATGGCCGCGAATCACCGGCCCGAGGTGACGCAGCGAAGGCACCACCGAGACGATCTCCTGCCCCAACTCGGGATGCAGGCGCATCAGCTCGCTCTCCTCATCGGTCAGCTCAGCCGCCTTGTTGCGGATGCTCTCGGGAATGGCGATCTGGCCGATGTCTCGCAACAGCGCGGCCTGATGCAGTCCGCGCAGGTTGCGGTCGGGTTCGGAGGCCAGAAACTCGGCCATCTCATTGAGGAGCTCGGGGTCGGCCTGGGAAAGATCAAGTCCTGTCTGGCCCAGGTCCTGCAACACCGAGCCATAGCGAATCTGCTTGCGAGTGCGGAAGTCTTTCACTCCGAGTTCGTCGGCCAGGGCCATGGCCCGGTTCTGCACGCGAGCGGTGCGCCCCATGTTGAATCCGCCCATGGCCTTCATGATCAGGCTCAGCCCGTGCACTGCGCTATCCTCATCCAGGTTCTGCAGGTCTTGCTCGGGGTTGGCCCTCTTGAGCAGACTGGCCACCGTGTTGGCCGCCTGGCGATTGGCCACGGCCTCCAACTTCTCGCTCCCGAGCAGGGCAGTGCCGCCCTTCAGCTCTTGCTCGGAGGAGATGAACTCGTCGCTGGGGTCCATCCGATCGGGGAGCCCGGAGGCACTCGGGGCCAGAGGCGCAGCCGGGGGAGGAGCGGCCAGCTTCGGCTGGGGGCGCTCCAGAGGGGCAGGACTCCGACGCTCGGAGCCATGCTCCTGGGAGCCCTGCTCCCCGGTGCCCGTATCTCCCGACTGGCCCTCGGCCTGGGCGTGGGGGGCCTCGGGAGGTCGCACAGGGGCAGTCGCCGTGAGGGGGGACAGGCGCCTGGGAGTTTCGGGGGGCTCGGCCGGATTGTAGGCGTCAGGTGAGCGATGGGTGGAGGACTCGGATACCGGCCGCACCACGGTGGCGTTGCCAGGCCGAGACTCGGGAGGCCCGTCCGGATCGGATGGACCCTGCTCGGCTCGCGGGCTGGTGGGGAGCAGATCGCCGATTTGACCCGACTGCTCGAGCTCGCTGAGGGCGAGGTCGGGAACCTCGGGCAGGTTGGGGCTGAGCTCGGGAAGGGGAGCACGCTGCACTGGCCGGGTCTCGAGAGGGGCGAGCTCGACGGGAGGCGGGGCGGGCACTTCCACGCGGGCCCTGGAGAGGGTCGGCTCGAGAGGGGGCGCCGCCGGGTCGCTCTCCTGGGTCCGGACGGTAGGCTGACTGGCACGGACCGATGGCTCTGAACTCTCGTTTCGGGGACTTCGGAGAACGGCTTCGGTCGGCTCGAGCGTCCGCGCTTCGATCCGCTCCCGCGCAGGAGCGGACTCCTCGGTTGGGGGTGGGACGGCTTCGTTCCGAGCTTGTGCGGTCTGTCTGGCCGGCTCGACGGGAGGGTGGGGCAGGGGCTCCCCGCTGGCCTGGGTGTCAGCGGGCACGACCGGTCGGGGCTCTTCGGGGCGAGCGACCAGAGCAGGTTCAACCGGGCGAGAGTGCCTCTCCGCGGGGACTGTCGGATTTCGGGCGGGCTCGACGGGGTGGGGCGCCTCATCGCGAGCCTCAGGTTCGACAGGGCGGGGGGGAGCGGGGGCCTCGGCGCTGGCGCGCGCGGGCTCGACCGGGCGCGGGGCCGGGTCTTCGTGGCGAGTCTCGGCGCGGGGCTCGACGGGGCGAGGGGCCGGGTCTTCGTGGCGAGTCTCGGCGCCGGCGCGAGCGGGCTCGACAGGGCGGGGAGCGGGGGCTTCGTCGCGAGTCTCGGCGCTGGCACGGGCCGGCTCGACTGGGCGCGTGGCCGGGTCTTCGTGGCGAGTCTCGGCGCTGGCGCGAGCGGGCTCGACGGGGCGGGGGT
>BTUM01000085.1:0-33828 GCA_045863235.1 Candidatus Xenobia bacterium | reverse complement strand
ACTCGCGTGGTTACGGCCTCCGCAGTCTCTCTCTTGACACGCATCAGAAATGCCGGGAGCGGTAAAGCTGCAGGGCGGCCACCGCCCGCACGCCGTCGATACGGGTCCACTGGCAGCGAAAGGCCTCCCCGACTCGACTCCAGTCCAAAGACCCCATATCGGGCAAAGCCAGGTAGGGCGTTCGGGCCGCCTGACGACTGGAGAGCAGCGGGTCCTCGCGGCCCGTCTCCAGGCTCGGACGAGCCAGCAGGTGGAATTCCTGAACGATCCGGCGCTCACGCTCGCGGTAGGCGGGAAGATAGACCAGAGCCCGGTGCACGAAGCCGGCTCCGGTTCCCTGCGCAAGTTGGGCCGGGGGAGTGACGGCCAGGTAATCCAGGGCCCAGGCATACTCGAGCTCGGCCACCTGGATCAAGTGGTCCGGCCCCTCCGGCCTCAAAGCCAGGAGGGCGGCTTGATAGTCAGCCGGCTCGAGGCGCTCGAGCAGCGCCAGGTTCAAGCTGGAGAGAGCGATTCGGAGGACTGCAGCGCCGACAATCGCGCGAATGAGCGGACCCTGGCGCCAGCGGCACGGCCAGGCGATAGCTCAACAGGGCCGTCTTGAACGCCTCCCGGGGCCTGTCCTCGAGGAGCTGGGCCTGACTCAAGACGGACAGGCTGAGAATCAGATTGCGCGTCTCGAGCACCTGAACCGTGAGTACCCCGAGGGGCCAATCTGGATTCGGCCAGGCCTTCTCCGCGTCGAGAGAGGCCGCCTCCAGCGCCGGCATGACCGCTTCGAAGCGAGCCCGGGCGGCAACTGGTGCCGCGAGATGCGCTCCACACCGTCGCTTCGACCCGTGACCTCTTCCCCGTAGGACTCCTCCCCCCGGCCGCGAAGGCTGCCCCCCTCAATCGTCACAACGCGAAAGGAATCCCCATGAAACGCACTCTTCTGGCCCTCAGCCTGGGCCTTCTGACGCTCGGTTGCGGCCAGCCTCCCTCCCCCGGAGGTACGACCGGCGCGAGCCTTCCCACCGCCACCCCCACGCAGGCCCAGGCCAGCGAAAGCCCGAGCCCCTCGGACGTGGCCGCCTCCCCTGGCGACGAAGCCAGCCCTGCCGCCAGCGCGAGCCCGGATGCCAGCCCCTCCCCGGACGCCAGCCCCGGCGAAACCAGCAAGCACGACCCTTCCAAGCCCGTTCCGCCCAAGAAGGGCGAAACCGGCAAGTCCAAGACGCCCAGCGGTCTGAGCTACACGATCTTGATCGAGGGCACCGACAAGGGCACCGCGGCCGCCGGCGACATGGTCAGCGCCCACTACACCGGCTGGCTGACCGACGGCACCCCCTTTGACAGCAGCCTGACCCGGGGCGAGCCGATCAAGTTCCCCCTCGGCCAGGGCAACGTCATCCCGGGCTGGGATGAGGGCCTGCAGGGCATGAAGGTGGGCGAGACCCGCCGCCTCTACATCCCCTCCAAGCTCGCTTACGGCGAGCAGGGCACCCCGGGCGGACCCATCCCGCCCAACGCCGACCTGGTCTTCGAAGTCACCCTGGTGGAACTTCCCGGCAAGAAGTAGGCTGTGCTCGCCCGCGAGCGCAACTGGCTGCTGGGCGAGGTGCTGCGCGAGGTCTCACGGGCCTTCTATTTGACCCTGCGCATCCTGCCGCGCCGCAGCCGCGAGACCCTGGGCGTCACCTACCTGGTGGCCCGGGCCGCCGACACCATCGCTGACACGGACGCGCTGCCCGGCGAGGAACGACTCCAGTTCCTCGTCCGGCTGCGCGCCGCTATCACGGGTCAGCGCGATCCCGACTTCCTGGAGCAGCTGGCCGCCAGGGTGGCCAACCGCCAGCAGGATGCCGGCGAGCGCCGCTTGCTGCTGTGTCTGCCGATGGTGCTCGAGCTGCTCGAGAGCTTGCCTCTGGCCGAGCTCGAGGCAGCCCGCGAGGTTCTGGAAACCCTGACCCGGGGGATGCTGGAGGACCTCGAGGGGCGTCCCATCGAGACCGAGCACGACCTGCACCGCTACACCTACCTGGTGGCGGGTTGCGTGGGGCCGTTCTGGACCAGGATCACCTTGCTCCACCACCCCGCCCTGCGCCATCTCGACCCCGACGCCATGAGCCGGCTGGGGGTCAGTTTTGGCCAGGCGCTCCAGCTCACCAACGTGCTGCGCGACCTCCCGAAGGACTTGCAGAACGGGCGCTGCTACCTGCCCCGCACCGAGCTCGAGAAGCTGGGGGTCGCGCCCCTGGAGGCGCTCGAGCTGAGGGCAAGCTGGACCAGGGTGGCCCTGGACCACTTCCGGGCCGCCGAAGGCTACGCTCTGGCCCTGCCGGCCCGCTGCACCAGACTGCGGCTGGCGGTGCTGTGGCCGATCCTGATCGGTCTGGAGACGCTGGCGCTGCTCAACGAGCAACCCGAATGGCGCGCGGTCAAAGTGCCCAGAAGCGGCATCTACCGCATCATGCTGGCTTCCTGGCTCATCTCCTGGAACGACCGGCTGCTCAAGGGCTGGTTCGACCGCCTGCACGAACGGGTGCTCAGGGCCTGCAAGCGGGCTTGATTCACGGACACGCCTGAAAGGAGTCTCAGCGCTTGCGAGCCGCTTTGACCGCCTTGTTGCGGGCCCGTCCCAGCCGCGAGCCCAGCGGGGTCGAGCCGGCCTCGCCCGGGGCCGCCGCCTTCGGGGGAGCCTTGCGCACGCCGCTCTTGGAGAACTTGACCCCGTCGAGCAGGCCCTGATCCACCATCTCCATGGCCTCCCCCACCGGCAGGCCCTCCAGCTTGCGGGCCAGGGCCATCTTCAGCTCGATCATCTCGTCGCGCAAAGCGGCTGCGGTCTCGAACTCGAGGTTGCGGGCCGCCTCCACCATCGCCTCCTGCAACCTCGTGACGGCTGCCTGCAGCTCGGCGATGCCCAGCTCGTGCTTGTTCTCGACCCGCACCGCCGCGCGGGTGGGAGCGCCGCCGGGGGCCAGCGTGTCCAGGATGTCGTTGACCGCTTTGCGGATGGTCTGGGGAGTGATGCCGTGCTCGGCGTTGTAAGCGAGCTGGATCTCCCGCCGACGCTGGGTCTCCTCCACCGCCTCCCGGATGGCCTCAGTTTGCTTGTTGGCATACAGGATGACCGTGCCGCTCACGTTGCGGGCCGCCCGCCCGATGGTCTGAATGAGCGAGGTGGAGCTGCGCAGGAAACCCTCCTGGTCGGCGTCCAGGATGGCCACCAGCGACACCTCCGGAAGGTCGAGCCCCTCGCGCAGCAAGTTGATGCCCACCAGCACGTCGTAGTGGCCCAATCGCAGGTCGCGCAGCACCTCGATGCGGCTCAGGGTATCGATCTCCGAGTGCAAGTAGCGCACCCTCACGCCCACTCCGGCCAGGTAGTCGGTCAGGTCCTCGGCCATCTTCTTGGTCAGCACCGTGACCAGCACCCGCTCCTGACGGGCCGCCCGCTCGCGGATCTCGGCCAGCAGGTCGTCTACCTGGCCCTCCACGGGACGCTGCACCACCATCGGGTCCACCAGCCCGGTGGGACGGATGATCTGCTGCACGATCACGCTCGAGATCTTGCGCTCGAACTCGGCCGGGGTGGCCGAGACGAACACCACCTGGCCCACCCGCTCCATGAACTCATCGAACGATAGCGGACGGTTGTCGAAGGCCGAGGGCAGGCGGAAGCCAAAGTCCACCAGGGGCCCCTTGCGCGAGCGGTCGCCGTGCAGCATGGCGCGTATCTGGGGCACGGCTACGTGCGACTCGTCGATCAAGGTCACGAAGTCTTGCGGGAAGTAGTCGAGCAGCGTGTAGGGCGACTCGCCCGCGGCCCGGCCGGTGAGGTGGCGCGAGTAGTTTTCGATGCCGTTGCAGTAGCCGATCTCCTGGATCATCTCCAGGTCGTAGCGGGTCCGCATCTCCAGGCGCTGGGCCTCGAGCAGCTTGCCCTCGGCCTTAAACCGGGTCAGCCGCTCGTCGAGCTCGGCCTCGATGCGGGCCACGGCCGCGTCGCGCTTGTCGCGCGGGGTAACGTAGTGGGTGGCGGGGTAGATGACCACGCGTTTGGGCTGGCCCAGCACCTCGCCGGTGAGCGGGTCGTAGACCGACATGCGCTCGACCTCGTCGCCGAAGAACTCGATGCGGTAGATCTTCTCTTCGTCGGCGGGGTGGATTTCCAGCACCTCGCCCTGGAAGCGGAAGGTAGCCCGGGTCAGGGTGGCGGGGGTGCGGCTGAAGTGCATGTCCACCAGGCGCCGCAGCACCTCCTGGCGGGTGAACTCCTCGCCGGGCCGGAAGACGAGGAGCATCTCGCGGTAATCTTCGGGCGAGCCCAGGCCATAGATGCAGGAGACCGAGGCCACCACCAGCGCATCGCGCCGCTCCATCACAGCCTGGGTGGCCGAGTGGCGCAAGCGGTCGATGTCGTCGTTGATGCTGGAGTCCTTCTCGATGTAGGTATCCGAGCCGGCGATGTATGCCTCGGGCTGGTAGTAGTCGTAGTAGGAGACGAAGTACTCCACCGCGTTCTGGGGGAAGAACTCTCGAAACTCCGAGCACAGCTGGGCCGCCAGGGTCTTGTTGGGGCTCATCACCAGGCAGGGACGGTTGAGCCGCTCGATCAGCCGGGCCATGGTGTAGGTCTTGCCGGTGCCGGTGGCTCCCAGTAGCGTGGTGAAGCGGTTGCCGGCCTGCACCGAGGCCACCAGCTCCTCGATGGCGCGTGGTTGATCGCCTCCGGGTGGGAAGGGGGCCTCGAAGAGAAAGGTGTCGCTCATAGGAGAGCATGATTAGGCTTTGAGGGGAGCAGCCCTGCCGGCGTCGAACCGGCCCGGCCATGAGATGGCTCCTGGTGCTGCTGATGTTGACCGCCTCGGCCCTGGCCAGCCTGGCCCCCCAGGCCCTGGAGCAGCGCTCGCGGCTGGGGTTTCTGCTCTCCAACGAAACTCGCTCGCGGGCCGACCGGGTGGCCGCCGAACTTGCGTTGACCGACATGCCGCCGGTGCTCGAGCAGCGTCTGAGCGAGGCCCTCGGCGATGCCGGCCAGAGCGCGCCCACCCGGCTTTACGCCGGCGTGGCCTTCCTCAAGCGCCGCGACCGGGCCCTGGACGCCTATGATCGGCGCCTGGCCGATGCCAAGCTGGGCCAGGAGATGCTCGAGGAGTACCTCGAGCAAGCCTCCTTCTATCTCCAGCAGGCCGGTGGAGGACCTGCCGGGGCGGCGCTGGAGACGCCCGCCTCGCCGCCCTGGGAGCTGGAGGAGAGCGCCACCTCGATGAAGGTGCTGCGGTGGCTGGAGATCCCCAACGCGCAGATGTCCCGCGCCCGCCTCACCCTGCTGCGGGAGGCGGCGTCCCAGGACCTGCGCACGGCCTACCTGGAGTATGACCGGGTCGAGAGGGCGCGAGCCGATTTCCAGCAGAGCAGCCTGGCCTGGGTGGATTATGTCCACACCCTGACCCAGACCGTCAGCGCGTTGAAAGACGGGCAAATTCTCGCGCTTCCCGGGGGCAACCCCCACCCTGCTCCGTCCTTCTGAAAGGAATTCCACACCGAACAGAGGGAATAGATCCTTGCCGTACGGTCAGGGGAGTCGGTTTCGCGACCGGCTGAGAGTGCCTGTCAAGGCAGACCCTCACGACCTGATCCGGGTCATACCGGCGAAGGGAGATCGGCCGGCACTGAATCTTATGAGCCAAGTACCAGAGCGGGAAGTCGTGATGAGCAAGGTCAAGCTGCTGGCCACGGTCAGCACTGACCTTGAGAAGAATTCCCGCATGCTGGCGGCGGCCAACAACATGGTGATGGCCGAGCAGCTGCGCCGCCAGGTGGACGAGCTGAACCAGAAACAGGACCGGCTGGTGCGCGAGATTGCCGGCTGGCATCCCGATGAGGCGACCCGGGAGAGCTTCCTGGCCCTGACGCGCAAAGTGGACGACTTCAAGGTGCGCATCAAGGCCGTCAAGACGCACGACGAGCTCAAGGAGCTGCAAACCGAGATGGACGCCTCGGTGGACCAGTGGGTGCACCAGTTCCAGACCATCGTGGCCCAGCTGGTGGGGGCTCCTCCCCCGCCCTCGCCGGTGTATCAGCAGGAGAAGTAAGCCCACCATCCCAGGCCGAGCTCCCAGGGAGGAGATCGCGGCCGGCGGCCGCGAAGCGCTCGAAATCGAGAACGGCCCGCTGTGGCACGAAGCAAGGACTGTCTTTGACCTGGGTCCAGGCGCTTCCCGAGACGGCCTGACCGTTCCCATTCCGCTTCCTGGCACACATTGAATCCTCTCTGAAAGGCCCTGACGAAGTATGAAGAAGTTGGTCGCTGCCCTGCTCTTGAGCTCCGCGCTGGCTGGCTGCTCACCCCCCCCGGCGTCCCTTCCCTCTCCTCCCCCGGCCAGAGCCTTGCCCGAGGAGGTGGCTGTACTGACCAGCGCCCCCGAAGTACCTCCGCCGATCACCCGCAAGCATCCGGCCAAAGTGACCGTGAAACTCGAGGTGAGCGAGGTCGAAGCCGAGCTGGCGCCGGGTGTGACGTACACGTTCTGGACCTTCGGCGGCGAGGTGCCAGGCAAGTTCATCCGCATCCGTGAGGGCGACCAGGTGGAGTTCCACCTTCAGAATCGTCCCGACAGCAAGATGCCGCACAACATCGACCTGCACGCCGTGACCGGGCCGGGCGGAGGTGCGGCAGCCTCGTTTACGGCCCCCGGTCACGAGTCCGTCTTCTCTTTCAAGGCGCTGAACCCGGGCCTTTACGTCTATCACTGCGCCACGGCTCCCGTTGGCATGCACATCGCAAACGGTATGTACGGGCTGATCCTGGTGGAGCCCGTCAGCGGGCTGCCCAAGGTAGACAAAGAGTTCTACGTCATGCAGAGCGAGTTCTACACCGAGGGTTCCTACGGGGAACCGGGCCTGCAGCCTTTCTCCATGGAGAAGGCTCTGGCCGAGAACCCCGACTACGTGGTCTTCAACGGCAAGGTGGACGGGTTCGGAGGCGACAAGACACCCGTGATCAAGGTGGGAGAGAAGGTTCGCCTCTACGTCGGCAATGGTGGCCCCAACCTGGTTTCGTCCTTTCACGTCATTGGCGAAATCTTCGATACGGTCTATATCGAAGGCGGCACCGTCAAGAACAAGCACGTTCAGTCCACCGTGGTTCCCGCTGGCGGCTCTGCCATCGTCGACTTCAAGGTCGAGGCTCCCGGGACGCTGGTTCTGGTGGACCACTCCATCTTCCGGGCCTTCAACAAGGGCGCGCTGGGCAAGATCAAGGTGGAGGGTCCCGAGAACCCTCTGGTCTACTCCGGCAAACAGGCCGACCTGGTGTACCTGGCCGAGGGAAGCGCAATCCAGAAGATCCCCGGCTCCAAGCCCCCGGTGGGCAAGCCCACCGCCAGCAAAGCGGAGCGGATCGCTCGGGGAGAGATCGTCTACAAGCGCAGCTGCGTGGCCTGCCACGGCCAGGACGGCACGGGGGTCCCGAACGTCTTCCCACCTCTGGCCAACTCCGACTTCCTGACCAGCCCGGAGGTAGCCGTCAGCGCGGTGGTCAACGGCCTCTCCGGTGAGATCAAGGTGAACGGCCAGACTTACAACAACGTGATGCCGAACCTGCAGCTTTCGGATGAGGACGCCGCCAGCGTGGCCACGTTCGTGCTCAACAGCTGGGGCAACAAGGGTGGCGACGTGACGACCGGGATGGTCGCCAAAGTCCGAAAGGATTGAGCCTTGCTGCTGGCTCTCACGGCAATGCTCGTGCTGGCTCTCGCTCCCCCGCCGGACATGGTCCGGGTCGGGGGGGGGACCTATGTTCCGCTCTACGCGGGAGAAAACGATCGGATCGCCGTGAGGCCATTCTTGCTCGACCGTTACGCGGTGACCAACGAGCAGTTCCGCCAGTTCGTCCGGGCCAACCCCGCCTGGAGGCGGTCGAAGGTCAAGCGGGTCTTTGCCGATTCTCGCTACCTGGGCCACTGGACCGGGGACCTGGAATTCGATCCGGCCCTGGCCAAAAGCCCGGTGACCCACGTCTCCTGGTTTGCAGCTCGTGCCTACGCCCGCTTCGTCGGCAAGCGACTGCCCACTCAGGCCGAGTGGGAGCTGGCGGGAGCGGCCAGCGAGAAGAGGGCTGACGGCGAGTTGGAGCCCGGTTTCACCCGCCGCATCCTGGACTGGTACGCTCGGCCGACCCGGCCGAGCTTACCTCCCGTGGGATCCACCTATCGGAACTTCTACGGAGCCTACGATATGCACGGTCTGGTGTGGGAGTGGGTGGACGACTTTCAGACCACGATGGTGGGAGGCGAGTCGCGGGGCGGTGGCGACGGGGAGCTCTTCTGCGGGGCGGGCGCTGCCGATGCCCGGGACCGCTCCAACTACGCCCGCTTCATGCGCTACGCGTTTCGCTCCAGCCTGAAAGCCCGCTACACGCTCGCCAACCTCGGTTTTCGCTGCGCTCTCGACCTGCCCCCGGAGAAGAAGCCGTGAGAGCTCTTTTGATTGTTGCCGCGCTGCTCATCATCGGGTGTTCCTCAACGCCCTCGCAGGCGCCGTCCCCCTCTCCTCGTCGTGAGGGTCCCCTGCCCGAGCTGTCGGTCTACCACCTGACCGGGACCTGGACCGACCAGAACGGGAAAGAGCTCACTCTGCAAGAGCTTCGGGGCAAGGTACAGCTGCTGGCCATGGTCTACGCTTCCTGCCCTCAAGCCTGCCCTCGCATCATCGCCGACATGAAGTCCATCGACCAGGACCTCAGCAAGCGCCATCCCGATGGCGTGGAGCTGGTGCTGGTATCCATCGACCCCGAGACGGATACCCCCGAGCGACTGCGCCAGCTGGCCGGGGAGCAGGGTCTTGGACCTCGCTGGCACCTGCTTCGGGGAGATTCCCAGCAGGTGCAGGAGCTGGCCGCGGTGCTGGGCGTCAAGTACCGCAAAGTGAGCGCCACAGACTTCGCTCACTCGAACCTGATCACCGTGCTGGATGCCGACGGGGTGGTCGTGCACCAGCAAGAGGGTCTGGGCGTGGAGCGCTCGCGCAGCATCGAGGCGGCGGAGAAAGCACTCCAGGACTGCTGCTCGGAGGAGCCAGGGCCCTGAGTCATCCTGTGCTTTGCCCTTGAGCAGGAGATCGCGTTGCCATCAGGCGTGATTCAGAGCGCGCCGATAAGACTATCGGCTCAAGACCGACTGGCGACCACCGTCCCGGTCACGGCCCGCTCCACCTCCTCCGGGGTGGTGGGCAGGCCGGGCGTGAGGTTCTCGTGCCCGTGCTCGGTCACCATCAGGTCGTCCTCGATGCGAATGCCCTTGACCTCGCGGTAGGCCTGGATGACGTCGGGCTTGACGCAGTCGGCGAAGGGCTTGAGCACCTCGGGGTCGTCCAGCAGGCGGTCGATCCAGTAGAACCCGGGCTCGATGGTGACCGCCATGCCCGGTTTGAGGGTACGGTCCAGGCGCAAATAGCACAGGCCAAACTGGGGGCTTCGCTGGCGCCCCTCGGCGTAGCCGGCCAGATCGCCCAGGTCTTCCATGTCGTGCACGTCCAGGCCCAGCAAGTGGCCCAGCCCGTGCACGAAGAAGAGGGCATGGGCGCCACGCTCGACGAGATCATCCGGCTTACCCACCAGCAGACCCAGATCGATCAGCCCTTCGGTCAGGACGCGGGCCGCCAGCAGGTGGATGTGGCGGAACTCGGCCCACGGCTTGACGGCCTTGATGGCCTCTTGCTGGGCTTTCAGCACCACCTGGTAGATCTCGCGCTGACGCTGGCTGAAACGGCCCGACACGGGCCAGCAGCGGGTCACGTCGGCGGCCCAGCCCTCGCAAGTCTCGGCCCCGAAGTCGGCCAGCACCAGGTCGCCGTCGATCAGGGTGTTCTCGTGGGAGTTATTGTGCAGCACCTGGCCCTCGCGGGTGACGATGGGTTGGTAGCTGTGCGCCATTCCGTGCTGGATCAGCTCGAAGTCCATGGCCGCCCGCACCTGCCATTCGGTGGCCCCTCGGCGGGTGGCCGCCATGCCGGCCCGGTGGGCCTGCACCGTGGCTCGCCCGGCCTGGCGCAGTTGCTGCTGGGCGTAAGCGTCATGGTCGAGCCGCAGGAAGATGATCGCGTCGGCCAGGGCCCGATCCTCCGTCAGGTCAGGCACGCGTCCGAGCACTTCGAGTTGCTCGGATGGGTCATCAAGGGGGAGCGAGGTGGCTCCCTTCACCTCCGAGAGGCGGCTGGTCGGCCGAATCTCGTCGAATCCGAAGCGCGTCCTCAGATCTTGCTCGGAGAGACCCGGGCCGTGCCAGACGATGTCCTCAGACTCGGGGAAGTCGTGAAACAGGACGGCCCGACCCCCCTCGAGCAGCAAGGCCAGCCCGGGGCGATTCCAGCCGCCGAAGTAGAGAAAGTGGCTGCTGGCTCGGAACGGGTAGGGGTTGCCGGGATAGTTGCGGGCCCGCTCGCGGCCCGAGAAGAGCAGCACGGGGCGGTTGGGGAGCCGCTCGGCCAGGAGGCTGCGGCGCAATCGAAGTGCCTGAGAAAATGTCATGGCCCCGTGGTTACCACGGGGCCAGGCTGCAAACCTTCCGACCGGCGGAGGTTAATGTGCTCGCACTTTGGTTTTGCACATTAACACAATCTAACGAACGCGCCGGAACTACGTTCCAGCGCGTTGCAAAGTGCAAGACCAAAGGCCTTGCACTTTAGTGGCTGCGGTGCAGAACCGCCTGACGGGCCTCGAGCTGTCCCTCGGGCAACACGCCCCGCAGGTTGATGAACGCCTGGCTGCCGCCCCCGGCGGCCAGTTGCTGGATCATCTGGTGGGAGATGCCCCGGGTCTGGAGCACCTGCTCGTAGAGAGCAGTGCGGGCCGTGTCCACCTGACTCTGGGAATCGACCTTATGGGGCACGGGGACGGTCACGCCCACGCCCATCTTGCTGAACATCAGGTCACTGGCGGAATTCGTGCGTTTCATCGGGCTTGCTTCCTGGTCCCCTCGGGCCTGAGCCAGCGCGCTCTCGAAGGCGCGGGCGTCGGTGTGGATGGGAGCGGCGGTCTTGGCCGGGCTCGCCTGGTTGGCCACGATACCATACAGGTTGGTGAAAGGAACAGATTCCATGGAACCTCCCGACAGGTCTTCGCCCCCAGTATAGCAACCCGCCCGGGACGGCTTTTTGCCGAGAAGTAAACGAAAGATGTCCAACATGTTACAACAGGCAACCGAAAGGGAGCCGGAGGGCGGCTGCGAAGGCCAACCGCATGATGACCGTCACCGCACCGCAGCAAGAGAGCACCGCCCCCGCCACGCTGGAGGGAGCCTTCATGCTCCACCAGCTCTACGCCGTCGATTGGAGGGCCTGGGGCCGGGCCTCGGCCAAGGAGCAGAAAGCCATCCGCGCGCAAGCGGCCAAGAAGCTCAAGTCCTTGTTCGCTCCCGGCGAGCGCGACGAGGCGGGCGGCTGTTTCCGCATTCTGGGGCACAAGGGCGACCTGATGCTGGTCTTCCTGCGCCAGACCCCGGAAGAGCTGCTCGAGTGCGAGCGCGTGGCCGGCTCACTCGACCTGATGGACTTCCTCGAGCCCACCTGGTCGTATCTTTCGGTGGTGGAGCTGTCCTTGCACGGAGCCGCCGAGCGCCATGCCGCCAAGCTCGAGAAGGGTGGCCTGAAGCCCGGAACGGCCGAGTTCGAAGCGGCCGCCGAAGAGCTGCTCGCGCAAGAGCGCTCGGCCATGCGCGAACGGCTTTACCCCCAGCTACCCGACAAGCAGTACGTCTGCTTTTATCCCATGAACAAGCGCCGGGGCGAGCTGAAAAACTGGTTCATGCTGAGCAACCGCGAGCGGGCTCAGATGATGGTCTCGCACGGGAAGATCGGACGACGCTACGCGGGCAAGGTGACCCAGATCATCAGCTCCTCGGTGGGGCTCGACGACTACGACTGGGGAGTGGACCTCTTCTCCGACGACGCGGTGGCCTTCAAGAAGCTGATCTACGAGATGCGCTTCGACGAGGTCAGCGCCGTCTACGCCGAGTTCGGCACCTTCGTGCTGGGGGTGCGCACCGCGCCGGGCGAGCTGCTGGCGAAGCGTTGACCTGTGCGGATTGAATCCAGAACACACTTTCGCCGTGATCCGACCCGGAAGCCGCCCGGGGCGCGGATCTGAGCCGAGTCAGAACCCGTTAAAAATGTGCAGAGCGTACAGGAACGCGTAGACCGGCACATTCTGGTGGTCGGCCGGCACCCAGTAGGGCAGGTTGATCACCTCGCTGAACGGAGAGAGCACCTGCAGCTGTTTCTGGTCGATCTTGACGGCGTTCCTGAGCTTGGTCGGGTAGGCGGCCTGGAGCGCGTCGAAGTTGTTCGGGCTGACCACCGAGTCCTGAGCCAGCGAGATGATGCTCACGCCCTGATCGGCGACCGGGGAGAGGTCGACGTCAGCCGAGAGGAGCACCTGCTGCAGCTGCTGCTGGAGCGGCGGGGTGAAGAAGACTGTGCTCATCAGCGCCTTGCCGCTGTTGCTGGTCGAGAAAGGGGCCTCCAGGAACCCTGTGTACGTCTGTCCATTGCTCGACTTGTCCAGAGCCGTGATCACCAGCTCTTTCTCGAGCTCTGTGGAGGGCAGCCGGAAGGCTTGGGCGATCGTGAGCTGCTGGCCATTCACGTTGGCCAGATCCTGCGGGTTGGGCGGCGTGGCCTTCATGGCGAAGAAATCCGTGCTGAACACGCTGGCGAAGTCGGAGCTCAGGGTATAGGTGGCGTAAGAGAGGAACGCGTCGGCGGCCAGGATAGGCTTGGCGAGGTTGACCAGCGTCTGGCTCTGCACGTTGTAGGGATTCGAGCCGCTGGCGTTCACCTGGTCGAAAATGAATCCCCGGGTGACGCTCGAGGTGTTGTAGGCGCCCTCGATACCCACCGAATGGGTCAGCACATAGAAGGCGTTGAGCAGGCCCGGGTCCTGGGAGAGATAGACGCTGAACCAGAGTGAGTAAGCCCCGCCCTCGGAGTAACCCGTGGAGAAGAGCTTCAGCGGGCCATCGCCGTCGGCAAAGCCATACTGGCTGGCGATGAGAGGCTGCACAGCCGTGAGCATATCGACCGCCGTCTGGGCGCTCACCCGGGGGTAGAGCACGTAGGGATGGACGCTCAGGTAATCGACGCCCTGGCCCACGTAGTCGGGGATCACCACGATGTAGCCCTGCGAGGCGAAGACCTGGGCGGTCAGCTGGGTCTCGTTATTGCCCAGGAACTGCGAGCCGACAGCGGCGTTGTCGGTGGTGGTGCCGTGGAAATAGACCACCACGCCTTTCACCTGGTCTTTGGTGATGCCCTGAGGCATGATGAGCCCGCCCGAGACCTGGAAGGTCTGACTGCCCGAAGGCAGCGGCACCGTGGTCTGGTAATTCACGGGCTCGAAAGAGATGGCTGTGACCCCCAGAGGGTTGTTCAGGATCGGCTTGGCATTGAGATCGAAGTTTCCGGTGGCGCTCTGGCTCTTGATGAAGTTGATGTCAGCCACGACCTCGGGGGTGGTCAGGGTGACGCCGAGCTTCTGGCTCAGGCTTCCGAAGAGGATCTCGTAGGAGGTCTGCAGGTCCGCCACCGGGACCAGGAGAGGAAGCCCTCGGGGGGCCACCGAGGCGGGCGGAGCGTCGAGATGGTCGCTGGGTACCACCTCGAGCGCCGTCTCCGGGTCATTGACGGCGGCCTGCTGGATCCGCTGCTCCAGGGTCAGGGGAACGACATCGGCTGGCGAGGTCGAGAACGTGTCATCCGTGCTTCCTGAGCAACCGAAGAGCACGAGCAGGGCAAACAGGGAGAGGAGCTTCTTCATGGGGGCCCCGGTTCGGTGCAAGGGCTGGCCGCCCTCCCGGGCTGATGGCTGGACGCTGTTCATGGCCGGTTGACCGTCCGGGGGCCTGCCGGAGTTCCACCTGCTGTGCAGGTCCACTGCTTCAGAATTACAGTCCCTCGCATTGAGTGTGCGATGAATTCTCAACAGGTTGAGCTTCGTCGCATCGCCCGCGCCACAACACTTTGGAAGCGGTTCGAAACAAGTTTCTCACCGCACGTTTCGTGGCACGGTCAATGCGACGAAGTTTAGCGCCTGGCCTGCGCCAGCATCCCCACCAGCTCGGGGGCGATCAGCCGGTCCATAGCCAGCTCCACCGCGCGGACGGCCTCCGGCAGGGCGATCAGCACCCGGCCGCGATGAAAGCCGGCCAGCGTGCGCGCCAGCACGGCCGAGGAGCCGACCTCCTGGAAGAGCAGGAAGCGGAACAGCTCCCCGAAGCCCTCCAGGCGACGCTCCAGGAAGCCCTCCACCACGTCCACCGTGCTCGTGCCACCGCTGAGCACGATGGCCTGGATTCCGTGATCGCCCAGGGCCCCGATCAGCAGCGCCTTGAGCCGCATCGGGTCGTCGGGAACCAGGTGATAGCCGAGCAGCCCGTGCCCGGCTGCCTCCAGCCGGCTGCGGATGGCCTGCCCGGCAGGGTCGTTCTCGTAGCTGAGCGAGTCGCTCACGGTGATGACCAGACAGGGTACCATGCTATAAACCTCCTGCGTGAGCGCGAAAAAGCTCCATCAATCGGGTCGTGAGCGGTCCCGGAACGGGCAGAGGGCGCCCGCCCAGCTGGCCGATCGGTCCCACGGCCCGGGTGGTGCTGGTCAGAAACGCCTCGCTGGCCTGCTCGAGCGTCTCAGGACCCAGCGAAGCCACCCGGGTGGGAATTCCCTCGGCCGCGGCCAGCTCCAGCAACGCGTTGCGGGTCACCCCTTCCAGAATGCCGTCGGAGACCGCTGGCGTGGACAACACCCCGTCGAGCACCAGGAACAGGTTGCTGGAGGAGGCCTCGGTCAGGTGGCCCTCCAGGTTCAGCATCAAGGCCTCCTGCCAGCCTCGCTCACGCGCCTCCATGTGGGCCAGCCGAGCGTTGAGCAGATTGCCCGTCTTGTAGTTCGGACTGAGAGCCCGGTGGGGAGACCGGCGCATCTCCACCAGACCGGCCGTCAGTCCCCGGGTGTAGAGCCACTCCGGCTGCTCCACGAAGGGTCCGGCCAGGACCACCAGCGTGGGCCGCTGAGCCTGGTTGCGGGCGTAATCCAGCTCGCCCACCCCGCGCAGTACCAGCAGCCGAATGTAGAGCTCACCCTGAAGGTCGGCCTGCAGTGCGGCGATCTCAGCGGCCAGCTCGGAGTCGGTCCAGGGCAGCTCCAGACGGATGCCAACCGCGGTGCGACGCAGGCGAGCCAGATGCTCGCCCAGGCGAAACACTTTGCCAGCGTACGTGCGCAGGGTCTCGTAGGCGGAATCGCCATAGAGCACGCCGTGGTCGAGAACCGAGAGGCGAGTTTCCAGCGCCGGGCGGTTGGTGCCGTCGAGGCGGGCCCAGAGTTTCTCGAGAGGGGGGGCTGGCATGCGGGCCGACGTTCCCCATCGGCCAGGGGGTTCCTGGCAGGGGTCGCGCCCTCCCGCGTTTAACGAAAGCGGCCGCTGCAACTTTCAGCGACGACAGGAGCGGTCCAAATTATTTGCGGGAGGGCGCCGTGGACGACAATGAGAAGGCTCTGGTGAAGACCCTGGTCAAGGCCATCTGGGCCGACGGGGAGATGGCCGCGGAAGAGCGCGAGATGCTCGGTGGGATTCTGGCCCAGCTCGGTGCCTCGCCCGAAGAGGTCATGGAAGTCGGGGCCATGCTCCAAAAACCCCCCGAGCTTGACGATCTGCGCGAGCAAGTTCCCGATTACGACGCTCGCTGCGACATCCTGAAAGTCGTCCTGGCCATGTCGCTGGCCGACGGACGGGTCAACGTCTCCGAGCTACGCTTTCTGAACAAGATGGCTCAGACGCTGGAGATCAAGGACGCAGATTTCGCTGCCCTCAAGGAGGAAACCCTGAAGACGCTCGAGGCAGGCGCCTGACCTTGCGCGCGGTCCTGCTCTGCTTGCTGCTCTGCCTTCCGGCCTGGTGCCAGGGGCTTCCGGCTCCCACCAACCTGCAGGCCAAGGCCCCGCCCGGGGCGGACGGGACCACGCGCCTCGAGCTCCGCTGGGACCCTGTTCCCGGCGCGATTGGCTATGAAGTGCTGCAGTACAGGGGCAGCGAGTGGTGGTTTGACGCCGAGGATCCCAACCGCACCCCCCTGACCTCCTCCACCACCATCACCGGGCTGAGCGCCGACACTCCCTACGAGTTCGTGGTGCGAGCCGTGGGCAGCCAGGGAGCGGTCTCCCCAAACTCCACCCCGATCGGGGCCCGGACCGCTTCCCGGGCCAGCCTGGCCAATCCCACCCCCAACGGCCCCACCGGTCCGACTCCACCCAAGAAACCCGTTTCCGACCCCACGGCCCCGGCCCCCGAGGAGCCGACCGGGCTGATCGCGGTGTTCTCCGAGAACGATCGCGTTCAGCTGTCCTGGCGCAAGGTAGCCGGAGCGGCCAGCTACCAGATCGAGGAAGAGCTCGAGGGCAAGTGGGTTCCGGCCCAGGATGTCCTGGGCGAGCAGTCGGACAACAAAGTCTTCTTGCTCAACCATCCCCTGCCCGGACCGTATCGCTTTCGGGTCATCGCCGTGGGCACCAACGGCAAGCGCTCCGAGCCGAGCTGGCCGGCCACCGCCCACCGCAACTACTGAAGCTTGCCCGCCTCGCTGCTACTGAAGCAACCGGGCTGCCTCCTCGCGGCACTCGGGGGCGATGAGCAGGTTGTCCGTGCGCACCGTGGCGGCCAGGGAGAGCACGGCGTCGGTGCGGGTCATCTGGCTGAATTCTCGCCAGCTCCTGGGGCCGGTCTTGACCCGAATGGGCCGGTTGTGGTCGCCCCGGTAAACCTCAAAGCCCGCGTCCTCGGGCGAGTCGGACAGCAGATAGAAGCGCCAGGCCTGGCCGAACCGGTGCTTCACCAGGTTCTCGACGGCTTCCAGCCGCTCGCCCGGCCCCGGATGGGGCAGCACTTTGTAGGGACGGCGCTCGTTGAAGCGGGCCGAGAGATCGGCCAGAACCGGATCGCTGCTGCGGCGCCACAGCTTGATGGCGTGGAACAGATCAAAGTCGTCTAGCAGCAGGAAGTCGTCCAGAAAGTCCTGGCTGGCCGGGTCTTCCTCGCGGAACAAGAACTCCAGGTTCGGCGGAATGGACAGCGAGGTGGGGCTCTCGAGGTAAGCCTGCCGCGAGCGCTCGAGCACCGCCCGCAACAATGCCTCGGCCGAGCGCACGGTGCGGTGGCGATACACCTGCCACTGCATGAAGTAACGGCTGAACAAGAACTCCTCCACGGCGTCCACCCCCTTGGGGTCGAGAGCTGCCAGCAGGCCCCCCGGTTCGTCCTCCAGCGGCACCAGTGAAGCCAGGATGCGATCCAGGTCGAACAGCCCGTAGCGCACCCCGGTGTAGAGAGAGTCGCGCAGCAGGTAGTCCATGCGGTCCACGTCCAGCTGGCTGGCAAGAAGCTCGTGAAAAGCCAGCCGAGGATAGGTGCCCTCCATGATGGCGGTCACCATCTCCGCGCTCAGCCCGTGCCGTTCCAGAACGGGGGCCAGGCGCTCGCGCACGATGCGGCGCGAGAGAGACTCGTGGTCGACGCGCGAGAAGACGCGCTCGAGGGCGTGGGAGAAGGGTCCGTGGCCCACGTCGTGGAGCAGGGCGGCGGCACAGGCCGCCTGGCACTCGAGCTCGGGCAGGTCGGCCAGGGTGCGCCAGCGCTCCAGCACTCTGTGCATCAGCCACATGACCCCCAGCACGTGTTGAAAGCGCGAGTGCTCGGCTCCGTGGAAGGTGGTGTAGCACATCCCCAACTGGCGGATGCCGCGCAGGCGCTGGAACAGGGGCGTGTCCACCAGGTCGAGCAGCACCGGCCAGGGAATGGGCAGGCTGCCGTGCACCGGGTCGCGCAGGACTTTGGGGCGGTAAGGCTTCATCGCGAGAGTCGGCTGTTCGACCACAAGGTCAGGCGGCCTGCCGCTGGGAGTCAGACCTGGCAAGAACTCGACAGCACCCGTCTCGAGCACGTCCTCGCCCGAGCTACCCGGCGAAGGATTTCCAGCGTGCTGGACAGGTCTCTCGAAGAACAGGGAGAATGGGCGCTGACTCTTACCCCGGGGGTACTCCGCTTGTCCAAATATGCTCTGATTCTCCTGGCCGCCCTGTGCCTTCCAGCCCGGGCCCAGGGCAACTTCCTTTCGCTCAACCTGAACCAGAACCAGGTGGTCGGCGGTGCCACCCTGGGCGGCACCGTGGCCATCTCGCAGCCGGCCCCCGCGGGCGGGGTGCTGGTCACCCTGTGGAGCGGAGACGATGTGCGAGTGCCCGGCCAGGTCCTCATCCCGGCCGGAGCCACCTACACCGGTTTCAGCATCGCCACCTCTCCCACCAGCCAGCCCCTCTACGTGCGCATTCTGGCCAGCACGAGCACGGCCAGGCAACAGGCCTTCCTGCAGGTCATGCCAGGCGGAGCGACCGCCCCGACGGCCTCCCAGCCCAGACAGACCGGACAGACCGGGCTGCAGCTTTACAAGCAGTATCCCATGGTGGGCCCGGTCTACGGCACGGCTGTGCCCTACTACTACGGCTGGGGCGCCCCCGAGCCCTGGGCCCGGCCCACGAACTTCGACAGCGACGGTTTCCCGATGATGCACACCTCGGAGGACATGTGATCAAGAAGCTCTGCCTTTTCGCCCTGGCCCTGGCCTCCCTGGCCGCCCCAGCCCCCGCCCAGACCCTGGAGCAGGCCCTGCAGCACCCCGAGATCCGCTTGCTCGAGCTGAATGAGAAGCGCTCCTCGCTCGGCGCCGAGATCGCCCAGCTCACGAGCCTGGAGGTACTGATCGTAAACGGAGCGGGATTGACCTCACTACCGCCTGAGATCGGCCAGCTCAAGAAGCTGCAGGTGCTCATTCTGGACAACAACCAGCTGACCACTCTGCCTGCCGAGGTGGGCCAGTTGCCCGATTTGCGCCTGCTGAGCGTCACCAACAACCAGCTCACCGCCCTGCCCCCTCTGAGCGGCCTCAAGAAACTCGAGGGGCTGTTCGTGGCAAGCAACCAGCTCAGCGCCCTGCCGACCGGGATCTCGGGAATTCGCCACCTCAAGGCCAGCCATAACAAGCTCGACTCCGTGCCGACCATGCCGGCCCTGGAGGATCTCGACCTCGGTCACAACAGCCTGAAATCCTTTCCGGAAGCCGCTCTCAAGAGCCCCAAGCTGAACAGCCTGGTTCTGGCTGGAAACGCGATGGGCTCGGTGCCGGCCGGCATCGGCACGCTGTCTCATCTCGACCTGCTCGATCTGAGCGAGTGCCAGCTGAAAGCCATTCCGGCCGAAGTGGGCAAGCTGTCCAGGCTGCAAAAGCTTTATCTTGCCAGCAACGCCCTCACAGCCCTCCCCGACAGCCTGTCCGGGCTGCTGCGACTGGAAGAGCTGGATCTGGCCGAGAACTCCCTGGGCAAGAATGCCGGGGTGGTGTTCCGCATTACCTCGCTCAAAGGGCTCGACTGCTCGGGCAACAACCTGGGCTCGCTGCCCGAGAGCCTGGGCGAGCTGACCCAGTTGGAGTATCTCGACCTGTCCGACAACGAGCTGAGCAGCCTGCCGGCCAGCCTGACCCGCCTTCGCAGGCTGCGTTCCTTGCTGCTCGAGCGCAACCGTCTCAGCCAGCTTCCTGCGCTCGACCTGTTGACCGAGCTGCGCTCGTTACAGCTCAACGGCAACCGGCTGACGAGCCTGCCGGACCTCAAGGAGCTCCACGACCTGACCGTCCTCAGCGCCGAGGGGAACTCCTTGAGCCATCTTCCTGCCGGACTGAGCGCCCTGCCCGCTCTGCGTCGCGTGTACCTGCGCGGCAACGCCGTCCCGGCTCCCGAGGTCGAGGAGCTCAAGCGCCAGGCCCCCCGGCTGACCGTCGAGCTCTGAGATCGGGAGGAGGAGGCCTGGCATCTTCCTGCCACGACTCTTCCTGCTTTACTCCCCTGTCCAGTTAGTGTATAATATACACATACTGAAAGGACAGGTGGAACGAAAGATGCACAAACCGCTTCTCGCCCTGCTGGCAATGGCGCTGCTGGTGGCTGGCTGCGGCCAGTCCCGCTGGACCGAGTACCGCTCCAACAAGGGCGGCTATTCGGTGGAGATGCCCCACTCCCCCAAGGAGTCCAGCGATAAGGTCCCCACCGCGGTGGGCACTATCACCTTCCACATGGCCCTGAGTGAAGGGCGTACCTGGGGCTACGCCTCGGCCTACGCCGATTTTCCCGACTGGGCGGTGGACAAGAAGGACGCGAAGGAGCTACTGCGCGGCGCGCGCGATGGGGCGCTGCGCAACATCGGGGGCAAACTCGAGAAAGAGAGCTGGATCGAGCTGGAGGGCCACCCGGGCATCGAGCTCGTGTTCTCGGCTCCCAGCAAGAAGATCAAAGCCAGGGCCCGCCTCTATCTGGTCAAGAACCGGCTCTACCAGGTTCTCGGTGGCCAGACCGAGGACGCCTATGACGAAGCCGAGCTCAACCGCTTCCTGGACTCCTTCCGACTGCGACCCCGACTGTAGTTTTACACAAAGGCAACCATCCCGACCGGTCGGAGCCTCTAGAATGCCACCATAAGAACATTCTGGAGGCTCCTTTGCTCGTTCGCCCCCTCTCCGCCCCGTCCATTGCCCCGATGACCTCAAGACCCCAGACGGCCTCTGCCAGCCAGACGCAGGAGTCGGTCCCGGTGGACCAGGCCGAGTTGGGCCGGCCCCAGCCTCCCAGCCCCACCTCCCTGGCCAGGAGCGGGCAGCAGACCGCCACCAATGCCCTGGGAATCAGCCTCAGCGGGCCAGCCAGCGTGGTGCTTGCCCAGCTCGGAGTGCGCACCCTCGAGACGGTGGACAACCCGCGCGTGCGAGCCCAGGTCGCCAACATCTACCTCGACCAGATCGCGTCCCTCGCGAACGAGCCGGGAGCTGCAGCCAAAGCTGCCGCCGTCACGGCCCACACCAGCCCGCAGGCCAGCGGGGCCGGAGCGGCCTATCTCACCACCCTGCGCGACATCGCCTTGAGTCAGTCTGAGAGCGTTCCCGGCCACGGATTCGATCTCAGCAACCTGAACCCGGCCGTGGCTCCCCAGCAAGACTACTATCAGCACATCAACGGCGGCTGGCTGGCCAAGAACCCGATCCCCAACGACCAGGTGCGCTGGGGCCGATTCAACGAGTTGCGCGAGGCCAGCACCCGCATCCAGAAGCAGATCCTGGAGGAGTACGCCGGGCGCACCGACGCTCCGAAGGGCTCCGTGGAGCAGAAGCTGGGCGACTTCTACGCCAGCGCCATGGATACGGCCAGCATCGAGGCGGCCGGCCTCTCCCCCATCCAGCCGCTGCTCGACCGCATCGGCTCCATGCAGAGCGCCGCCGACGTGCAGGCCACTCTGACCGAGTTCCACCGCACTGGCAACGGCGCCGCTTTCGGCTTCGGCAGCGTGACCGACTACCACGACAGCACCATGAACATTGCCGGCGCCTATCAGGGCGGCCTGGGCCTGCCCGGCAAGAATTACTACGAGGACCAGGGCGAGAAGGCCGACCAGCTGCGGGCTGCTTACGTCGAGCACCTGGGCAAGGTGTTCGAGTTGCTCGGCGACGACAGCGCCACGGCCGCCTCCAAGGCCGGTCGGGTGATGGCCCTGGAGACCCGGCTGGCCAACGCCTCGCTCACCAAGGCCGAGATGCGCGACCCGGCCAACCTCTACCACATCATGAACCGCGACGAATTGCAGGCCCTGACCCCCAACTTCAACTGGAACGGCTACCTGAACGGGTTGGGTCTGGAATCGCTCGAGACGGTCAACATGGCCACCCCGCGTTTCTTCCAGCAGCTCGACCGCGAGTTGGCCGAGACCCCGGTGGAAGACTGGAAGGCTTACCTGCAGGTGCGCCTGGTGGACGGTGCGGCCAGCTTCCTGCCGGCCCGCTTCGACGAGGAGAGCTTCAATTTCTTCGGCAAGGTGCTCAGCGGGGCCCAGGGGCGCAAGCCTCGCGACCAGCGCATGGCCGACTCCACCGCCAACCACCTCAGCATGTCTCTGGGCCGGGCTTACGTGGAGCGCACCTTCCCGCCCGAGTCCAAGGCTCGCTGCGAGGAGATGATCGAGAACATCCGCGGAGCCGTGGGCGAGCACATCCGCTCGTTCGACTGGATGAGCGCCGAGACGAAATCTCAAGCCCTGGACAAGCTGGCCAACGTGGGCGTGAAGGTGGGCTACCCGGACGAGTGGCCGGATGAGTCCGACATTCCCGTCGAGCGCGGGGTCTACGGCCAGAACGTGATGAACATTCGAGCCTGGGCGGCCCGCAAGGACCTGGCCGAGATCGGGCAACCGGTCGACAAGGCAGCCTGGCACATGTCCCCGGCCATGGTCAACGCCTATTACAGCCCCCAGAACAACGAGATCGTCTTCCCGGCCGCCATCTTGCAGCCGCCCTTCTTCGACGCTCAGGCTGACGACGCCATCAACTACGGTGGAATCGGCATGGTGATCGGGCACGAGTTCACCCACGGCTTCGACGACAAGGGCTCCAAGTTCGACGCCGAGGGCAACCTGCGCAACTGGTGGACCGAGGCCGACCGCGAGGAGTTCATGAACCGGGCCGGGGTCATCAAGGCCCAGGCCGAAAACTACGAGGTGGAGCCAGGCTTGCGCCTGAACGGCAACCTGGTGCTGGGCGAGGCCCTGGCCGACGTGGGCGGGGTAACCCTGGCCCTGACCGCCTACCAGAACTCGCTCAAGGGCAAGCCCTTCGGACCCAAGCTGGACGGCTACACGCCCGAGCAGCGATTCTTCATGGGCTTTGGGCAGGTGTGGGCCAACAACCAGCGCCCCGAGGCCACCCGCCAGCAGGTGCAGACCGACCCTCATCCGGTGGTGGAGTTCCGCATCAACCAGACGCTCAAGAACCTGCCTGCCTTTGCGGCCGCCTACGGGGTGGAGCCAGGCCAGCCGATGGCCCTGCCCGAGGCCGAGCGAGCCCAGCTCTGGTAGGGATCTTGCCGCCTGACTCCGATCGGGTCGTGGGGGATTCTCGGGACTCGCTCGATCAGGCGGCGGCGAAGAGGCTCTGGCGCACCTTGAAGTAACGCAGGGTTTCCATCTCGATCAGGTGGGTGCCATTGCGGTCCTGGAAGTGGAACATCAGGGCCGGCTCGTCCTGGTCGGGCATCGTGACAGAGCTCACCTGGGCCAGGGTGGGCTCGGAGTTGCCGTTGGTGTCCAGCACCATCAGGGGCTCTCCGCCGAAACGCTGGTAGAGGAGCTTGCCTCCCGGCAGGGAGATGACCAGGCTGCCATCGGGACGCTCTTCCTGCATCACCCCGCTGGTGGGATTCTCGAGCCTCACGGTGCCGTTGGGGTAGCGCCGGATGTTCCGCCCGTCCTCGAGCACCTCTTCCTCATACTCGTTGAACAGGTCATTGGTGTTCAGCTCGCGCGGCTGGTTGGAAACCTGGGGGGCGTTGCCACCGAATCCAAAATTTCCATTGAAATTTCCGCCCGAATTGTCGTCCTCGAAGTCGACCTGCCGGGCCAGCCGGGCAGCAAGATCGACGGTCTGCAATAGCGCAGCAAAGGGGTTCTTGCTCTGCATTGTCGGGCGGATCCTTTCGCCGTTGGATTCTTGTCTTCTATTTAACGACCCGACCCTGACCAGTCTAGGGGCAGGACTCCTTCCTGTCCCACCCAAAAGGACAGCATCATGTGTCCATGATTCGCCACTCAAATCCTTACAGAACAGGAATCAAGCTGGCCCTGACAACATGTCGGCAACAAAAGTTTCACCCTGTTCATCATTCTCAAAACATTGAGAGAAACGCGCAAATCCAGGAATTCTCAACCGCAAGCTCGCTGCCCGTCATCCTGGGGCCGCTCAAAACAAGGCTCGCCCTAATCCAGAACCCGACTGAGCACCCAGCCCTGGCGGTCGGAGCGATACAGCTCATAGCTGCCCCGGCGGGCCAGGAGGCGGTAGTAGACCCGCCGCTCGCCGGCCAGACGCTCGTCGGTCCACCAGCGGCCCCGGTAAATCCAGCTCTCCAGGATCTGCTCCACGGGATAGACCCGTCTACGCCAGCGAAAGGCCCTCAAAGCGTCGGCCTCCACCCGCACCTCGATCGGCTCCATGACCTGCCTCATGAGGGTTGCAGGCGCTCCAGCGTCCAGGCTTCCTCGGGCAGGTAGGCCTCGGGGTTGTGGTAGCTTACTTTGAACAGCCGGCCCGGCAGGCGCGCCTCGAGGCGGCGCAACGCCTTCTGCAACCCCTCTGGACGCAAGCTGCGTCGATCAGGAGCGAACAGCAGCTCCTGGCGAGCCGGTGGCGAGAGCAAACCGCCCAACCGGAGAGCGAGCTCGTCGGGCCGCTCGCGGCAGGCAGCCAGAACCTCCTGACCTGCTCTCAGCACGGCATTCCAGAGCGGGCCAGGACGGGCAGTGGGGCTCTGCAGGTAACGCCGGGCCCGCGCCGAGCCTGCCTCGACCGTGACCCGGCTGACCCGACGCGTCCCCAATCGAGGCAACAGCTCGCCAAGCAAGTGGCGCAGCACCGGCTCGAGCTCATCGAGCTCTTCCTCGCGCGCCCAGCGAGACTCCAACTCGAGAGGGGGGCTGTAGAGCGGCACCGGGCGACGGTCCTCCCAGCGGCTCAGCCAGTAAAGCCGCTCGCCTTCCGCCAGGCGGGCCTGCAGCTGGGCCCGGGTCAGGCCCAGCAAGCTGGCCACCGTGCTGAAGCCCAGCCAGGAAAGCTTCTGCAAGCAATCAGGCGAGAGCTCAGCTCGACCCAGCAAGGCCAGCGGCAGGGCCTGACGAAAGAGCTGCTCGTGGCCAGCGCTCACCTGGAGCAACTGACCCGGGCGGGCAGCCAGAGCCGCCAGATAGGCGGTGGAGCGATCGCTGGCCAGCCCCGCCCGGGCCCCGAAAGAAGCGGCCAACTCGTCCAGCTCGTGAGCGGCCAGCCTGGCCACCAGCAGTCCCGCCCCCTGAGACTCGAGCCAGGGAGTATAGCGGTTGCAGGCTTGCAGCACCTCCTCCTCAATCAACCCCTGAGGGATGCCCGCCGCCAGCCGCACTTCGGCCTGGGGGGCCAGGGCCAGAGCCCGCTCCCGACTGAAGCCCACCCGGATGCCGGCCAGGCGCAAAGCCGGGGTGAGGCTGACCACCTGTCCGGCGGCCACCACCAGAAGCTCGCGCTCGGCCAGAGTCGGCTCGAAACGGCGCCAGGCCCAGACCGGAAAGTCGGCCAGCCAGAGGACGCCGAAGGCCAGCTCAGCCGCCGACATGGCGGCGCACCACCCCGCGCAGGACCCCGACGATCTTGACCTCTTCCGCCGGGTAGGCTTGCTCCTTGAAGTCGGGATTGGAGGCCACCAGCCGCACCTTGCCCTTGCTGGGATCGGGGTAAAGGCGCTTGAGAGTGGCCTCGTAGTGGCTGCCCACGCATACCGCCACGATCTCGCCCGCAGCAGGGATTACGCCCGGCCGGATCAAAACCCAATCACCGGGAAGAATACCGTCCCCGATCATGGACTCGCCTTCGACGGTCAACAAGAAGTCGCCGTCCTGATAGGGCAACAGGTCCTTGAGCGTTTCGGCGAACTCGCCGGCTTGCTCGAGTGCCTCGCGCAGAGGGCCAGCCGGTATCGAGCCCAGAATCGGCAGACCCGGCTTATGCACCGCCTGCTTGCCTTTGGGGGTCAAGCTCAGCTGGCGGGGGCGCCCCTTGATACCACCCTGGATATCAAGGTAGCCTTTTTTCTCAAGTGCCTTCAAGATTGGCGTTACACTGGATTCTCCGGCCAGACCGAGCTCTTCGGAGAGTCGGATTGCCGAGGGCAATCGACCCTCTTGCAGAAAATCGGAGACCATATGGAGAATCTGGGACTGGCGAGCGGTGAGAGTTTTCATCATTTCTTCCCTCCAGGGAACTATGCATTCGCATAATTTAACGAACCGTGCTCGCATCATACACCCGGGGGGCGGTGGCGGTCAAGCGAACACATGGACGATCGGCGGCCACCCGGCTTGAGCCTGATCCGCAACCATCTCCCCCTGATGATCCTGGTGCAGGTTGCCATCCTGGTGCTGGGAGGCAGCTTCGCCTACTACGCGAGCAGCTCTTACGCTCGCACCACCGAGCAAGCGGCCCGGACCCTGCAAGCCCAACACTCCGTAGAAGACCTGATCAGCCGGCTCTTTCAGATGAAAGCCAGCGAGCGCGCCCTGATCCTCACCGGGGAAGCCATCTACCTCGACGAGTTTCGGGAGGTCCACGGCACCCTCGACCTCCACCTGGCCAGAACCCGGGAGCTCGTGGCCCAAATCCCCGAAGACGCCCAGCGCATGACCCGACTGGAAAACGCTTTCCTGGCATTGCGCCAGCATATGGAGAGCCTCATCGAGCTGGCCACGACCGGACGCACCCCCGAGGCGGTCGCGTCCATCCGAGCCGAAGAGGGCAGAGCCTTGATGGGCGAGCTTCTGGCCGCAGCCGAAGACCTGCGCGCCAGCGGACACCAACGGCTGAGCTCGTTACGGACCACCATGGCCAGTCAGGCCCGGACTGCCCAACTGGCCGTGCTGGGCGAAGCCCTGCTGGCGGTGGCCCTCTCGGTCGGTTCCTTTCTTGCCCTCGGCCGCTCCTTGCGCCAGGAAGCCCGAGCCGAGCTGGAACGCGATCGCCAGTTCGAGAGCACGGCCGACCCGCTGGCCACGCTCGACTTTGAGAACCGCTTTCAGCGTCTCAACTCGGTCTGGATGGCCCTGTTCGGGTACAGCCGCGCCGAGCTCGAGGGTCGCCCGTTGCAAGATTTTCTTCATCCCGACGACCAGGTCCAGGCCGAGCGCGAGCTGGAGAGCAGCCGACAGGGCCAGGCAAGCTGTGCCTTCGAAGCCCGTTTTCGCCGGCGCGACGGCCTGCACCGCTGGCTGGCCTGGAATTGTCGCGCCTTCCCGGAGGAGCGCTGCCTCTACGTTCTGGCCCGCGACATTACCGACCTCAAGACCAACCAGAGCCGCCGGGAGGTCCAGTACGCCCTGGCCCGCCAACTGGCCCAGACAACCTCGACAGTGGATAGCATGCCTCGCCTGCTCGACACCCTGGGCGAGGGACTGGGTTGGGATGTGGCCCTGCTCTGGAGCGTGGACGAGCTAGACGACACGCTCGAGCTCCAGAGCTCGTGGACTCGAGGCTCGGCCGACGAGCTGAAGACCTTCACCCAGGCCTGCTCCTCGTTCGCCGCTCGCTCCACGAGTCTGCCGGGCCGGGTCTATCAACAGAAGATTCCGGCCTGGGTAGCCGACGTGCAGAGCGATCCCATCTTCATCCGGGCCGGCCCGGCTCTCAAGGCCGGTCTCAAAGGCGCTCTGGCTTTCCCCATCATGGTCGAAGGCAAGGTGCTCACGGTGATAGAGTTCTTCCGTCGCGGGCCGCTCGAGCCCGACCCCGATCTCATGCAGCTGGTCATGACGCTGGCTTCCCAGATCGGCCAGTCGATCGAACGTGGTCGAGTGCGCGAGAGCCTGGAACGGATCAATCGGCAGATGGAGCTCATCTTGAACTCGGCCGGGGACGGGATCTGCGGGCTGGATGAGCTCGGCCGGGTCACCTTCGCCAATCCGGCCGCCGTCCGGCTGACAGGATATCACGCCCTGGAGCTTTTGGGCGCTCACCTCCACGACCTGGTGCACGCGGGCTCGCGGCACGGACGCAGCGACTGCCCGCTGACCCAATCGGCCACTCTGTCCGACCGCGACGAATGGTTCCAGCGCAAAGATGGCACAGGATTTCCGGCCGAGCTGGTGGTTACCCCCATCCGAGAGCATGGACGCCAGCTCGGAACGGTGGTAAGCTTTCGCGACATTACCGCCTACAAAGAGGTCGAGCGCATGAAGGATGAGTTTGTCTCGGTGGTCAGCCATGAGCTGCGCACACCGCTGACTTCCATCCGGGGCTCTCTGGGTCTTCTGGCGGGGGGAGCGCTGGGCCAGCTCGGCCCCAAGGCCCAGCGGATGGTGGACATCGCGGTCAACAACACCGACCGCCTGGTGCGGCTGATCAACGACATTCTCGACATCGAGCGCATGGAATCGGGCAAGGTCAGCCTCAACGTCTCGGATACCGAAGTTTCCGCTCTGGTGACCTCGGCCCTGGATATCGTCAAGCCACTGGCCGAGAAGGGCAAGGTGCTGCTCGAGAGCCACAGCCTGCAGTCTCCGCTGCGAGCCGACCCAGATCGGGTGGTGCAAACGCTGGTGAACCTGCTCTCCAATGCGGTCAAGTTCTCCAGTGAGGGGCAAACGGTCGCTCTGAGCGTCCGCCTGGTCGATCACAGCGTCGAATTCACGGTCACCGACCAGGGCCGTGGCATTCCGGCCGACAAGCTGGACGCGGTCTTCGGACGCTTCCAGCAGGTGGATGCCTCGGACGCCCGCGTCAAAGGGGGCACCGGTCTGGGGCTGGCCATCTGCAAGAGCATCGTAACCCAGCACGGGGGCCGCATCGGGGTCGAAAGCGAGCTGGGCAAGGGCAGCCGGTTCTCCTTCAGTCTGCCCCTGGCGGGGCCGCCATGAACCCACGCGACCTGCACGGTATTCTCGCCGCCCTGGAGCCCTTGCTGATCCTGCGCTACGATGGAGTCGTCTCCTTTGCCAACGAGCGGGCCCGAGAGCTCTTTGGCCCCATCGAGGGGCGCGAGCTCGACCTCCCCACCGACTCGACCCTGGCTATCCCCGGCCTGGGCCGCGCCTTTGTCTCGCGCCATGCCATCACCTGGCAGGGAGCCGAGGCCGAGCTGGTGGTGCTGCGCTCGCTCCCCGAGCAGCGCACCCGCCCTGGTCCGCGAGCCGCCCCCGAGCCGGGTCGTCGGCTGGTCCCCATGGAGACCGCCCTGCGCTCGCTGGATGCCCAGGTGCACTCGAGCTCGGCGCTGCTGGTGGTCGACCTGGACCGTTTTCACGTCATCAACGCGGTGCTCGGCTACCGCACCGGGGACGAGCTCCTGCGCCAGGTCGGTCTCAGGCTGGCCTCCACCTTGCGGGCCACCGACCTGGTCAGTCGGCGGGGCGAAGACGAGTTCCTGGTGGTGCTCTCGGCCCGCGCCCACGAAGCCCCTGGCCACGAGCTGGATCGGCGCCGGCGGCGCGACCCGGGCCTGGAAGCCGGCTCCGTAGCCGAGCGGGTGCTGGAGAGCCTGGTGGCCCCCTTCGAGATCGACGGGAGCGAAGTCTATGTGGGGGCCAGCATCGGCATCGCGCTGGTACACCCCGAGCTCGACCCCCAGCTGACCCTCAAGTGCGCCGAAAGCGCCCTCTATCGCGCCAAGGAGCTGGGGAGAACCCGCTACGAGTTCTATTCCGGCGACCTCTTGCGCGAGAAGTCCGAGCGCATGGCCATCGAGAATCGGCTGCGCCAGGCCCTGCGCCGGGGCGAGTTCTTTCTGGCCTATCAGCCGGTGGTGGAACTCGGAACGAGCCGGATGGTGGGAGTCGAAGCGTTGATCCGCTGGCTCTCGCCCGACCGTGGACTGACCTCACCGGCCCTCTTCATCCCCATGGCCGAGGAAAACGGCCTGATCATTCCCATCGGCGATTGGGTTCTGCAAGAGGCTTTGCGCCAGGCCGCACTCTGGCACGCCCAGGGGGCCCGCCTGAAGGTGGCCTGCAACGTCTCCGTGGCCCAATTCATGCACCCCGACTTCCTGGCCCGACTGAAACAGTTGCTCGAGCGTCATCGCCTGCCCCCGGGCAGCATCGAGATCGAGGTGACCGAGACCGCCATCATGCGCGCCGGGGCCGACACCGATCGCATTCTGGCCGGGCTGGAGGAGCTGGGCCTGAAGGTGGCCATCGACGACTTCGGGGTGGGCCACTCCTCGCTCTCGCGCCTCAAGAGCCTCAGAAGCCACCTGCTCAAGCTCGATTCCTCCTTCGTGCACGGCCTGCCCGACGACTATAAGGACGCTTCCATCGCCAGCGCCGTGATCGAGTTGGCCCACAACCTGGGCATGGAGTCTCTGGCCGAGGGCATCGAGACAGCCGCCCAGCACGAGTGCCTGCGCGACCTCGGTTGCCACCTGGGTCAGGGCTACCACTTCGGCAAACCGGCCGAGCCCGAGGAGGTCGAGCGCAGGCTGAGAGCCTGAAGTGCTAAGGCGCCGCGCGTTGAACACTTCAGGAATTGGCGCGGCGCCGTTCAACAGATTGTCTACACTCCCGCGCGTTCCAATTATGAACAGGTCAACGCGCGGGAGTGTAGATCTGCCCAGAAATCCCGGGCAGGAAGGCCCACTGGCTGAGAATCTGGTATACTCCCCGTGTGCAGATTCCCGGCCTCCCCTTCGTCAGCACCTCCCCGTCTGCGAGCGGCCTGCGCGAGCCCTGGCGGGAAAGCCAGCCGCCGATCGAGACCTATGAGCCCGGGGCTCCGATCCCCGCTAAGAGCTCGCCCGAGCCGGCCAGCAAGATCTCCAGCCCCCGCCTGTGGGCGGCTGCCCTGGCGCTGGGCCTGACCGGGCTTGGCCTGGCGGCCAGTTTCGTGCCGGGCCCGTCCGCCGCCATCACCGTGGCTCAAAGCACCGTAGCCTCCCCCGCGGAGGCTGCCCGGCACGTGGAAGCCCGCTCTCAGGCCAATCTGTCCAGCGGGCGCATGCTCAAGTACGACCACTATCCCACCCTGCAGAATGGCTCGCTGGAAGTCGTGCCAGGCGCCCCCAACTTCCGCGGGGTAGCGGGCACCAGCATCTACGGGGTGGCCCAGCCCACGGTGGACGGATTGCGCAGCGTGCTCAAGCGTCTGGGCGCCGACCACCAGAAGGTGGTCTGGACGACCATGCGCGAGGAGCCCGCTCTCTACATCCAGGGTCGCTCGGTCACCTTGCGCGAGCTGGCCCACCCCTTCGCCAACCTCGAGCAGCCGGGCCGCACGCCGGCCCAGGTCGAGGCTCAGGAGGAAGCCCTCAAGGCCGAGGTGCTCAAGGAGGCCGCCGCCCACGGCGGACGCATCCTGCTTCACGAGGAGACCCCCGATGGAAAGGTGCAGGCCCGCTGGGTGAGCGTGGATGCAGCCAGCCTGCAGACCCCGCTCGAGGTCTTCCAACAGATGGCCCGGGAGGGCTTTCAGGTGGACTACGCCCGCATCCCGGTCACCGACGAGAAGGTTCCCGAGGAGGCCGACTTCGACGCCCTGGTGGCCCGCCTGAAGGGGGTGAGCGATGACACTCCCCGGGTGATGAACTGCCACGCCGGGCGGGGCCGCACCACCACGGCGATGGTGATCGCCGACCTGATGGATGGCTCCGAGGGAACCATCTCGAACCGCGGCGCGGTGCGCGAGCAGATCAAAGAGGTGGGTAGCTACGCCAACGGCGACTATCGGGTCATCCTGGGCCTGATCCGGGCCCTGGAGCAGGGTCCGCAGGCTAAAGCCGGAGTGGATGCCGCCATCGACCGCACCAGCGCCATGCAGAACCTGCGCACCTCCATCGCCAGGCTCAAGCAGCAGGCCGAAGCAGGCGACTCCCACGCGCTCGAGCGCGGGCAGGACTACCTCAAGCGCTACTTCTACCTGGTCAGCTTCAATCAGTACGTCCAGGAGCAGGCCCCCGGGGGCTTCCAGCAGACCTTCTCCGACTGGATGAAGGAGCGCCCCGAGCTGAAGGGCCTGCTCGAGAACCTGCAACTGGCGATGAATACCGCAGTCCCATCCAACCAGGCTTACGCCTGACAGGAGGACTCCCGTCCGGGCACGCCAAGCCAGTTTCATGAAGCGGCTCGTCTTGCTGGTGTTGTTGCTGGTCGTGCCGGCCTCGGCCCAGGCCCGGCTCTCGGACTTCTCCGAAGTGTGGGAGACGGTGCGGCGCGAGTTCTACGATGAGAAGCTGGGGGGCCTGGATTGGGAGGCCGTGCGCGCAGAGCTCGAGCCGCGCGCCCGCCTGGCGGGTGAGGCGGAGCTGGCCGGCATCATCTCGGCCATGCTGGCCCGGCTGAAGACCTCGCACGTGGCCTACTACCACCGCCAGCAGCCGGAGTATTACCAGCTCCTGGCGGTCTTCGATCGGGGCGACTTCTCCAAACGCATCCGGAGGGTCTTGCCCAAGGGCCCGGTCTATGTAGGGCTGGGACTGACCAGCCGCGAGCTCGACGGCAAGAGCTTCGTCAGCGGCGTGCTCGAGGGCGGGCCGGGCGACGAGGCGGGAGTGCTGGAGGGGGACGAGCTGCTCGCTCCCCTGCCGGTCGAGTTGACCGAAGGACGCCCGGTGACGCTGCAACTGCGGCGCCAGGCGGGCGGGCCCGAGCTGCAGCTACAGGTCAAGCCGCGCCGTCTGGATGGGCGCACCATGTTCTTGCACGCTCTCAAGAAGAGCTTGCGGGTAGAGGAGGTGCAGGGGCGCAAGGTGGCCTATGCCCACCTGTGGAGCTACGCCAGCGACAGCTACCAGCAGGCGATGGAGGAGGCCCTCCTGGACGGCCCGCTCAAGGAGGCCGAGGCCCTGGTGCTGGACCTGCGAGGCGGCTGGGGCGGAGCCTCGCCCGATTACCTGAACCTGTTCAATGCCCGCCTCCCCTCCATCACCTTCATCGGTCGCCAGAATCGGGTGCAGATGGATTCCACCTGGCGCAAGCCGCTGGTGCTGCTGGTGGATGAGACCAGCCGCAGCGGCAAGGAAATCCTGGCCTTCGCGGTGCGCCGCTACGCTCTGGGCCGGGTGGTGGGAGAGCGCACCGGCGGGGCGGTCGTCTTCGGCCGCCCCTACCTGCTCAAGAGCGGCAATCTCCTCTATCTGGCGGTGGGAGACGCCTTGATCGACGGAGAGCGACTCGAGGGCGTGGGGGTGGAGCCCGACCTGTCGGTGGATCGAGCCCTCCCCTACTCGGCCGGGCGCGACCCGCAGCGCGAAGCGGCCCTGCGTGAGGCGGTCCGGATGATCCAGGACAAGGCCCAGCCACCCCGAAGCCCCTGAGAGCCGATGAGATTTCTGCTCCGGTGGCCCCGGATCTACACCTGGTTTCAGACCCTCAGCCGGGGACGCAAGTTCTACGAGGTCTACGTTTCGCGCTTCGTGCGCCCCGAGCCCGGGCATCGCATTCTCGACATCGGTTGCGGTCCGGGCGTGATCTTACCCTGGATCAAGTGCGACATCGAGTACTGGGGCGTGGATGGGAGCCAGGCTTACATCGAGGCGGCCCAGAAGCTGTACGGCCACCGCGGGCGCTTTCTGTGCCAGCTGATCAAGGACCACTCGGTGGCCCAGCCGGCCTACTTCGACACCGTCATCGCTACGGGCGTTCTGCACCACCTCGACGACGAGAACGCCCGCAAGCTGCTCGAGCTAGCCCGCGGCTACCTGCGTCCGGGCGGCCGCCTGGTTACGGTGGACGGCTGCTTCGTGCCCGGCCAGCACTGGTTCACCCGCATCTGGCTGCGCCTGGACCGGGGCAAGTTCATCCGCGACCAGGAAGGCTACGAGCGCCTGATCCGCGAGTATTTCAGCGACATCCAGGCCGAGATCCGCCACGACGTGTTCAACCACCCCAACACGCTCCTGTTTACCTCCTGTCGCGTCTGACCGACCCAGATATAGATTCGCTTGAGCGCCGCCTCGAATCGTCGAATGGGTGTAACTCCAAAAGATCGGTAAACTAAGCGGCCGACAACCATGCGGATTTGAGCCTCGAGAATCGCTGGGTTCTTTTGCTGGCACGGGTTGTGCAAAACTCGTCCCAGCGACCGCTAGCTTGGAGGCAGCGCAGCTGCAGGATGTTCTCCGCACCGGGCGTGCCCCACCGCATGCCTGTGCTGGTATGATGCCTACAGGCAGCCAGCAATGGCGCCCCTGCTAGGGAAA
>BTUM01000084.1:0-34316 GCA_045863235.1 Candidatus Xenobia bacterium | reverse complement strand
AGTCCTGAGCAGCGACCGAACCTTCAGCCGCCGGCTCGAACCCGAAGTCCTGGGCTGCGACCGGCTCGGAAACCGAACCTTCGGCCGCCGGCTCGAACCCGAAGTCCTGAGCAGCGACCGAACCTTCAGCCGCCGGCTCGAACCCGAAGTCCTGGGCAGCGACCGGCTCGGAAACCGAACCTTCGGCCGCCGGCTCGAACCCGAAGTCCTGGGCAGCGACCGGACCTTCGGCTGCCGGCTCGAACCCGAAGTCCTGGGCAGCGACCGGACCTTCGGACGCCGGCTCGAACCCGAAGTCCTGGGCAGCGACCGGACCTTCGGCCGCGGGCTCGAACCCGAAGTCCTGCGCGGTCCCCGCTGGCTCCGGAGCGACGTCCTCAGCCCACAGGGTCATCAGCTCCAGCGCCTCAGGCCAGGCCGGCTCGAACTCGAGCAAGCGCCCCAGCGTGACTCGGGCGCGATCGGTATCCCCCTGCGAGTGCAGTTTCCGGGCGTGCTCGACATAG
Source organism: Candidatus Xenobia bacterium (assembly GCA_045863235.1). Taxonomy (GTDB): domain Bacteria; phylum Vulcanimicrobiota; class Xenobia; order Xenobiales; family QWHO01; genus QWHO01. The sequence continues at coordinate 33,810 of BTUM01000084.1, read as the reverse complement.
ATGCGAGCAGCCTCCTGGCGAGCACGTGGGTCGCCCCCGAGCTGGCTGTGCAAGCTGTCGGCCAGCAGCAAGACCAGGCTGGAGAGCTCAGCCCCGTGCCACAGCTCGAGCAGCACCTCCACGAAGCCTTCCACCCCGGAGTAGGGGGGCTGGCGGACAAGCACCTCGCGAATGGCCTCCAGCAGGCGGGCGGGCTCTTGATTGGCCAGGCAGATCGCCCCCAGCTCGCGCAGCGCGCTCAGGCGGGAAGGCTCGGTGACCACCGCCTTGTAGAGAAAGTCCATCGCCAGCAGGGCCTTCTCCTGGCGGGCCATGACCCGGCCGATCCCCTCCCAGGCCCAGGCTTGCCAGCCCTCGGTCTCCGAGAGCAGCCGGTAAAAGTCCATCGCCTGATCGTCAGCTCCGCTGTCAAAGGCAACCTGGGCTTCCTGCTCGATCTGGGCGCTGAGCTTCGCATTCAAAGTCAGAGCCTGGCGGTAGGCCTCCATGGCCTCCTCCTGACGACCCTGACGCTGCAGCACCCGGGCCAGGTTGAGGCGCGACTCGGCCGAGTCAGGGGCCGAGCGCACCGCGGCCCGACTGGCGTCGGTGGCGGTCTCGTGATCCTCGGCCCGGGACGCGACCGCAGCCAGCCGCTCCAGGTAGTGGGGCTCGTTGGGCTTGATCTCGCTGGCCCGGCGGAAGGCGTTCATGGCCTCCTCGGTCTTCCCCATGGCCTCGAATGCCAGACCCAGGTTGTAGGCGGCGTGGTCGGCTCGCGAGTTGACCCTCAGCGTGTCGGTGTAGTACTCGCTGGCACGTTGCAGATCGCCCTTCTGCTCGTAAGCCTTGGCCAGGCTGAAGAGCACCTCGGCATCGTTGGGGCGAAGCTCAAGCCCTTTCTCCAGGGCCGTTACAGCGGCCTCGAGATTGCCCAGCTGCAGGGCCAGAAAGCCCATGCGGAAGTGAAAATCGGGGTTCTTGGGATCGGCCTCCACGGCCCGCTTGTAATAGCCCAGCGCCTCATCGAAGAGGTACTGCTCCTGGCGACAACCGGCCAGTCCGGCCAGCGCGGTCGGATTGTCGGGCTGCAATCGCAGCACCTTCTGCAGACGGTCTTCGGCCAGGTCGTGGCGTCCTTGCTTGAGGTAAATCTCGCCCAGGGCCAGCAAAGCGGGAAGGTGCTCGCTCTTGAGGCTGACCACCTTCTCCAGGTGGCGCAGGGCCAGCGCCAGAGCGTTGGACTTGTGGGCCAGGCTGCCCAGCTCGTAGTTCACCTCGACCGAGTCGGGCCGCGACTGCAGCACCCTCTGCCAGGTCTTGAGGGCCTGCTCGTTCTGGCCCAGCTGCTTGAGGATGCGGGCGGCCAGCTCGAGGGCGTCGAGATGAGCCGGGTCGTGGGGAGAGACCTGCCCGAGCGACTCGAGGGCCTGGCTGAGCCGTCCAAAGACGCGCTGGGCCCGGCCATAGAGCAGGTTGAGGCGAGCATTCTCAGGGGCCAGCGTCAGCTCCCAGCGGAACTGCTCCAGCGCGCTCTCGGTCAACTTGCGGTGGGCAGCAGCCTGGGCCGAGGTTTGCAGCTTCATGGGCAGCTTGGGCTCGAGCTCGAGGGCCTTCTCCCAGTCGCAAACAGCCTCTTCGAAGCGGGTCGCGTGGGCCCGGGCATAGCCACGATGAAGCCAGCCCGGCCAGTAGGTGGCGTCGGCGGCCAGGGCCTCGTCGATCAGGGGCAGCGCCTCGTCGGGCTTGCCCTCCTGGGTCAGGGCCATGGCTTTGTCCACCAGGGACTGGGCCGGCTGCGAGGTCATCACGCGACGCCCCTCCAGCGCTTCACAGGGGAAAACTTTGCCCGGCGAGGATGGGGATCCTTCATCCCACGAACCCCCCGCCGTCGAGCACCAGGGCCTGCCCGTTGATGCCGGCCGATTCAGGCAGGCAGAGCACGAGCACCGCGTGGGCCACCTCCTCGGAGGTCAAGAGCCGGTTCTGGGGATTGGTCTTGCACAGCACCTGCATGGCCTGGCCTTCGGTCATGCCGGTTTTCTGCATGATACGAGCCACCGAGGCACGGGTGAGGTCGGTATCCACGTAGCCGGGGCACACGGCGTTGACGGTGACTCCCCGACTGGCCGCCTCCAGGGCCACGCAGCGGGTGAATCCGAGCACGGCGTGCTTGGAGGCAGAGTAAGCGGAGATGTACTTCGCGCCTCCCAGGGCGGCCACCGAGGCCACGTTGACCACCCGGCCCCAGCCCCGCTCGAGCATGCCCGGCAGACAGGCCTGGGTACACAGGAACGTGCCGGTGACGTTGACGCGGAAGATGCGCTCCCACTCCTCCAGGCTCTGCGAGCCCAGTGAGGAGGAAGACGCGATGCCGGCGTTGTTGACCAGGATGTCGATGCGCCCGAACTCCTCGGTGACCTGGGCCACGGCCGAGGAGATCTCCTCGGGACGGCCCACGTCACACTGCACGGCCACCGCCTGGCTGCCGGCCTGGGTGAGCTCGCGGGCCACCTCGTCGATCTCGGTCAGGGTGCGGGAGGCCACCGCCACGCGGACCCCTTCGCAAGCCAGAGAGCGAGCCACCGCGGCGCCGATGCCGCGGCCCCCTCCGGTCACCAGAGCTACCCGGTCGCTCAACCGCATTGAGGCGACTTTCGGGAGGGCTGGCTTACGGGCCTGCAGAGGGAAGGATATTCTTCACGCGCCGCCGGGCGGGCTCGGCCAGCACCTCGGCCACCGCCTCGGCGATGGGATGAATGCGCTGGAGCCAGAACCACTCCCCGGCCGCGTTGATTTCCAGGAAGACGTGGCGGCCTTCGGGGGTCACCATGAAATCGGCGGCGGCGTAGTTCAGGCCGAAGCGACTGACCAGCCGGAGCAGCGCCTGAGCCGTGGCCGGCGGGAGCTCGTAGGGCTCCCAGGAGTCGATCAGCCCCACCCCGTCGCGGCGCCAGTCCACCTCGGGGGCCCGGGAGGCGTCGATGGCCGAAGTGAAGAGCCGCTCGCCCACCACCGTGGTGCGCAGCTCCAGCTTGCGCTCCACCAGCTCTTGAAAGATCATCGGACAGTGCTCCAGGCCAGAGAGCCTGTCGAGGTGCTCGGGCTTGACCCGGCTGGTGAAGACCACCCGCTCCTCGCCTCCCCGGTAGATGGCGAACTGCGACTGCATCTTGGTGACCACCCGGCCGTCCAGCTCTCGATAGAAGCTACGGACGCTGTCGGGATCGTTGCTGAAGAGGGTGCGGGGCACCTCCAGCCCCTCCTCCAGGGCCCAGCGGGTCTGCAGCTCCTTATAGTCGGCCAGGCGCACGGCTGGAAGCGGATCGAGCTGAAAGCAAGGCAGGCTGAGGATAGTCCCCCACAGGGTCTGGCGCGACTCGTTGTAGCAAGCCTCTCGGGTATCCCCCAGGCTCTCGCTCAAGCGGTTGGCGGCCCGGAAGCGGCGGTACCAGACAGCCTCCACCCGGTCCAGATGCCGGCTGCGGCGCTCGATCCCGGCGCCGTACTCGGTGCTGAGGCGCAGCTCCTGCGGGTAGAGGTCGGTATCCAGGCGCACCACCTCCACCCCACGCTCGGCCAGCAGACGGGTGACGTGGCTCACCGAGGAGTTCTCGCCCGTCCAGGTGACGATCAGCACGCTCACGCGGGGCTTGTTCCCGTCCGCTCGGGGTCAGACCTCCCGCTTTCTGACCACCACGCCGTTCACGACCAGGTGGGCTTCGGTCTCGTGCACCCGACCGGGGTCGGTCTCGGAGTGGGTGGCCTCCCACGCCTTCCGATCGCGCTCGTAGGCTTGCATCTCTTGATCGTAGCGGCGCATGTCCTGACGGTACTTCTCGTGCAGGGGCCGATTCTGCTCGCGCTGGCGAAACTGCTGGTCTTCCTGCCGGACTGCCCCCACCATGGCCCCCACGGCCATCCCGGTCAACCCCCCCAGCACGGCCAGGGTCACCAGGAAGCCACCTGCGGCGCCGATGAGCCCGGCGCCCACGAAGCCCCCCACCAGCACCAGTCCGCCCGCCAGAAGCTGCAGCCCCTCCTTCTCGGTCACCGAAGCCAGGGCCCCGGCCAGTCCTGCCGCCACCACGCTCGGACAGGCCGCCAGCGCGATGGCCAGCACCGCTCCCAGGCCTCCGGTGAGGAGCGAGACCCCGGCTCCAACGGCGGCTCCCGCCGCGGTGCCGGCCAGGGCCGACAGGGCTACCGGGAAGACGGAAGGCTCGGGGTCGGCCGGCGGCGCCTCGGGCTCGGGAGGCGGCTCGGGGCGGAACAGGTCCTGGACCTGGGGAGCGGGCGGTTGAGCCACGTAGAAACGGACCGGGGAGACTGCTGCGAGCATGAGAACCTCACCAGAAAGACTTCCTGATGAGGATGCCCGAGGGCCGTCCCGGCCCTGTCAGCAGACCGTCTTGGTGGGGGCCTCAGAGAGCCCGCCAGGTAAACCGTCAGACCTCCCGGCAGCCGCAGTCTCTATCGCTGTCGGAGGGGTAGGCCAGCGTCACCTCGGTGGGCGGGCGCGTGCCGATGCCGGTATCCCTGTCACTATCGGAAGGGTAGGCCATGGTCACCCGGTCGATGGGGGGATTCTGCCCGATGCCGGTATCGGCGTCGCTGTCGGAGGGGTAGCGAAGGGTCACGGCTCCTCCCCCAGGCGGCTTGATGCCCGTGTCGGCATCGCTGTCGGACGGATAGCGATGGGTCACGGTCTCGCTTCCCGGAGGCTTGATGCCAGTGTCGGCGTCGCTGTCGGAAGGGTAGCGAAGGGTCACGGCCCCTCCCCCCGGCGGCTCGATCCCGGTATCGGCGTCGCTATCAGAGGGATAGCGATGGGTGACTGCCTCGCTTCCGGGAGGCTTGAGGCCCGTGTTGTCGTTATCGGACGGGTAGCGATCGGTCTGGGCCCCGGGGCCCTTCTCCTGTCCTTCGAGGAAGTGAGCGAAGAAGGGGATGGAGCCAGCGTCCGAGTCCTTCTTGCCATCGAGCAGGCCCTGCCACTGCGCCCGCAGGCCCTGGTTGCTCTCGCGGGCACCCTCCGCCTTCTGCGCGCCGCGAGAGTGGGAGCTCTCGGAGCTGGAGCGGACCCCCTCGGCCCGCCTGGCGGCGGCTCCCTGGAGCTTGCCCACCGGGGCCGAGCCCTGGCTGGACTCGCGGGTCTGGGTGACGTTCTTGACTTTCTCGACGGACATGGAGGCCTCCGGAATGGTTCTTGAGCTTGATGATACCGCCCCGAAGAGGCTTTGGCTCGCAACGGGTGTTAGCGATTTGTGAAATCGGTAAACAAATTGTTTCAGAGCGGTCGATCCACCGGCGACGGCGCAGACGACTCGGGCTCGTGTTCGATGCAGGGCTCTGAGTGCGCTTCGTTGCGGTCTTGCTTGTTTCGATTCTTGAACCGGCGGTTCATTCTTAGAAAACTTGTTCGCCAATGAGAACCGGGATGTCGACAAACCGGTGACATCATTCGTAACCCGGGCCCGTGCCTGGAGGATGCCGACCTTGCGGTGATGGCAGAGCATGGCCTCGACGCCCTGGCCACCGCCAAGAGCAAGCTGAAAGACATCCCGCCCTTCAAGACCTACGGCGTCAGTGACCTCAGGTAGTCCACGGTGCGGTCCGTGCGGGCGTCAGCGACGGCGCAGGCGCAGCACGGTCACCCACCAGCGGCAGCGAGCCTGCTCGGGGCGGGCCAGCACCCGCTCGCGCAACCTCTGCACGAAGAGCGAGCGGTTCTGCGGGCCCAGCACGGCCTGGGCCAGGGAGGCGAGCACGAAGCCGACCACCGAGTCGGCGTATACCTGCCGATCGCCGCTTCGCTGGAGATCCTCCCAGAAGGGCTCGGCCATGGCAGGCTCGCTGGCTTCCAGCAACTCCAGCTCGCCGCCCAGGGGGGCCAGCCACTCCTCCAGGCGACGATGGTAGGTGGGCAGCACCAGTCCCTCGGGCAGGCAGTCGCTCACCATCTGCAGCAACCCCTCGGTCCCGGTGCGGCCGAAGCGGTCGGTGCCGCTGCCCACCACCACCACCTGCCCGCCTCTGACCAGTTCGGTGGCCCGGCAGGCCAGCCAGCGCTCCCAATCCTGTCGGGCTTGCTCGCTCCAGAGCCGGCGGGCCTCGGCCTGAGCCAGGCCCGAGCGGTGTTGCGGGGCGGGAGCGCGGCTGAGCCAGTGAGTGGCGGTGGCGCACCAGGCCAGATGGACGCTGGCGGGGGGAAAGAGGGCCTCATAGAATGAGCCGGCGCGGGCCGAGCTGAAGATGCCCGGGCCCTGATAACTCCTGGCCATGCGCAGGGTGGCGCCGAAGTCGTTGCCCTCCAGGTCGGTGTGCACCACCTCGATGGGCCGCGCCGTGCGGCGGCGCAGCTCGTTCAGGGCCAGTTGCACGGGAGCCAGCGAGTTGGCCCCCTGGCCGCAGCCGAGATCGGCCAGCCGCAGGCAGCTCCCCCTCAGGGGCAGGCTGCGGGCAGCCTGGAGCAAAGCTGGAAAGCCCGTGCGCGCGGCCGCGGCCTGGGGTTGCGAGCCCGCGTCGTAGCTGTGCTCAGTGGGAAGCCAGCCGGAGTCATCCGTCACGGTGGCGCACTTCTCCCCGGAATGGTCTTGCTCTTGCTGGTGTGCATCCGATGGTGCTGCCCGAGGTCTTACGGGACCGTTCCGGGCAACTGGTGACTTCGGGCCTTTTTCAGAGTCGGGCGGTATTCTTACGATGTGAGCCGACTCGTAAGCTACAACCTGGGCAAGATGGGCGCCCCCGCCAAGAGCGCGGTGGCTTGCCCGGCCACCCTCTCGCGGGCCGCCGAGGTGCTGCGCGAGCTGCGCGGGGACGGCTTCACGACCACGGTGGCGCTGCAAGAGGTGACCTCCGAGCAGGATCTGCGCCAGCTGGCCCTGCAGTCCGGCTACCAGAACGCCGTCTTCGTGGCAACCAACGATCCCACCAATCACCACCTGGGCTTTCTCTCCACCGGACCGCTGGAGAACCTCGAGAGCCACGCCGATCGCACCTTCCTGGTGCAGGGCCAGATGCGTCGCTTCACCCGCGACGTGGCCTCGGTCGGCCTGGAGGTTCTGCCCGGCCAGAAGGGCCGCTTCTATAACTCGCACCTGAAGGCTGATCCCTGGTATCTGGCCCCCACCACCCCCGAGAAGAAGGCCCAGGCCGTCCAGGTGCGCGGCGCCGAGGCGGGCGAGCTCAGGCAGATCGTGCTCGAGGATATGCAGCGCTACCAGGTCGAGCACCACGTGGTCGGTCTGGACGCCAACGCCCCACCCCAGGCCGAAGAGCTCAAGACCCTCCCCGGCATTGATCCCCTGGCCCCAGAGGTGGCCAGCCACCCGGGTCGGGGCATTCGCCTGGACGCGGTGCGCCTGTCGGCCATCCTGGCCGGTGGCGTAGCGGCCGCCTTCGTGCACGACTCGGCCGCCGCCCGCCTGGCCTCGGACCACCTGCCGGTCGTGGTCGACCTGGGCTCAGCTCACCCGGTGGCGGTGGCCCCGGGCGGCCAGGGCCTCGGGCCGCACCTGGGTGGAACTGCGGCCACCCGGGGTTGACGGAAACTCGATATCCCGAAAGAGTGGTCGAGCGCCCCAGGACCCTAGACCCCACGAGTTTCGCTGCCCCGGTCTCCATTGACTTATTCTGCATGCCGCTCTACACTTTCTTGTGTAAGATCTTGTGGAAGGTGACGGATGAGAATCGTCCAGGTTCCCATGGATGACGCGGAGGCCGCGGAACTGGCGGCTCTAGCCAAAACCCTTCGGGTCAGTCGCGCAGACCTGATTCGGAGAGCCTGCAAGAAGTATGTCCAGGGACTTCGCGAGGCGGAGTTGGATCGGGAGTACGAGAGGGGCTATCTTGCGATTCCCGAGGACAGCGCGGTCTCGTCTGCGTCCGCAACCCTGGCTGGAGTGCTGTTGCAACCTGAGGATTGGGCCGATTGAAACGCGGAGAGGTGTGGTGGGCGGATTTGCCACTGCCGGCCGGAAGACGCCCGATCGTCCTCTTGTCTCGCAACAAAGCCTATTCGATCAGGAGTTCCGTGACTGTGGCAGTCATTACCCGGACCGTCAGGAGCATCCCCGTCGAGGTGAAGCTCGGGCCGCCGGACGGGCTACCCCAGGTGTGCGTCGTCAATCTGGATGAAATCCTGACGATACCCAAGAGCCTCCTCCAAAGCCGACTGTGCGTCCTGGACGACCAGAAGATGGCTCAAGTCGGCCAGGCGATTCGTTTCGCGCTGGATCTCGCGGACTGAGGTGCGTGGGTTCTGACCACGCTCGTCCTGAGGTCAAGGCGGGCCCTCACCGCTACGCTGCCGCAGACCTGATCGAGCTCAGTGGTCGGCCTGGGCTCAGCTCACCCGGTGGCGGTGGCCCCGGGCGGCCAGGGCCTCGGCCCGGCGCCGCAAACGGCCGGGGGAGTCGGCCAGACCGGGCTCGATCGGGGGCCGGGGCAGGTTGCCTGAGGAGCCGCTCTTCAGGCGATTGCCGGCAGCCCGTTTCTCCCAGTCGCCCTTGGAGACCGAGCCGATGGTCTCCTCATTGGACGAGGAGAGGGTGGAGCCACGCCGCATGCGCCGCCGCTCTTTCTGAGGACGATCCCGGAAAGCCAGCTGGCGCTTGTTGTAGTCGGCGATGTTGAGCAAGATGCCGATGTTGATGAGCGAGAAGAGGAGCGAGGTGCCCCCGTAGGAGATGAAGGGGAGGGGGATGCCGGTGCTGGGGATGGCCCCGCTGACCACGGCCACGTTCATGATGGCCTGGAAGGAGATCTGGAAGGTCACCCCCACGGCCAGCAGGCGAAGATAGGGCCGCCGGCAGTTGACGGCCACCTTGAAGCCTTTGTAGAGAAAGCAGAGGAACAGGGTGAGCACGGCCAGGCCGCCCATCAAGCCCAGCTCCTCGCCCAGGATGGCGAAGATGAAGTCGGTGTGCATCTCGGGCAGGTAGTTGTACTTCTGGTGGCTCTCCCCCAGGCCCTGGCCCCAGATGCCGCCCGAAGCCAGCGCCAGAAGCGACTGGAAGAGCTGGTAGCCGGAGTCCTGGGTATCGGCCATGGGGTCGAGAAAGGTGGCCAGGCGCTGCATGCGATAGGGCTTGGCCAGGATCATGGCGCAGACCGCCAGCACCCCGGCGATGGCCATTCCGCCCAGGTGCTCGACGCGGGCTCCGGCCACGAACAGCATGCCCATGAACACGGCCGCGATGACCAGGCCGGTGCCCAGGTCGGGCTCCAGCTCGACCAGCAGCATGGTGGCTCCGAAGATGGCCAGAGCCGGCACCAGGCGGCCGAAGGAAGTGACCCGATCGCGGCGCCGCTCCAGTGCGTCGGCCAGGTAGAAGATCATGGCCAGCTTGGCCAGCTCGGCCGGCTGGAACTGGAAGGGGCCCAGCAAGATCCAGCGCTGGGCGCCGTTGATCTCAGGGCCCACCGCCAGCACGGCCGCCAGCAAAGTCAGCGAGCAGAGGGTGAAAGGCAGACTGGTCAGCCAGCGGTAGCGCAAGAGGTCGACCTTGCGGGCCATCATCATGGCGATCAGGCCCACGCACAGATAGATCAGCTGGCGCTTGAGAAAGAAGTAAGGGTCGTTGCGAAAGTCGGGCGAGGAGGCCGTCATCACCGCCGAGGAGCTGAACACCAGCAGGGTGCCCAGCGTGACCAGCGTGAGCGCGATCGTCAGGATCCAGCCTTCGGAGACCCGGCGGACTGCTTTCAGCTTCATCAGACCCTCCCACGAACCAGGGCGCGGAACTGATCGCCCCGGTCCTCGGCATTCTTGAACATGTCGAAACTGGCGCAGGCTGGCGAGAGCAACACCACTCCGCCCGGCTCGGCCAGGCGACGAGCGGTCTCGACGGCGCGGGGGAAGTCGTGGCCTGCGTGGTGGATCTGCTTGAGGCCCGCTTGCTCGGCGGCCTGGGCCAGGCGGGGCGCGGCCTCGCCGATCAGCACCAGGTGGCGCACCCGGCGGGCGATGGCCTGACCGAGCTCGGTGAAGTCGGTGCCCTTCTCCTTGCCCCCGGCGATCAGCACGATGGGGCCTTCGAAGGTCTCCAGGGCGGCCTCCACCGAGGAGGCGTTGGTGGCCTTGGAGTCATCCACGAAGCGAACCCCGCCCACCTCGGCCACCACCTCCATGCGATGGTGCAGGGGATGGTGGCCTTCCAGGGCCCGACGCATTTTCTCCGGCTCCACCCCGAGGGCGCCGGCGGCGCAGACGGCGGCCAGGGCGTTGAGCAGGTTGTGGGGACCGGGCAGACCCGGGAAGCTCCAGGGGAACAGGACCCGGGGCTGGTCGTGCAGCTTGAGCACGATCTGGCCGTCTTGCAGCCAGGCCCCGCGCTCCACCGGGTGGGTGGCCGAGAACTCCAGCACCTGCGGCCGGGCGGGGGCATCGGGTGGTGGAAAGCCGGGAAGCCAGGCGGGCAGGCGGCCCTCCTTGAGGCGCTCGAGGATCCACTGGGAGGGAGCGTCGTCGGCCGGGAAGACGGCGAAGTCCTGCGCGGTCTGGTAGGCGAACAGGCGGGCCTTGGCGGCCTGATACTCCTCCAGACTCGGATGGCGATCGAGATGGTCGGGGGTAATGTTGGTCAGCACGGCCACGTGGGGGCGGAAGCGGTGGGTGGTCTCCAACTGGAAGCTCGAGATCTCGGCCACCACCAGGCGATCCTCGCCCAGATCGCCCACCTCGGCCACCAGCGGGTTGCCGATGTTGCCGGCCAGGATGCTGCGCGGCTCGAGCATGTGGTGGATCAGGGTGACGGTGGTGGACTTGCCGTTGGTGCCCGTCACGGCCACGAAGGGGGCGCGACTGAAGCGGTAGGCCAGCTCCACCTCGCCGGCCACCTCCAACCCCTTCTCCAGGGCTTTCCGGACGATGGGGGCGTGGACCGAGATCCCGGGGCTGATGACCAGCATGTCCTGCTCGAGCACCTGGTCGGTGTGAGCGCCGGTCTCGTAGGGGACGTCGTGGAGCTGCTCCAGGGCCTGCTGCAGCTGCTCGCTCGAGCGCTGGTCGCTGATGAAGGGCAGCGCACCGCGCGCCTTCAGCTCGTGCACCAGGGCGATGCCGCTCTTGCCCATACCCAGGACGGCTACCCGCTTGCCCTTCATCGCACCCCCAGGAAGGCCAGCACTCCGACCGCTCCCAGCAGGGCCGATGCGATACAGAAGCGCACGGTGACCTTCATCTCCGGGCTGGTGGCCTCGAAGTGGTGATGCAGCGGGCTCATGCGGAAGATGCGCTTGCCTTTGGTGAGCTTGAAGTAGCTCACCTGGAGCATCACCGACAGGGTCTCGGCCACGTAGACGCCGCCGATGACGGGCAGCCAGAACTCGGTCCGGGTCAGCAGCGCCAGGCCGGCCAGGGCAGCCCCCAGGGCCATCGAGCCGGTGTCGCCCATGAAGATGCGGGCCGGGTAGCAGTTGAACCAGAGAAATCCCAGGCAGGCCCCGATCAGGGCGGCGCAGCTGAGGGCCAGCTCGGGTCGGCCGACCGCCAGGGCGATGCACAGGTAGGCCAGCAGCGAGGCGCTGACGGTGCCGCCGGCCAGCCCGTCCAACCCGTCGGTCAGGTTGACCGCGTTGGTGGTGGCGGTCACCACCAGCAGCGAGAGAGCCAGAATGAGGACAGCGCTGTCGATGGAGCCCCAGCCCGGGATGACCAGCCGGGTCTCCTTGGCCACGAAGACCAGGTAGAGCCCGGCCAGCAGACCCAGGCCCAGCTGCAGGACCAGCTTGTGGCGCGGCTTGAGGCCGGCGTTGTGACGCTTGATCACCTTGGCCAGGTCGTCCTTGGCGCCCAGAGCCGCTCCACCGAGGATGAGCACCCATAGCATGGCCAGGGCAGGCGTAAAGCCACTCCACAGGGTGCCCAGAAAGCCGCCCAGCACCAGCACCGCGCCTCCCATGGTCGGGGTTCCGGCCTTGTCAAAGTGGCTCTTTGGCCCCTCCTCGCGGATGGCCTGGCCGAACTTGAGCCGGCGCATCCAGCCGATAAAAAAGGGCATGCTCACCAGGGTGAATCCAAACCCGGTGAGCAGCGCCAGGGCCAGCGGCGTGAGGCGGAGCATCACTCCCGCCTCCTCTGAATTTTATTCAACGCAAATGGTAGCATTGATTTCCTTTAGTTATTGGAGCTGGTTTACCGGGGGTCGCGCAGGAGCGCGGGCATCTCCGCCGAGGTGGGGCGACGGCGCTCGGTCCAGACCGTGGGCGAAGCGTTGCGGCGCTCGCGTTTGCCGGAGCGATTGAGGCGCAGTCGCACGGCCTGACGGGCCACCTCCAGGTCGTCGAAGGGCACCGCGCCATCGCGCAAGATCTGGTGGGTCTCGTGACCGCGCCCCGTGATCAGCAGGGTATCACCCGGTTGGGCCATGGCCACGGCCCGGCTGATGGCCAGCCCCCGATCGAGCTCCACTTCCCAGGTGGCGGGAGTGCCCACCCCGCCGCGCCGGATGTCCGCCAGAATCGAGGCGGGAGATTCGGAGCGAGGGTTATCCGAGGTGAGCACGACCACGTCGGCGTTCTGGCCGGCGATCTCGCCCATCAGCGGGCGCTGTCCGCGATCTCGCTCACCCGGACAGCCGAAGACCAGGATGACCCGCCCCGGCGTGATGGGACGGGCCGACTCGAGCACGCAGCGCAGCCCATCGGGGGTGCTGGCATAATCGACCACCGTGGTGAAGTCCTGTCCCTCGCGCACCAGCTCGAAGCGGCCTCGCACCCCGGTGACCGACTCCACAGCCTGGAGCACGTCCTCCAGTTCGACCCGCTGAGCCAGCCCGGTGGCGATGGCGGCCAGGGCGTTGGCCACGTTGAACAGACCCGAGAGCTTGAGGTGGACCCGTCTTTGACCCAGGGGAGTGATCACCCGGAAGTTGACCCCACCGGGATGGGCCACGATCTCCTCGGCTCGCACGTGGGAGTCGGGGTGCAGGCCGTAGGTGATGTAGGGCACGCGCAAAGTGGGCACGATGCGGGGGGTATAGGGGTCGTCCAGGTTGAGCACGGCGAATGGCGGGCACAGCCTGCGCTCGCGGGTGCCCAGGTTCTGGAACAGTCTGAGCTTGGAGCGGAAATAGCTCTCCAGATTGCCATGAAAGTCGATATGGTGGCGACTGAGGTTGGTGAAAACAGCCAGGTCAAAGTGGATACCGTGCACGCGGTCGAGGGCCAGGGCGTGCGAGGTAACCTCCATGACCACCGCATCCTGGCCGGCGTGGCGCATGTCGGCGAGCAGGCCGTGCAACTCGAGCGATTCGGGGGTGGTATTGGCCAGCAGGCGGGTCGTGTCGCCGACCCTGGCGTGAATCGAGCCGATCAGGCCAGGGTTGAGACCTTTGGCCTTGAGCACGGCCTCGCAGAAGTGGGTGGTGGTGGTCTTGCCGGTGGTGCCGGTGACGCCCATGACCATCATGGAATCGGCCGGCCGTCCGTGCATCTCAGCGGAGAGGCGGGCCAGGGCCTTGCGGGCGTTCGGGACGCGCAGAGTAGGCACCTCGGCCGGCACCAGCGCGCCCGGCTCGACGATCAGAGCGGCCGCTCCCCGAGCGATTGCCTCACCTGCGAAGCGAGCTCCATCCACCTGCGTGCCGGGGATGCAGACAAAGGCATCTCCCGGACGCACCGCCCGGGAGTGGTAGGCCAGCCCCTCGATCGGGATGGCAGGGAGGCCCGATGGTTGACTTGCATTCAACAATCGAGCCATCTCATCCAGTGTCATCCGCCGACCCCTTTCCCGGGAAACGTTGATATCATTGCATTATTACCGATCGGTCTGGAGGAAAAATCCTCGCCATTATAGCATGGGAAGCTGGTTTGTAAAGCGCCGCAGGTCAGGCTTCTGGGACAGACGAGTCACCCACCGTTTCTTGCCTTTACGGGACACGTCCAGGCGCGGCCCCTGGAAGGACGGCACCGTGCCCGACCACATGATTTCGGCCGCAGGCCGCTTGGGGCGTGGGACCGGATGTCCCAGGAAGTCTTCCAGAAACTGCTCGATGTCTTTGCTCACCGAATGGACCTCCTCCGTAGACTTACTCGAGGGCTGCCGTTTCCTCGACGATTTTCTGGTTCGGTCGAACCCCCAGCTTCCACAGCGCCTCCTTGGCGACGTTGTGGAAGACGGGAGCGGCGATCACGCCCCCCCAGTAAACCGGGGTAGGCTCCTCGATCTTGACCAGCACGACGATGCGGGGGTTGTCCACCGGGGCCAGGCCGAGGAACGACGCCGTGTAGCGCCCTCCTGCGTAGACCCCGTTGTCGACCACCTGGGCGGTGCCGGTCTTCCCGCCCACCAGGTAACCAGGGATGCGGGCCCGCTTGCCCGTGCCCTTCTCGCAAACGTTGAGGAGAATGTCGCGCATCTGACGGGCCGTCTCGGGAGAGATGGGCCGACCCAGCTCTTGAGGCTCGATACGCTTGATGATATTGCCTTCCCCGTCCACGACCGCCTTGACGACGTGAGGGCGCAGTCTTATCCCGTTGTTGGCGATGGCCTGCATCCCCGAGATGAGCTGAATCGGGGTGACCGCCACCGACTGGCCAAAGGAAGTGGTGGCCAGGTCGATGTCAGCCCAGCCTTTGTAAGGATTGACGATTCCCTCCGACTCGCCCACCAGGTCGACTCCGGTAGGGTGGCCGAAACCGAAGGCGGACAGGCTCTCTCCCAGAGCCTTGCGTCCGATCTTGAGGGCGATCGAAGCGGTGCCCACGTTGAAGGAGTAAGTCAGGATGCTGGTGACCGTCTCCACCCCGGCGGCATCGAGTCCGTCGTTGGCGTTATGGATGGTCCAGCCGCCGATGCTGAGCACTCCGCCCGAGGTGAACACGTCGTCGGGCTTCACCCCGTTTTGCAGGGCGGCCGCGACGGTAAACACCTTGAAGGTCGAGCCCGGCTCATAGGGGTCGGTGATGGCCCGGTTGCGGCGCAGGGCGGGGGGAACCTCGGAGAACTTGTCGGCCGGGAAGTCGGGGGCGATGGCCCAGGCCAGCATCTCCCCCGTCTTCACGTCCATGACCAGGCAGATGCCGCCCTTGGCGTTGGACTCTTTGACGGTCTTCGCCAACTCGCGCTCGGCCACGTACTGGATCGTCTCGTCCAGCGTCAAGATGACGTTGCGCCCTTCCTGCACCGGGCGGATCAGGGTGGCGGCGTCAGGCATCGCGTAACCATCTCGGTCGAGGAACACTCGGGCCAGGCCGGGCCGCCCACCCAGCGACTGGTCGTAAGCGGCCTCGAGTCCGTCCAGCCCCTGATCGTCGATGCCGGTCGCGCCGAGAAGGTGCGAGCCCAGACGGCCTTTGGGGTAGAAGCGGCGCCCGTTGGGCTCCTTGAGCAGGAACACGCCGGGCAGCTTCAACTCGCGCACCTTCTCGGCGACACTGTCTTCGACCTTGCGCTCGGCCCAGGCGAAGGTTGCGCCGCTGGCAAGGATCCGCTCCAGCTCGGCCTCGCTCTTGTGCAGGTGCTCGCTCAGGGCCCTGGCGGTCGCGGCCCGATCGCGCACCTCGCGAGGATTCACCGCTACGGAGTAGAGGGCCAGACTGGTGGCCAGAACGATGTTGTTGCGGTCACGGATATCACCACGCAGGGCAGGGATCTCCAGATCCCCTTCCTGCTGCGCCCTGGCGATGGAACCGAAACGCTTCTGGTCAACAACCTGCACCCGGAAGAGTTGCAGCCCCACCAGCAGGTAGGCGCAAGCAAACAGCCAGAACATCGCGATGAGACGATTTCTGGTGCGACTTGACCAACCAGCCATGGCGACCTCCCTCCGCAGAGTTTGAGCTTGAACGTGATTCAAGAGTCGAGCAGGATTCCCTGTCGAACGCTTATTTGGCCTCGATCAGGGACGGGCAGAGACGACCGCGAGGTCTCGCGGCTTGGCAGCGTAGACGCCCACGTCCAGCGTTTCTCGCAGCTCGGGCAGCACCATCCCCAGGCGCTTGGTGGCCACCGACTCCACTCTCTCCAGCGAAGTCAGACGCTGCACCGAGAGCTCGAGGTCTTGCTGCTGGCGAAGAAGCGTCTTACGCGTTTCCTTCAGCGCCACCATCTTGTACTGCGAGCTGACGATCTGGGCGAACTGACAGAGATAGAGAACCAGGAGCACGGATACGACCACGAAGCCGAGCAGGGGATAGGACCACGGGATGAGCTCCGGCCGAACGGGGCGCTTCTCCATGCGGGGTTTGGGCAGATGCGCCGGCCGTAAAGATTCCACGTGAACCCTCCAATAAACAAAGTTGGTGTCAAAGGTTTCGACCAACTCGCTCGGCCACGCGCAAGCGCGCCGAGCGAGACCGGGGGTTGCGCTCTACCTCCTCGGGGCCGGGACGAACCGGCTTTCTGGTGACGATCTCCAGCACTCTGACGGGGTTACACCGGCACACCGGGAACTCTCGAGGGCACACACATCGTCCTGAGTAAGAGAGCAGCTTCTCTTTTACGATCCGGTCCTCCAGCGAGTGATAGGCCACCACCGCCAGTCGCCCTCCCGGCGCAAGCCGGTCGACGATCTGCGGAATCACCCTTTCGAGCTGTTCGAGTTCTCGATTGACGGCGATTCGCAGCGCCTGAAAGGTGCGGGTGGCGGGGTGAATGGGTCCCCTCCGCGCGGCGGCAGGAACGGCCCCCTCGATGATCCGGACGAGTTGTCCGGTGGTTTCGATGGGGGCCTTCTCCCGCTCGCGGACCACTGCTCGGGCGATTGAGGAAGCATAACGCTCCTCACCATACTCTCGAAGGATGCGCACCAGCTCCTCCCACTCCGCCACGGCCAGAAGGTCGGCGGCGGTGCCCGCGGCGTCGCGATCCATCCGCATGTCGAGCGGAGCGTCGCCTCGGAAGCTGAAGCCTCGTTCGAGTCGATCGAGCTGGTGCGAGGAAACTCCCAGATCCAGAACACACCGGTTCACTTCCCCTACCGCTCGCTCGTCGAGCAACTCGCTGAAGTCTCCAAAATTGCCCTTTACGGCCGTAAATCCCGGGTAGCCACGCAGCCGACGACCGGCCTCCGCCAGAGCATCCTCGTCCTGGTCGATGCCGATCAGCTTCCCCGCGGCTCCCAGCTTGTCCAAAATGGCCTGGGCGTAACCACCTCCTCCGAGTGTAAGGTCTACCGCGACATCGCCCGGCTGAGGCTCGAGCAGGTCCACGACCTCCTCGAGCAACACCGGGACGTGATAGTTCAAATCAGGTGGCCTGGCCGCCCTGAACCACGGTCAACTGCACGCCGATCTTGCGACCCGCGCCCGAGCCCGGCCCCGGAGCCGGCACCCGCCGACGCCAGGGGGGCGTGGGAGGCAGGCCCAGCTTGAGCGGAAACTTGGAGTCAGACAGCTTAGATTTGGTAGTTTTGGTTGACATATTCATCCAGATCCTCCGCATCGGCCTCGGCCTCAAACTCGGTCCACCGCTCGGAGCTCCAAACCTTGAGGCGGTCGAGGGCTCCGGTCACCACCACCGAGCCTCCCTGGAGGCCGGCGTGGGCTCGCATGTCGTTGCCAAGCAGGACGCGGCCTTGCTTGTCGAGCTCGGTCTGCAGCGCCCCGGCGAGCTGATGAGTGACCCAGCGTTGGGCTTTCGCATCGGTTCGCGAGATGCCGCGAAGCTTTTCTAGAAAAAGGTTCCATGCGGAGCGAGGAAGAATCTCCACGCACCCAGACTTGTCTTTGCGCAAAACTGCGCCATCCATAAAGTCCTTGCGAAAGGAGGAAGGTATCGTCAGACGGCCTTTGTCATCCAACGAGTGCTCATAGGTTCCGGAAAAGAGGTAGTGGGTCTCCTCCACTACCTACCACCGTCCTCCACTTTCTCCCACATCGCACCCCCATTATAGGGGTATGGTAGAAAGACTGTCAATATTAATTTCTGGCGTAACCGAGCCGTTTCGAAGGCACTCGACAGGGGTCGAAACCACAACATGTAGTGGAGCACATCACCCACCACCCCAAGATGTTGTGGATCGGCTCGAAAAGTCTTCATTAAAATTTCTTGAACAACTTCCTAGAAAGGGTGTGAAAGCATGGCCCCGACCCTCCCGGTCATCGAAGAAATCACGGAAAGTAAGGCAAAACCCCAGCGCAACTGGCGGGTGATCCTCTACAACGACAATGTGCACAAAGCTGACGACGTGGTGCTCTGGCTACAGAAGGCCACGGGCTGCTCATTGCAGTGCGCCGAGATGGTGATGCTCACCGCCCACACCACCGGCCGCGCGGTGTGCTTCGAAGGCGAGAAGGAGGACTGCCAGAAGGTGGCCCGCTACCTGCGCGGCCAGGGACTGCAGGTGGAAGTGGACGACTTCTAGACTTCAGCGCGTTGACCGTGCCAGGCTGTCAGAGTCCCAGCCGTGAGAAGAGCGCCTTCGGGCGCTTTCTGGTTTCTGGGGGAGAAAGTGGGAGGCGTGGGGGGAAGTGGGGGGCGCAGGGGACGGAGCCTGGCGAACGAAGGCCGCCAGCATGAAACTGACGATCCTGCTCCTGGCCCTGACTCTGGCCGCGGCCCTGGCCCAACCCAACGACCGCGGCGACTACGAGAAGAACAACTGGGATGGCTCCAACCTGGCAGTCGGCGAAGTGCGCGGCCCGGAAATGGCTGGCTCGCTCTGGAAGGTTCTGGTCTACACCAAAGGGCACACCGAGCCCAACCCTGACTCTCGGGTGGTGCACGGCTTTGCTCCCGGCACCATCCTGCAGGCCGATGTGGGCCGAGGGGGGGCTGACGAGGTCCTGCTCAATGCCAAGGACAGCCAGGGCAACTGCTGGATGCGGGTGCGCGACCGCAAGGGGAACCCGCTTAACTGCTACGTGCGGGCCAATAAGGAGTCGATCGAGCCGGTGGTGTCCCCGACCCCGATCGCTCCTGCGTCCCAATCCCCTGAACCCCCGGTCGCTCCATGAAGAAAAGAAGCCAGGCTGTTCGCCTGACCTCTGTCGAGCTGGCTGACCGACGCGCTCAGTCGTCGATGCGGAAGCCCACGTTCAGCTTGACCTGGTACTCGCCGACTTTACCGTCGATCACCGTGCCCCGCTGCTCGATCACCTCGAACCAGCTCATATTCCGAACCGTGCGGGCGGCCTTTTCGATCGCCTCGCGAATCGCCTGCTCGTAGCCTTCCTTGGAAGTGCCAACGATCTCAAGCATCTTGTATACGGACATGAACTCTCCCCTCTTCAACGGGCAACAACACCTTTCTCTAAACACCCGATTCGCATCAGGGAGGATAGCCTCCTCCAGTCAGGAGCCAATCCCATGAATTGGACTTTGGAACGACACGCAAGCCTCGACTCCACCAATCGCCTGGCCTACGATCGGGCCCGGGAGGGCCTCCCCGCGGGGCTGGTGGTGGTCGCAGGCGAGCAGACCGCCGGCCGGGGCCGGCGCGACAATCGCTGGCATTCGCCGCCCGGGGGATTGTGGTTAACCCTGCTGCTCCGCCCTCCCCACATCGAGGGCCTGTCGCTGGTGGCGGCCCTGGGCGTGGGAGCCGCCCTGAGCGTGGAGTGGCAGCTGCACTGGCCCAACGACCTCTATTGCGGGACGCGCAAGCTGGGCGGGGTGCTGGTGGAGAGCCGCTTATCGGGCTCCGGCTGCGAGTTCGCCCTGGTGGGTGTGGGCCTGAATGTCAACAACAGCCAGTTTCCACCCGAGCTGGTGGCCACCAGCCTGGCCCTCGAGCTCGGTCACGAGGTCGAGCTCGAGCAGCAACTGCGGGCCGTGCTCAGCTCGCTGAGCAGCTACCTCGACCGCTATGAGCGCGAGGGCCTGGCGAGCTTCCTCGACGAGTTGCGTGGACGCTGCCCGATGGTGGGATCGCGGGTGCGCTACTTGAGCGAGGGCTGCGAGCATGAGGCCCTGGCCGTGGACCTGACCGACGACGGCGCTCTGCGCCTGGAGGACGGTACGGTTCTGCGCAGCGTGGAGCGCATCGACCTGGTCAGCTGAGCTGGCTGACCATCTGGTAGAAAGCGAAGCGGTTGGGCACTCCGGTCACCTTTTCGTAGCGCTCCAACACCTCTTCGATGAAGCCTTCGCGGGCTTCCTCGGGCAGCTCTCTGGTCCACTCCACGAACGTCACCCGGGCCCAGGACACGAACTCCTCTCGGGTAGAAAAGTCCCAGTGGCGGTCGAGCATCTCCAGATGGTCCACCCGCCAGCCATGCCGGCCGGCCAGTTCTCGGAACTCGTTTGGGGTGAAGTGGGTGAAGGGGGCGGAGTGGGAGGGAGCCACCTCGCTGGCCACCGACTCGAGCGACTGGCGCAAGCCCAGCCCCACGAAGCGCAGGTGGGCGGTGCCCGAAGGCTCCAGCGCCTGGCGCAGCGAGGTCATGGCGGCCGAGAAATCGGCCCGGGGCACCCAGTGCAGCGCGTTGAAGCTGACCAGCCGGTTGAAACGGCTGTCGAGCTGCAGCGCGCGGGCATCGCCCACCTCAAAGCGGAGATTGGGCTCGGGGTAGGTCTGCCGGGCGTAGTCCACCATCTGGTGGGAGGGATCCACCCCCAGCACCGCGCCTTGCGGCACCTGCCGGGCCAGCTCGGCCGTCACCCGCCCGTCGCCGCAGCCCACGTCCAGCACCCGGTCGGTGCTCTGAAGGGACAGTCGGGCCAGGCTCTCCTCTGCCAGCCATTTCTGGAGAGCGTTGACGCGGTGGTAGCCGGCTGCGTTCCATTCGGTGGTCATGGACTGGGGGTTGGCGGTCGGGTGGAGAAGGTCCTGTCCTGGGCCCAGCGCATCGCCATTCCCCTGCCTTGCTCTGGGGACGCGAATCTGGTTGCGTTGTGAGCTCGAGGGCTCATCGGCCGGTCGCGCGGAGCCCGGCGCAGGGTGCTGCCCCAATCCCGCAGAAATCTTACACATGCTCCCCGTGTCCTCGGTGACCAGTCGCCTGGCTGTCTGGCAGGCACCCCAGCAAAGCTCCGGGGTGGACCCGCAGCCGGTGGACTCCTACCTTGCCCAGCAAGACGTCGAAACCGAGGCGCGCCGGAGCCTTCAGGGCCTGGCCCGCTCCCAGAAGTGCCACGGGCAACAGGGGGGGCTGGCTCGCGAGTTCGAGCGCATCATCGCAGGGCTGGTGGACGAGCCTCGCTACGACCCCCACTACACGGGACAGGAGCGCGCCGAGCTCACCGAGGCGCTCCGCCAGGTGGAGCGGCCGGACGCCGACCTGCTCCGGCGCACGGTCCACCTGACCCAGGTGCTCCAGGCGCGCTCGCAGGACCCGGATGTCGAGCCCGAGGTGCGGGCCGCAGCCGATGATGAGCAGTTCGTCCAGGAACTCAGAGCTCAGCTGACCGCCTGGGGCAAACAGGTCCCCCCCGCCATAAAGCTCGACAGCCTGGCCGGGAAACTTGCCCGTGTGACGCCTGACGGCGAGATCCACTATCCCGGGACCCGGCGCTCCTCCCCGGAGTTGAAGGCCTTCCTCAAGGCCAAAGGCCCGGAAGGGGCTCTGAAGAGCGCCTCGGACGGAACGGCCCTTTTGAAGGAGCTGGTCTCGCAGGGCCCCTGGATGAGCGAGGGGGGCTCGGAGGCGCTCTATCACGTCATCTGCAGCCAGGATCCGCTCGTGCGCGAACGGCTCGAGCCCGTGCTCGACGCTGTCGAGCAGCTCCCCGCCCAGGTGGTCGAAGCCGGGCTCGATCGGCCTCCCAGTGCATCGGACTGGCCCGGAGCGCTGCTCTCGGCCATCAAGCTTCGCCACCCTGAGCGAATCGATGCCGGCCTGATCGACCAGATCGCCCTCTTCATCGGGAGCCCGCAGCCGAACGCCTCCCACCGGGCCTTCAGCGACCTCAAGGAGAGCTGCCAGGAGAAGCCCGAGCTCTGGGACTACACCGCTCACGTCGTGCTCAGGCGCGCGCGGGATCATGGGGCCGTGCCGGGCACCTTCAAGTTCCTGGAGGAAGCCCTGCAGCGCGGCTGGAAGCCGAGCTCCGAGCAGCTTGCCCAGGTCACCGGGCAGACCCTGGCGGCAACCTCCCGGCTCGACGCAGGGCTCGACCGAGAATTCGACACACACCAGGTCATGAACGAGGGCATGCGGCTCTTGCTCCAGGAGCCCGCGAATGCCTATCCCTGGCAGTCCGCGCTCGCCGAGAAGACCTTTCAGACGAGGGGCTGGATCATGCCCTGGGAGGACTGCCTGGCGCCGCTGGCCAGAAGCTATGGCCCTGACCGGCTGATGCAGGAGCTTCAAAAGGGAGCTTCTCAGGTCCAGCGCCTCGACGACCTGCCTCAAGGTCTGCTCAACGCGGTCCGAGCCCTGTCAGACGATCCGCGCCTCCAGGCCGTGCTCGAGCCGCTCCTGCCAGCCGGCTGTAAGACCGGCTCGATCGAGGAGATCGTGAAGAAGTCCGTCGAGAGCTTCCAGTCTCGCGCCAGACCGGAGACGCTGGCCGAGAACCTCAGGGTCGAGCAGGCCTTTGACAATCGGGGAACGCTGGAGCCAACCGACCGAGAATGGGGGGAGCTGGTTTCCCGCTGGAGCGCGACCGAGCCGCCAGAGTCCCGGCTCGAGGAGGTCCCGAAGAATTTCCTCGAGGCGGCCTCGACCCCAGACGACGTCTACGGCAAGACCGTCGACCTGGTGCGCCTGAAGGCCCCGGAGGGCCAGTTCCCCGCCGCCATGCTCTTGATGGGCGACATCCTGCGCAGCGAGAAGGCGCCGTTTCCTGCGTGGATCGCATTCTGCGAGGCGATCGACCTCGACCCCGATCTCAACCGACGGGTGCAAGCCCGACTCGGCATCGGGGAGACACCGCCGCCCAGCGCCGGGGTCGCCATCGGCCCGAACAGCGTGACGGTCGGGAATGTCTCGGTCAGGATGCGTCGGCGCTCCTGAATCGAGTTGGTCGGCCGATTCAGCGCGGGAGGAAATGGTCGCGGTAGAGTCGTTCCTTCCGGGGTTCCGCAGCGAGAACCTGGCTCACCCCACCGGCATCTCCGACCAGTGAGCGCGGGCGGCGCGCAGGGCCAGCTCCAGCTCCTCGGCGCAAGCGTCGTAGACGCTCTGCGGGCGCCCGAAGGGGTCGGGCACGTCTTCCCCGTCCGGGCTGCCCAGAGCCTCGGCTCCCCGACGGGCGTATTCGGTGAGAAGAGCCAGGCGCTTCATCGCTGAGGGAAAGAGCTTCTCGATCGCGCGGCGATGAGCGCGGGTCATGACCAGGATCAGGTCAGCCTCCTCCACGAGGCGTGAATCGAGGCGGCGCGAGCGGTGGGCGCCCAGGTCGAGGCCCCGCGCGCGCATGCTCTCCAGGGCGCCTTCCGAGGCGCTCTGATCGGGGACTGCCGAGACACCGGCGGAAGACGCCTTCAGCGCAGGCTCCAGAGAGGCGGCCAGGGCCGCTGCCATGGGCGAGCGGCAGGTATTGCCGCTGCACACGAAGAGCACGCGAGGCAGGCTCATCGCTTGCGTTGCCGGGGCTGCATACCGGCCTGGCCGGCGAAGCCCGGATCCTCGGTGTTGATGACCTGGTGAGCCGAGCGGGTGAGCTGCTCCATCAGCTCCATCCCCGCTCCTTCGCGGGCCACCCCCTCGACCAGCACCACCGAGGCGGCGCTGCGAGCCTCGATGTCGCGCAGGGCGGCCTGCAACTCGCGACCGAGCCCCGGCAGGTCGTCGCGGCTGCCCACCACGCGCACGTCTCCCACTCCCTCGAACCAGCGCTCGGCCGACTCGCGCGTAACCAGCAGGCAGCACTTCTCGGTCATCACGTAGGTGTCGCGCAGGAACTTGATGCGGCGAGCGGCCCGCTCCGGGTCACCCTCGACCACGATCAACCGGGCGGCGGGGGCGTAGCGGGTAAAGCGCTGGGGCGTGGCCACGTCGCTGGAGAGGAGCGGGCGCCGGCCCTCCATGGCCAGGGTCAGCTCTTCCACGCTTACGAAACCCAGGGTGGTGACCCGGGGTGGAGAGGAGGTCAGGTCCAGCACGGTGGGCTCCAGGCCCAGAGGCGGCTCGCGCCACTCCAGCCGGCCCTGAGCCCGCTCCTCATCGCCCGGGCGGGCGGGCACGGTGGCCAGCGGGAAGGGGCACTGCTCGGCCATGGCCTGGGCCAGCGGGTGCGAGGAAGCGTGAAAAGACAGCTTGGTCTGTCCACAGGAGAGCTGGGTTATCGCCTTCTCGCCCCGGGCCAGGGTGAGCACCAGGGGCCCGGGCCAGAAGACCTGGCTGAGGGGAGTGGCCTCGGTAGGCAGCGAGCGCACCAGCGGACCCACCTGGCTCAGGTCGGTCACCAGCACCGTGGCCGGATAGCCCCAGCGCTCGCCCAGCAGGCGGTCGACCGTCTCGGGGCGGTCGCCGCGAGCGGCCAGCACGTAGCCGATCTCGGTGGGAACGAGCAGGAGGCCACCCTTCTGGAGGATGCCCACCGCCTGCCGGAGTCGGTCGCTCTGGCGCTTGGGATGGTCGAGCGCCAGCGTGACCAGGCCGCTCACTTCACCAGCTGCGTGCCCGACCAGATGCGGCCCACGTCGTTGACCGAGATGAGCGCCACCAGCCCCAGCAGCACCAGCAGGCCGTAGTAGTGGATGCGCGCTTCCTTCTCGGGATCGATCTCCTTCTTGCGGATGGCGGCCACCACCAGGAAGAAGAGGCGCGAGCCGTCCAGAGCCGGGAAGGGGAGCAGGTTGAAGGCGCCCACGGCCGCGTTGAGCAGGGCCAGGAAGAAGAGCAGGGTGGGCAGACCGCTGGCCGACACGTCGAAGATCATGCCCATGATCATCAGCGGGCCCCCGGTCTGCTCTTTGATGGTCTTGGCCTCGATCTTGCGGGCCATCAGCCCGTAGATGATCTCGTAGGGCTGGATGATCAGCCGGCCGAGCTTGGTCACGCCGTACTTGAGCACGAAGGCGGCGTCCACAGGCTGCAGCTTGATCCCGAGCCCGGCCAGGCCGTCCGGGGGGACCGTCAGAGTCACCGTCTTGTCCTCGCCGTGGCGCAGCACCTCCAGGTCCACCTCGCGGCCGCCCAGGCGGCCGAGCAGCTCGGCCAGGTCGTCCTGGCCGAAGATGTGGCGGCCGTCCACGGCCAGGATGTGGTCTTGCGGCTTGAGTCCCGCGCTGGCGGCGGGGCTGCCGGGCGCGACCTCGGTCACCAGGCCGATGGCCGTGGAGACGATGACGATGTGCATGGGCGAGCCGGGAATGACGCCGATCTTGCCTTCGGGCTTGAGCTTGCCCTTGAGCTCGACCGGGCTGCGGCCCTCGACGGTGAAGGTGAGCTTGCTCTCGTGCTCGGCCGGGGCCAGCTGGCGCACCAGCGCCACGAATCCCTCCAGTCCCTGGAAGGACTGGCCGTTGACCTGGGTCACCCGATCGCCTTCCTTGAAGGCACTCTCGCCCGGCGCCATGACCTTGACGTGGGCTCCGTCCGGCTTGAACATCACCCGGCCCAGGCTGACGTTGGGCACCACCTGGTAGTCGATGGTCGCATTGCCGCGCTTGATCTTGACAGTGATCGGCTCACCCGGATAGCGCCCGATCTCCTCGATCATCTCCTGGCCGGTCACGATAGGCCGATGCTGGACCTCGACGATGGTGTCTTTGGCCTTGATTCCGGCAGCCTCGGCGGGCCCGCCCTTCATCACCTCGTTGACCCGGGGCTCGGCCACCGGAGCCGCATTGGCCACACCCCACACCAGCCCCACGAACCAGAACAAGAGCAGGGCCGAGATGAAGTTCATGGTGACCCCTCCCAGCACCACCGCGATGCGAGCCGGGATGGACTTATGGTTGAAGTTGCCCTCCAGGTCGCTCAGATCGGCGTAGGAGCGATCGGCAGAGAACTGGACGTGCTCGCGCACCTCGTCGAAGCGGGCCTGGTTCTCGGGCGAGAGGACCAGATCGGAATTGCGGCTCTTCAGCTCGTCGAGATAGGCCAGCAGCTGGGCCGGCCTGGCCGGAAAGGTGGCCTCGCCCAGAAAGTGGGCCATCTGGCCGTGCCAGGAATCTTCACCCGTCTGGCCGGGCTCCTCCCCTTCCATCTGCACGAAACCGCCGAAGGGGAAGATGCGCACCGAGAACTCGGTCGCCTTCCAGCGGAAGCTGAACAGCTTGGGGCCGAAGCCGATGGCGAAGTAGGGGCAGCGGATGCCAGCCCGTCGGGCCACCAGGAAGTGGCCCAGCTCGTGGATGAAGATGATGAAGCCAAAACAGGCCACGACGGCCAGGATTCCCCCGCCGTAGCGAGCCAGAAGATCGAGTGTCATAAAAGTTAGACCACCAAACCGACAAAAAAGTTTTACCGCGGTAAATTAACTGCCGAGGCTCGAACCCCTGCCGCGAAGGTGCGCGCCCAGGCGTCGGCGGCCAGCAGATCGCTCACCGAGGGCCCGTCCTTGCGGGTGTGGGCCTGCATGGCCGACTCGATGGTGCGGGGGATGTCCAGAAAGCCGATCTCATTCTTGAGGAAGCGCTCCACAGCCACCTCGTTGGCCGCGTTGAGCACGGCCGGCATGGTGCCACCCTGGCGGCCGGCTTCGAAGGCGAGATCCAGGCAAGGGAAATCGTCGCGCCGCGGAGGCTCGAAGGTGAGCTGGCGGCAGTGCTCCAGGGTCAGCCGCGACCAGGCCGGGCCGCGCCGCTCGGGATAGAACAGGGCATACTGGATGGGGGTGCGCATGTCGGGCGGGCCCAGCTGGGCCAGCACCGATCCGTCCACGAACTCGACCATCGAGTGGATGACGCTCTGAGGATGGACCCACACGTCCACCTCAGATAGGCTCATGGCGAAGAGATAATGAGCCTCCAGCACCTCGAAACCTTTGTTCATCAGGGTGGAGGAGTCGATGGTGATCTTGGCTCCCATGCTCCAGGTGGGATGCTTGAGGGCTTGAGCGGCCGTGACCTGCTCCAGGGCGCTTCGCTCGAGCTGGCGGAAAGGGCCGCCGGAGGCGGTCAGGATGATGCGCTCGGCCCGGACCTGACCCTGCAGGCACTGGAAGATGGCCGAATGCTCGGAGTCCACCGGCAAGAGCGTGGTCTCGGCTTCGCGAGCGGCCGCCGTGACCAGCTCTCCCCCCACCACCAGCGCCTCCTTGTTGGCCAGGGCTACCCACTTGCCGGCCTCCAGGGCCTTCAATGTGGGTACCATCCCGGCCATTCCGACGAAGGACGACAACACCATCGTGGCCTCGGGATGAGCGGCCACCTCGTAGACCGCCTCCTCGCCCGCGGCCACGCGGATGCCGGTGCCCGCCAGCGCCTCTTTCAGGGCGGCGTAGTGGGTCGGGTCGGAGAGGGCCACCAGCTCGGGGCGGTGCTCGAGGGCCTGTCTGGCCAGAAGCTCCCAGGAGGATCGAGCTGCCAGGGCCACCACCCGGTAGCGCTCGGGGCACTCCCGCACCACCTCCAGGGTCTGGGTGCCGATGGAGCCGGTGGAGCCGATCAGGCTGATGCCACGGACGGTCATGGCGCCAGGAAGGTCACATAGTAGAGATAGAAGGCCGGAGCCGCGAAGGCCAGCGAGTCGAAGCGGTCGAGCACCCCTCCGTGGCCCTGGATCACACTGCCCGAGTCTTTCAAGCCAACCTCCCGCTTCAAAGCCGATTCCCAGAGGTCGCCCAGCTGGCCGGTGACGGCCACCAGCAGGCCCAACACCATCCCGTGAAGGAGCGGCACTCCCATCAGCCCACCCAACCAGGCGCTGCCGGAGGTGGCGCACATCAGCGCCCCCAGCGCCCCCTCCTGGGTCTTGCCGGGGCTGATCTTCTCATACAGCTTGCGCCGACCAAAGAGCTTCCCCACCACGTAGGCGCCCACGTCGCAGCACACGGTGGCGAAGACCAGCAGCAGCACCAGAGCCGCCCCCAGCTCGACCAGGTAACCCCCCAGCACGACCGTGCCCTCGACGCGGCGCAGCAGGACGAGGTAAGAGAACATCCAGCCCAGGTAGAGGAAGCCCAGCACCGTGGTGGCTCCGTCGAGCAGGGCCGAGATGCGCTCGGGCAGTCGCAGCACGAAGGTGATCAGGGTGCCGGTCAACAGAAACAGGAGCAGCCGCGCCAGGAAGGGCTCTCGCAAGAAGTAGGCTCCGACCAGGATGACCGCCGTGACGGCCAGGCCCGTGCGGCGGGCCGGGCGCACGCCTTTGCGCTCGACCATGGAGTAAAACTCGCTCAGGCCCACCAGGGCCAGCACCAGCACCTCGAGCATGAAGGGGAGAGCTCCCCAGAAGATGATGACCACCGAGCCCCCGCCCAGGGCCAGGCCGGTCACGATGCGGCGCACCAGCTTGGGCTTCATCGCGTGCTGCCTCCGAAGCGTCGGTCGCGCTGCTGGAAGTCGACCAGCGCCTGGAGCAAGACCTGGCGGGTGAGGTCGGGCCAGTAGAGGGGAGTGAACCAGAACTCGGTGTAGGCCATCTGCCAGAGCAGAAAGTTGGAGACGCGCAGCTCGCCGCTGGTGCGGATGAGCAGGTCCGGGTCTTGCTGGCCGGCGGTCCAGAGGTAGTTGGAGAAGCTCTCCTCGGTCAGGCTCTCGGGGTCGAGCTTGCCGGCCGCCACGTCGCGGCCCACCTGGCGGGCCGCCTCCAGGATCTCGTCGCGCGAGCCGTAGTTGAGAGCCAGGTTGAGCACCATGGCCTCGTTGTGGGCGGTGGCCTCGGCGGTAGCCCTGAGCTCGCGCTGCACCGCCTCGGGCAGGAGATCGGTGCGGCCGATGGTCTGGAAGCGAATGCCGGTGCGCACCAGCTTCTCGCGCTCGCTGCGGGTGTACTGCTCGAAAAGCTGCATCAACACCCGCACCTCGGTGGGCGAGCGGCGCCAGTTCTCGACCGAAAAGGCATAGGCAGTGAGGCGCTTGATGCCCACCTCACGGAAGGTCTCGATGACGCGCCGGAAGGTCTTCACGCCGGCCCGGTGGCCGAGCAGCACCGGCAGGCGACGCTCCTTGGCCCAGCGCCGATTGCCATCCATGATCACGGCCACGTGCTCGGGCAGACGGGTGAGATCGAGCTGCGAGAGCAGTACGTCTTCGGCCGGCAGGCTCTGCAGGCGCAGGCTCACGGGGAGTAGTCTTCGTAGGCCAGGATCCACTCGCCTGGGCGAACCGCCACCAGCCGCAATTCTCCCCTCCCGAATCGAGCCCGCGGCGGTCGGGTGATACGGATGCGACCGGGCCAGGCCGTGCCGGCCTGCCTCAGCGCCTCGACGTAGACCCGACCGACGAGTGGACTCACACCTCCATGATCTCTTTCTCTTTGTGCTCGACCGAGTGGCTCACCTCTTCGATGTACTTGTCAGTGAGCTTCTGGATCTGTTCCTGGGCTCGCTTCTCCTGGTCTTCGGGCAGCTCCAGCTCCTTGAGGTGCTCGAGGGCATCGCGGCGGATGTTGCGCAGCGCCACCCGGGCCTCTTCAGCCTTCTTCTTGACCTGCTTGACCAGATCTTTGCGCCGATCTTCGGTGAGGGAGGGGAAAGCCAGCCGGATCACGGTGCCGTCGTTGGTGGGCGTGATGCCCAGATCGCTCTTCTGGATCGCCTTCTCGATGGCGCTCATCTGGGACTTGTCCCAGGGCTGGATCACCAGCATGCGAGCATCCGGCACGGTGACGCTGGCCAGCTGGTTGATGGGCATATCCTGTCCATAGGCGTCCACCGTGATGCGCTCGATAAGAGCCGGAGTGGCCCGCCCCGTGCGCACGGTGCGGAACTCGCGGCCCAGGGCCTCGATGCCCTTCTTCATGCGCTCCTCGGTCTCTTTGAACAGCTCTTTGTCAGTAGTCACGCTCATCGGGTTTCCTCCTTCACAAGGGTGCCGATCTCTTCTCCGAAGACGATCTTCTTGATGTTGCCTTTCTCGGAGATGTTGAAGACCAGGATGGGCAACTTGTTATCCATACAAAGCGAGATGGCGGTGGCGTCCATCACCTTCAAGCCTCGCTGAAGCACTTCCAGATAGTCGATGCGATGGAACTTGGTGGCCTGGGGATACTTCTTGGGATCCATGTCGTAGACTCCATCCACCTTGGTGGCTTTCAGCACGGCGTCGGCGTCGATCTCGAGGGCGCGCAGCGCGGCCGTGGTGTCGGTGGTGAAGTAGGGGCTGCCGATGCCGCCCGCAAAAAGAACCACGCGGCCCTTCTCGAGGTGGCGCTGGGCCCGGCGGCGGATGAAGGGCTCGGCCACCTGCTGCATCTCGATGGCGGTGAGAACTCGGGTATGCACGCGGGTCTTCTCGAGCGCGTCCTGAAGGGCCAGTGCGTTGATGACGGTGGCCAGCATGCCCATGTAATCGGCGCTGGCCCGCTCCATCCCGGGGGCCATGCGCCCGCGCCAGATGTTGCCGCCTCCAATGACGACCGCCACCTGCACCCCGCACTGTACCAGCTCATTGATCTCGCCGGCGTAGCGCTTGACGGTCTCGGGATCGATGCCGTAGGGCTCGCTGCCACTGAACATCTCGCCCGAGAGCTTGAGGAGAATGCGCCGGTAGACCGGCCCGGAGCCGGAGTCGGTTGCCGACGAGGAGACGGCCGTATCGCTGGCCGAGGTGCTCACGAATGTCCTCCAAGGGGGATTGCAAATCCCGCCGGGTATTCTGGTTCAGGGAAGGCATTCCTTCACTGCGCGCAGACTGGAGAACCCGCTTGAACGTTCCCTGCTGAGGTTCTTGCCCATTCGTCAGGGACACCTCACTTGAGCTTGCGCAGCTGCTCAGCCGCTTCCACGAACCCCAACTGATTGACCCGGGCGACCAGCTCGGGACTCCAGAGAAGCGCCTCGTCGGTGGACGGAGTGGAGTAGACCAGCCCGAGCCGTCCATCCACCAGCCGAAAGTCGGACCAGCTCGAGAAGACCTGACCCGAGCGAGCCTGTCGTCGGGTCTGCTCGTGAAGCTGCAGGGCCCAGCGATATCGCTCCCAGTGAAGCTCGAGCTCTTCGGGGTCGAGCTGCTCCTGGGCCTCGAGCAACCTCTCGGTGAGCTCGGCGGGGCTGGCCTCGCGGGGAGGCACCTGAGGCAGGTCAAGCCCCAGCGTGGGGTCAAACCGCGAGAGCACGACCTGCCGGCAACGCTCTCCGTCAAAGCTGAGCACCAGCAGATACATGGGGCCTGACCAGCACGCGTAGCCCTCGCACTTCGAACCGGGATGGCCCAGGTGGGGCGCGAGTTGGGCCAGCGTCTTGCCGGTGGGATCGCCCAGCTTACGGAACCAGCCGGCAAAGAGGCGTGGGGACATGGAGCCCAACAAAAGCACCGAGAGCACCACCAGGCCGGTCACCTCGAGCAGCATGCCTGCAGCATAGCAGACAACGCACGGTACCTGACACGGCCAGGGCGACGAAGTTTAGCGCACCTTCACCGTGATCGAACGGATCGAGCCCGTGAACCGGCTGTCCGAGCCGGCCTGATAGGATTCGCTGACGGGTGTATCCTCGTCCATCCCCACGTCGGCTCCTTCGTCGAGCGAGAAGACGTATGCGTTGGTCTTGGGAATCCGGCCCTCGGCCACCTTCTTGCCATTCACGCTGAGCGTGGCCGTGCCGCCCTTGCCTCGACCCCCGCCGTCGTAGGCGAAATCGACCACGATGGTGGCCTGGCCGGCGGGCAGAGTGTCGGGGGCAGAGACCTCGAAGCGCTCCAAACCCACCCAGTTATAGGTATAGGTTGGCTTGCCGTCCTTCAGGTGCAGGCTCCATCCGCCAAAGCGCCCTCCCTGAGCCAGAATGACCCCCCGGGCGCCGCCCTGCGGGACGTCCACCTCGGCCGTTACCGTGCTGGAGCGCCCCTTGACGTTCAAGAAGGTGTTCTCCATCATCCCCGTCATGCCCGGGTACACGGTCAGGCTGGTGCGAGCCCCCATCAGGTCGGGGCGGCCCGCCAGGGCCGGATCCATGCGCTCGATGCTGCGATCATCGAGGGGCAGGACGCTGTACTTGAGCGCCTCCTCCAGGAAGAGCGCCTGCAACTCCTTGAGCTTCTCGGGATACTCGGAGGCCACGTTCTTGGAGAGGCTGAAGTCCTTCGACGTATCGTAGAGCTCCCAGACATCGGCTTCCAGAGTGGCTCGGGGCTGCGGTTCCCAGGGAACGCGATGGATGGTGCGCGCCACCCAGCCGTTGTGGTAAATGGCTCGGCTGCCGGCGATCTCGAAGTACTGCGTCTGGTGGCGCCCGGGCGCCCGCGGGTCGCCGAACGTGTAGGCCAGGCTGACACCCTCGAAGGGCTTCTGGGTCGTTCCGTTGACCGATCGGGGGAAGGGCAGGCCGGCCACCTCCATGACGGTGGGAGCGAGGTCGATCACGTGGTGGAACTGATTGCGCAGCTCCCCCCGGGCCTGGATTCCCCGCGGCCAGTGCACGACCATGCCGTTCGTGCTGCCCCCGAAGTCGCCGCCTACCTGCTTGGTGTAGGCAAAGGGGGTGTTGCCCGCCACCGCCCAACCCAGGGCGAAGTGGGGATAGGTGCCCGCTCCTCCCCACTCCTCCAGGCTCTTCATCTGGTCGCCAACCGTCTGCTGCACCCCGTTGAAGTAGGTCAGCTCGTTGGAGGTCCCGTTCAGCCCGCCTTCTCCGCTGGCGCCGTTGTCGCCAGCGATGTAGATGAACAGAGTGTTGTCCATGACCCCCAGCTCTTCCAGGGCCCGAACCAGCCTGCCGATCTCGAAATCAGTGTACTCGGCATAGCCGGCATAGCTCTCCATCTGGCGGGCAAAAAGCTTCCTCTCCTCGGTCGAGAGCGAGTCCCAGTCCTTCATCACGGCCGGCTTGGGTGCCAGAGTGGTGCCGGGCGGCACGATGCCCAGCTTGATCTGGCGCGCCAGCGCCTCCTCGCGATAGCGGTCCCAGCCGTTGTCGAACTTGCCGCGATAACGGTCGGCCCATTTCTTGGGCACATGGTGCGGTGCGTGGGTCGCGCCCGGGGCGAAGTACATGAAGAAGGGCCGGTCGGGTGTCATGGCGTGCTGAAAGCGGATCCACTCGATGGCCCGGTTGGTCATGTCGTTCATGAAGTGGTAGCTCGGGTCGTGAGGGAGCTCGACTTTGGTGACCCCATCATAGAGCAGCGGGGCCCACTGGTTGGTTTCACCGCCCAGGAAGCCGTAGAACTTTTCGAAACCCGAGCCGGTGGGCCAGGTCGTATAGGGGCCCGAAACGCTGGTCTCCCAGAGCGGCGTGAGATGCCACTTGCCGAAGGCGGCCGTGTTATAGCCGTTGAGCCGCAGCATCTCGGCCAGGGGAGCCACGCTGTTGGGCCGGACACCGGTGTTGCCAGGGAAAGCGGTGGCCACGTCCTGAACCGCTCCGGTGTTGCTGGAATGGTGATTGCGGCCGGTCAAGAGGGCCGCTCGCGTAGGCGAGCACAGGGCGGTCACGTGCATGTTGGTGTAGCGCAGGCCGGAGTTGGCCAGGCGGTCGAGAGTGGGCATGGGGATCGCGCCCCCGAAGGTGCTCGGATGAGCATAACCCATGTCGTCGACCAGCACGATCACCACGTTGGGGGCCTGCCCGGGCGCCTTGACCTCGAAGCGCGGCGGGGCTTTCGCCCGGCGCACGTCCAGCTCGGTAATGGCTGGACGTCTGGGCTCGGGAACGGGCAGGACCGTTCGGTCGAGCTCATCCTGGGCGAGGGCCGGGGCAAGGGCGAGCAAGCAAAGAAGAAAGAAGCGGCGCATCGCCGGGCCTTCGAGGCAACTTCCTCCAAGGTCCTTCTCGTACGCTGAGAGTTGTGTGAAGGTGTGCCGCATCCATCCAGGTACAATTTGGTCGGCGCAATTCGTCGCAGGAGTGTGGTCGAGCCGGAAACGGACTTCTAAGGCACGGCGCCGTTCAGGGCAAATGCGCCTCATGAGGCGCGATCCCGGTGCCTCAGGGCAGGGGGCTCGGTG
>BTUM01000083.1:0-34438 GCA_045863235.1 Candidatus Xenobia bacterium | reverse complement strand
CCTATTTCGCGGGGGTCTTCTACTCCATCAAGTTGCTGCCCCAGCCCTGGCAGCAGCTCAGCCTTCTCAACCCCATCTTCTACATGGTGGACGGCTTTCGCTACGGCTTTCTGGGCGTCTCCGACGCCAGCGTCACGGTGGGACTGCTCCTCCTCGGCGGCTTAACGGTGGGACTTTACGTGCTTAATCTCGAGCTTCTGAGACGAGGGGTCGGGCTGAGGACTTAAGGTTGCCGCGTCCCAGGACGGACTGCCACGGCTGACCGGCTGGCTCGAGGCCCAAACTGGACTCCGCCAGAGGGACCAGCACAAACCTGGCAACATGTTGTTTACGCCCCGGAAACATGTCGCCAAGCGAATCGAATGCCGATACATTCCCTCCTCCTAAGGTAGATGAGGCAATCCGTCCCCTCCGGGCCGGAAACCAGCGGAGCAGGGTACAGCCAGACGCCCCTATCAGGGTGCATGACTTCGCTTTGCTCCCAACCGAGAGGAGTGTATCGATGATCAAAGCAACCCTGGGAGCCGTGGCCATCGCCTTCGCTGCGACGGCCCATGCCACCAATCCCCCGGAGTCTCCCCCAGGTGCCAGCGCCGGCGCTCACGCCACGGGGGGGGACAGCACAGCGATCAACTTCAATGCGATCCACAACTCTTCCGCAGCTCATGTCGGCAACGTGAGCGCCCGCGGAGGAAACGTCGGAAACGTCAGCGCCGGCGGCGGCAACGTGGGGAACGTCAGCGCCGGCGGTGGAGCCGGCGGCAGCGCGGCCGTCACAACCGGGGCCGTAAGCCAGCAGGGCGGCAACGTCAATGTGCAAGGCCCGGTGACCAATATGAGGGCCGGGGCGGTCACATTCTCGGCCACGCAACCTCCCCCGGTCGCCGGGGGCAGCATCGGCATCTCCGTCTCCAACTGCCTCCCCTTCAAGCACCCGAATGGGAACGAAGGATACCGCGAGGTGAAAGTCGGCAGCGAAACCTGGTTCATCGGTCGCGAGACCGCGGACGCGGCGGGCAACTTCGGCAAGTCCAACGGAACGAATGTGGGCGCCATGGGCCTTCTCATCGGAGGGCAGTATGGCACCGCCAGCGGTGACAACGCCCCGGGCTGGATCTCCCTCGAGCGCGAATGCATTGCATTGAAACAACAGGCACCGCCACCCCCTCCCCCACCGGCAGCGACGCCTCCGCCCCCGAGCGAGCTCACGATCCAGGCTCCGTCGATGCGGGCGGTTCAGAGAAAGATCCCGTGCAAGGTGGAGAGGTTCACCGATTCGAAGGGAAAGCAGGTCGACATGTGTCGAGGGCCGGCTGGGAGTTGGACGAAGACGGACGTGGTCCAGTCCGCTCCGATGACGGTGCGAGTCGCGCCCACCACAAAGGACACCCAGGTCGTCCCCTCGAGCCCCGGAACCACAGTGGAGCTTCAGGGAGACAGCTACTTACTCGGCAGCAACGCGCCCCCACTGGGTCCGCCGACACCCTGATTGGTTAAGCCCTGTGAGGTCTACCCTGGCGTGCTCGAGCGCGCCAGGGTAGACGAGCTGCTCGTCGGGTCGACCGACCTTCGAGCCGCCGGTGCAACCCGAGGACGGCAACAACTCAGCAATAACCTGTTAACATTCTGGCAACACTCGAGCGGTCCAGTCGGACGCATGGTGTCCCCGGTCTCGTATCCTGGCAGAGTCAACAGAACAAGCCAGGAGGACGTAAGATGGCAGCGATGAGTGCGACGAGGGTTCATCAGGTCGATCTCGAGCCCCGAGTCCAGGAGCTGCGATCGACATCCGCCACCCAGACCCGGCCGGATCAGCCGGTCATGCAGCCGGCCGAGCAGGCTGAGGTGGCCCGCGAGGCGATGGCCTCGTCCGACGAGCTGCAGCGGGGCTGGAGCCAGGTGGCCGGAGACTCCGAGCCGGAAGCTCAAAGCGCTCAAGTCAGGCCGCTGGAGAGCGTCGCGACCTCCGAGCCCGCGTCCGCTCAGTCGGCGACTTACAGCCCGGGCGAGGCCTCCTCGCAGGGCGGCGCCATCGAGTCGACCCGGAACATCACCGCCATCCAGACGGCCGCGCCCTCCAGCTCCAACTCCCTCTGGCAGGCCGCGGCCCAACTCGTCTCCGGGCAGGTCCAGCAGAGCATCTCCCTGACCGACAGCCTGCGCGAGAATCCCAATCCCCAGACGCGCCCCGATGTCCCGGAGCGGCTGGCCGGCCTGAGCGAGTCCGACCGTGAGCTGGCCAGCAATCCCAGCCTCCAGGCGGCGCAGGCACGCTATCAGGCCTACCTCAACTCCATGCCCGACGTGTCCGAATACTACATCCAGGGCGACAACGACGGCTTTCGGCTCCGTCCCCCTACGCAGCAGGAGCGTGAAGCCTACAACCAGGCCTATGTCGACCCCGAGACGGGCATTCGCGGCAACGACATCCTCCGCGTCGAGAACGCTATT
This sequence comes from Candidatus Xenobia bacterium, assembly GCA_045863235.1. Classification (GTDB taxonomy): domain Bacteria; phylum Vulcanimicrobiota; class Xenobia; order Xenobiales; family QWHO01; genus QWHO01. The sequence goes on along the minus strand of BTUM01000083.1, from coordinate 31,987 downwards.
CTCCAGGCCCGAGCCGCCGAGACCCCCACTTCCCGCGGCACCTATGGTCTCGACTCCCGCGACGAGCAGTTGCTCGCCAACCCCGACCTGGCCGCCGCCCAGGCCCGCTACGAGGCGTACCGCGCCGGCGCGCCCGACGTGACGGGCTACTGGATCCAGGGCGACAACGACGGCTGGGCCCCCCGCCAGCCCAATGAGCAGGAGCGCGATTCCTACGCCGTCGGTTTCGTCGACATCGCCACGGGCATCACCGGCCTGGACCTGCAGCACCTGCAGCGCGCCCAGCTCGAGCAGCAGCAGGGTGATGCCGCCACCGCCAAGCTCGAGGCCGTCAACCTGGGCTCCTTCACCGGCAACGAGGACTTCCAGGCCATCTCCGCCGCCGAGGCCTTCTCGGTCATCGGCCAGGACCAGCGCCAGGCGCTCATGGCCGAAGGCTACACCGAGCTGGGCAAAGCCTTCATGCTCGAGGACGGTCGCCTGATCCTGCCGGACGAGCACGAGACCGGGGTCTACTTCCTGTCCCACATCCCGGCCGACTACCTGCAGGCGGGCGGCGTTATCGACACCGGCAACGGCGGCCTGAACATCGACGGCCTCTACCTCGACGGCGGCAACGCCCACATCGGCACCTCCCGCCCCCGGGGCGGCCTGTTCGGCAGCCTGCTCAACAACCTGGCGCGCGTCCTCCCCGGCGGCAAGCTCGGCGAGCTGGCCGCCGACACTGTCTCGGATGTCAACCGGTTCCTCAACCGCCCGCTGCGCCAGGGCATGGAGCTCCTGGGCGACGAGGAGGGCTTCCTGTCCCAGGTGGTCGGCCACCAGGAGGCCACCGTGGACGTGATCGCCCACGCCAACGAGACCGGCAATGACACCTTCGCCGAGCTCGCGCGCCGGACCGCCGAATATGACCAGGTGGACCAGGTCGCCTACCAGGTGGGCCAGGCCCTGGTGATGACCGGCGTGGGCGCCGGCGTAGGCGCGGGCATCATGGCGGTGGCGGGCGCCAACATGGCCGGCCATGCCCAACTGGCGGGCGATGCCGACGCCGATCCCAACTCCGGGGTCGTGGGTGCGGTCCAGGCCTACCTGCTCTCCCAGGCCGGCGGCGCCCTCGCCCAGAGCGCCCAGACTGGCGTCACCAGCCTGGCCACCCAGGCCGGCGGGAACGTAGCCGAGTATGCCAACGTGCTGGGCACCGCGGCCCGCAACCTGGTGGCGGGCGCGACCAACCAGCTCGCCACCACGGGTCAGATTGATCTACAGGGCCTGCTGACCGGCCAGCTCGCCGGGCTGGCCGGAGCCGGCGCCGAGGGGCTGGCCGTGGACGCCGCGCTGGACGCTGGAGCCAATCCTGGCCTGGTCGAAGTGGTGGGCGACCTCTCCCGCGGCTTCACGACCACGCTCGCCAGCCAGGGCCTCAACGGCGAAGACCTCGACCTGCAGGCCGCCCTGCTGGGCGCGGTCGGGAGCGCAAGCGAGGTCGAGCTCGGCAATGCCAACACGAACGCCGTCCAGCTCGTGCAACTGGCCGAGTCGCTGCATACGGGCGACACCGGCCGGATCGGCTCCCTGCTCACCTCCATCATCCAGACCGCCAACCAGGAGACGCTCGAAGCCGAGTCCGCGGACCTCCCGGAAGGCGATGGCGGCGGCGACGAGAGCTTCGAGGAGGACGGCCCCTCCACGGGGCCTGCGTCCGAGGTGATCCACGCCATCCGGGCCGACATCGACAACATCATGGTCAACCGCACTCGCCAGGGTGCGCCTCGACGGGACGGCCGCTGGGACTTCTCGTACGAGAACTGGACTGATGACGGCGCCCGCGTGACCGAAAACCGCTCGGGCCTGCAGATAGTGGCACCTGCCGAAGACGCCCCTCTGACCACCAACCGCTCGGGCCTGACCCCACAGCAGATGGAGCAAGCCGTGGCTTCCTCGGATGGCACGTCTCCCGCTGTGGGTAGACCTGACGCAACTCCCGTCGTGACCAACCGCTCGGGGCTGACCCCGCAGCAGATGGAGCAGGCGGTGAGGTTCGGGTCTCCCCTGACTCCGCAGGAGATGGAGCGCCTGACGGTAGGAGCACCGGCCCGGATACCGGAGACTGTAGCCAGGCCCGCCCAGCGACCCGCCGAGCCTACCGCCGAGCCTACCGCTGAGCCTACCGCCACGCCGTCCGCCGCTACCGCGGGCGCCGCGCCGACCAGCCCGGCTACCCCCCTGCCCCCAACTACGGACCGGTCTCTTGTTTCATCGGTCAGCGACTTCTTCGGACGCCTGGTCTCAGGTAATCCTCGCAGCCTGGACTTCTTTGGCCCCTTCGACGAAGCCAGAACCGGGCTTGACCACCCAGCGACGAAGGACCCGAGCATGTTCGTCGTGACCGGCCACGGAAACAGCGAGATCATCAGCGATCAGCGGTTGATGCCAAGCGTTGTCAGATACTGGTCCGAGGCCTTCGGCCTTCCGGCCACCAGCCGGGAGATCGGCCCGGAGGATCTGGCCCAGCGGATCCGGCAGAGCGGAAACTGGCAAGAAGGCATGTCGGTGGTTCTGCTGGCATGCAATGTGGGCACCGGAGCCGGCCGTGCCTATGCACAGCGCGTGGCCAACCTTCTGGGAGTGCCCGTGGCGGGCGGTGACGGTTTCGTAGCCTCTTCCGGCGCGGGCGCAGACGTTTCTTCGGGCCTGACTTCCGATGGCCGGATGCCCCCGGGACCTAACCGGGGCCTGACCTGGTTCAGACCCGGACGACGCTAAGCAAAGCTTGAGGTCCAGCGTAACAACTCGGTGAAGACCGAACGCTCGACCTTCAAACGACTCCAGGTCATGCGATCGACGACACCATGCGATACAGTGGCAGCATCAGCGAAACCGCCGTGAAGCCCACGAAAAGCGACAGCCCGGCCAGCATCACCGGCTCGAGCAGCGCCATCAGGCTCTCCACGCGATGATGCACCTCCAGAGTGTAGAACTCGCCGCCGCGCGAGAACATCTCCGCGAGTTTGGCCGACTGCTCGCCCACTGCCACCAGTTGGGCCAACATTGCCGGGCAGTGAGGGCTCTCGGCCAGTCTCTGCGAGAGCACCTGGCCGTCCTTCACCGCCTGAACCACGTCCTCGAGCTCGCGCACGAGTGCCGGGCTGCCGCTGACGCGAGCAGCCAGACGCAGGCTCTTCAGGAGGTCGACCCCGGCGTTCAGCAACACCGCCATGGCCGAGGCAAAGCGGCTCGCCGCGGCGTAGGTCAAAAGCTCGCGCAGGCCCGGAACGGACAGGGCCAGCGAGTAGAGCTGCTCGCGACCGGCCTCGCTGGCCAATCGCTCGCGCACGAACGCGGCCAGCAAAAGGAGCAGGCAGCCCGCCAGCAACCAGGCCGCTGGGCTCGCCACAGCAGCGGCCAGGGCGAAGGTCAGTCGGGTCATCCAGGGCAGGGGCACGCGGGCATCGATCAGGACCTGCAAGAAACCCGGGATCACGGTCAGGAAGACGACCACAAGCATCAGCAAGGAAAGAGTCAGGACCGTGAGGGGGTAGATCAGAGCCGAGCGCAGCCGCTTGAGGAGATCCGACTCGCGCTCGAGCCAGCACGCCATACGGTGGAGCAGGTCGTTCAGTCGGCCGCTGGACTCGCCCGTCTCGATCATGGCCACATAGACCGGCGAGAAAATTCCTGGCAGCCGGGCGCAGGCCCGGGAGAGATACTGACCCCGGCAGATATCCGCGTGGATCTGAGTCAGCGCCTGCTTCAGGCCCGGCTCCGCCTCGGTCTCAGCCAGAGTCTGAAGAGCGCGCGCCACACCTACGCCCGAGCTCATCAGGCAGGCAAACTGCCGCGTCATCAGCATGAGCTGGTCGCGGCTGCAGCGCAGAGTCTGGTCGCTCATGGCCTGAGCATTGTAATCCATCACCACCAGAGCGACAACAACCATGACTGGACGTTCAGCTTCCGCGGTGCTAGGTTCCAGGGGTGACTCGCATCCTGAGCGTCGGAGCCCTGGCCCTGTGGCTCTGGGGAGCTCTCAGCACCGGTCCCCCTCCACCGGGGCCCGGGCTGTTGCTGCTGATTCTGGGCGCCGTGGTCGCCGAGCTCAGGGCCCCCCGCCTCCTCGGGTATGGCTTCCTCTCGGGCGCCTACCTCTTCTATCTGGCGGCCGCCCTGTTGTACGGCTACGGCTGGGCCACCGTGCTCGTCACCATCGGCCTGGGAGCTCGAGCAGCCCTCCGTCCGGCCCGGTCGGCCGCACTCACGGGTCATGAGCTGTTGCTCGACGCCATGCCGACCCTGGCCTCGCTGGCCGTCTTGCAGCAAGTGAGCGGCTCCTCCTGGGCCGGGTCTCCCGTGCCGATTCTAATTGCGGTTCTGGCAGCAGGGCAGCTCTACCTGGCCCTGCACATGCTGCTCAACACCAGGGGCGACCGTGTGCTCCTGCGCGCCCTCCCGCTGCGGCTGGCCACCATAGGCCTGGGCGCGCTGGTGGCCCTGCTGATGATGCAGGACCCCTGGCGCGGCCTCTGGGTCGTCGCGCTGCTCCCCTGGCTCTGGCGCACAGCCCGCCTGGAAGCCGAGCAGGCCGAACTGTTCGTGCGCAACCGGATGGCCGGGCAGATCCGGCGACTGGAGGGCGAGCTCGAGGAGACACAGGAGGTGCTTGGCGACGCTCGCCGCACCCTGCACGAGCAGGTCGACGCCTTCTCGCTGCTCGACGAGCTGACCGCCCGCCTCACCTCGGCCGACTCACGCGAGCGCGTGCTGGAGCTGATCTTGAATGCCACCCACCGGATCATCCCCAGCCAGAGCGTGGTGATCTTCGTCGTCGAGCAGGGCCGACTGGCACCCCTGCGTTACCGCAGCCCGCTGGCAGAGAAACTGCGCTCCTGGGACCTGCTGGGGTTGCGCGAGCAGGCGGCCGAGCAGGCTCATGAATCGGGCCAGCCGGTGCAAGCCACCTCTCAGGTCTTCGTCGAGCGCTGTGTGGCCGCGCCCATCGCAGACCTGGGCGTGCTCTACGTGGGCGGACCCCAGACCCTTTCGCAGCGGCAGGTCCACCTGATCTCGGTGCTGGCCCGTCAGGCAGGTGTCGCTTTGCACTCGGTCGGTCGCTACCAGGACGCCGAGCGTGGCGCGCGCACAGCCCGCAAGCTGCAGGATTGGCTCGCCCGCCTCGACCTTTTGCTGGAGGCCTCGCGAGCGCTCTCGAGCAACCTGCGCCAGCCCCTCGAGCACCTCGAGCAGTGGGTTGGCGCGATGGTGCCGCACGACCAGTACGAGCTGATCACCGAGGGCCCTCTGCTCGAGCTCTTGCAGGAGCGTCAGGCGCCGCTCCTGCTCGAGCAGATGGATGGCTCGCCATACGCTCGGCAGGGAATGGCCTGCCTGCTCGCCTTTCCCCTGGTCGGCTCAAACTACGGCGTGGTCGTGAGTGCCCGCCAGAGCGGGGCGCTCACGCGCGAGCACCAGCACTTGATGGGAATCCTGGCCTTTCACGCTGGCATCGCCCTGCAGAATGCCGAAGCCCATCGACTCCTGCAGGAGTCGGAGGCTCAGCTGATCCAGTCGGCCAAGCTGGCCGCGGTCGGCCAACTGGCCGCCGGGGTGGCCCATGAGATGAACTCGCCGCTCGGTGCGGTCAAGGTCGCCATCAGCCAGGCCAGCCGGCTGCTCGAGCAGCGACCCGAGCGCTCGAAGCATCACCTGACCACCGCCATGACATCGCTCGAGCGCGCCCAGGAGATCGTCGCGCGGTTGCTCTACTATGCCCGCGAGGGTTCCCGGGTGCAGACCGACGTGGACCTCAACCAGGTGGTGCAGGACAGCCTGGAAATCGTGCGTCACTCGTACAGTGAGGCAAACATTGCCCTCGAGCCTCAGCTCGAAGAGCTGCCTGCGGTGCGGGCCAACGCCGGGGAACTGCAGCAGGTCGTGCTCAACCTGCTCGTCAACGCGCGCGATGCCGCGCGCAGCCGGGTCACCATTCACACCGCCGCCCGGGACGACCGGGTCGAGCTTCGCGTCGAAGACGATGGTCCGGGCGTTCCGAGCGAAGTGCGCGACAAGATCTTCGACCCGTTCTTCACCACCAAGCCCGTGGGGCGCGGGACCGGCCTGGGGCTGTCGGTGAGCCTGCAAATCGTCAAGCAGCACGGCGGAGAGCTGGTGCTGGAGCCCGATCATCCGGGGGCTCACTTCCTGCTCCGGCTGCAGGGAAAGCCTGCCGAGCCGTCGGAGTGACCCGCCCATGAGCCGCATTCTCTTGCTGGAGGACGATCCAGACCTGCGCTCGGTGCTGCAGGGCGTGCTGGAGGACGAGGGGTTCAGCGTGCACATCGCCTCGCGCGGTGAGGAGGCTGTGCACCATGCCAGCGGGGCGGCGTTCGATCTGATCGTGGCCGACATCCGCATGGAAGGAATGGACGGCCTGGACGCGCTGGCGCACGTGCAGAAGCAGACTCCGGGGATCGGCAGCATCGTGATCACCGGCTACTCGAGCGAGGCCGACTCGGTGCGCGCCGTGAAGTTGGGCGTGGGTGACTACCTGCGCAAGCCCTTCATGGCTGAGGAATTCCTCGAATCGGTCCACCGCGTGCTGGCCGACGTGCGCCAGAAACGTCAGCACAGCACACGCGAGTCAGAGCTGATCAAGGCGCTGCTCACGGCGGTGGAGTCGCTGGCGCGCACGCTCAAGACGCGCGACCCACTCGAGGCGGCCGATCTGGCGGCGCGGATCTGCGCACACCTGGGCGTGCCAACGGAAGAGGCCACCGCCGTGCGCATGGCCACGCTGATCGCGGCGGCCCAGCGGGCCGGAGGAGAGGAGCTGATGCAGGGCCTGCTCCCTTCTCTGCCCGAGACGGTGCGCAACCTGGTGGAGGATCTAGACGGCCTGGATGAAGGCTCACGCCTCGAGGCCCAGATCGCGGCGGTAGCCATCGAGGCGATCGAGCTCGGGCCCATCGCCGGAGTGGCTCTATCGCGGGCGCTGGAGAGCCGCAACTCCGGACGGTTCGAGCCGCGCCTGCTTGAGGTGCTCGACGCGGTCGATGCCCCGGCCGAGCAAGAGTGCACCGCCGGGCGACGCCAGGCACTGCTTTCCCTGGCCCGCGCCCTGGAGGCTGCGGGAGACCCTCGTAACGCCGCCCTGGCTCTGGCCAGCCCGTTGCTCACCGAGCGACCGAGCTGGGAGGGGGTGCAGGCCCTGCTCACGCGAGCCCGCCTGCATCGAATGGTCGAGCTGGCCGATCAAGCCGCCGAGCAGGCGCGCCTGCTCGGCTCTTCCCCGTATGCCTCGACCTGCGTCGAGGCGGCCCTTCTCACTGGAAATGCCAGCTATGCGCGCCGTGCTTGCGAGCTCTTCGCTCAACTGCGCTTCCCGGCCCAGGAGGCGCGTGCCCGACTCGCCGCGGCAGTGCTTGCCGGAGTGCGCGACGACGAGGCTCTGGGGCCGCTGCTATCGCCAGAGAACCAGGAAGTCTTGATGCGCTGCACACCCTGGTGCTTGCCCGCCCTACGCGCCTGGCGCCAGGCCGGCTCGACGCCCGCCGAGCGGGCCCTTCAGCGCTTCGGACGGGACGTCGAGCACCAGCAGCCTCCGATCCTGCGAATGTACTCGCTGGGAGCCTTTGAGGTCTACCGGGGTGAGGACATAGTAGACGAGAAGTCGTGGCGAAGCCAGAAAGTGCGCTATCTCTTCGCGCTGCTGGCTTCGCAGCCGGGTCGGCGCTTCGTGGTGGATCAACTGGTGGAGGACTTCTGGCCCGAGAACGTGGAGCGGGGCCGCAAGAATCTCTCCCAGGCGACGTCCATCCTGCGCAAATGCCTGCGGCCGCCGAGTTGGAACGGCGAGTTCGACTACTTGTCGCGTCAGGGCGAGTTCCTCCAGTTCGACCGCCAGTGGCCCTACTGGCACGACCTCGAAGAGCTCGAGCGAGCCCTCTCCGAGGCTCCGCGACTTGAGTCTGCGGGTCAATCCGAGTCGGCCCTCGAGCAACTCGGCCGCATCTTGCCGCTGCTGCGCGGTACCTACCTCGAGGGCTGCTACCACCAGTGGGCGCTCGACTACCGGGTCGGGCTCGAGCAGCGGCTCATCGCGGTGCTGCGCCAACTCGGGTTGCTGGCCCTGCAGCATGAGCGACTGCAGCAGTCCCAGGATTGTGCCTCGGCCATCTTGCGCTATGATCCCTGCTGTCAAGATGGCCACACGCTGAGCATGAAGGTTTACCTGGCCGAGGGGAGGGCTGAGATGGCCGTGCGCCAGTACGAGCTTGCCCGCAAACTGTTGCGAAGAGAGCTGGGTATGGAGCCTTCGATCGTGCTCGAGGAGCTGCGCCAGAGGGCGCTGCTGAACCTGTGAGCAATCTCGTAACATCTGCCAGGTCCAGTAGGCGATCTCTCAACCCGGACATGCTAAAATGACCCGATGACTCGACGCGGTCTCAGCTTGCCCGAGGTAGTTCTGGCCGTCGGCCTTCTGTTTGCCGTGTTGCTGGTTGTGACCCAGCTGATCTCCAGCAGCCTGCTGATTGCACGGAGCGCTGACAGCTGCGCCCGCGCCAGCCTGCTGGCCGAGAACGTGCTGGCGGACATCCGGCGCTGGGCCGAGGTGGCGACCAACTTCTCGAGCGATTGGAGCGCCTGGGATGGCCGCACGATCACCGATCCCGACTTCCCGGGCCTCCAGGCGCACGTGAGGGTGGAGGAGGACGGACGAAGGCTGTTCGCGCCCTGCTCGACCATGGAGGCGCAAGAGGCCGATCCGATTATCCTGAGCCGCACGGTAGTGCCGGTCCAGGTCGAGGTCGCCTGGGCCTCTGGCCGCTCAGTACGGCTCGTCACTTACCTCGACGAGCCCGGTCGGAGCCCCGCTAGCATCGAGATCACGCGCTCGGGAGCGGCCGACCCGGTGGCCCCGAGCCAGACGACCACGTTGACCGCGCGCTTGCTCGACGGGGCAGGCCGTCCCATCCCCGATGCGACCTTCGATTGGAGCGCCCTCCCGATCACCGGCAACGGCAGCTTCGTGGCCACCACTCGTAACGGCGCTTCGGTCTCCTACAAGCATGAGTTCGTCCCGCCCCTGGGCCCGCCGCAGCTCGTGCCCGGTATGGTCGACCTGGAGGTGCGCGGGTCCTATCGCTGGCAGCCGGTCAGCGCGAAGGTGCGGGTCGTGCTGCAATGAGAGCTTTCCGCCACGACAGGAGCGGCCCCGTGAGCGACGACAGGAGGTCACGCGGCTTCACGCTGGTCGAGGCGCTCACCGTGCTCGTGTTGTTCTTGCTCCTCATCGCCATGACCGGGCAGATCATGCAGGCCTACGGCACGAGCTTTCGACGCCTGCAGAGGCAGGGCCAGGACTCGCTCACTGGCTTGCTCCTGCTTCAGAGTCTGCGCGATGAGCTCGAGCAGTGCCAGGCGGTGCTCGACCCCGGGCCGGGCTCGACGAGCAATGAGTTGACCTTCCAGCTCATCGATCCCGACTTCGACCCCATCCCCGAGCCCCCGTTCCCGGCCACCTCGCCCTTCGTGCTCGCTCCCCCTGCCCGCCTGGCCACCATCCGCTACCACCTGGTGAGCCGCCAGATCTGGCGCGAGGCAACTCTGGGGGGCACCACCACCGGGCTGATGGCAGGAGAGCCATTCGACAGCTTCTCCTGCCAGCGCCTGGGCGATGACAACCTGGAACTCACGCTGACCGTAAGCCTGGAAGGGAGAGTGCTCGAATGCAAGAGCCGCGTCTATCGCCCGCGTCCCTAAGAGGCTCGGTGCTGGTCTTCGTGCTGCTGCTGACCACGCTCTTCTTCTTGCTGGGCGTGGCCATGGTGAGTCAGAGCCAGGGCGCCATGAAGACCACCCAGGCGACCGCCCGGGCCGCCGAAGCGCGCGCCCTGGCCTGGGCCGGGCTGGCCGACGCGCGCGGCAAACTCGCGCGCATTCTCTACTATCCTCCGCCGGGCGGGGACGCTCAGGACGTCTTCGCCTACACGGAAGAGGTTCGGGCGGTGGACTCCACCACCGTGGTGGGGAGCTATAACGTCATCGTAGACGTGCGCACTGCCAAGGATCCCTACTACCTGCTCCGCATCCGTTCGGAAGGCGTGCTGGGCGAGCGCACGCGTCCGGCCGCCCGCAGCATCGTGCAGGCCGAGATCGACGCCCGCACGTTCGAGCTTCTGCGCCTCCAATACCGGGGGGCCCCATGAGACGCGGATTTAGCCTGGCCGAAATGCTTGTCTTGCTGGCCCTGCTGACGGTCATGGCCGGACTGGCGCTGACCGCGAGCCCGGGCGCAAAGGAGCGCGGGGGCACAAGGGCGGCGGCCGAGCTGCTGGCTTCCGAGTTGCGGGCCGCTCGCCAGCGGGCCCTGGCCGAGCAGATTCCCGTGGCGGTCTGTCTGCCCAGCGCCAACGGGTCGGTGCCGCACACCCAGTCGCTCTACGTGATGGAGGGGGAGAGCCTTCCCCGCATTGTGCGCACCATCGAGCGGGCTGACGAAACAGCCGACACCTACCTGGTGGCCGGGACCTGGCCGGGCCCGGCCTGGTCGCGCGCTCCCGTCGCCGCCATGAGCGGCGCATCCTTCAGTTTGAGCGGGAACTGGGCGCTTCCTTTCCCGGCCGATCCGGTGCTGGTGTTTACGCCCGGCGGCGCGGTGGTCTCGAACCTTCCACATGGCGACGGAACCTACCGCCTGCTTGCGTGCGCGGGCCTGACCTACGCGACCGCCTCGGTGGCCGGGGGGCCGTCGTTTCAGGTCGACAACCTGCATCACCCGGTGACCGTGCTGGTGGGTCAGAACGGCCTGGTACGGGTGGTTTCGGGCGTGGAGGGCGGGACTGGCCTGACGCTGCTGCAAGGCCGCTCCACCCCTGCGGCTGCTCCCGCTCCACCCCCTCCATTCCCTTCGGGAGCCAACGTCGATCCGCAAGTATCCGGGAGCGTTGTGGTCCTACCGCAGCCGCTGCCCGGCACGCTACCCGCCGGCGTCGATGCAACCGTGCAGTTGGGGCGCTTCCTGAGCTTGCAGGTGGAGGCCAGAGATCCCGACGGCGATCCCCTCTTTTGCCAGTGGCGCTGCCAGGAGAGCCCCGGCGGCGCCTTCTCGACCAGCGCCGTGACCCGGATGAGCTGGGATCAGACGGCCAACGCCTGGGTGTCGCTCTGGGAGTGGGCTCCTCCGCCCGGCGCCACGGCCGGCCAGCAGTACCACCTCTCCTGCCTGGTGACCGACCTCAAGGGCGGCGCAGTCACCGCCATCGTGGGCTCGACCGGCACCGTAGAGACCCTCGAGAAGGAGCTGTTGCTGGTGAGCAGCTCCAGTCGCGGGCCGGGGGTCTACGACCTCTACACCATGAACACCGACGGCACGGCCCCCCGCCGCCTGGCCGAGGCGCCGGGCACCGAGGACCGCTACCCCGTGCTGTCTCCCGATGGAACCAAGGTTGCCTTCTCGCGCAACGGCGAGGTCTGGCTTATGAACCGGGACGGCTCGGGTCAGGTTCGCGTTGCCAGGCCGCCGCGATATAGCTCAATCATTCGCTGGCACCCGCTGGGAACCAAGATCTTCTTTGAGGATGCGTTGACCAACTCGTCCACCGACTGGGACCTTTACCTGGTCAATCCCGACGGCAGCCACCCGGAAACGCTTGCCCCCAACAGCTACAAGAAGCTCAACGGTGCCCCGTTCACGATCGCTCTGACCCAGGGCAGCGGGTTCGACGTTCACCCCAATGGGGATCGGCTGCTGGTGGTCGACAGCCTGAGCAACGAGCTCAAGGAGATCGGCTACGACACCGCCACCCGCGCGCTGACGTGGCAGGCCAGCATTCGCTCGGGCCTGACCAGATGCCCGAGCTACTCACCGGACGGGAACTGGATCGCCTGCTCGGACACCACTCTGCTGGTGGCCCCCTACACCTACGTTGCCGGCGGCCCGGGCACGGTGGGCGCCTTCAACAACCTGCCCTACGACGCCGACCAGCCACGCTGGGCACCCGACAGTCTGCGCCTGTGCTTCATTCATGACCTGACGCCGGGAGTTTGGACGGCAGACTATGCGACCGCCACGATCGAGCGCACCGGAACCAACCTGCGGGTCCTCACCCCGAACGTGGCCGCGGGGCTGGAGTGGGTCGACCCGCAGTGGCTGAGGCGCTGACGTGACGCCCCTGACCTGTTCTCAATTCTCCAGGTAGACCTCGACCGCCCGGGCCACCTGCCCCAGCACGCTCGAGAAGAAGGCCAGCCAGAAGATGATCACCAGCATCAGGCCCAGACCGAGCATCGGACTGATCAGCGCCATGGCAAGCAAGCCGAGGGGCCCCAGAATGAGCAGCCCTCCGCTTCTTGCCAGCTTCGGCTGGCCCACGTAGGAGGCCACGCGCATGGCGAACAAGAGGGTCAGGACGATGGAGAGCGGAACCAGCGCGGCTATCGCCCCCGCCGAGAAGAGAACCCCGACCGTGGCCAGGGCCGAGCAGATCGCCGACCCGAAAGCCCAACCGCGACCGGCGGGGCTGGAGAGGAACAAGACCTGAGCTGCCAGCCAGAGCAAGACACCCGGGGCCATGACAAGGATCCACCACGCCGAACGAGCCTCCAGGTAAAACGCGAGCGCTGACAGCAGCAAGCTCACCAGCACCGAGATTCGGGCAAGGTTCAGCCCGAGCACCACGCGCCCCAGGTCAGTCGTCATCAGGGAGCAATTCGAGGCCAGAAACCCGGCCGCCTGCCACTGGAACAGGACAAAGGCCCCCGTGGTCCCGAACTTCCCCGCCCGGTGTACTCCATCCCCCTCAGCCTGCTGCTCCTGAGCCGGAGCGTCCCCCTGCAAGAGGCCGTCGAACAGGCCCTCGGCGGGGTGATCGTGTGCGACCTGGTCACCACCCACGACTGGGAGCACGCCATCGATTACCTCAAGGAGGAGCCCTTCGACGCACTCTTGATCGACCTGGAGGCCACCCCTGAGGGACTGGGCTCGCTGAGCGAGCTCAAGCGCCGAACACCCTGGTCTTCCCTGATCGTCCTGACCGAGGACCTGAACCACCAGCTGGGCCTGGCCTCGCTCCGTCACGGCGCCCACGATCATCTCTGTTTGAGCGAGTTTGAGCACGGCCAGCTCTATCGGACCATCCGCTACAACGTGGAACGGCTCAAGAGCGAGCGAAGTCTCCACCAGAGCCAGCAACAGTTCTTTCAGGCCCAGAAGATGGAGGCCATCGGTCGGGTCTCGGCCGGGATGACGCACGACTTCCGCAACCTGATCACCGTCATCTTGAACAACTGCCAGATCTTGCTCAAGCTGACCGAGGACCAGCGCATGCGCTCCAACGTGGAAGAGATCGCCGTGGCCGGACAGAAGGCCTCCAGCCTGGTCAACCAGCTCTTGCAGTTCGCCCGTGACCAGCGCGGCGAAGCCCCTCAGCAGCTCGATCTCAACCACTGGCTGCCCAGCATGAAGATGCTGATCACCCCTCTGCTCAGCCGAGATATCCAGCTTCACTGGAAAGTGGGCTCCGAGGGCCTGGAGGTGGAGGTGCACCCCACCCAGCTCGAGCAAGTGGTGATGAACCTGGTGGTCAACGCCGTGGACGCGCTGGAAGACCAGGGCCACCTGGGGGTAGAGGCGGGCCGGATCGACCTGCCCTCCGACTATGTGGGCCGAGGTCTCTCCTTGCCCGCCGGGAGCTACGCCGTCATCACGGTCTGGGACACCGGGGGCGGAATTCCGCCCGAGATCATCCCCCACCTCTACGAGCCGTTCTTCACCACCAAATCCAAGGGCACGGGGCTGGGACTGAGCACGGTCTACTCGCTCACCCGGAGCATGGGCGGCGAGCTGGGACTGGCCACCCGCCAGGGTCTGGGAACGGCCTTTCGGCTCTTCTTGCCCTGCCCAGGTAAGCCCGTCGAGCGCCTGGAGTTGCCCGCCACCGTGCTGCTGCTCGACAGGCATGGACTCGAGCGCCAGGTGCTGCGCGCCGTGTTGGAGGACCTGGGAGCGCAGGTGCTGGAGGCGCGCACCCCGCGCGAGGCCCTGCGGGTTCTGCGTTCCAAGCAGTCGCTTGACTGGGTGCTGGCCGATCTCTTCACCCTCGACGGGGAGATCGCCGGCCCCCTGCAGGCCTGCCGCGAGCTTCGCCCCGAGGCGGGCCTGGCCTTGTTATCCCTCTTCCCGGCTGCCTTTCACGAGCCAGCTGGCTGGTCCACTCTGGGGCTCCCGGTGCTGGAGAAGCCGGTCACCCACGAGGCCCTCAGAGCCCTGTTCCAGCCGGCTACTTCAGCGTCTTGTCCAGGGTGACGGCAGGAAACGTCGCCGAGAGCGGGCCGCTGCCTTCCAGGGGTTGCTCGAGCTCACGGTCCTGATAGTCTCCCCGGGTCACCTTGAGCACCATTTTGGTGGGCTTCTTGTAGCTGAAGAAGGTCAACTCGGTCTTGAAATTTCCGTCCTCGCCAAAGTCCAGCAGACCCTGGTCGAACTGAACGGGTACCTCCGGAAAGCTGAAAGCCAGGTAGGTGAAGCGGTCGACCGGCTTATCCACCCGGCCGCTCACCACCACTTTGTACTGACGCGCTTCGGTGGGTGTGGGCACGCTGGGATCGGGCCGAAGGACCGGTGCCTTCCAGTTCTCGTAGCCGAACCAGCCTCCGATGGCCAGGAAGGTCAAGAAGACCAGCAGCGGCACCGGCGAGCGGCGCTTGCGAGGCTGCGCGGCCAGCTCCTCGAGTCGCCGAAATCGCTCCTCGGCGGCCTTCTGACGGGCCAGCTCTTCCAGGGTGCCGGAATCGGCCTCTCCCAGCTCGGTAACAAAGTAACCTTGCAGCTCAAGCCCGCGCCGGGCCGCATCCTCGGACTCGGCCTCGATGAAACCGTCTTTACTCTTGCTGGCCGCGTCCAGGACGCGGTAACGGAAGACCATTTGAGGGATCATACGACGACCGCCAGAAAACTGCCTTTCAGGTTTTTTTCAGTTCCAGGTGGCAACTTGCACAGGCGATGAACGTGACCGCCACCCTGCCGATGCCGGCCTGCACCCAGCACGGTCCTCGAAAGGCCGCAGAGCCCGAGAAGGAGCCGACCTCCAGCCTGCCCGGCCCGCTCGGATGGCTCGATCGCTATACGCAACCTCGCTCCAGCACCGACGGCGACCTGGAGGAGAACAGCTACATCCAGCCCATGTTCCACTCCATCCCGGCCGGATTCGCTTTCATGGGACTCGAGGGCGTGATCGTGGCCTCGGGAGCCTCGCTGGCCTCCACCTTCGTCTCGCGCAAAACCGGCTCGCGCGCCCTGGCGCTGGCAGCCGGAGCCGCCTTCGGGGCGGCCGCAGCGGCCGGCCTGGGCAGCCTGACCGGCCCGGTGGGGGTGGCCCAGGTCGTGGGCGGCTGCCTGCTCGGCGGGCTCCACTCGTTCCGGGGCGACAAGGCAGCCAGCGTGCGCGACGCCTCGGGCAACGCCACCCTGATCAACGGGCTCTTCTTGCCGGGCACGTCCAAACTGGCCGGAGCCATCGGCTCGGGAGTGGGAGCCTGCCTGGAGGACGAGCCCACCTGGAAGAAGGTGGCTGTAGGCGCGGCCACGGGAGCGGCCCTGGGCGGCGCCCTGGTGGCCCTGGGGCAGGCGCCGGCCGGGATGGCCCTGACGGTCAGCCTCAGCGCGCTGGCCGGCGGCGTGGGCCCCATGTTCGGGCCGCGTTTCTCGCAAGGCTTCCGCAACCTGGGCCAGGATAGCGGGCGAGTGGCCAACCAGGGCCTGCGCAGGCTCGGTGTGCCCGAGGAGAAGCTCAACGACGAGCTGGCCAACAACATCGGGGCCTTCCCCGGGCAGTTCCTCAAGGAGGGCCTGCGCGGCTTCATCAATTCCGACATGAACGTCTCAGCCCTGTTCGTGGGCGGACTGGTCGAGTCGGCCGAGTTGATCGCGCTCTACGCCGAGCAAAAGCGCCATCCCGAGAAGAAAGGCCACGGTCACAGCCACTGAGGTGGCTGTTGCTGCTGCTCCTCCTGGGGGGCCTTGAAGCACAGGAACCGGTCAAGACTCCGGTCGTGCTCCCCGACCCGGTGCTGGTCGTCCGGCTCGAGAACGTCGAGGTCACGCCGGATCGAAAGAACCTGCTGGCCCACGTCACGGTGCGCAATCCCGCCCGTGAGAGCCAGCGAGTCTACTGGCAGGACTTCCTGACGCTGGTCAGCGCCGGCGGCGAGCTGGTGCGCCCGCCCACCGACGCCGGGGTGGACCGGGGGCAGGGGCTGGTGCGCACCTTCGGAAGCTTCGACCTCCCCGCCGGGCGCCAGGCCCGCATGGTGATCTACTTCCCGCTGCAACCAGCCGACCTGCCCGCCCGACTGCGACTCAGCGACGAGCGAGAGACCCGGCCCTACCGCTGAGAGCCGTCAGAAGAACCCCCACCAGAGCCATCCAGGCCGACCCGGCCCAGTCAAAGCCTGGACGCTGCCGGCTGCTGACCACCACCACCCGATCCCCCCGCTCGAGCTGCATGCCGGCGGCCGCCATGACCAGCTCCTCCACCGCCGCTCTGGCCTGCGGGTCGAGCGGGCCGTAGACCACTACCGCACAATCGATCCGAGTCACCCGGGGCTCGTTCCAGACCTGACGCTCGCTCGTCTGGTCGTGCTCGTATTTGAGGGACTGTTTCTGGTTGTCATAGTTGCCCGGCTGGTGTTGCTCACTGGCGACCTGCGAGCCCACCACCACGGAAGGCTCGGCTCCCCCCACGTCGGTGGTCGTGCGCTCCAGCGCGGAGCGATCCACCGTCACGGCCACGGACAGCGAATAGCCTCGGCTTCCGAGGTGGGCGTCCAGCGCTCGCTCCACTTCCTGACGAACGCCGTCTGGCGAGGGATGCGTCCACCACCAACCGGCGGCCACCAACAGAATGAGCAGAACGAGCCAGCGCATCATCATCACGGGGAGTGCCTCCTTGGTTTTGCTCTCTTGATGCTAAGCCAGCCGTTTGTCCGGGCCGTTGCCGAGAGTTTGCCCGAAAGTAAACCTGTTAAACGGATGTTACCAGAACGCCATCGCAGGCCATCGAGGCGAGTCGAAGAAGTATCCTGGCAAATGATCCCCCGAGCCCTGCAGGGCGAAGTCTTCGTCGTGCGCCAGGTGGTCGACCTGGGCGCCCGCGTGCAGGCCATCACCGGCCCCGGCGCGCTCGAGCGCATCCATGAGCGCCTCTCTCCCCCTGAGCTGGTCGAGCTGACCCGCAAGCTGTCTGACTTCTTCCGGGCCACTGCCCGCGAGGTGTTGCTGGGAGTGGTTCCCCGACTGGGCTGGCCGGGCGTCTTCTACTACGAGCGCCAGCCCAACGTGCGTATCCACGTGCCGTACGAAAGCTGGCTCCAGGGCCGCCAGGTCTACCAGCAGCACGCGCGCGAGGTGGGCGAAGGCAAGCTGAGCGTGCACGCTCCCCACAAGGACTCCGACCACGGCTGCCCGATCAACGCCGTTAACCTGTGGCTGGCGCTGGGGCGGGTGCAGCCGGGCAACGGGCTGTGCGTCTATCCGCGGGCCTTCGGCCGGGACGCACTCGACTTCGGCGAGCCCCGGACCTTCACGCTCGAGCCGGGCGATGCGGTGGTCTTCGCGGGCGAGCACCTGCACACGTCCGAGCTCAACTGCACCGAGGAGAGCCGGGTGGTGGTCAGCTACCGGCTTACCCCAGGACGGCCGCGCTATCGAGGCCGCTCGCTGCACGACTACCTCCCCTCCCACCCCTCCCCCACCCGCTGGCTGCGCGACCGGCTGATCCGCGCCCATACCCTGCTCCTCAAGCGCCCCGCAGCGCACTCGTCTCCTTCCCTGCCCGATCCCAAAACCAGCGACCCGGGGGGCACCGGGATCTGGGCCATCTCCAAGGAGCAGTGCCGCGTGCGGCTGGCCTCGGGCCGCTGCGCCACCATGGCCCGGCGCTGTCCTCACCAGGGCACCGATCTGGCCGCCGTGGGCCGGGTCGAGGGCGAGCGGGTGATCTGCCCCTGGCACAACCTGGCCCTGGAGCCGGAGGCCGAGGAGTGCTGAAGCTGGCCCGGCGCGCCCTGCGCCTGGCCGTCCTGGCCCGGCTGGGCCGCCTGCTGCTGCCCCTGGAGAAGCTGGCCACCCGGCGAGCTGCCGCGCGCGTGCCCCGCCAGCCGAGGGTGCTGCTGCTGGGCTGGTATGGCACCGAGACGGTGGGCGACCGGGCCATCCTGGCCGAGTGCTGCCGCCTGCTGCAAGACGCTTACGGCCCCTGCCGCTTTCAGCTGGCCTCCAGCCGTCCCGCCTTCAGCCGGCGCACGCTCGAGCAGCTCGAGCTGGACTTCCCGGTCGTCTCGCCCGCCCTGGCGGAGATCGGCCGGGCCGACCTGGTGGTGGTGGCCGGCGGGCCGGTGATGGACGATCCCGAGATGCTGACCTGGTGGCTGCGCCTGCTGGCTGCCCGCTGGCTGGGCAAGCCCTGCGTGCTGCTGGGCGTCGGGGCTCATCCCCTGAAGACCATGCTGGCGCTGGCCCGCTCGCTGGCAGCTCTCTCGCAACGGGTGGCCCTGCGCGAGGAGGGCGCCCTGCCCGGCCGGGTGTTCGTGGATCCGGCCCTCTACGCCCCCATCCCCCACCGGCCCGAGCGCGGCGACGGCTTCCACCTGGCCGTCAACCTGCGTCCCTGGCCGCCCGCCTTCTATCGCGGGCCCCACAGCGCCTACCGCCCGACCTGGGAGCGCTTCCTGGGAGAGGTCCTGGCCGCCCTGGAAGATCTCTGCCGGCGCGGGGTGGTGCAGCGCCTCACCCTGTTTCCCATGCACGACGTCCCCCCCGACGACGATCGCCTGCTCTACCAGAGCTGTACCGCTCTGAGCGCCAGGTTCGTGCCCGAGCCGCTGACCCCGCGGGCCACCGCCGAGCTGCTGGCCGGGGCCGACGCCTTCCTGGGCATGCGCTTTCACGCCAACGTGCTGGCGGCCCTGGCGGGCACTCCCGGGCTGGGGCTGGACTACGACTCCTCGCTGGGCAAGATCACCTGGTTTTACGGGGCGCTCGGACAGCCCGAGCGCGCCCTGCCGCTGGCCCATGTGACCCGGGGAGCCCTCACCGGGGCCATCGAGGCCATCGCCCGCGACTGGCCCGAGCAGCACCGGCGGACCGTGGAAGGCCGCGACCGTCTGCGGCAAACGCGCCCCCAGCTGGTGGACTGGCTGGCCGAGCTGGCATGAAGGTCCTGCACCTCATCTACCACTTCGACCGCTCCGGGGCTGAGGTCATGGCCTGCCAGCTGGCCGCCCGGCAACCCGGCTCCCTGGTGGCCGCCCTGCACCGCGGCCAGAACGAGAGCCTGCGCCGCGAGCTGAGCGTGCCGACGGCCGTGCTCAGCGGCGCTCCCACCATGGCCAACTGCCTGCCGGCCCTGCTCCGGCTGATCGCGCTCTGTGTCAAGCACCGTCCCGACGTGATCCACAGCCACTGCGAGGTGCCCGACCTGATCGGAAGGCTGGCCTGCCTGGCCTGCGGAGCCGCTCACGTCTCCACCGCCCACAACGTGGTCTGGTGGCCCTGGCGGCCGCGCCTGGGCAACTTCCTCGACCGACTGCTCGCTCCGGTGACTCGCCACCACGTGGCCGTCTCGGAGGCGGTCGCGAGAGCCCTGCGTCAGCGCCATCCCCGGGCCCGGGTTACGGTCATCCCCAACGCCGTCGAGCTGATCCCCTCGAACGCCGCAAGAGAGGCCCGAACGCTGCTGACGGTGGCCCGGGTGGACCGCCAGAAGGGCCCCGACGTGCTCGAGCAGGCCCTGCTCTTGCTGCAAGCGGAGTTTCCAGACCTCACCGCCCGCTGGGCCGGCCCGGGCTCCAGACGAGAGGGCCCCATCCAATTCCTGGGCCCCCGCCAGGATGTCCCTGACCTGCTGGCCCGAGCCACCGTGTTCGTGCTGCCCTCGCGCTGGGAGGGCCAGCCGGTTGCCCTGCTGGAGGCCATGGCGGCCGGTTGCCCGGTGGTGGCCACCCGGGTGGGCGGCATTCCCGAGCTGGTGCGCCACGAGCAGGACGGGCTGCTGGTCGAGCCCGAGCAACCGCAAGAGCTGGCCGCGGCCATCGCCAGCCTGCTGCGCGACCCCGAGCGCGCCGCCAGCCTGGCCCGCAACGCCCGCGAGCGCGTGCAGAGCTGGCTTTCTCCCGAGCAGATGGCTCGCCGCCACCAGAGCGTCTATCGCGCCGCCCTGCGCCGCCCCTTCTGGCACCGACTGGCCCTGCTGGTGGCCCATCGCCTGCGCCTGAGCCGGGTGGCCGTGCCCCCCCTGGCGCTGGACGTGGAGCCGATCAACCGCTGCAATTTCCGCTGCCCGCACTGCCAGGTGACCCACTGGGAGAAGCCCGCCGCCCAGCTCAGCCGCGAGCGCTTCAGCCAGTTGCTCGATCAGTTCCCGGCCCTGGGCAAGGTCAAGCTGCAGGGGATGGGCGAGCCCTTCCTGCACCGCCAGCTGGAAGAGCTGCTGGAGGAAGCCCAGGAGCGGGGGATCGAGCCCGGCCTCATTTCCAACGGCTCCTTGCTGACCGAGGCCCGCATCCAAAAGCTGCTCGAGCTGCCCGAGCTGCGCCTCACCATCAGCCTGGATGGGGCCACCGCGGCCACCTTCGAGGCCATGCGGCCCGGCTCGAAGTTCGAGCAGGTGTGCGCCAACCTGGGCCGGCTGGTACAGGCCCGGGGCGAGAGGAGCGCGCCTCGCATCGAGGTATGGACGGTGGTCACCCGCGCCAACCTGGCCGAGCTGCCCGACCTGGTGCGGCTGGTGCGCTCGCTGGGGGCCGACAAGCTGACCTTGCAGCTCTTCGTGAGCGACTGGGGCAAGCCGTCTATGAAGGCCCGGGCGCGGGAGATCCGGGTGAGCGATCCGGCGCTCGAGAAGACGCTGAAGACAGCCCGGGAGGTGGGGCTCGCGGTGGACGTCTATCGCGGCGACCTGCTCTCGCGAGCCAAAAAGTGCGCCTGGCCCTGGACGGGCGCCTTCGTGGCCGCCAACGGCGACGTGGTGCCTTGCTGCATCCTGGCCGACGCCGAGGTGGCCCGCATGGGCAACCTGTTCGAGCAGCCCTTCTCGCAGATCTGGAACGGGGAAAGCTACCGGGAGTTGCGCCGGCGCATCCGCGACCACGACCTGCCCGACTACTGCCGCAACTGCTACTGCGACCCGTGAGAAGACCGGGCCTCTTGCTGGCGGCCGAGTCGCTGGCCCTGCCGGCCGGGCTGGTGCTGGGCGTGCTCTTGACCCGCACTCTGGGCCCCCGCGACTTCGGCCTGCTGGCCCTGAGCGTGAGCCTGGTAGCCTGGACCGAGGCCGTGCTGCTGGCCTTCCTGGGACGGGCCACGGTGCGGTTGCTGGCCACCAGCCCGGGGGCCGAGCAAGGCCTTCTGCGCCTGACCACCAGACTGGGAGGGGCGGCCTGGCTGGCGCTGGCCCTGCTGGGTCTGCCGGCTGCCTGGCTCACGGGCCAGCCCCGGCTGGCCTGGACGCTGGCGCTGCTCGGCCTGGAGATACCGCTCTTCTTGTTGGCCAACCTGCACAAGAGCATCCTGGTAGCCCGCCGTCGCGACCGGGCCCGGGCCGCCGCCACGGCCACCCGCTGGCTGGGACGATTGCTGCTGGTGAGCCTGCTGCTGCCCCTGGGCGTGGCCGGGGCCCTGACCGGCATGGTGCTGGCAGCCGCTCTGGAGCTGCTGGTAGCCCGCACCGCTCCCCAACCGGGAGAGCCGGTCAAGCTGGGCCCGGCCCTGCGCTACGTATCGCCCTGGGTGGCCGCCACCGCGTCCCTGGCCCTGGTGGAGACCATGGGAATCTGGGTGCTGGCCGCCAACCCCACCGCCAGTGGCTGGTACGGCGCCGCCCAGGGAGCCACCCGGGCCGGCTACGTGGTGCTCACCCTGCTGCCGGTGCTGCACGCCGAGATCGCCGCCGCTCTGCACTCAGGCCAGGGCGTGCGGGCCCGGGGGCTGGCTCGCCGGGCCCTGGCTCTGCTCTTCTTGACGCTGCCGGTAGCCGCACTGGTGGCCTGGAGCGCTCCCTGGCTGGTGGGGCTGCTCTACGGGCCCGAGTTCGCTCCCTCGGCCGGACTGCTGGCCTGGCTGGTCTTCGGCGGCTGCGGCTACGTGATGCTGGACACGGTGCACACGGTGCTGGGAGCCTCGGGGCGCTCGCGGCTGACCCTGGTGCTGACCGCTCCGCTGGTGCCCCTGGCCCTGCTCGGCCACGCCCTGGCCGTACCCGTCTACGGGGCAGCCGGAGCCGCCATGGTCACAGCTCTGACCCTGCTGGCGGGAGCGCTGGCGGGGATGCTGGTGGTGCTTGGAACAGACCTCGCTCCAGCGGAGCGCGCAGTCCCTCCCAGCCTCCCCGCACAAAGGCCGTCAGCCGGTCGAGGCGACCCGCCCTGAGGCTCTGGCCCACCGAAGACCCCCCCACCAGGAAGCGAAAACCGAGGCGGGCCAGCAGGTACACAACAGGCCAGCGCCGACAGCGAAGCTGCTTGGCGAAGACGGCTCCGGTCCCGCGCCAGTAGCCTCGCACCAGGGCCGGGCCTTCCTCCCGCGGACGGATCCCCTGGTGCAAAACCCAGAGCTCGGGCCGCTCCAGGATCCACCAGCCGGCCGCCAGGGCGCGCAAGGCCAGATCCAGCTCCTCGCCGGCCGGGAAGCGGGCCCCGGCTCCCAGCCCCTCGTCGAAGCCGCCCAGCTGGAGCACCATCGAGCGGCGCAGCAGCATGCAGGCGCCCATCCCCTCCACCCGGTTCTTCTCCCACAGGCTGGTGGCCCGGGCAGCGCTGGCCCGGTGGGCGGGCACCAGGCTCTGGTTCACGTCGTGCCAGGCGGCCCGCACCTCGCCGAAGACCATGCCGACCCTGGGCTCTGGCCGTAGCAGCGAAGCGGCCACAGCTGGCCAGTCCGGGCCCACGGTGCAGTCGTCATCGGTGCAGGCAATCAGCTCGTGGTGGGCCGCCGCCAGGCCCCGATTGCGGCCCCGCGAGAGCCCCCGGCCGGGGTCTCTCAGGTGTCGCAGGCGGGCGTCCTGCGGCAGGTGTATCGAGCGCTGGCTCTGATCCACCACCACCAGCTCGAAGTCGCCCGGGGCGGTCAGGATCGACTCCACCGCCCGGGCCGCCTGGCGCGGACGGTCGCGGGTGACCAGCAGCACCGACAGGCTCATGGCTCTGTCTCTCGAAGACCCCTGAGTGAAGACAACAACCTGGATCTGGTTCGCCCTCTGCCTGTGGCTGCCCTCGTGGAGCGAGTCGCCGCCGCGGGAAGTGGTGGTCTCCACGCTGCCACCCGGCTGCCAGGTCCGGGTGCTCAGCCAGCCCCCGGTGACCCTGCAGGAGGGCCGGCCCGGGTCGGTGCTGCTCCCCCTGAGCCTGGCCAGGGGAACCCTCAAGCTCGAGCTCTCCCGCCCCGGCTACGAGCCGCTGGGGGTGGAGGTCGACTCCCGGCGCCTGCTCGAGGAGGGACGTCTGCCCCTGGAAGAGCACAGCTTCTACCGCCTGCGTCCCCGCCTGCTAAAGGTCACCTTCCAGAGCCAGCCAGGCGGTGCCACGGTGCTCTGGCAAGACCAGGCGCTGGGCACCACGGGAGCGCCGCTGGAGCTGAACCTGGCCTCCATGGCCGAACTGCGGCGTCGCCAGGACCCGGTTCGCTTCACCCTGACCCTGCCGGGCTATCGCTCCGCCAGCCTGGACGTCACGCTGGAGGAGCTGGAGAAGGGCGCCTTGCCCCCGGTCAAGCTGCAGCCCGCCTTTCCCGGAGCCGGGCTGGTCAGCTGGCTGAGTCGCCACGTAACCCTGGCCTGGGCCGCCCTGGGAATCGTGCTGATCGGGATGGTGGTGCTGCTGCGGCGGATCAGAACTCCTGCCTCTCGTTGATCAGCCTGCTCAGGCCCGTGCGCAGGTAGCCGTAGCCCGAGCGCTGGTTCTCGGCCTGGGGGGTCCACCACCAGACGGTGATGTCGGCTCGCTTGAGCCGATTGGCGGCCATCACGTCGCCGATGGTGCCGCCTCCGCCGGACACGTCCTGCAGGGTGGTGTGGTAGATCTGGTAGGAGAAGAGCGTCCCATTGAGGTTGACCGTCCCCAGCAGCGGCCCTCCGGGAGGGGCGTTGTTGGTGAAGAAGGCGTTCTTGCTCATCGTGGGGTGGGTGCCGCTGAAAATGCTGTAAATCTCGTCGTTGAGCACCGAGCCGGCCACCACGGCCCCGGAGCTTCGGTCGGCCGACTTCTGGGTGGAGCGCAGCAGGGCCGTGAACACCCCGATGGCCAGCAGGATGGCGGTCGAGATGAGACCCACCGAGACCATCAGCTCGGCCAGTGTGAACCCCCTGCCCGGGGTCGGTAGGAGCGGCTTCATGTCCTGTCAAAGTTAGACGGCACGGCTAAGACATCCTGGTTCCAGCCACTGGTGGGGGCAGATCTTCGCTCGCTGGCCCTCTTCCGCATCGCGCTCGGAGGCGTGCTGCTGGTGGATGTCTTTTTGCGCGCCACCGACCTGGTGGCCCACTACACCGACGCCGGGGTGTTGCCGCGCGCCGACCTGATCGAAGTGGCTGAGCAGCCGCTCTGGTTCTCGGTCCACATGGGGAGCGGCCAGTGGGCCTTTCAGGCCGCCCTCTTCTTGCTGGCCGGCCTGGCGGCCACAGCCCTGGTGCTGGGCTGGCACACCCGCTGGGCATCCCTGATCTCGTGGTTCATGTTGTGCTCGGTGCAGGCCCGCAACCCCATGGTGCTCAACAGCGGGGACGTGCTGCTGCGGGTGCTGCTCCTGTGGGGCGTCTTCCTGCCCTGGGGCCGCCTCTGGTCGCTCGACAGCCGAGGCCAGGCTCCGCCCAGAAGCCTGCTGGTGGCCGACGCCGGCACGCTGGCCTACACCCTGCAGATCGTCTTGCTCTACCTGACGGCCGGCCTGCACAAGTCGGGCGAGGCCTGGCGCAACGGCACGGCCGTCTACTACGCCCTGAGCATCGACCAGTTCACCACCCCCCTGGGCGAGAGGCTGCTCCACTACCCCGCCTTGATGAGCGCCCTCAGCTACACCGTGGTCGCCTTCCAGCTCTCGGTCCCGGTGCTTATCTTCCTCCCCTGGAAGAATGGCTTGTTTCGCACCCTGGCGGTGCTGGGCACGGTCAGCCTGCATCTGGGCATCGCCAGCTGCATGCACCTGGGCATCTTCAGCGGCGTGGCCACCGTGGCGGCCCTGGGCCTCTTGCCGAGTGCGGTGTGGCCGCGGCCCAAGATCCCTCTCGAAGGGCCCCCACCCCCCACTCTGCCCCGCCCAGCCAGCGTCGTGGTGGCCCTGCTGATGCTGCTCAACCTGGGCTGGAACCTGCACAACCTGTGGCCGCGGGTGCCCGCTCCCCGGTTCATCCCGCTGCTCTTCCGGATGGATCAGCACTGGGGGATGTTCGCCCCCCAGCCCCTCTCCCACGACGGCTGGTACGTCCGCGAGGGGGAGTTGGCCAACGGCCGCGTGGTGGACCTCACCACCGGCCAGGATCTGGTCTGGGACAAACCTCCCCATGTGGCCGACACCTACAAGAACGAGCGCTGGCGCAAATACCTGATGACGCTTTACGAGTTGCGGGGCAGTCCCCACCGGGCTTTCTACTGCCGCTACCTGGGCCGGGTTTGGAACCAGACCCACCGGGGGCCCTGGCAGGTCAAAGTGGTCAAGCTCTGGTTCATGCGCGAGCTGACTCTGCCGGATGGAGCCACGGCCCCGGTGGAGAAGGTGCTGATGACGCGCTACGTCTGCGTGGATGACGATGAGGGCGGCTTCGAGAAGCTGTTCGGGCCCTATCCTTATCGCCGGTAGTCCAGGGCGGGAAACGGCTGGCCTTCGACCGCGTAGATGCGCCACTTGCCGCCTTCCTTCACAAACCAGAGCTTCCAGGTAGGCTGGGAAGCCAGATCGGCCGAAACCGGGCGAATCTCCACCATTCCCCGTTCGTCCAGCAGCTGCTCCCGGCTGACTTGCAGCTGCTCGACCAGTTCGGGGTCGCGGCTGTGAAAGCCGCGCATCCGGCTCTCCAGGTCGGCGGTGGTGAGCTCGGAGGCCAGCCGCTGGCTGAGCAAGCGCTGAGCCTGGGCGTACTTCTGATTCTGCAACGCGGTGAGGAACTCGCTGGCCACCCCGAAGGGGCGGGTGCTCAGATCTGGTGGGGGCAGCTCTTCCACTTTCTCGACCTTCTGAGCCGGCGCGCCCGAGCAGCCCATGAGCACCAGCAACACCATGATGGCGAGTTTCCGCATTTCAGCTCGTTTCCCGGGAGATCGGGAGACTTCCTGGCTGGTTGGCGAGCGAGGCCACCAGCGCCAGACTGGACGCCAGAGCCAGCCCGACCAGCAGAAAAGCCAGCGGAATGGGCAACCACCAGGCCGTGGCCGCCTGCTCGACCAGGCCCTGCCAGCCGCTGGCGGGATAATAATGCGTCAGGATGCGCTTGAGAGTGTGCAGGTTCAAAGCCAGCAGCGCCAGGGCCAGCAGGGGCGGAGCGACCCGCCCGGCCAGCAGCAGGCCGCCGGTCACGACCAGGGCCATCTGGCCGGCGATGCCCGCCAGCAGATACTGATCGCGGATCAAAAAGAAGCCTTCGCCGTCGCGGAACATCAGGTAGTCTGCGGCCTGGTAGAAACAGCAAAAGAAGAAAGTAGGCAGGGCGAGGTCAAGCAGCGCAGCCGAGCGACGCTTCCTGGACAGGAGGCTGGCCAGAGCCAGCAGAGCCAGGAAGGCGGCCGCCACCGCCAGCGCCACCGCCAGGAGGTCGCCCGGGGTGGCCTGCGGGTGGTCCATCCCGGTCCCCAGGGGACCGCACCAGTAGTCGAGCCCCAGCCAGACCCAGCGGTCCCAGTCGAACTGGCGAAAGTAAGCCAGCGGTGAGGCCAGCGGGCTGTGGTAGGGGGCGGCGTAGTCGCCGGCTTTGTAGTAAGCCACCACGGCCCCGGTCTCGCCGGTCAGCAAGGGGACGTACCACCAACCGGCCAGCAGCAAGGGAATGGCCAGCAGGAGCAGGCCGGCCCGCCTCCAGAGGGTGACCGAGGAGGCCACCACGGCCAGAAAGCTCAGCCGGGTCAGGAGGCCCAGGGCCAGCACCAGGCCGAGAGCGCCCACCCGCCTGGGCCCGAAGCCCAGGCGTCGGGCCCGCAGGGTCAACCAGACAAACAGGGTAGCCAGAGCCACCTCGAGCATCTCGTTGTTGGCGACCGAGGCATAGAAGCTGAACGTGGGATGGAAGGCCACCATGATGCCCAGGGCCAGCGAGCAGCGCGGAGAACGCGGCCACAGCTCGCGGCCGATGGCCACCACCAGGGCCACGGTCAAGAGCGCCAGGGCTACCGAGACCAGCCGCTGGGCGGCCAGGCGGGCCACGATGGGCTGGTGCGCCAGCGCCGCATGGGAGGGGGCAGCCAGGGCCGGGTAGAGGGGAGGATGGTAGCGCCGAAAGGGGCCGTTGGGCACGAAACGGCCGTAAGGGTCGTCCTTGAGATAGGCTTCCTGGCCCTGGCCCACCAGCCGCTCCAGGTTATGCCACACGTCCTGGGCCTCGGCGCGCGTGTGGCGAGGCATGCGCCCCCTGGTCGCCCCCAGGCCGGACCAGTCGCCCAGCCAGACCATCTCCTCGGGCACGGTGGTCTCAAACCCCATGCGCCAGCGCGGCTCGCGGGCCATGTCGCGCACGTAGAGAAAGTGCTGGGTCTCGTCGGGGGGGTGCAGAGGCGGCCAGACCACCAGCCAGACCAGGTAGTTGCAGGCCGCGGCCAACAGCAACAGAGCCAGCCCTCGCCGGCGCAAGGTAAAGTGCAGCGCCACCAGGACGTAGACGGCGCTGGCGTAGAGGTGATGGAGAAAGTGCAGGGCCAGGCACGGCAGGCAGCGCTGGCGCGCGAACAAAGCCGCCAGTTCCCGGTTGACCACCAGCCAGGCCACCAGGGCCGTCAGGCTCGTGGCCGGGGAAGTCAGCCACAGCACCGCCATCCAGGCCAGCGCCGCGCTGAGCCGGTTGCTCCAGTCCAGGTTCAGCACCGGGGGCAGCGAGCCCGCCTCGAGCAGCTTGCGGCTCCAGGGAAGGGCGCGGTAGCAGATGTCGGTGGTCCACAGACTTCTCAGGGTCCAGCGCTTCCAGTGACGAACCTGGATCTCCGGCAGCAGGCGGGGGCGATCTCCCTGCGCGGCCAACCGCATCCCCAGATCGATGTCCTCGACGGACGGGTGGGGGTAGCTCTCGCAGAAACCGCCTGCCTTCAGGAAGGCGCTGCGGCGCACGGCACCGCAGGCCGCCCAGAAGGTTCCGGTGTCGCTCTCGGAGTGCTGGTGCACGAAATGGTGGCGAAGGTTGGCATACAAAGATGCCAGGTCGCGGTGGTGCGGGTCGTCATCATACGAGCCGAAGACGGCCGGGTGGTCCTCGAGGGCGGCCGCCAGGCGGGCCACCGTGTCGGGACGCACCTCCACGTCCGAGTCGAGGAACACCAGGCGCTCTCCGCGGGCCGCCTCGGCCCCTCGGTTGCGGGCCGCGGCCGGGCCCGAGGGCTTTTCCAGCCTCAGGCAGGCAAAGCCGTAGTGCTTGGCCAGACGCTCGGGCTCGTGGTCCGTCGAGGCATCGTCCACCACGATCACCTCGTCGGGCGGCGGAGAGCTGGCCGCCAGCGCGGCCAGTGCGGCCTCCAGCTCGGGTCCCCCCCGGTGAGCAGGAAGGACGACCGAGACGCTCATAACACGCCGTAGAGGGTCTGGACCAGGGTGGCCGGCGCGTAGATGTCGATGAGCGAGTCGATGTAGGCCGAGTCGAACTTGAGCTGGGCGTTCTCGGCGTCGATGCGCACCGCTCCCCTGGTGTTGGCCCCGGGCGCGTCGCCGGCCTCGGGATCACCGCCGTAGGCGGCCAGAATGCCTCGGATGAAGAGGTTACCCTGGTAGGTGGGGCCCTTCAGGTCGGCCGTGAAGTTGCCCTGCGTATAGACAATGCCGGCGATCACCTGATCCTGGAACTGCAGCACCACCGGTGGGGGACTGGTTCCCAGGGCGGCACCCGTGCCGGTGGTGGAGGTGTAGGTGGTGCTGGCGCCCGTGGCGGCCGCGCCGGCGCCGGAGGCCACCACCGGCTCGGGGATGGCCTCGAGGTACATGTCCCCCCGGGCATACAGGGCCACCGAGGTATCCGGGTCCACCGTCAGCGCGCTGGAGCCCTGGAAGCGCAGGTCCCCCTGGGCGGTGACCGCTCCCTCGCCTTTGACCTCGCCCTTGAAGGTGACGTTGCCCTGGCTGGTCAGGATGGGGTTGGCCCCGCCCCCGTCATCGAACTCGGTGGCCGGGCGGAAACCGCTGAGGGTGATGGCATCCTCGGGGATGATGGCCAGGCCCGTCACCGCTCCCTGAGGCTGGACGTAGAGGTTGTCTCGCACCTCCAGGCGATAGTTGGCGCCGTCGAAGTTGATGGCCCCGCTGCCGCCCATCTCGATGTCGGCCGGGTTGGCCATGATCATGCTACCCCCGCCCACCGGGAAGACGCCGGCCGCGGTCCACTCCACCGGGAAATACTCCAGATAAGGGGTGGCCTGAGCGTAGGGAGGGGCTCCTCCCTGCCGCCATACGTAGGTTCCCGCTCGCACGTTGATGTCGGTGGGCACGGCCTGCTTGACCTCGCTCCACTTGAGCTGGAGGAACTCTTCCTTGGGAGTAGTCTGCTGGGTGGCCGCCGGGCTGACCGAATTCACGCCATTGATCGTGAACGTACCGGTACTCGAGCGCACCAGCACCTCGCCCGAGGCCGAGGTATTGTAGGAGACCGCCCCGGCCGCCAGCGGATCGACGGCCACGTTGCCGTTGGAGCGCATGCGGGGGTTGACCGAGCTGTCCATGGACTCGACGAGCAGGCTGCCCCCGTTGGCCAGCCGGGCATGGATGTCCTGAGCGGCGTAAACGGCCGAGTCGGCGGTGGCGGCCGACTCGCGCCGAAAGTTCGCTTCCACCACCCGGGAGACCACGCGCTGGTTCCCCCGCGGCGGGTCCGGGTTGGGAATGCCGCCGGAGAGCTGCTCACGAAGGCCCGGCCCGGCGTAGCCCTCGACGATGATGTCGGCGGTATAGCGAGGGCAATCATAAGGCATCGGGCTGGCGGGGGTCACCCGGTAGACCCCACCTGAGAGAACGGCCCGAGGCGTCGGCACCGACTCGCCGCTCATCAGGTTGTTGACCGACACCCAGGGGCTGGCCACGAGGTAGGCAGGATTGTCCAGGCCGTCGGCGTCGCTGGGCGCTCCCACGTTGCCGTCGTGGTAGTTGAAGCGGAAGCGAAACTGCTGAAACAAGCCCTCCGGGCTTCGCATGTAACCGATCACGGTGCCGTTATCCTCAGTCACCACCATGGAGCCGTCGGCGGCCTGCACGGTGGTGGCCACGGTGGTGCCCCCGTCACCGTCGCCCTTCCAGTTGGGGCGCTCCTGCAGGCGGGCTCGAGCGTACTGCAGGCCCGCCTCGGCCGCGAGCACCGCGGCCTGCTGCTCTTGCAGGCTGCCCCCCACGGCATCCGAGCCCCGGCTCAAGATCAGCGCAGCCGTGATGATCATCGCCATCATGGCCAACCCGATCAGGGTGATGACCAGCATGATGCCTCTTAGCTTGAGCATGTTCGCCTCCTAGCGGTTCTGGGGCAAGACCCTGAGCTGGTGATGCACCGTAAATCGGCTGTTGAGCAGAGAGTTCGAGCCCACGCTGATCTTGCGCCGCGCTTCGGCCAGCCGGAACGAGCGCATGTCCACCGTCACCAGGCGCGAGCCGGCGGCCCGATTGGCCTCGAACCAGAGAAACTTGTCGGAGATGATGCGAGCGCTCTCCAGGCCCGGCTCGCCCGCGAACGAGTTGATGTCAAACCCGGCGGGAGCAGTTGTATAGGCGTCCACGGCGCCGGGAGCCATGAGCGTCTCGGGGGTGGCGGGCAGGTTGATCACTTTGCGGATCAAGAACTTGTGGGGACAGAAGGCGTCGCCGTTAGGGTTGGCGTCGATGCCGCAGGCGAAGCCGGCCAGGGTGTTGTGATTGGAGGGGCGGATGCAGTAGTAGAGGATGGTCCGCTGCCAGTCGGGCTCGGCCTCGGTCGTGCGCACGAACTTCTCCGAGTTGGGCCCCACCGCGGCCGGGTCCTGGGCTGACAAGAACCAGAGCACGTCGCCATTCCCGGGGCTGCTGGAGATTTTCTTGAAGTTGAGCCGGGCGGAGCTGGTCTGCTTGAGGTCGGTCAACAGCACGTTCTCGGCCTGGCGCAGCGAGCGCTGGGTGTCGTACTGCGCGTCCATACGTCGCCAGGCGTCGCTGCCCATCTTCAGAGCCAAGAAGAGCACCGCGCTCAGGAGCGAGAACAAGGCCATGCTCGTGAGCATCTCGGGAATGGTAAGCCCCCGAGATCTGAATGAACGCATCAATCAGATAAATTCGGGGGCGAGAGGCCGGTTCCTGCGAGAACTGATTCTCACTTGGACCTGAGTGGTGACTTTACGCCAGAGGGGCGCGCCTGGAACCGTCAGGCCTTGGGAGCGGCAGCTGGCTTGGCCACTTGCCCGAGCATCGCGGCCCACTGGGTGCGCAGCTTCTCGTAGGACATGAACATGTCGGCCACATAGTTCATCATGAATCCCTGGCTGAAGGACGACTCGTTGAGCATCGAGAGCATCATCCCCTCGACGTTTCCCTGAGGCGTGCCCAGGGCCGGCCCGGGTACGAAGGCGCCGAGCTGGATCTGCCCGGCAGTGATGGGAGACCGCGAGGCGGCCGTGAGGGCCAGCAAACTGGCATCAGCAGGATTGGTAGCCATGGTAACAGCTTACCATGAGGATGTGAACTTGTCATTACAACTTTGTAACAGGTTAGAAACGAGGTTGTTACGTTCTCCTAACGGAGCTGGGGCCCGGGCCGGGCACGAACGCACGTTCGTCGTGATCGGGCTCGGAAGCGGATCATGATCCGTCCTCGGGC
>BTUM01000082.1:0-34764 GCA_045863235.1 Candidatus Xenobia bacterium | reverse complement strand
CTGCCCGCCCCGGAGGGAGGAGCCTGGCCGGAGGCCGAGGCCTCCCTGCCCGCCCCGGAAGCGAAAGCCTGGCCGGAATTCGTCGATCAGGAAGCCACCGCCGGGTCTCCCGAGCAGGAGGCTCAACCCGAGCCTGAGGTCCAGGAGCCTGCTCCCGAGGCAGAGCAGTCGGAAGAGTCGGCGGAGCCTGCCCCCCTCAGGGCTGGGCTGGTCCAGCGAGGCGGCACCAAAGGTCAGGCACCTGCTCCCGAAGGCAAGCGCGGTTTGGTGGAGCGCCATTCCGGTGCGGTGCCAGCCGAGGGCAAGCGTGGTCTGGTTGAGCGGAGCGCTGGAGGCGCCAAGCGCGGTTTTCTGGATAAGCGACCGAGCAAGGCAGCTCCCGAGCCCGAGGTGGCGGCTACAGAAGCCGTAGCCGAGCCTGAACTGGCGGCTGCTGCGCTGGAGGTCAAGGAGGCCGAAGCTGCAGCCGAGCCCTCCGTGGAGGAAGCCGAGCTGGCCGTCGAGGTGGCTGAGAAGGAAGCCGAGCCTGCTGTCGAGGAGGCCGAGCCTGCCATCGAGGAGGCTGAGGAGGAGGCCGAGCCGTCCATCGAGGAGGCCGAAGAGGAAGCCGAGCCGTCCGTCGAGGAGGCCGAGGAGGAAGCCGAGCTGTCCGTCGAGGAGGCCGAAGAGGAAGCCGAGCCGTCCGTCGAGGAGGCCGAAGAGGAAGCCGAGCCTTCTGTCGAGGAGGCCGCTGAGGAAGAAGCCGAGCTATCCGTCGAGGAGGCCGAAGAGGAAGCCGAGCCGTCGGTCGAGGAGGAGGCCGAAGAGGAGGCCGAGCCGTCCGTCGAGGAGGCCGAAGAGGAAGCCGAGCCGTCCGTCGAGGAGGAGGCTGAGGAGGAAGCCGAGCTGTCCGTCGAGGAGGCCGAAGAGGAAGCCGAGCCTTCTGTCGAGGAGGCTGCCGAGCCAACAGTGGTATCCGAGCAACCTCCGCCCCGTCCTGAGAAAGTTTCGGCCCAGAGCGAGCCCGAGGCAACCCGGGTGGAATCCCCTCCGTCGACGTCCCGATCTGCTGCCAGTGCTCAGGCTGCCAGCGCCCCGGCGCGATCGATGCCGGCGCCCGTCCAGTTCCAGCCTGTGGTGGAGTTCCAGCCCGTCTCTCCCCCACCGACCGAAGTCGGCCGTCCAGGTCCGCCCAGGAGACCAACCCCTTCACAGCCTCTGGGGGCGCCCGGCCAATCCCGTCCGGTGGCCCCGCCACCCCAGACCTCAGCGCCTGCCCGAGCCGAGCAGGCGCCCCCGACGCCAGCTCCGGAGCCAGCTCCACCCGAGCCCAAGCCCGCTGCCAGCGTCCCGGCCGAGAGCGAGCCCAAGCCTGCTGCCAGTGTCCGGCCCGGCCCACCGCGCCCTGCCTACCCGACAGGCCGGCAATCCGCCCCTTCCAGTCCAGCATTCCCGGTGAAGTCGGGCAAGCCACCTTCCACCGCTCCCCCGGCGAAGGCCGACAGCGGATCCATCAAACCGCCTCCCGTCACCGCGATGAAGGCCGACAGCGGCTCTATCAAGCCGCCCTCCGTCAAGCCTCCGGTGAAGGCCGACAGCGGCTCCATCAAACCGCCTTCCGTCAAGCCCCCCGTGAAGGCTGACAGCGGTCCCATCAAGCCGCCTTCTGTCAAGCCACCCGTGAAGGCAGACAGCGGCCCCATCAAGCCGCCTACTGTCAAGCCACCCGTGAAGGCTGACAGCGGCCCCATCAAGCCGCCTTCCGTCCAGCCCCCGGTAAAGGCAGAGAGCCCCTCCGTCAAGCCTCCGGCCGCGAAGGCGCCGACCTCGGTCAAGCCGCCCGCCGTCAAGCCTCCGGCCGCCAAGGCACCCACCTCGGTCAAGCCGCCCGCCGTCAAGCCTCCCGGCTCGCAAGAGACGGCCTCGGTCAAGCCGCCGGCCGCGAAGCCTCCCACCGGATCATCGGTCAAGCCTCCTTCGGTCAAGCCACCCTCGAGCTCGCAGGAGAGTGCGATCGAGCCCCCTGCCTCGCAGGAGACTGTCCAGCCTCCCAGGAGCGCGGTCAAACCGCCCTCCAAACCGGGGCCGCCCAAGTCCCCGCCCGTGGCGACCAAATCGGCCGTCAAGCCGCCCACTGGCAAACTGAGCGTCCAGCCGCCCAGCGGCAAAATGAAGCCCGGAACGGTCACGCCTCCGGTGGAGCCAGAGCCCCCCGCTCCGACCATGGTCGAGCCCGAGCCTGCCCCTGAGCCCGCCCCTGAGCCCGCCCCCACCCGGCAGGGCCTCGTGGAGAAGGGCACCCCGCGAAAGCTCGCCAAGAAGGGCGGTGACAAGCCCCAGGAGGGCAAGGTCCGGCCCGGGCTGGTAGAGAGGACCCCCGGAGTGGAGGCCAGTCCCAAGCGCGGACTGGTCGAACGGACCCCGGGCGTCGAGACCAAGCGGGTGTTGGACAAGAACCCGGCTGCCGAAGCCAGCCCCAAGAAGGGTCTGGTCGAAAAGGCCGCTCCCGCCGCCAGCGCACCGGCCTCTAAGCCAGCCGTGCGCCCCAAGGAGCTGCCTCGCGCCATGTCGGCTCAGCGAACCGAGGCCGAGCTGGCCGAGATTCGGGAGATCATGCTCAAGGAGTTCCTGGAGTTCCGACCCGCCGAGCCAACCTTCACCGAGCTCGGGGGCGGGGCGGCTCAGGTCGAGGAACGGCGCGCTCCGCGCATGAAGTGCAGCTTCAAGGTCCGCTGCTTTGTCGGCCTGTCCAGCTTCGAGGCCCACGTCAACGAGATCTCCCTGACCGGCATTCGCATCGAGACCCCCGAGCGGCTGGCCAAGGGGGCCATCATCGAGATGCACCCCGCCACTGCCTCCGGCAACGTCTCGGCGGTCCGGTGCGAGGCGCGCTGGTGTCGCAGAATCAGTGATAGCGACGTTCTATCCTGCGGACTGGCCTTCACTGAGGACGCTCCCCAACTCAGTCGCTCCTGGGCAGCCGTGGTGCTCCACGGGATCACCCACAAGACAGAATGAGCCATTCCCGGTTCGAACAGATGCTCCCATTTTGAACCGGCGGTTCAAAAAGCGAACATCTCTAATCAACAGTAAAGCCATTTTTCTCCGGTCATACGAACAGCTCGGAAGAGCTCGGATTGATCCAGGTCATTTGGAGCCGGGGTGCCGGCGGTTAAGCTCAACTCATGAGATGGATCGCGTGCTTGTTCTTGCTGCTGCTCTCTCCGGCCTGGGCTCGCGAGGGCGTGGCCCTGGTGGTCGGACAGGAAAGCTATCACCACCTGTCCGACCTCGAGCATGCCCGGTCGGACGCCCGGCTGCTGGCTGAAGCCCTGCGGGCCGGGGGGTTCGAGGTCGACCTGCTGGAAGAGGCCGACCGGGCCACTTTCGGGTTCCGCCTGGCCAGGCTGGCCTCCGGTGCTCGGTCGGATGAGCCCGTGGTGGTGGCCTTCTTCGGGCACAGCCTGGGGGGTTACCTGATGCTGAGCGACAGCCACCCGGGGCAGTTAGAGCAGAGCGCTCTGTCAGCCGAGACGCTTTACCGCTCTCTTTCTGGCCTGCGGGTCCTGGTGCTGCTCGATGCCTGGCGCAACGAGCCGGTGGAGGCGCTGTGCTGCAGTGACAACCGGTTGACGGCGGAGGTAGCCCGGCGGTTTGGGGGAGCCCTGTTTGCCTGCTCTCCGGGGCAGAGGGCTTTTGACTGGAGCGAACGAGGGCACGGTTTTTTTGCCTACTACCTGGCCGAGGCGATCCGGGCGGGAAAACGGAGCGGGGAGGCTCTGGCGGAGTACTTGCGGGCGCGGGTGGATCGGGATTGTCGGCGGGTCATGCTGCAATCGCAGCGGCCGTTTCTGGGAGATTGACGCCCTTGCCGGGGAGGTCCTATCATCTGCCCCTTCAGCGCTCCTCGGGTGGGCTGTCCGGCCGCGACATGAATCGCTCGAGGACTTCGCGGGTCGAATTGGTGTCGTCCAGGTCCACAATCAGCTCCTTGCGCGCCGCAAAATCAGGCAACCGGACCCCGGCCTTCCTCTTGCCAGGGGGTCCGTTCGCAGCAATCTGCAGGCGACTGAGCCAGTAGAGACCGTGCACCAGGAGAAGCACCCCGCCGCAGAAGAGAGCCTGCCATCCCGTTGGATCTTGCTGCACCAGGACGAAAGCCACAAGCGTATGAAGCCGACATTTCCCCCGTCCTCCTTCAACGTGAGTTTAGCTGTCCGGGAAAGCCGGGGCGATGAGCCGGGTCATCCGGTCTCGTCCATCGAGGTGCGTATTCCACGCCTGCCGACCACCTGTTCCAGGGGAGGGGACCACGACCAAATGGCATAACCAAGACGTTCTTATCGATTCGGTTTCCCATGAGATAGGCCACCGATGGGTCCTGAAAAAAGGTTGAGCCCTGCCCTCACTGCCGGGGCCGAAGATAGGTCTTCCGACGACCGACAACGGGAAGTTCTCCGTTCACATTCCCCAAGATTTTGCAAAGGTGGCCCGGCTATGCTCAGAGCGTCGGAGGTGACGCCAGATGAACCGAAACGGGAACGTCTTCTACAGCTCGCACGTGGACGCGAGCCTGCTCAGCAACCTGCGCAGCGCGGGAATGATGTCGGCGCTGGTGGACCTGAAGAGCTTTCGAGTGAAGAGCTACTGGGCCAAGCCCAAGCTGATGCTGCAGGATGGCTGGCGCCTGGCTCCCAACTGCGACCCGCGGCGAGGTCCGCCCAATCAGTGGATCCTGGGCGACCACCTGAGCGGCCAGCGCCTGACCTTTGACCGCGACCGAGGAGTGGTTCACCTGACCACTTACGTGCGCGACTACGGCCAGGAGATCGCACTGCAGCTCGCAACGGGCGAGGTTGTGCTCAATCGGCTGGTGGACAATCATTAACAAATTGAGTCACAGATGAACTGAGGAACACAGCATTGGAGGCGTTCTGCAGTTCATAATTCCTAGCAACCAGTTCACTTTCGTTAACAATCACCTGAGCTAGAGTTCCCTCAGCCCGCAAGAATCGGGCGACAAGATTGAGGAGGACTTTCCGGTGATCATTCATTCTCTGAATTCCAGCAACCAGGCGCTGGCCCAGCGGCCTCAAAGCGCCCCGGCCGCGGCCGAGCCGCCGCTGCCCCAGGACACGGTAACGACCTCGGGTCTGCCCGAGCACGTGCCTGGCGAGGTCCTGGTCAAACTTCAGCCGGGCGGCTCGATGGACGACCTGGTGGCCGAGTACGGCGCCCGGGTGCTCGAGACCATCGCCATGCCCGGGGCCGGAGCCCAGAGCTCGACCGGCCAGTTGCTGCGCCTGGGCCTGCCCGAGGGGATGAGCACCGAGCAGGCCATGCAGGCCATGCAGGGCGACTCGCGAGTGTCCTACGCGGTGGCCAACGAGATCCTGCGACTCGACGACGAGCCCGCTCCCCCCACTCCCCCTGAGCCCGCTCCCCCCGAGCCCGGAGTGCCCAACGACCTGGACTCCCGCCTCTGGGGCCTGAAGAACACCGGCCAGGACGGCGGCACGGCCGGCGCCGACATCAACGCCCTGGCGGCCTGGAAGGTCACCACCGGCAGCACCCAGGGTCCGGTCATCGCCGTCATCGATACCGGCATCAAGGTTGACCACCCGGACCTGGCCAACAACCTCTGGACCAACCCGGGCGAGATCGCCGGCGACGGCATCGACAACGACGGCAACGGAGTCATCGACGACGTTCACGGCTACAACGCCATCACCGACAGCGGCAATCCCATGGACGACCAGGGCCACGGCACTCACTGCGCCGGCACGATCGCGGCCGAGGGCAACAACGGCCAGGGCGTGGTGGGCGTCAACTGGAGCGCCCGGATGATGGCCGTCAAGTTCCTGGACCAGAACGGCAGCGGCAAGTTGTCCGACGCCGTGAAGGCCGTCAACTACGCCACCCGGATGGGGGCCCGCATCACCTCCAACTCGTGGGGCGGCGGGGGAGCCAACCAGGCCCTCAAAGAGGCCCTGCAGGCCTCCGACGCGCTGCACATCTTCGCGGCCGGCAACGCCGGCGGCAACAACGATGTGCGTCCGGCTTACCCGGCCAGCTTCGAGCTCGACAACATCGTGGCCGTGGCAGCCATCGACCGCAACGGTGCCAAGGCCAACTTCTCCAACTACGGCGCCGTCTCGGTCGACCTGGCCGCGCCCGGCAAGGACATCTACTCCACCTACATCAGCGAAGAGGGATACCGCAGCATGAGCGGCACCTCCATGGCCACCCCTCACGTTTCCGGCGTGGCCGGGCTCATCGCCACGGTCTATCCCGAGGCCAGCAACGAGGAGATCAAGTCCCGACTGATCCATGGCTCCACCCCGCTGGCCAGCATGCAGGGCCAGACGGTCAGCGGCGGACTCCTGAACGCGGCCAACAGCCTGGAGAACGACCAGGTTGCTCCGGGAGCGCCCAACGATCTGAGCGCCGACGCGGTAACCACCCGGTCCATCCAGCTCCGCTTCACGGCCACCGGTGACGACGGCTGGTGCGGCCAGGCCAGCTCCTACAAGCTGGTGTGGTCGGATCGGCCCATCGTGGAGGGCGAGGCGGCCGAGGGCCAGGTGAGCTTCGACGAGGCCAGCGTGCTGGCTTCGGGCGCCGCCAGCGCCACCGGCACGGTCGAGAGCAAGACGCTGGAGCTGGCTCCTTCCACCGAGGAGCGTACCGTGCACGTGGCCGTGCGCTACCAGGACAACGTGGGCAACCGCTCGGAGCTTCGCACCACGGCCATCACCGTGCCCGCCTCGCGCATTGCCTTCGAGGATGACATGGACGGCACCGCGCCCAACTTCACGGGCGAGGGCAGCTGGGCCCTGGCCGAAGCCGAAGGCCGTGGCCGGGTCTGGAGCGACAGCCCCGAGGGCAACTACGAGCCCAACGCCAACCGCTCGCTGGTGTCGCGTCCGCTGGATCTGAGCTCGGTGACCCGTCCCCTGCTCACCTTCGAAGCCGCCTACGACCTGCAAACCCGGCGCGACAACGTGGCCGTGGAGGTTTCCGAGGACGGGGAGAGCTGGACCGGAGTGGCCAACCTGACCGGCAAGTCCGACTGGAAAAGCCACACGGTCGATCTGGGTGCCTTCGAGGGAAAGACGGTGCAGCTTCGCTTCCGCCTGACCTCCGACGACAAGATCGAAAAAGACGGTATCCGCATCGACCGCCTGACCATCCTGGGCGACGCGGCTCCCGAGCCTCCCGCTCCGCCGGCTCCCGAGCCTCCCGCCCCGCCGGCTCCCGAGCCGCCCGCCCCGCCGGCTCCTGAACCTCCCGCTCCGCCGGCTCCTGAACCTCCCGCTCCGCCGGCTCCTGAACCTCCCGCTCCGCCGGCTCCCGAGTGGCTGCTGGCCTGAGGGTCCGACCAGAGCCTGCCTGAGGCTGGCTACACTCCCGCGCGTTGACCTGTTCAGAATTGGAACGCGCGGGAGTGTAGACAATCTGTTGAACGGCGCCGCGCCAATTCCTGAAGTGATCAACGGCGCCTTAAAACTGCGGGGGGGATCCCGGCTGACTTGGCCGGGGCCCTCCCCACCCCAATCTTTTTGCAACTGGAGAACCTCATGCAGATCACATCCACCCCCTACACCCGGCCGATGCGAGCCGAGACTCCAACCCCACCTCCCCCGCCCGAAAACCCGGGCACGCCCCCCGAGACCCCCGACCTGGGCGACAAGCTCGTGGAGAACCTGCTCAGCTCGCCTGAATTCGCCAAGCAGGTGGCAGGAAAGATCGGCGGCAACGGCTCGGAGCTGACCATCACCGTGGACGGTGAACAGGTGCTCAAGGTCAGCAAGGAAGGACCCAGCCTCATGGAGCGCACCATCCGCGGCGGCCAGCTCTTCATCAGCGCCGCGGCTGAGGAGGCCAGCAAGCTCGTGCAGGCCGACCCGGCCTTCGCCTTCAAGGAGTCGGCTTTGGGCGTCAAAACCCAGGTTTACTCCGGCCTGCCTCGCGAGGTCCAGACCGTGGCCGACAAAGCCTTTCTGCCGATGCTGCGCGTGGTTGCGTTGCTGCTCGATGCCAAGAAGCTGCGCGATACCCTGGCCAACAAGGACGCCCCCCTGACCGACAAGATCGTGGACGGCGTGCACGTGGCCACCGACGTGGTGGGCCTGGTGGGCGCTCTGGGCGACAAGCTGCTCCCCGCCCTGGCGGGAGTGGCCCCCACCTTCACCGCCATCGGCCTGGCCGGCGATATCGCCGCCTATTCCTACCACGTGCTGAGCTACCTCAAGGAGCGTGGCCAGGTGCAGGCCGTTCCTCCAACCGCCTGAGCCGATCAGGCGGTCTGGCGACGCTCTTCGTCGGGCAAGCTGGGCGAAGCCTTGACCACCATCACCGGGCAGGGGGCCAGGCGCACCACGGCCTCGGCCACGCTGCCGAAGACCTGACGGGAGATACCGGTGCGGCCGTGGGAGCTGAGCACGATCATGTTGGCTCCGGTCTCGGCCGCTGCCAGCACGATCTGCTCGGCGGGGTCGCCCTTCTTGACCATCCCATCAGTCTTGAGCCCTTCATAGTGAGCTTCCTGATTGACCCGGAAGAGATAGTCGGCCGCTTGCCGAACCCCTTTGCCGGAGGCGACCACGCGCACGAAGACGAGTCGGGCCGAGGCCAGACGCGAGAGCTCGGCGGCATGCACCGCGGCCAGCTCGGCCAGGCCCGAGCCGTCCAGCGGCACCAGGATCGTCTTGTACAGAGAAGACGCCATTCAGGACACCGTCACGCCCTTCCAGAAGGCGAGACGACCGCGAATCTGCTCTGCCGCCGGCTTGGGGTCAGGATAGAACCAGACAGCCTGAGGGTTGCGCTGACCCCCTACCTCCAGGTCGTGGTAGTGGGCCGTCCCTTTCCAAAAGCAGGTGCTGGTGTGGGAGCTGGGCCGAAGGAACTCGGCCTTCACGCTCTGGGGCGGAAAGTAGTGATTGCCTTCCACCACCACCGTGTCGTCGCTCTCGGCGATCACCTGTCCGTTCCAGACTGCTCTGGGCATGCAGGGAAATACCTTGCAGGCCGATCCAACTCCTGCGCCAAAGGGGCCCGAATGGAGATCCCTTTTCGCGACTTGAGTCCCGAGGCGCTCCAGGGGCTGCTCGAGGAGATCGCTTCTCGGGACGGCACCGAGCTGACCCCGGTGGCGGACAAGGTGAAGACGATGCGGGCAGCCCTGGAATCGGGAAAGCTGAGGCTGGTCTTCGATCCCACCAGCGAAACCTGCTCGCTGGCCGAGCCCCCGGTTTAGCCTTCTTTGAGGGCTTCCGGGTAGACTCTCGGCGTGAACGTGCTCCACCGCGATCTGGCTGGCCTGGCGCAACACCTGCAAGTGGTGGCGCCCGACCCGTCCACGCGCTCGATGCTGGGCGAGTTGTCCGACCGCTACCAGAAAGAGCCCGACAAAGCCGTCGAAGGGCGCGAGCTGTATTCCCAGGCCCTGCGGATGTCCGACTTTGGCAAAGACACAAAAGCCAAGGTCACCCTGGGCCGCGCCGCCATGGAGTATCTCTCCCAGCGCACCGCCTGCCAGGTGGCGGCAGGCTTTTGCATCCAGGCCGGAGCAGCGGTGACCGGCTACGACTCCGAGTGGGCTCTCTACCGGGCCGCGCTCAAGCAGCCCGAGCCTTTCGCGAACGGTCTGATCGCGCCCCTGGCACTGGAGATGATGAGCGCCTGCGAGCGGTTCCAGGCCGACCACGCCAAGATCGGCGAGCTGGCCTGTCGCGAGCTGAGCCAGCATCCCGAGGCCGGCCAGGCGCTGCACCAGTCTACCTTCAACCGCACTCATAACCAGGACGCTCGACTCTACAAGGAAGCCCTCACCTCGATCAGCCAGGGGCCGGCCCCGGCTCCGGCCGCCCCGGAAGGCTACCTCAGCCGACTCGACCGGGTCGCCGGAGTGCAAGCCAGCTACGCTCGAGCCACCGAGCTCTTGCAGGAAGCCTCCCAGAAACCCGAGCAGGCGGCGGTCTCCAGGGTGGCCCTGGAAATGCTGGAAAAGTGCCGCGACTACAAGGTCTGCTTGATGGTGGCCCGCTCGGTGCTGGAAGACTTCGACGCTGGCAAGACGGACGCGCTCTCGGTCTTCAACCGGGTCAACCAGACCCTGAGCCTTTATCCGCCCAGCCCCATCGACAAGAGCGAGGTGGCCACCCTGGCCCTGTCGCAATTCAAAGGCCAGCTCGAGCACGAGCCGGTGGCCTCCATGGCCCTGGCGGCCGCCAGCCAGAGCAGCACCCACCTGGCCCAGTTCGAAGTGTGCCGCGTGGCCACCCTGGCCCTGGCCGAATCGCCTCGTCCTTCGGCCAGCACGGTGGCCGAGCGCATGACCGAAGCGGCCGCGGCCATCAACCTGCGCAGCGCCTCCCGCTCGGGCCAGGCCGCCCTGCAGGCCATCGGAGCACTCTACGCCACCCCCGAGGTGACAACCCTGTGCCAGCGCCTGGATGGTCAGCTGGCTCGTTCCGAATCCTACAATGAGGATATCGAGCTGATCCGCTCCACTCTGCGGAGCCTGGAGCAGCTTCCCGCCCCGGCCTCGGGGTCGTTGCTGGCCATGGCCCGGGCCGCCGCCGGAGCCGGCGAGACCACCGCCATCGGCGAGAAGGACGGGCAGATGGTGGTGGGAGGGGTGCGGCTCAAGCTGCGCAAGCGCGACTGGGAAGTCGAGACGCCCAAAAGCTGACCGGCCACCAACGCGCGGTCCCTCGCCTGGCTCAAGCCTTCAGAAA
Organism: Candidatus Xenobia bacterium; assembly: GCA_045863235.1. GTDB lineage: Bacteria > Vulcanimicrobiota > Xenobia > Xenobiales > QWHO01 > QWHO01. The sequence continues at coordinate 24,040 of BTUM01000082.1, read as the reverse complement.
AGCCACCTCGCGAGCCTGCGCGTCGCGGGCCATCTCGGTGGGATAGCCGTCGAATCCGTGAGGCGCGTTCGGATAGATCACCAGATCCACCTCACTGCCGGCCGCGCCCCAGCGGGCAGCCAGGAACAGGCTGTCGTCCAGCAGGATGTCCTGCGTTCCCACCAGCATCAAGGCCGGGGGCAGATCCTCCAGCCGGGCATAAAGCGGCGAGACGTCGCCCCGGCGGCGATCGGTGCCCGTAGGCAGAAACCAGCGCGTGTATTCCTCCATCGAGGTAGGAGCAAGGTCGGGATGGTCTTCATCCGCGGCCAGCAGCCGGGATGGTGTGCCGGCCAGGTCGTAGACCCCGTAGTAGAGCACCGCGCCCGCGAAGCGAGCCGCCTTTGCGCCCAACCCAACCAGCGTTGAGACGGCCAGGTGGGCCCCCGCCGAGGAGCCCCGCAAGTAGAGCTTGCCTGCCCCCAGCTCGCTTTCGAGCAGCCAGCGAGCCGCCTTCAGGCAATCCTCGGGGCCGGCCGGAAAGGGGTGCTCGGGGGCCAACCGGTAGTCCACGCTCACGACGGTCAACCCGGTGGCCAGCGAGAGCCGGGCCAGTTGCTCCTCGCCACTGGTGGCCGCGCCCAGGCACCAGCCGCCGCCGTGCAGCTGCAGCAGCGCTCCTCGCGGGCTCCGGGCTTGCAGGACGCGCACTCGGGGCCCATCGGGAAGCTCGAGCCACTCACCGGCCGGGGTCTCCAGGCCGGCCAGCCAGCGCCGCCCCGACTCGAGCCGCTCGGCCGGAGGCTGCCGGGGGCCGCCCGTGAGGGCCTTCAGATCGGCCACGACCTTGCGCTGCTCGGCCTGAGAAAGGTCCGAGCACTGGATGCGAAGGGGCACCTCGGCAAGGGCGGGAAGCGAAACGGCGGCCCCCAGGGCCGCCGTGCCGAGCAAAAAGTCGCGCCGGTTCAGCGGCGTCGGTTCCCGCCGATCACCCGCTTGGCGCCGAGGTAACGGCTGGCAAAGAAGTCCTCGCTCAAATTGGCGATGGTGACCCCGCGCGAGGACGAGGCGTGGATGAAGTAGCCGCGCCCGATATAGATGCCGCAGTGGGACGGACCGGGGCAGTAGGTCTCGAAGAAGACCATGTCGCCCGGCTGCTCCTTGCCACGGGCCACTTTCATGCCGACGTTGAACTGCAGGTCGGCGGTGCGCGGCAGCATGACGCCGTGGCGAGCGTAGACGTGCTGCAGGAAGCCCGAGCAGTCAAAGCCGGTCGGGTCCTCGCCGCCCCACACGTAGGGGACGCCCATGTAGCGCTTGGCCGTGCCGAGCAGGCCGCCGATGGCCCGGCCCCGGCGCGAAGCCAGAGTGCGCCTGCGGTCCTTGCTCGCCGAAGGAGGCGGCGGCGGAGGGGCGGCACTGGGGATCTCCACCACGCGCCCGTCGCTGCCATAAAAGAGGTTGCGATGCTGGGGGAAAGCCGCCCCCACCGGGCCCCGGCCCGCATTCTTGCCCATGGCCTGCTCGATCAACAAAGCGATCTCATCGTCGGTCAGATCGTCGGGGGTGTTGGCATCGATGCGCTCCGACTCCACGACCTCGACCGGTTTGGCCTTGCGTTTGCGGGGAGGCGGGGGGGGCGGACAGGGAACGAACACCACCCCCAGCTCCTGCGGCCGTCGCAGCTTCAGCTGGGGATTCAGCGACAGCAGGGTGCGGGCATCGCAGTTGTTCAGCATGCAGATGGTGTCGACGGTGTCGCTGTCGGTCACCTTGTAGTAGCGGTAGTCGGTCTGGGCTTGCTTCGATTGAGCCGAAGGAGCGGCGGACGGCGTCTCGGCGGGCGCCTGGGCCACTGAGGGCAGGGCCAGGGCGAGCAGGAAACAGGCACTCAAGACTCGGGTCTTCACGCGGCAAATCCTCCGGGCAAGCTGGTGACGATGTTCGCCGTAAAATGTTCAATTTCCTGCCCGGAGAGGAAGTGCCGGGGGAACAGCGCGCCGCGCCGCGTGGGGATGGGATTCCCGCCTGAGCTGGAAGAAGATTCAATTTCTTGGGGCGGCGGGGCCCGCCGATCTGGCCTCATTTGTCGCACAGAAACGTGGTGAAGCCTGTCCAGAGGAGACCACCATGCCCCGTCAAACCTGAGGGCAATGAAGACTCGACATACGATTCAAACCCTCATTCTGGCGGTGCTCCTGATTTGTGCCGGCAACGCCTCCCCGGAGGATGTGACGCTGTTGTCAAGCGACAACGGGAAGACGATCAAGGTCGCGCCCGGCACAAGAATTACGGTGCGACTCGAGTCGAACCCCTCCACCGGCTACCAGTGGACTCTCCCGACGCCTCCCGATCCGAAGGTCGTCAAGATGCTCTCCTCCCAGCACGATGCTGCCGCGGACCCGGGGAAGGATGAAGAACCCGTGGTCGGCGCTCCCGGCACGGAGACATGGGTCTACCAGGCGACGGGTGTCGGGACCGCGACAGTGACCATGACCTACATGCGAGTCTTTGCGCCCAAAGACAATCCGAGCGACTTCTCGTTCACGGTGGTCGTCGAATAGGCATCGGGTCGTGCGCTCCCAACCCGCGCTCAAGCCTGCCCGGCTACCGCCCGTCCCGCCACCCGGCCCGAGAACAGGCAGCCGCCCAGGAAGGTGCCCTCCAGCGCGCTGTATCCGTGCATCCCTCCCCCACCAAAGCCAGCCACCTCGCCGGCGGCGTACAGGCCTGGAACGGCCTCTCCGCCGGGCCCGAGCACCCGGGCCTGGAGATCGGTGTGCAGACCGCCCAGCGTCTTGCGGGTCAGAATGTGCAGCCGCACCGCGATCAGGGGCCCGGCCCGGGGGTCGAGCAGCTTGTGTGGCTTGGCGGCGCGGATGAGCCGATCCCCCAGATACTTGCGAGCTCCGCGCAGAGCCGCTAGCTGCAGGTCCTTGCCGTAAGGGTTGTCGAGTTGCAGGTCGCGCACCCGGATCATCCGCTCGATGGCCTCGGGGTCGAGTAAACTCTCCTCGGTCAGGGCGTTCATCCCCCTGACCAGCTCGCCGATCTCACGGGCCACTACGAAGTCCGGGCCCTTCTTCTTGAAGGCCTCCACCGGTGGGGGGGCCCCGGGCAAGATGCGTCCCAGAACCCCCAACCAGCTCTTGTTGGTCAGGTCGGGGTTCTGCTCCGAGCCCGACAGGGCAAATTCGCGCTCGATGATCTTCTGGGTGAGCACGAACCAGGAGTGATCATAGCCCGTGCTGCGCAGGTGGCGCAGGGTGGCCAGCGTGTCGAATCCCGGGAAGAGCGGCGCGGGCAGGCGGTTGCCGCGGGCGTCCAGCCAGAGCGAGGACGGTCCGGGCAGAATGCGGATCCCGTGCCGAGCCCAGATGGGGCTCCAGTTCTGGATCCCCTCGGTGTAGTGCCACATGCGGTCGGGGTTGATCACGCTGCCTCCGGCCGCCTCGGCGATGGCCAGCATGCGCCCGTCCACATGCTCGGGAACGCCCGACAGCATGCTCCTTGGAGGCTCGCCCAGGCGGGCGGGCCAGCTCTTGCGCACCAGCTCGGGATTGCCCCCGATTCCGCCCGAGGTGATGATCACGGCGCCGGCGCGCAGCTCGAAATCGCCCACCACCGCCCGCGAGCTGGCCTGTCCACGCTCGATCGAGCTGGGCTCGAGCACCTCGCCCCGCACTCCGCAGACGACACCGGCGTTGACGAGCAACTCGCTGACGCGGTGACGAAATCGCAGTTGTACCGGGCCGGCGCGAGCCTTGCGGATGAAGGGCTCGAGCAGTCCCGGACCGGTGCCCCAGGTGACGTGAAAGCGAGGCACCGAGTTGCCGTGACCGCCCGCCTGGCCGCCGCCCCTCTCGGCCCAGCCCACCACCGGGAAGAAGCGCACCCCCAGCCCGTGCAGCCAGTCGCGCTTCTCGCTGGCCGCGAAGTTCAGGTAGGCCTCGGCCCAGCGTCGGGGCCAGTGATCCTCGGGGCGGTCGAAGGCGGCCGTTCCCATCCAGTCGGCCACGGCCAGGTCGAGCGAGTCCTTGATACCCAGCCGTCGCTGCTCGGGCGAATCGATGAGGAACAACCCCCCGAAGGACCAGAAGGCCTGCCCTCCCAGGCTCTGCTCGGGCTCCTGGTCGAGCACGATCACTCGCTTGCCCCGGTCGGAAAGCTCGCAGGCGGCCACCAGTCCGGCCAGGCCCGCTCCCACGATGATGGCGTCAGCATCCATCCGGCGCCCTTCGCGAGAGGGGTTCTCATGGCCTATAGCAAAACTCGTTTGCCTTGTTCTTCAACCTGTTCGGCAAGAAGCCCGACCTGCGCGAGCAGCTTTTCGCCGCCGTGGCGAGAGGCGACGCTGGCACCTTCGCCGAGCTTTGCCGCAAGAACCACCAGGCCATCCTGCAGGCCTTCCCCGACTGGCGCCGCGCCCCCGACTCGGTGCGCCAGGACCGCGAGCAGATCCAGCGTTACGGCAACGGCCTAGTCGCCATCGCCCGCTTTTTCGCCGAGCGACTCAACGACACCAGCCTGCTCGAGCTGCTGCAGGGCACCGATGAGGAGAATCCCCTGCGCCAGTGGCAGGTGCGTCTGCAGCGGGCCCAGCTCAAGATGGACCACGGCGACTTTACGGCTGCTCGCGAGGATCTGCTGCAGCTTTACGAGGACACGAAAGGCCTGAGCGGACCGGGAGCCGACCAGCTCATGCCCTACACGCTTGGCTCGCTGGCCGCCTGTCATTTTCACCTCGCCCAGCTCGACCAGGCCGAGCAAGCCACCCTGAAGGCCGTGGAGCTATGCCGTCAGCGCGATGATCGCGAAGGAATGGCCCGCTACTATTGCGAGCTTTACGAGCTCGAGCGCTACCGCGATCGGCGCGACAAAGCCCGGGAATACGCGCTGCTGGTGGCTTCCCTGACCGGCTCGGAGACCTGGCGCAGGGCCGCCGATCAGGTCCAGAGCGAGCCCCTGCTGCGCATTCTGGCAACGGTCAACGATCAGGAAGTCGAGCTTTCCGACCTGAAGTACCAGAGCGATGCCCGGGTGCAGTTTGGTTTTCGGCGGAACAAGGCCAGCCTGGGCGAATCGCGTCGCCTGAATGAACGGGGAAAGTCGCTGGCCGGCCAGGCCCGCTTCGAGGAGGCGCTCGAGAGCTTCTTGCAGGCCCAGAAGGCCGATCCCCACGAGCCCGACTGCCGTTTCATGGCCGGCCTCACCCTGGTCTACCTCAAGCGTTATCGTGAGGCCCTGGACCACTACGCCGAGGTGGAGCGCCTGGCACCGGGCTGGTTTCACTCGCGCAACGACGCCTGGCTGGCCACCGAGTTGGCCGAGGGAAGGCTGAGCCACCAGGTGTGGGAGACGCTGATGGACCTCGAGCACATGCCTCCGGACCAGGCCCTGCGGGAGGCAGACAAGGCGCTGGCCGAAGCACCGCTCTTGCCTCCCCTGCTCTACCGCAAGGGGGTGACACTGGAGGCGCTGGGACGTCCCGAGGACGCCGTAAGGGCTTTGCGCGCTGCCCTGGAGCACAACCGCGAGCCCAATCTGCAAACCCGCGTCCTACTGCGCCTGAGCCAACTGGTGGAGGGCAACGAGCAGACCGACCTGCTGCGCCGCGCCGAAGCCCTCAAAGGGGATCTGATCGCCTCGGCCATGGCTGGCTTTCTGCTCAGCCGCACGGCTTGAGGTGTCCCCGCGTCCAGCAAAGCCGCGGCGCCGTCCAACAGATTGTCTACACTCCCGCGCGTTCCAATTCTGAACAGCTCAACGCGCGGGAGTGTAGCCCGACCTTGTCAACCAGGGAAACTGCGCGCACAAGTCCTCGGGCCGATCTGACAGGGAGCCCCGCCAACAGAGAGCCTGAAATCTCTCAGCGCATGAGCTTTAGCACTCGGTAGCTGTTGCCGCTTACTTGGAAGATAAGCTTGTTGTTGAAGCTGTATTCCCCTTCCCAGACCAGTATGGCGTCGTCGCCGTAGCTGTACTCGTAACAATACTGAGTCTGGATGACGATACCCGTGTTGAGGTCTTGGTAGAGGTCCTGGCCGATGCGCTTGACGCGCACACGATAGGCCTCGCCGAAAGCGGCGAGAGCAAGTGCAAGGATCAGGGCGAGACAGGTCAATCGCTTCATGGGACAATGATAACCGCAGTTGGTGACAGGTAGCGTCGTTGGACTCCTGGCAGAACTGATCCGCTGTTGAGCTGCTCCTGCAGGCGCTATCCTGGCCAGGCCCGCGTCGCCTGCTCCAACCAGGCCGCGGGCGTATCGGCCTGAATCGCTGGCAGCCCCAGCACCCGGGCGGCTCGCTGCAGCGCCCCGACGGGGTCACTCAGATCCAGCGCTGTCGCCCCTGTCTGCTTGGACAGCTTCTGCCCATCGGCGGCCAGCACCAGAGGCGTATGCAGGTAGCGGGGCTGGGGATAGCCCAGCAGCCGCTGCAGGTGCAACTGGCGGGGAGTGTTGTCCACCAGGTCCTGGCCGCGCACCACGTGGGTCACCTGCTGCTCGGCGTCGTCCACCACCACGGCCAGCTGGTAGGCCCAGACCCCATCGGCCCGGTGCAGCACGAAGTCGCCCACCTCGCGCGTCAGGTTCTGACGCTGGGGGCCGAGCCAGCGGTCGTGCCAATCGAGCACGATCTCCTCCTCCCCCTGTCGGGTCCGCAGGCGCGTCGAGCGTGCTGTCTTACCCTGCAAGCCCGCGGCACAGGTGCCCGGGTAGATTCCCGGCACCTGCTTGCGGGTGCAGCCGCAAGGGTAGGCCCAGCCCCGGCTGGTCAGCTCCTCCAGGGCCTGGCGGTAGAGAGCCCCGCGCTCGGACTGGTAGACCAGCTCCCCGTCCCAATCCAGACCGAGCCCCCGGAGCTGCTCGAGAATCGTGCTGGTGTGGGCCGGAGAGCAGCGCGGGCCGTCCACGTCCTCGATTCGCACCAGCCAGCGCCCCCGGTGGAAACGGGCATCCAGCCAGCTGGCCAGGGCGGCCACCAGCGAGCCCTCGTGCAGAGGCCCGGTGGGAGAAGGCGCAAAGCGCCCCACGTAAGGTTGCAAGGGGAGGTGTTCTCAGCCCCCCCGCGGGCATCCTACCGACGCAGGTTGCGGGGGATGAACTGGCGGGGGATGGGGGTGCGCTCGGGACCGACCAGGGGGGCGTTGTTCAGATCTTCCGCCTGACCGTTCTGACCCTGGCCGTTCTGCCCGTTCTGCCCCTGGTCGTTCTGGCCCTGGCCTCCCTGGCCGTCCGCGTCGCCCTGCTGGTCGCGCCCGGCGATCGGTTGGATGGGAGCCACCTCGCGTCCGCCGGCATCGAGCAGGATCTCGCCGCCCTGGGCCTGCTGCTGCTGGTTGCGGGGGTCGGTCGGGCGCTGGGTGCGGTCGGTCAGGAGATTCATGCTGGCCCGGCCGTTGAGCATGTTGGCCCCCATCGTGTTGAAGGCGTTGATCATGTCCTGCCCCGCGCGGGGCGGCGGGCCCATGGCCGCCTTCTGCAGCATGGTGCCGATGCCGGCGGCACCCAGGCCGGGCACGTTCTTCATCATCTGAAGACCGGTGGTGAACACCCCCAGCCGGGCATCGGTATCGTCACCGCTCTCGCCCGGCATGCGCTGGCGCACGGTGGTGGCCAGCTCGGCCACCTCGCCCACGTTGGAGCCGGGCTTGCTGACCAGGAAGTCGGCCGCCTGCGCAAAGGCGTTGGCGATCTTCATGCCCGACTTGCCGTCTTGCTTGCCGCCCATCATGGCCACCGTGTCGGAGAGGCGAGCCACGTCGTGCGGCTGGATGTCGGTGCGGGTCTGCATGAGCTTGGTGCCGGTCTTGAAGATCTCCACCGCGGCGGCGGCGTTGCCGGGGTCATTGCTGCCGCCTGTGCCGCGCAGGATGCGGGTCATCAGCTGGGAGAGGTCTTGCGGACGCACGTCCGAGCGGGTCTTGAGCAACTGCAGGGCCGACTTGTAGGCGACGTCGGCCAGAGCCGGCTGCTTGAGATCGGCCGCGAAGGAGGCTCGCATGTCGGTGAGCTCCACCGGCTTGATGTCGGGCCGGTTGACCATGAGATCGCGCGAGTTGGCATCGCGCACCGCCCCGTTGATCTGCAGGTTGCCCTTGGAGTCGCGGTACATCAGGTCGCCCACGTTCAGGTCGGGGCGCAGCTCCATCAGCTCCATGATCTCGCCCAGGGCAGTGGGGTCCTCGCGAAGCTGCAGAAAGTCGCCCGCGGTCAGCGAGGGCAGCACGGACGCAACCCCCCTGGCCTCATCCGATCGGCTCCCGAAGACCTCATCCATCTGCTTGTCGGTGAGCTGCCCGATGGGCACGCCCATCAGCGGATTCTGCGAGCGCGGGATCTGCTGTTGCTGCATCCCGGGCAGCAGGATGCCCTGGAACCCTGCCAGCAGGTCATCGGAGGCCTGGGTGGCCTCGGCCGGCACGATCGGGTTGGCCGGGTCGGCCGGGCGGGCCTGGGCCGGGGCTCCCTGCGCGCCCTGGGCCGCCCCTCCTGGCGGGGTAGCCAGCGGCGGGCCAGCGGGGGCAGTGTTGACGGACAGTGCGATCGGATCCATAGACCCCTCCTTTGGATTCGGTTCCATTCTCGCAAAAATCAGCCTGACTGAACAGATCTAGCAGGAAATTGTTACAAACTCGACCAATGGACCGCCCACTCCAGAAAGGGGGCAAAGCCCAAATGGCTGTCAAACCTGTACCCGACGGAATGGACCGAATGATTCCCCACCTCGTGATGTCCGATGCCAACGCGGCCATCGAATTCTACAAGAAGGCCTTCGGGGCCGAGGAGATGATGCGTATGCCCGGACCGGGCGGCAAGATCATGCACGCTCAGCTTCGCATCAACGGCCACGTGCTGATGCTGGCCGACGAGATGATGGGCCAGAAGAGCGCCAAGACCATGGGCGGCTCGCCAGCCGGCTGCATGCTCTACGTGGAGGATGCCGACGAGGTCTTCGAGCGAGCCGTGGCCGCCGGAGCCACCGTCGAGATGCCGCTCGCCAACCAGTTCTGGGGGGACCGCTACGGCAAGCTGCGCGATCCGGAAGGCTACAGCTGGTCGATTGCCACCCAGGTGGAGGAGTTGACCCCGGCCCAGATGATGGAGCGCATGAAAACGGCCATGCCGGCCTGACACTGAACCTCTTCGTGGTGGAGGAGACCTCCACCACGAAGAGGTTTGCGGCCGGACTTCAGAGCCCGATTGCCGAGCGGCCGGACCAGAAGCTCCGGCCGCTCTGTCGCTTCCGGGCCTACCTGGCTCCCCGATTGGCCCCGTTGCACATCGAGCAGCTCTTCATCCAGCTGTAGGTCGTGTTACCCTGAGCCTGATATTGCTTGAGCTGCTCCTCTCCCCGCTGCTTGCCTTCGTCGAGCTTGGTTCGCCAGGCTTTGAGCTCGGCCGGCGTGAACCGACTGGTCGCGATGCGGGCAGCCACGAACTGCTCCACCAGCTCTCCGAAGGCCTCCGCCCGTGTGGTCGGATCGTCTGCGTTGAGCCGCTTGAGCAAGGCCGGCTCGACCTTGCTGGCAAAGTCTCGGCTCTCGCGCTTGTCTCCCCACATGGGCTGGCGGCTGCGATAGAGCCGCAGCGCATCGTAGGTCGGGTGGCAGATGGGACAGCCGTAAACGAACAGGAAGGGCTGGCCGCTCATGGCGTCGCGTTGCAGCAGTCGGTCCACCGTGTTGTCGGGCAGCCCTTGCTCGAACAGGCCCTCGAGCACGGCAAAGAAGAGGAACTCCTTGAATTCGGCGTCGGTCGGGGCGGCCCGGGTAGGGACCACCAGCAAAGCCAGCAGGCAAAAGGTCATGATCATCTTGCGCATGAGAGCCGATTCTCGACCCGGGGGCTGGCCCCCCTCTCAGGAAATTCCCGACCGAGGAGGCAGCCTGGCCGGCAAGAAGGGTCGGTCTATGTTCACCGAAGAGCTGTTTCGTTTTCTGAGCGAGCTGAAAGAAAATAACGACAAGACCTGGTTCGAGCAAAACAAGAAGCGCTACGAGCAGGCCGTCAAAGGGCCCTTCGCGGAGTTCATCGAGGCCTTCGCTCCTTGCCTGCACCAGATCAGCCCCCACTTCATGGCCGACAAGCGCTCCTTCTTCCGCATCCACCGCGACGTGCGCTTCTCGCGCGACAAGTCGCCCTACAAGACCCACGCGGCGGCCCAGTTCCGCCACGAAAAGGCAAAAGACATCCACGCCCCCGGCTTCTACCTCCACCTCGAGCCGGGATCGGTCTTCGCGGGAGTGGGCCTGTATCAGCCCGAGCCGAAGGTGGCCGCCCTTGTGCGGGAAGCAATCTCCGACAATCCCCGCAGCTGGAAGCAGGCGGTCGAGCCCCTCGAACTGGGCGGGGAGAGCCTCAAGCGCCCTCCGCAGGGCTATGCCGCCGATCATCCGCTGGTCGAGGACCTCAAGCGCAAGGACTTCATCGCCATGCGGACCTTCACCGAAAAGCAGGCCTGCCAGAAAGACTTCCTTCAGCGTTTCTCCGGTTACTGCCAGGAGGCATCCCCCTTCAGCCGCTTCCTCACCGAGGCCATCGGTCTGAGCTACTGATGCTGCTCAAGAACGACTGTCTGGAAGGGATCCGCGCAGGAACCATCACACTGGTCTTCCGCCGTTGGCGCCGCGCTACCGTCAAGGCCGGTGGACAGCTCACGACGCGGCTCGGAGTGCTGGCCATCGGCTCGGTCAAGGTGGTTGATCCGGCCCGCATATCGGCTGCTGACGCCCGCCGGGCCGGCTACGCCACCCGGGAGGACCTGCTGGCCCAACTGACCCGCGAGGGCGATTGCTACCGCATCGAGGTCAGCTGGGCCGGGGCCGATCCCCGCATTGCCCTGCGCCAGGATACCGAGTTGGACCTTCCCACCTTGCTCGAGAAGCTGGCCCGACTGGACCGGGCCAGCCCTCGTGGCCCCTGGACCTGGGCCACCCTGGAGCTGATCGCCGCCCGTCCGGCTGAGCTGGCGGCCGACATCGCCGCCAGCATCGGGCGCGACAAGCCCACCTTCAAGGCTGACGTGCGCAAGCTGAAGGCGCTCGGGCTCACCGAGAGCCTCAAGGTGGGCTATCGGCTCTCACCGCGCGGCCAGGCTTTGCTGCACTCCCGCGGCGCGGGAGTATCGACAATCAGCTGAACCACGCCGCGCCTTACCCAACTTCGCTGAACATTCAGCCCCCTTTCAGCCCCGTCGGATAAACTGCACCCCTATGCATGGACCGATCTGCCATGACGCCGTTGCGCGCATGGACAAGAGCTACCTTTTCTATGGCACCAGCAAGCGGCTGCAGGCCGCCAACGAGGCCCTGGAGCAGCTGGCCGCCCTGCCAGAGTATGAGCCGGCCGCTCGCCTGGTCCAGACCGTTGCCGCTGAAGAGAAGCAAGACAAGTTGCGCGTGCCCCTGCTGCGCGAAGCGCTGGCCCGCATCGGAGACAGCACGGCCAGCCAGGCGGCCGCCTCGAGCTCGTTCCTGGCCGCAGTGGCACTGGCCGCGCTGGGCCCTGAGGCTCCCCCGGAGCGGGCCGAGCTGGCCTGTCGCGAAGTGGGGCGTCGATCCGACGATCCGATGGCCCGGGCTCTGGCCGGCTCGAACGCCGGTCGAGCGGGACTGGAGCTTTTGTCCACCCCTCGTCCCTCCGACCCCCCCGCCCTGGCGGCCTGGGCAACCAGAGCCACGGGGCTCCATACAGCGGCCCGCCTGGCGCTGATGAGGCAGGTCGTGGGAGAGCTATCGGCCTCGGGCGAAAAGGCTGCCTGCCTGCTGGCCAGCCTGGATGGCGACTACTCGATGTTGCAGGCCGGACTGCTCGAGCTGAGCCGACCCGGAGCCTCGGTCTTGTCGATGGCCGCCACGGCGCTGCCCCGTGTGGCTCCCGAGCGGCGATTGAAGGTCGAGCAAGAAGTGCTCTCCAGCCTCCCTGCTGAGCAGCAGAGCTGGGCTCGCAGCTGGCTGGCGAGCGGCCAGAGCGACCGGGAGAAGGGTGCCATCCTGCGGGCCGTGGCTACCCGAACCGAGCCGCTGGCGGCCCTGCGAGATGTCTCCCAGGAGCTGGGGAAGCTCTCGCCCGAGCTGGCTCGCAGGGCGATCGATGACCTGCCCAAGAACGCCCACTATCCCGGGTTCGCCGCCTGGTGCCAGCAGAAGCAACTGGCTCCGGAGCAAGCCCTGGCCACCACGCTAGATCTTCTCGAAGGCAAGCTGGACGCCGACCAGGCCATCAGCCAGGCGGTCGGTCTGCGCGGCGACCTGGCGGCCGAATGGTTAACCGGTCAGGCAACCAGCGAGAGTGCCGAGCAGGGAGCTTTTCTGGCCTCCCTGGCGGCCATGCTCGACCCCTCCGAGCCGGCCGAATGGGCACTGGAAGCCTCCAGAACCCGCCCGGGCAGCCCGGCGGAGGCCGTGAAGGCGTGCGGGGGACGGGTGGACCAGCTCCCCCCCGAGCGCCTGAAAGCCGCCCTTGCTCCCCTGGCACAACTGGCCGGGACGGAGGACGCCGAGCTCATGCGCCTGGCCACATGCGACAGCGAGGAGCTCCGCAAAGCCGCCCTGACCAGGCTGGGACAGGGAAAGGGAGCCGTGTTCGTGGGCGCCGGCGTGCTTCGCTCCAGCAACCGCCCGGCCGAGGTCGGCGCTGCGCTGGAAGAGTTCTTGCCCGGTGCCTGGCGCGACTTCTGTCGCCCGCTTGCCAGAAGCTCGTCCGACGACAGCATCAGGCGCCTCATCCACCAGTTCTGCCTGGACCAGGCCGCCTCGGGCAAAGCCTTCGACGCCACCGCCGGGATGCCGCTGGTGCAGTCCTTGCTCCAGCGTCCGGTTCCTGATGCCCTCGGGGACGCCATCTTCACCACTTTGCGCGAGGGCGCGACCGATCGCTCCCGCCTGGACAGCTGGCTGCAGATTGCCCGCAAGCTGAAGCTGTCAGGGGATCAACTGGCCCGCGGGGCCGCGCGCCTGGTGGCCGATCCCAAACTGACTCCCGGGCTGGTCGCCTCGGATACGGTGACCAGCACGCGCGACCCGAAGTCCAGCCTCGAGCTCATGCGCTGGGAAGCGGCCGGGGCTCAGGATCCCAAGCAGGCCGCCTACCTCTCGGCCTTCGTGGCAGTGGCCGAGAGCGCCCGGGGACCCTACCGCGATCAGACCATCCTGTCTGCCCTGGCCCGCTGGAAAAGCCTGCCTCAGCCCGCCAGCTTGCACCAGGCGCTTCTCCAGGTCAAAGCGGCCGCGTCCTCGGCGGGGGATAGCGTCCAGGCCGCCCGCTGCCTGACCCGGGCTCTGCCCCTCCTCAAGCCGCTGGTCAGCCAGCCCAATGAGGAATCGCTGCTCGACTTTCTGATCCAGCACAGCCAGCAACCGCTCAGCGACCCCACCGCTGGCAGCGCCACCCTGCAGCGGGCGGTGGACTACTTCGACCACTTCCGCCAGGCCAGAGGGATCCCGCTGGCCTATCTGGCCGGCACCCTGGCCAGCGGCAACCAGGAGGACGAGCTGCACATGCAGCGCCAGATCTTCCAGGCCATCAAGACCGAGGCCGGAGCCCAGGGCAACCAGGCCAACGAGGAAGTAGCCGGGTTTTTCCTGGATCTGGAGCAGTGGCTGCCCCCCACCGAGGCGGGTCCGGCTCTCAAAGCAGGCCTGGCCCTGCTGGCCAACCAGGTGGGGAGTCTGCGCAGCACGGTCCAACAGATCAACTGGCCCGGCTCTGCCAGCCGGGTAGCCGCCTTTGCCAAGTGGGGGGAGATCACCGCCGCCTCGGCCGGCGCGCCGGCCCTGCGGCACTCAGGCAACATGCTGCGACGCATGGCCGATCTTCCGCTGGAGACGGTGGACCTGCGGGCCAACGCCATGCATTACGCCTTCCACCAGATCGACCGGCGGACGGACGCCGACCCCATGCTCCAGCTCTGGCTGGTGGGCCAGGCGGCTCTGGGACAGGCGGGCGGCGGCAGCCAGCAGCTGCGGGTGGCCCGGCTGACCTGCGAGGAGCTCAAGGCGATGGCCCGGGGCGGAGGCAAGCAGATGGAGGCGAGCTACTTCGAGGCGATGGAGAAGGTGCTGGGGATGGATCTGCCCTCCACCAACGACCGGATCTACCTGGCCCACGCCTTCTTGAACCAGGAGCCGAACCGGACTCCGCAGGACATCGCTCGGCTGGGAAGCTTCCTGACCTACGTCGGCAACTACCTCAGCGACGAGAGCGCAACCGCGGTGGCCCGAAAGCTCTTCGACGAGCTGATGGTCGCCTGCAAGGGCTGGGGGGATACCAGGCTGATGCTGCCGTTACTCGAGAAAGCCTCCAGCGCGATCGAGCAGGACGGCTCGCGAGCCAACATCGTGAAGGTCGGCAGCCAGCTGGCCAAAGATCTGGCCAGCTACCAGGAAAACTACTGGATAGTGGTGGCCTCTCAGGGCGGCCCTCGCAGCGAAGTGCAGGAGAAGGAAGACTCGGTCATCGTGGGCAGCGTGCGCGTAGCCAAGAACCGCGAATGAAGGTCTACCTGCGCACCTCTCGAGCCAGGGCGGAGGCCATTCTGGCCACGGGATTCTCGGGCCGAGTTCGACTCTCCAGGCTGCCCACCGGTCGGGGCCAGGTCACGCTCGAGGTGGACCTGCCCGAGGAAGCCCTCGAGCCCCACCGCAACAAAGGTCAGGGTTGGACCGTCCCGGCCGAGGTGCTCAACCGCCTGGCCCGCTTTCGCTTCGCGGGCTAAGCTCTATTACCAGGCGTCGCAATTTGCCACGAAACCGACAGATCTCGGTAACAAAGCGTTAACACCGACAGGGAACCTTGCCTCCCTCCTTCCGGTTAGGATCAGCAACAAGCCGAACCGTGAGGAGGCCCCGATGACGCTCCTGCCCAGGCTACTGGCCATCGTTCGAGAGCACGAATCCCGACAGGCCCTGAAGAAGAGCATGCTCTGTGAGTCTGGCCCGGCGGTCTGGGCGGCACTGGCGAGCATTCCCGGAAGGCTGGATCGAGCCGCGGCGGCCCGGGCAGCGGTAGAGGCCCTGTCCGAGGGCTCGCCGGCCCTGCAGCTGACCCGAGCCCTGCTCTCGGAGACCGAGTCCCCCAGCACCGAACTGCAGCTCAGTCGCACCGGGTTGACCCTGGCTGACCGGCCGAGCTGGGCGCTCTCGCAAGTGGCCCGCGAGCTGCTGACCTACCACCCCGCCGACACCGTGTCTGGAGGACACGAGGCCGAGCGACTCACCCGCCGGGCCCTGGAGTTTCTTCTCCAGTTTCCCGAGCACGCCGACCTGGGCCGGCTCGGATTGGGCCTGATCCACCTGGTCCCCCGACGCTCGCGAGCCATCGGCCAGGCCCTGCTGCGCAATCCTTTCCAGCGACTTGCGGCTACCTGCCTGGAGCTGCTCGATCTCTTGCAAGAAGAGCGCTTCCGCGAGGGCGTGGTCAGCATGCTGGTGGAGACCCTGTCTCGGCGCTACCGCAATCCGGTCGAGCTGCTCGAGCTGGAGCTGGCCCGCCAGAACACCCTGGCCGGCCAGAGCCTCCACGGTCTGCGACCCGTGGTGATGGGGCTGGCGGCCTGAATGCCCACCCCCGGATCACGCAGTTCATAAATTTAACAAACATTTAATAACCGTCACCCTGGATGGACCGGGGGGTGGGTGGTATCTTGAGATCAAATACTCTGCCAAAGGAGTGCTCTCATGATCCAAAACAACTTCAACCCGGCTCTGACGGCCAATTTTGTCGGCGCCCCCGGCTTCACGGCCAGTATCGGCCCCAACCTCGGCGGCCACTGCCCCGCCTGCGACGGCCACGCCGGGAGCGCGCTGCTCGGCAACAACTTCGGCGCCCCCAACTTGAGCGCCCAGCAGCTTCCCCTGCTGCTCACCCTGATGAGCCTCTTCGCCGGCATGAGCGGGGCCGGCCAGCAGCAGAACCCCCTGGCCCAGTTCGGCCAGCCCCAGCCCTTCGGGCCCCAGAACTTTGGCCAGTTCGGCATGCCTCAGTTCGGCGGGATGCCCCAGTTCGGCGGTATGCCGCAGGCCTTCGCCGGCGCCGGCGTGCCCGGCGCCCAGGCCTTCGCGGGCATCGGCCCCAACGGAATGCCCTTCGCCCACGCCCAGGCCGGTTTGCCCGGCGGCGGTGGCTTCCCCGGAATGCAGCCTGGTTTCGGACAGGGCTTCTCCCCGGGGATGCAGGGCCCGGGCGCTGTCCAGCAGCTGATCGCCAATCCCAAGTCGCTCGGCCCCGGCGCCGGTATGAAGATGTTGCCCCCCAACGCTCCCCCGGAAGCCTTCAAGCAGGCCCTCGAGCAGCGCTTCGGCATGCCCTTCGAGCAGCTCCGCCAGCAGTACGCTCAGGGCAAGCAAGACCCCAAGCTGAAGAACCCCAAGGCCATCAACAAGGTTGGCCCGGCCGAGCTTTATAAGCAGATGATGGTCGAGTCCGAGTTCGGCAAGATCGGCATGAAGGGGCATGACGGACAGGTCGGCGGCCGGGGCAAGCTTTCTGGCACCCGCAAGTCCATGGCTCAGGTCAACGACTCCTACGCCAACCTCTACCAGGCCAAGGGCGGCCAGAGCGGCGCCGGAGCGGCGGCCGAGGGCGCTGGCGGCTCGGCCATGGCGATGTCGCTGGCGGTGACCTTCATGAACTCGCAGGGCATCCCGATGAGCCTGGCCATCTCGGTGGCCATGTCCGAGTCCGGCCAGGGCTGCTCCGGCGGCGGCGGGGTGCAGGACCAGGCCGCTTACGCCCGGGCCAAAGCCTCCTACGAAGCGGCCGTGAAGTCCGGCACCCCGATCCTGCTCGATCTTGCCGGCGACGGCGTGCCCCCGGTCGAGGACGGGGAGTGGAAACCCCATCCTCACAAGTTCAGCGCCAAAAACAAGCGGATGTTCGACCTCGACGCCGATGGAGTCAAGGAGCTGGTGGAGTGGGTCAATCCAGGCGGTGCCTTGCTGTGCCAGCCGGACGACAAGCAGGATGTTCCCAACGGCAAGCACCTCTTCGGCGACGCCGGCGGCTTCAAGGACGGGTACTCCAAGCTGGCCAAGCTCGACACCGAGGAGAAAGGCTTCGTCTCGCTGGCCGACATGGAGAAGAACAACATCCACGTGTGGGTCGACGAGACCGGCGACGCCCTCGTCACCGAGGGTGAGATCAAGACCTGCCGCGAGCTAGGCATCTCCAAGATCTACACCGCCCACACCGACTACAAGTCGACCTTCGTCCAGGATGGACAAGAGAAGGCGACCTGGGACTGGTGGCCGAGCTACCGCAAGCTCGCGGTGGGCGCCAGGGCGTAAGTGCCGACCGCCAGCGACCTCTACGAAGAGGGGCTGGAAGCGGCCCGCAGCGGAGACAACGAACGGGCGCTCAACTGCCTCACTTCTGCCGTGCAACAGGATGGCCAGGCGGAGTATTATGCCGCGCTGGGCAACCTGTACGCCGTGCAGGGTGACAGTGAGAACGCCCTGTTCTTTCTCAAGCAGGCCTGCGAGCTGGACGTAACCTCGTCCGAGCACCGCTCCGACCTGGCCGGAGTGTTGTTCAACAAGGGCATGTTCCGCGACGCCATCCACTTTTATCAAGAAGCGGTGGAGGGCGAGCCCCTCAATCCCGAGCATTACTACCGACTTGGCTGCGCCTTCTTCTACCAGGAGCAGCCCAACTACGAGCGAGCCCGAGCCGCCCTGCGCCAGGCAGTGGCGCTCTACCCCACCAACGCCGGGTATCAGCGCCTGCTCGGGCTGGCCTGCCACCACCTCGAGGACTACGCCGAGGCCGCCGACGCCCTGCGCGCGGCCGCGCGCCTGGGCACCTCGCCGGACATCGAGTACAACCTGGCCAGCGCCCTCTTCGGGCAGGGCCAGTTTGCCGAGGCCGCCGAGGCCGCCCAGCGCGCCTTAGACGAAAACGAGGAAGAGTGGAACCCGCGGGTGGTGCGCCTCTGGGCCCTGGCCCTGCACCGCTCGGAGCAGTGGGAGAAAGCTCTCGAGGCGCTGGCCCTGGCCGGCCAGCTCGACCCCACCGATGCCCGCGTGTTCGAGCTGCAAGGAGATACCCTGCTCAAGCTCAACAAGCTCGAGAAGGCTGCCCGGGCCTACCAGAAGGCGGCCCTGCTCTTGCCCGAGCGAGCCGACCTGCACTATGAGCACGGCACCGCCTGGCTGCAGGCCGGCGACCCCGAGCGGGGAATGCAGGCCCTCAAGAAGGCCGTCGAGCTGCGCTCGGACTACGCCGACGCCTGGAACAACCTGGCCCTGTGTCAGGATGTCCTGGGCCAGCGCGAGGAGGCTCTGGAGAGCATCGCTCGCGCTCTGGCGGTCTCGAGCGACAAGCCCGAATACGTGGCGACCCGCCAGAGACTGGAAGGAGAGAGCTCATGACCACCGTACTGCGACCCGTCCTGGACCCGGAGAGCCTGGTGGTGCCTCAGGCCTCCAAGGAGCTTCGCTATCGCTACCAGCCCGGGCTGGAGCTGAGCTTCCGCTCGACCCTGCAGGTCTTCCGCAACGCCGACGCTTCGCCCCGATTCTCCACCCGGGCCAAGGAAGAGTTCGTCTCGGACGTGCGCCACAAGGTGATCGCCCAGGACGAGGAGGATCAGGGCTTCTATGTCCTCTCCTACCACACCCCGGTGGAGCGCTCGCTGGACGGGCAGCCGCTGCCGGTGGGCGAGCCGCGCATCGTCTACTTCAAGCACACCCCCCTGGGCCAGGTGATCGAGGCCAGCGACCCGATGGAGGCCACCATGCTCCTCCTGCCCGAACCCAAGGTGGGCGTGGGGTCGGAGTGGAAAGTCAACCAGCTCCACTTCCCGACCGGTCGCAACCAGCCCATCGAGGTGGCCAGCTTCTATCGCGTCAACGCCTTGAAAGAGAACAAGATCACCATCTTGTTCGACTCGCAGGAAGTGCGCTACGAGGGCGATACCGCCGGCACCGAGGGCAACGTTTACACGCTGATCGGCAAGGGCCGCTTCGAGTTCGACCTGGTTGCCGGGCACCTGCTCAGCCTGGAGACCGAGTCCACCATGACCAGCAAGGAAGACGACCTGCTGCTCGAGGTGGTGGCCATGCACTCGATGGTCTTCCAGGAAGCGTAGCCACCCCGGCGGGAACAAACCGGCGTTCGCCCCACGGGCTCAGCCTCAGACGCTGCGTTCGTCCCGCCCATCCTCGCCGCGAGCATCCGCTCGTACTCGGCGGGAACAAACAGACGTTCGCCCCACGGACGGCGCAGCTGCGAGCATCCGTTCCTACCCGGCGGGAACAAACCGGCGTTCGCCCCACGGACGGCGCAGCTGCGAGCATCCGTTCCTACCCGCCGGGAACAAACAGGCGTTCGCCCACGGACGGCGCGGCTGCGAGCATCCGTTCCTTACCCGCAGCGCGCTTCTCAGCCCCTTCCCCGAGACCAGTCGAGCCAGTCCCAATCGCACTCTCGGCCCGAGCGGGAACGATGAAACAGCTTCATCGCCTGGTGCGGATCCAGGCCGCGGAACCGTCCCAGGTCGGAGAACCCCCTCTGGCCCACCAGCAGGCTTCCCCCGATCAGCTTGAGGCAGGGGTTCTCGGCATTGGCCCGCAGGATGCGTTGCACCAGAACCCCCGGCAGGCAGTAGTGATCGTCGCCAGCGATCAGCAGGCGACAGGCGGTCAAACAAGCGCCGGAGGCAGCCAGCACCATCCAGTCGATCTCGTAGTCACCGTCGAGGTCGCGCGAGGCCACCACGGCGGACAGTTGGTAGCGAGCAGAAAGCTCGTGAGCCAATGAGGTATCCGGGACTTGACAGGGAATCAGGGTCATCTCCTTCAGATGGCCTTCCGGGCGGAAGGCGGGACCCCGCGCCGCTGGGGGGTCCGAATGGCTGGCGATTCTTTAAGGCCGATCAAGATCCTGCCTGCAACAGGGAAAATTTCTCAAGACAACCAGCCTGGTCCAGGACCACACGAAGGAGCCTCTCGCCCCACGTGAAAGATCTGCCCCAAGAGGGGGGAGTCACATGAACCAGCAAGCTGAGGCTCACCGGCAAGCAGGAATGGAAGCCTTCCGCGCCGGCGATGTCGACCGGGCGCTCGAGCTCTTCGACCAGGCCCTGAAGGCCGACCCCAGCTACTGCGAGGCCTATATCGCTCGGGCCGCAGTGCACCAGAAGCGGGGCCAGGCTGACAAGATGATCGAGGAGTGCGAGCGAGCCATCGCCGTTCAGCCAGACCATGCCCTGGCCTACAGCACTCGCGCTGTCGCCTACCAGATGCTCGGCCAGCATGCCCGGTCGCTGCAAGATCTTACCCGAGCCATCGAGCTGGAGCCTCGAAACTTCCTTCAGTACGCCGCACGAGCCAAGACCTACATCAAGATGGAGGCCTTCGACAAGGCCGCCGACGACTTTCAGAAGGCCGCCCAGGTTGAGCTCGAGGTTTCCAAGGAGCGAGGGCACCCCCCCCGTGAGGCGGTTGCCCTCATGCTGGCGCGCGTGGAAATGCTGCGTCGGGCGGGTAAGGAAAACGAGGCCCAGGAGGTCGAGCGAGAAGCCCGAGAGCTCGAGAAGGCCATGTCGGGGAAAGCCGGATCCGGGTGTGGCAAAGCAGCCGCCATCATCCTGCTTTTCCTGTGGTTGGCGCTCTAGTGGCCAGTCAGGCCGAGACCCTGATGAAATCGGGCCGGGAAGCCTACGCCGCCGACCAGCACGACAGGGCTCTCGAGCTGTTCGAGCAGGCCCTGAAGGCCGACCCGGGCTACTGTGACGCATACATCGGGCTGGCCTCGGTCTTTCAGGTGCGCGGGGAGGCGGACAAGATGATCGCCGAATGCGAGCGAGGAATCGCCGTGCAGCCCGATTATGCGCCATTCTACAGCACCCGCGCTATCGGTTACGGACTGCTCGGCCAGCATGCCCGGTCTCTGCAGGACTTCACCCGGGCCATCGAGCTCGACCCCCTGAACGCGTTCTTTTTTGTCAACCGGGCCAAGACCTATATTCGTATGGAGCTTTTCGATCAGGCCGCCAACGACTTCGGCCAGGCCGCCCGGGCAGAGCTCGAGTTCTGCAAGAAGGTCGGCCAGATTCCCAGAGAGTCGGCGAATTACATGAGAGCCAGGGCCGAGATGCTGCGCAAGGCGGGCAAGGAGGAGGAGGCCCGGCAGGCCGACCTTGAGGCCCAGGAAGTGGAGAAGACCCTGGCCGCGGCGGGGAAATCTGGCTGCGGGAAGGCGGCCTCGGTCATTCTCTTGCTGCTCTGGTGGGCTCTCTAGACCTGGTCGCATTGACCCGTGCCACGAGCGGCTCGAAACACTTTCTCACCGGCTGGCACGGGCGCTGCGACGAAGCTCAACGTTGACAGCGTAGGGGTGCAGGCGGTTTCTACACTCGCGGACATCGAGTGGCGCAACTGTAGAGCTGCAAAGGAGGATAGCCATGGAATACCGCGTCGGGCAGGTCATCGACAACCGCTGGAAGGTCTACCGGGTGCTCCAGGGCGGCCTCGGGAGGGTCTACATCACCTTCGACCTGCGCGACAAGGTGCCCCTGGCCATCAAGACCTTCCAGGCCGAACAGCGCGACGCCGAGGTGCTCGAGCGCTTCCGCCAGGAGGCCTATACCTGGATCAAGGTGGGCAGCCATCCCAACCTGGTGCGCGCTCACTACTTCCTTCCCCTTGGCGAGGAGCTGCTGCTCTTTCTCGAGTATGTGGACGGGGGCGATCTGTCCGACCTGATCGGCACCCGCGAGCTGCGTAAGCCCGAGCGGGCACTGCGCCTGGCCCTGGAGTTCTGCGACGGCATGACCCACGCCGCCTCCATGGGCCTGCGGGTCCACCGCGACATCAAGCCCGCCAACTGCATGCTGACCAGAGACGGCCAGCTCAAGATTACCGACTTCGGCCTGGCCAAGGTGAGCGAGCCCTCCAGCCGCCAGAACCAGGCGATGGGCAACTACCTCCAGCAGCTAGGCCAGGGTCGGGCTACCGCCCCTCCCGACGTCTCGCTCACGGGCGCCGGCAGCATGATGGGCACCTGCACCCACATGCCGCCCGAGCAGTGGACTGATGCCGCGAACGTGGACACGCGGGCGGACGTCTACTCCTTCGGCGTCATGCTCTTCCAGATGCTGACCGGGCAGCTCCCGTTCCAGGGGGATAACCCCATGACGCTGGCCTACCAGCATTTCTCCCTGGCTCCCCCCCGCTACCAGGGCGACGAGCAGCTCGACGCGCTGCTCCAGGCCTGCCTGGCCAAGAAGCTCGCCGACCGCCCGAGCGACTTCGCGGCCGTGCGACAAAGGCTCGAGGGAATCTACGCCAGACTCACCGGACAGCCAGCTCCCCAGCCTCCCATGCCGGACAGCTTCGACGTCAGCGAGCTCGACAACCGGGCCGTGTGCCTGCTCAGCCTGGGACACCGCGAAGAGGCGCTCGAGCTCCTCGACCATTGTCTTCAGACCCATCCCCAGCGGCGCGAGCTTTGGATGCACAAAGGCCACGCCCTGGTGCAGATGGGCCAGCCGCGTCCGGCCCTGGAGTGCCTGGAGCGCGGCCTGACCATGCGCGAGGACGCCAGCGGCTGGACCGAGACCGGACTTGCCTGGGAGCTTCTCGGTGAGGACGACGCGGCTCAGAAGTCCTACGAGCGCGCTCTCACGCTCGACGCCCAGTATCACAGCGCCTACTACAGCCTGGCTTGCTTTCAGGCCGGACGAGAGCGCTACGCCGAGGCGCTGAGCAACTTCGAGCTGGCCCTCACCTTCGCGCCCCACGCCCCCGAGTATCGCATCGGTCTGGGTATGGCCCTGGCCCGGTCGGGCAAGCTGGAGCGAGCGGCGGCCACCTTTGCCGAGTTGATCAAGATCCAGCCAACCAACGCCCAGGCCCACTACCAGCTCGGCCTGGTGCAGCGAGCGATGGGCAACGACCGGGGGGGCGAGGACAGCCTGATGCGCGCGGCCGACCTCGACCCCCGCGACCACCGTGCCTGGCTGGCCCTGGGTCGTCTCAAGCTATCCCAGAAGCGTTACCCCGAGGCGGTCCAGTTTCTGGAGATGGCCCAGGCTCACCCCGAGGCTTGCGCTCTGCTGGCCATGATGCTGGTGCGTCTGGAACGCCCGGCCGAGGCGGCCGCCTACGCTGAGAAGGCTCTCCAGGCCGACCCGGGCATGCCCCAGACATGGTTCGATCTGGGCCTTGCTCACTACGCGCTCAAGCGAGGAGAGCAGGCCGTGGCCGCCTTCGAGCAGGCCCGGCGGCTCGGCCATCCCGACGCGGCCGGGGTCTTGCAACAACTTCTCGACTCCCGCTGAGTTTTCAGGCGCACTTTGTTCACGACCCTGTCACCTTTGTTACAAGAAAGCAAGAAAACCGGGGTCGGCTGTTAACAAAACTGGTCCCTAGTTAACACAATTGTAAAGTCTCCCTCCTGCCCGAGAGCCTGTCCGAGCATCTATCATCGGGATAACAACAGCGACAATCGGAGGTAAACACGATGCTCGGAGCAGGAATCGGCAAACTGGCAGGTGGTCTCGGCAAAGGCCTCGGCAAGGGCGGTGGCCTCCTCGGCAAGCTCGGCGGCGGCAAAGGCGGCGGGCTGCTGAGTAAGCTCGGGGGCGGCAAGGACGGCGGCGGGCTGCTCAGCAAGCTCGGTGGCGCCGGCAAAGACGGCGGAGGCCTGCTCGGAAAAGCGGGTGAGGCAGCCAAGGGCGCCTGCGGGGCCGGTGGCTGCGGCGGCGCTGGCGGAGCCGGCGGCGGCGGTGGACTGAGCGGGGTCATGGATACCGTGAAGGGGATCGTCGATCAGTTCGCCGGCTCGGGCGAAGCCCAGGGCGCCGGCGGCGGTGACCAGGGCGGGCAGGACGCCAACACCGAGCAGATGATCGCCGCCCTGCTCCAGAACCTGATGGCCGGCGGCGGTGGCTGCGCCGGCGGAGTGTGCCCTCCTCGCTAAGGTTTGGGAGGCCCTGGCTCTTGCCAGAGGCCAGCTCACGACAAGACAGGCTTCGGCCCGCTCGCTCAAGCGGGCATTTTTTTTTGCAGTCATGATCCGCTTGCGGAGCGGAGCCCGGAACATGCGTTCGTC
>BTUM01000081.1:0-35919 GCA_045863235.1 Candidatus Xenobia bacterium | reverse complement strand
GGGCCGCCCGATGTGCACGGACATGCAGGCACATGCGCCGGCAACTCCATGCACATTCCCCGTCGGGCCGCCCGATGTGCACGGACATGCAGGCACATGCGCCGGCAACTCCATGCACACTCCCATCGGGACGCCCCATGTGCACGAACATGCAGGCACATGCGCCGGCAACTCCAGGCACATTCCCGTCGGGCCGACCGATGTGCACGGACATGCAGGCACATGCGCGGGCACCTCCATGCACATTTCCATCGGGCCGCCCCCGATGTGCACGGACATGCAGGCACATGCGCGGGCAACTCCATGCACACCCCGTCGGGACGACCGAAGGCTTGATCCAGATCAATGAGACCCGGACCGCGGGCGGGCACACTCTGGCCATGAGGGTGCTGGCGTTGTTGTGGTGGACGCTCCTTTCGTTGGGGGCCTGGGGGCAGGCCCCGTCGCCGGCACCCTCACCCCTTGCCCCGGAGGCCTTTCCGGCCGCCCAGGCCTCCCCGTCCCCGGAGGCCTTGCCGGCCCCCCAGGCCTCGCCGGCTCCGGAGGCCTCGCCGGCCCCCCAGCCCTCGCCGGCCCCGGGCACCGCCATCCTGGAAGGCGACCTGCGCCTTCGCGGGGAGAGCTGGGACTGGTTCGAGCCGGTGGCTCCCCTGCAGGACGACTACACCTTCGGTCACGCCCGTCTGCGGGCCCGGCTCGGATACCGAGAGCCCAAGAGCTTTGAGGGCATGGTCGAGGTGCAGGGCGTACAGCTCCTGGGGCTTCCCGACAACGCCATCGGGCCAGCCCCGGTGGGGCAGATGGGCCCGGGCGCCATCCTTTACAATCACGCCGGCCAGAGCGACTTCAGCTCGCTGGGGCTGCGACAGGCCTATCTCAAAGTGGGCGACCCGGACAGGTTCCAGGCCCAGATGGGAAGGATGGAGTTCGGCAGCGCGGCGGAGATCATGCCCAAGGATCCCACCCTGGCCTGGCTCAAGCGCACCCGCCTCAAGGACCGCCTGATCGGCACCTTCGACTTCTCGCCCTTCGCCCGCACCTTCGACGGGCTGCGCCTGGATGGCGACACGGGGGAGCTGCACCTGACCGGATTCGTGGCCATCCCCACCCAGGGCGGATTTGAGCCCGACTTTCAGACCGAGCTCAACCAGAACCTGATCAGCGATCTCTCCATCACCTTCAAGAACGGCGCGCTGCTGAGCGACGGTGAGGCCCAGCTCTTCTGGGTGCACGCCGACGATGATCGCAACGTGCCCCAGGTGGACAACCGCCCCCCCGCCCGGCGGGGCCTCATCGGAGCCGAAGGCGGCGACCATATCGATACCGTGGGCGGGCACTTCATCCACAAGCTGGGCGAGAACGGCGACGCCCTGCTCTGGTATGCCCACCAGAGCGGCAGCTGGGGTCAGCAGACCCACCGGGCCGACGCCTTCAGCGCCGAGCTGGGCTACAAGTTCAAGGAAACCGGCTGGGAGCCCTGGCTGCGGGGCGGCTACAGTTACTACTCGGGCGACGCCAACCCCAACGACAACGTGCACGGCACCTTTGTGGCCCCGCTGCCCACCATCCGGCTGTATGCCCTGACCCCGTTCTACACCGAGTCCAATCTGCAGGATTTGTTCGTCCAGCTCATGCTCAAGCCCGGAGACCAGACCACCGCACGCCTCGAGTTCCACAACCTGCGCCTCGCGCAGGCGGCCGACCTCTGGTACGTGGGAGCGGGACCCACCCGGCGCACGCTGATCAATGGCTATGCTGGCCGGCCCAGCGGCGGCAATACGGGGCTGGCCAACCTCGTGGACATAGGCGTTGAGCACCAGTTCGACTCCAACCACAAGCTGTCGGCCTACTTCGGGCACGTCTTCGGGGGAGCGGTGATCCAGTCGAGCTTCCCGGCCAATCCGAACGGGAACTTCTTCTTCCTCGAGTACAACTTCAAGCTGCCCTGATCCGGATCAGTTTCCACCCTCCGGACCCCGCCTAGAATGGCCTCACCACGGAGGACCTTGCCATGCACTACGCCGAGCCCTATCGCGTCAAGATGGTGGAAAAAATCCACCAGCCCAGCCCCGAGCAACGCCACCTGGCCCTGGAGGGCGCCGGCTGGAATGTGCACCGGCTGGCCCGCAAGTCAGTCTATCTCGACCTGGGCTCGGCCGCCTCGCCGGCGGCGGTGAGCGACCGGCAGTGGGCGGCCCTGGCCATGGGCGACGAGGCCTATGCCGGCAGCGAGAGCTTCTATGCTCTGGAAGCAGCGGTGCGCGAGCAACTGGGCCTGGACTGGGTGGTGCCCACCCACTCGGGGCGTGGGGCCGAAAACCTCTTGCTGAGAATCCTGATGCGTCCCGGTCAGGTGGTGTTGACCAACAAGAGCCTGGCCACGCTGAGGCCGCTGGCCACCGACCAGGGCGGCACGGTGCTCGACCTGTGCGGCCAGTCCGCCGGTCTCTTCGGGGGAGACTTCGACCTGGCCGGCCTGGAGCGCGCCCTGGCGACCGAAGAGGTGGCCGCGGTGGTGGCCACGGCCTCGGTTCCGCTGCTGGGGGGCAGCGTGCTGTCCTTGTCCAACCTCGAGCAGGTGGCGCAGAGGTGTCGCTCGCGAGCCGTCCCACTGGTCCTGGACGCCACCCGCCTCGGCAGCGCCTGCTACTACCTGCGCGAGATGGAGGAGCTCTCCGAGAGCCTGGAGCGGTTGATGCGGAGCTACAC
This sequence comes from Candidatus Xenobia bacterium, assembly GCA_045863235.1. Taxonomy (GTDB): domain Bacteria; phylum Vulcanimicrobiota; class Xenobia; order Xenobiales; family QWHO01; genus QWHO01. Next base: position 33,210 of record BTUM01000081.1, on the reverse strand, counting down.
CTCCCTGGCTGACCTGGTCTACCTCTCGGGCCGAGAGGACGCGTTCTGCCAGACCGGCGGCCTCATCGCCGGTCGCCAGGTCGACCACCTCGAGCCGCTGCGCAGCCTGGTGGTCGTCTTCGAGGGGCTGCACACTTACGGCGGGCAGGCCGGCCGGGATCTGCAGGCCATGGCGCGAGATGAGCGACCTGGGCTACCACCACTTCCGGCGCCGCAAGCTCGACTTCTTGGTGCGGGAGCTGCATGAGCGGGGACTGCCGGTGCAGACCTCGGCCGGCACGGACGGAGTGGCCCTGGAGGCCGAGCGCATGCTCAAGGGCCGGGGGAGCCGGGCGGCTGCCCTGGCGGCCGCCCTCTATCTCTCCTCGGGAGTGCGGGCGGCCATTCCCGGCAGCTTCTTCCCCGAGGAGGCACCCGATCTCTTGCTGCTGCGCGTGCCCCGGCGCGTCTACACCGAGATGCAGCTGGTCTATGCGCTGGACGCCCTGGCCGAGCTGTCCCACTGGAAGGGGCTGCGCCCCTTCCAGGTCCAGGGCGAGCGGTTCCAGCCCCGCTGCGAGCTGGTGGTGCGCGGAGAGGTGCCGCTCGGAGCTGGCGGGCGGCCTCGGCCCGAGCCCTTCGTCCATCGGGTGGTCGAAACCATGGCCCTCAACGATCGCGACCGCCGCGCCCGGGTGCTCGAGGAGGCGGGCTACAACACCTTCCTGATCCCCTCGCGCGAGGTCTATATCGACCTCTTGACCGACTCGGGCACCAACGCCATGTCCAGCGAGCAGTGGGCGGGTATGGTCGCCTCGCGCGAAGCGGAAGGCCGGACCGAGGCCTGGGAGGACCTCGAGCGGGCCATCCAGGACGTGCTCGGCTTCCGCTTCATGCTGCCCGCCCATCAGGGCCGAGCGGTGGAGCACATCCTGTCGCGCACCCTGATCCGGCCGGGCCAGATGGTCATCAACAACCTCTACTTCACCACCACCCGCGAGCATCAGGAGCGGGCGGGGGGAATCTTCGTGGATCTGATCCGCTCGGAAGCCACCGACCCGAACAGCCAGTGTCCCTTCAAGGGAGACCTCGATCCCGACCGGCTCGAGCGCCTGATCACCGAGCAGGGCCCCGAGCGGATCGCCTACATCTGCCTGGAGACCAACGTCAACATGGCGGGCGGTCAGCCGATCAGCCTGGCGGCTTCCCGGCGCGTCTCCGAGATCGCCCGCTACTACCGCATCCCGCTCTACTTCGACGCCACCCGGGTGGCCGAGAACGCCTACTTCATCAAGACCCGAGAGCCGGGCTGCCAGGATCTGAGCATTCGCGAGATCATCCGCCAGCTGATGAGCCTGGGGGACGGGTGCACCATCTCGGCCAAGAAGGACATGCTGGTCAACATCGGGGGCGTCCTGGCCACGAACGACGCGGACGTCTTCGAGCGCGCCCGGCGCCTGGCCTCGGTCTACATCAGCCACGGCGGAGTGGGCGCTCGCGATCTCAAGGCCATGGCCCTGGGCGCCTACGAGATGACCGACTTCGACTACCTGCGCAACCGGGTGGAGCAGGTTCAGTACCTGGGCCGGCTGCTCTCCGAGCGCGGCATCCCCATCGTCCATCCGGTGGGTGGGCATGCGGTATTCCTCAATGCCCGCGAGTTTCTCAGCCACTTGCCCCAGGAAGAGTTCCCGGCCCAGCGGCTGGCGGCCGAGCTCTATCTCGAGTCAGGGGTGCGCTCGATGGAGCGCGGTCTGGTCTCGGCCGGGCGCGACCAGGCAACCGGCCACAACCACGACTCCCCGCTCGAGCTGGTGCGCCTGACCATCCCCCGGAGGGTGTACACCTACTCGCACATGGACCTGGTGGCGGACGGGGTGGAGCGAGTCTGGCAGCGGCGCGCCTTAATCGGGGGGCTGGAGATGACCTACGAGCCGGCCTCCCTGCGCTTCTTCCAGGCTCGCTTCCGACCCCTCCAAATTCCGGTCAAACTCCCACGACGCTAAGCAGCTGGCTGGCCGGAGAGCGAGTGGCCGTCGCCTTCACGAAATCGAGCCCGGCTGCAGGGTAGTCAAGCTGCTCGCGGGCCTCTACCCAGCGCAGGTAGGCCCGCAGGCTCTTGCTGGCCAGATCGTCCTGGGCCAGCTCGGCGGCCAGCTCGAGAAGCTTGATCGGCTCGTCCTGAACGTGCCGCCAGACCCGCTCGCGGTGCTCGGCCTGCTGCAGCACGGTAGCCCAGAAGGCCATCGGGGCCAGCGCGTGCTCATAGGTCTGGGCGTCCACCATGCGAATCTCCAGAAAGCGACGCAGGCGGAGATCGGGAAAGAGGGTGGCCAGGTGCGTCTCCCAGTCGGCACCGCCGGGATGGGTGCCCCGGTAGCCCTCAGAGGCCCAATCCTTGAAGCGCAGCTCGCCATAGAGGGGCTGCTCCTCGAGCGGGAGGTCCCCCACCAGGAAGACGTAGGCGTTCTCGGCCCACTCGGCGTAGGCTTGGGCCAGGTCGGGGGCCTGGGCGATGGGAGGGATCCCCGTGCGGCTCGCGTCGATGGCCGCCCAGATGCGCTGTCGCTCCGAGCCCGGACCGGTCCTTCGTCCGTGGAAGTAGCGCGAGTTGGCGAACAGCGCTCGAGCCGCCGGCGTCAGGGCGAGGGTGAGACGCACGGCGTCGGCCCAACCGTCGGGGATGTCCAGGTTGGGCTGGGAGGTGGCCGAATAGCGCATCATGTCGATCCCCCGCCCACCGGGCTGAGAAGCGAAGTAGCGCGTCAAGATCTGGTAGCGATGCTTGGGCACCAGCAAAGGCAGCTCGGCGTCGGCCACCGGGTTGGTGCCGTGGTCGAGGAACACCGCCTGCCCCGCGGCCGCCTCCTCCAGCAAGCGCAAGCCCCCGACCAGGTCCTCGAGCAGCTCCGAGAGCGTGGCGTGGGGACTGGTTGCGTACTCCACCTGCCCGCCCGGCTCCAGGCTGAAGTTCCCGCCCGCCAGCTCCAGGCCGACCACCACCCCGGTGGGGGAATCGACCTTGAGATGGCTGCCCGGAGAGAGCTCGTGCATCCGGGTCAGCAGGCTCTGGGGGCTCAGGCGCGCCTCGGGCAGGCCCAGCGGGGCGAAAGTCTGGGCATCGAAGCCGAGCATCTCGACCTCCAGGCCCATGCGTTGGGTGGCCCCGGCAGTGGGGGCGATGGGTGTCAGGTCCATCTGGCTGCGCTTTCACGCCGAGCGGGGGGAACCCTGCGCCCATTTGAGAGCCTTTTCAGCCGAGCGTGGTATCCATGGAAGGATGAATTCCCCCGTCTTTCGCGCCCGGGGCCTGCACGACCCGGCTTTGAAGGTCAACCAGCTGCGCCTCGAGCGCCGGGGCTCCACCGCCGAGATTGAGCTCTACACCAGCTCGGACGGGCCGCTCCAGATCGAGGCACCCCACGACCGGTTCCTGGCCGGTCTGCACGGTCAGACCCTCGAGCGCGCTGACCTGCTCCGCCGCCTGGAGCTGCAGGCCCACCCTCACGAGCAGAAGGCTTCGCTGGCGCGCAAGGCGGGGCTGGGCATCCTGGCCGCCGGAGCCGTGGGAGCCACGGTGGCCCTGACTTTTGCGGCCATCCCGGTGGCCCTGGCCGTGGGGGCCGGCGCCGTGGCCGGCTGGATGGCCAGCAGACGGGTGGAGCGGAACCTGGCTGAGCCGGCGCTGGTCTGCCGCGATCTCAAGTATGTCCTGGAGAGCTCCTTTGCCACCCGCAATCCGGGCCGAATGCACACCCTGGAGAGCTACCAGCACGTCAACCAGGCGTCGGTCATGGGGGTCTACATCGACTCGACCGACGGCCTGGCCGACGACCATCCCCTGCGCGCCCGCGGGCAGGTCACCAGCCTGCTCGAGGGGGTCCAGGCTCGCGGGGCCGGGGTCGAAGAGCAGGACGGGCGGGTGCTGGTGGGAGGCGCTCACCTGCCCACCCGCCCACGCTCCAGTCCCGCGAGCTGAAGGCGCCCCCCAGCACCGCAGCGAATCTTGCAGGGTGCTGCGACCGATCTCCGGGAGTGAGAGCCTGGCTCCCAGCCTGCCCGTTCGGGCCGGCGCAAACCTCGATTCAGCCGTTCCCGAACAGCAGGACGCCGTCTTCCTTTCAGCCCCGCGCAAAGCGTCCTCGGCCTCGACGATACCAACGGCTTCGGTGCCGCTGGAAGCGCCCGCTCCGGAGCCCGAGGCCGCACCGACCCCTCTGCTCGACAGCCCTCACGAGCGCTTCCTGGCCTCCATCGTGCCCGAGCGCGCCGCTCAGCTCTCGGGGGGAGTCTGGCACGGAGCCCGGGAGACCTGCCTCCCCACCGAGCTTCGCTTCCCGAACGACTCGAACAGCGCCTACGTCGACCGGCGCTATGCTCTCCACCATCTCGAGAACGGCTACACCGAGCTGCACATGAAGGTGGCCTCCCAGGTCGCCAACCGGTTTGCCACCGCCCTGGACGGCACCCGCTACGCTCTGCTCGAAGACGAGAAGAAAGCGCTGACCGAAGCCGGAGACATGTTCGACCTGGGCAAGGTGAGCGTTTCCAGCCAGGCTCTGGACGCCCGGGGCCCGCTCTCCGAAGAGCAGGCGCGCGAGATCGCCCGTCACGTCCTGGTCCGTACCAACCGCTTTCCGGACGGCGGCGACCCCGTGGTGGAGAAGCTCTTCAGCGCCATGGGGCAGGGAGCGCGCCAGGACGGGGTGCGCGAGATCGTCCGCCACCATCACGAGCGCTGGGACGGTCAGGGCTATCCCGACGGGCTCAAGGGCCACGACATTCCGCTGACCGCTCAGGTCATGGGCCTGGCCGACACCTGGGACGCCCTCACCCAGCGTCGCCCCTGGCGATTGGGCCTGGACTACGAGCAGGCCCGGGCCGGTTTGGAGGAGCTGACGGCGAAGGGCCAGTTCAATCCCGAGCTGGCGCAGCTCTTCTTAGAGCGCGTGATGCCCGGCCCCGAAGCCCTCAGGGCTCTGAACGGGGAGCGATTGGGCTTTGCCAAAGAGCTGCATCAGAGCTATGAATGGCTGATGCTGCGGGACGCGCAAGACATGGAGATCAGCCTGGGCCAGGGTTACGTCAACTGGGAGAGGCTCGAGCAAGACAACAAACCCCGTCCCGACTCGGCTCTGCGCTTTGAGGAGGGAGCCGAGGAGCACTTCCGCGAGCTGCGTCAGGTGCAAGCGATCGCGCAACAGGCCGGGCCCTCCGCCGCAATCTCAGAGGGCCTGGGTTACCTGGCCGTGGGGGGGATCCGTCTGAGTCGGCGATCTCGACCTCAGTGAGCAAACTGCCGGATGTCATACCTGGGGTCGGGCGGGTGAGCGGTCTACCGGGAAACTTTCTCGGTACGGGGCTGAATGGTCGGTAATACGCACTTTGCCAGGGCCGTACCGAGAAGTTTCGGGCGTAGCCTCGGGGTCGGGGAGGGGAGTTTCTCAGCGACGAGAGGAACGGTCGACAGTCCTACACGGATACCATGAGCAAGCTGCTCAGGGTGGCGAGACCGTTGCCGCGTCTGTGGCGCGGAAATCTCGATCCAGGGTGAGGATCGGGCAATCCATGGTTTTGGCCAGCGCGTAGGCGAAACAGTCGCCCAGGTTCAGAGGAAAGTCCAGTCTTGCCTGGGCGGCAATTCTTGCCTGGTGGACATCCGGGGGGATGAACTGAATGCCTGAGTTCAAGAGAGCGGCCTCAACCTCGGAATAGTCTGGGACGCGTCGATCCTTGAGTCGGATGAGAACCTCGCTCAGGTTCACGGTGCTCATGACCAGGCGGCCTGCGGCAGCCTGTAATTGGGCCTCCGCCCATGCCATTTGAGGCTCGGCGAACAATATCGCAAGGAGCACGGAGCTATCAACCGTCAAACATCGCTCCACAGGTCGTCGTCGCATTGAAAGCGAGGGCTCGGGTTGACACCCAGGCCACGCCCGCGCAGCTGTGCCCAGTCAAATCGAAAAGCCTCACAAGAGCGCTCCAGGCTCTCCTCAACCGCCACGCGAATCGCCTCAGACTTGGTCTTTATCCTACGAGCCTGCATGAACCGACGAAGCTTGTCCTCAAACTCAGGGGTCAACTGGAGATTCAGCTGCGGCATATGTATGTAGTTCCATAAATAATTCCAGCTTCCTCTCAACCCGGCTTTGCCTGCGGTCTGACGGCCCAGCATGGTCAATAGGTAAACTGCCGGATGTCGTACAAGGTCACCCCCGGCCCCCGCGGAGGGGGCGCGTAGCCCGCCAGCTGCCGGATCTCCCTGGCTTGCTGGCGGCACTCGCGACGGTTCAGGGCGGTCAGATTCAAAGCGGCGTAATCGCTCCCGGGGTGGACCTCGAGGTCGGAGAGATAGACCCGATCGCCCGGGCCCAGGGGGAGGCGCGCGAGCAGTGCAGCCGAGGCTCTGGTGTGCTCATCAGCCAGCTCGCGCCCCCCGGCCCCCGTCATCAAGATGACGTTCACCCCAAGTCGGGCGGCCTTCAGCCGCTCCACCAGCTGCTCCACCAGGCGCGGGTGACCGGGCTTTCTCAACAGCTTGAGGACGGTCTTGCAGCCGGACTCCACCCCCAGATAGACCTCCCGCAGTCCGGCCGCGGCCAGCTCGCTCCATTCTGACTCGCTGCGCCTCGTCGTGAAGGTATCCAGGAAGGCTCCCACCTGGTCCAGTCTCTGAGGAGTGGGGGTCGGAAAGGCTTCCCGGACGGCTCGCAATCCTTCGAGCAAGGCCGGAGTCGAGATGCTGGCGGCGCTGGCATCGCCCAGGAAGGTTCCCCGGCGGGCCGTCAAGCCCGCCCCGAAGGCCCGCCGGGCCGCCTCCAGGTGGGAGCGAAACTGGCTGCCCGAGCGAATCTCAAAGCGCTCCTGGCGAAAGAAGCTACAGAACGAGCAGCGATTGTAGGAGCAGCCCCGGGTGAGCTGCAGCACCAGGCTGGCATACTGATCGGGCGGCAAGATGCCCACCCGGCCGTACAGCTGGCGAAAGCGGGCTGCGTCCGCTTCCCAGTCAAGCTCCACGTTCTCGCCCGCCTCGCGAAGGCGATGACGAACCAGCTCGAGTTGCTCGGTGAGCTCACGAGACTCGAGTCGGCGCACGTCGTGGAAACGATCCGGGCCCTCGTCTCGCCGGCGAAGCTCGAGCACCGTGCCGTCCAGCCCGCGTCGATAGGTGCGCCCTGCGCGGACCCAGCCCAGCGGGCGCCCTGCCTCGTCCAGTTGATAGCGCTCCAGCCGGTCTCGCACCAGCAGAATCCGGCCTCGCTCCTGGATGCGCTCCCAGCTCGCCACAAGACTGAGCCTAGCCCATCAAGCTCGAGAGAGCATTGAGCCAGGTCAACTTGATCCCAGCTGCAAAACTGAGCCAGGCCCATCAAGCTCGCATTGAGCCAGGTCAACTTGATCCGGGTCATCGCAACCACCTTCGCGCTCAGGCAAGCTGCAAGGGTGAGGATGCGTTTGCTGGTGATGCTCTCGGCCGGGCTCTGGCTGCTGCTGGGTCTGGCCACCGGCCTGAACCGTCTGGGGTGGGGACTGACTCCGGCGCACCTTGCGGCACTCCACGGACCTTTGCTGGCGGCTGGATTCCTTGGCACCCTGATCGCGCTGGAGCGAGCCGTGGCCCTGGGCCAGGGCTGGGCCTACCTGGCCCCGCTCCTGATGACGAGCGGGGCCGCCTTGCTGGTCTCGGGCCATCCGGGCAGCTTTGTCATCCTGACCGGGAGCCTGGTGCTCCTGGCCGCCAACCTGGCCCTGCACCGCCTCCAACCCTCGACCTCCAGCAATACCATGGTCCTGGGCACGCTGGCTCTCGGGATGGGCAACCTGCTGTGGGCGAGCGGCCGCCCGCCCGGTCAGGTGGTGCTGTGGTGGGCCTCGTTTCTGGTGCTGACCATCGCCGCCGAGCGCCTGGAGTTGTCCCGCCTGCGCCAGCCTCCCGCCTGGAGCCGGGCCGCCTTCCTGTCGTGCGTGCTCTTGCTTTTGCTGGGCCTGTGGCTCGACCCGGCCCTGGTCGGCCTGGCCTTCCTGGGGCTGACCGCCTGGTTGGGGCGTTTCGACCTGGCCTGGCGCACGGTGCGGGCCCGGGGCCTGACCCGCTATATCGCGGTCTGCCTGTTGACCGGGTACTTCTGGCTGGGTCTCGGAGGGCTGCTGCTCACAACAGGAGGGCTGCCGGCCGCGGGCCCCTGGCGCGACGCCGCGCTGCACGCCGTCTTTCTGGGGTTCGTCATGGCCATGATCTTCGGACACGGGCCCTTGATCTTCCCGGCGCTGACAGGTCTTCGCATTCCCTATCGCCGGGTCTTCTATGGCCCGCTGCTCTTGCTCCACCTGTCCCTGGCTGTGCGAGTCTGGGCCGACCTGGCGGGTCCGCTGGAGCTACGACCTCTGGCGGCCCTGGGAAACGCCGCCGCCATCCTGGCCTTTCAGGCCTGCATGGTCCTCAGTGCCGCTCGAGCGCCGCGCCTGAGCTCTCCGGTGAAAACGACCCTGCCGGAAGCGCTTCAGGTGCTTCGTCCTGCCAATCCTCTTTGAACCCCGGAGCTCGCGGGGGCTCTCCGCGCTGCTGGTGGCTTGACTCAAAAGGATTAAGACGGACTTCGCTAGCGCCAGCCGGGCCGCAACCGGTCGGCCAGCGGGAAGAGCACCTCTTCCTCCAGCTCCACCAATCGCTCAAAGAGCATTCGCGCCGCCTGATCGCCCCGACCGGCCAGCTCCAGGAGCTCGGCAAACACCAGGCTGCGCTCGAGCCACGGAGGACCCATAGGGTCCAGGGCGGGCCGGAGCCAGCGGTAGACGGCCCTCTCTTCCTTGCGGGCGTGGTCTTCGAGCTCTCTCAAGAAGGCTGGATAGTCCCCCTCCACCAGGAGCGAGCGCAGGTGTTCGTGCTGCGATGCAAAATCGTTCATGGTTCTCTGCGGAGTGTACCCCCACCAGACCCGAAGGATCGTTGAGGCAGATCAAGTGGACATAACCCGGCTCCCGCTCTTCTCCGGACTCAGCCCGGAGGACGTCGAGGCTTTGCAGCCCGCGCTCCAGAAGCGCAAGATGGCCATCGGTACTCGAATTTTCGACGAGGGCGACCCGGTGCGCGGGTTCTACGTGGTGCTCAGCGGCTCGGTCAAGATCTTCAAGACCTCGCCCCGGGGCACCGAGCAGGTGCTGGCGGTCATCCTGCCGGGCCAGACCTTCGCCGAGGCAGCCGTATTCATGGGCGGCGGCTACCCGGCCTCGACCGAGTGCCTGGACGACTGCGAGCTCCTCTTCGTGGAGCGCGACACCTTCGTGCGCAGGTTGCACGCCGACCCCGACCTGGCCCTGCGCATGATGGCCGGCATGGCCCTCAAGCTGCGCCGGATGGTGGCCATGGTCGAGGACCTGACCCTGCGCGACGCGCGGGGGCGCATCAGCCGCTACCTGCTCGGCCTGCTGCCGGAAGGGGCCACAGCTCCCGTCGAGCTCGAGCTTCCGGCCCAGCAGCTCCTGATCGCCCGCATGCTGGGGGTCACGGCCGAGACCTTGTCGCGCACCCTCAAGACCCTGCGCGAGGACGGCGCGCTCGAGACGCTGGGGGGCGGCAAGTTCATACTGCTCGACCTGGAGGAGCTGCGCAACTCGGCCGGCGAGGTGGTCGCCGCCTGAAAATTCAGCGACGACAGTCGCGAAGTCAAGGCGGGAGGCCCAGGATGTCGTAGGTGAAGCTTCTCGAGGAGGCGCCGGGGTAGTCGGAACCTTTTCACCTCCCCCTCAGGTCTTCCCGTGTAGTTAGCGTCCAGTGGACAAAACCCACCAGAGGAAGAAAAATCCGCAGTCCCGAACACTGCGCGAACTAGTGGCGAGGTGGCATGATGAATCGGTTACTCCTTGGCTCCCTTCTGGGCTGCGTGCTGTTCACAGGACTGACCGGCTGCTCGGACTCCAACAACACCTCGGCCAACCAGGAGCCAGTGGAGCCCGTCCAGGGCCGCATCACCCTGGTGGACAACGGCCAGCCGGCCACCGTGACCGGGGACCGAGCCGACACCATAGAAGTCGAGATCTTCGACGCCGCAGGCCAACTGGTCTACGGCCCCATCCAGCAACCGCTGGCCCCCGAAGTGCATTTCGATGGGGTGCCCGATATCCAGAACGGCCTGATCGAGATCGACTATCTCCGTAACGGCGGCTTCCTGCTGCTGCGCGCCGAGGTCCCCATCGTGAACGGGGTCGGGCTGGTAACCCCGCTCGACCATGACGAGCAGCCGGTCGACCCCCACGCGACGAGCTGGGAGGTCCAGAACGACGGCGCCGGGTTCAATCTGACGACCACCATCGACGGTGAAGACGTGGACGTGACCCGGAACCGGGGTGTCCAGGGCAAAGAGGACATCCCCGTCAGGCTGAAGGGTGTGTGCTACTCCCCCGCCCCGATTCAGTATAAGAACGTCGACGCGCCCTCGATCGGCGACCTGTTCTGGGATACCACGCCCGACGCCGACAACTGGTTTGCGCTATGGGGCAAAGGAAGTCTCCCCTATAACAGATCGTTGCAGGGCCGCGACGACCTGAGCAAGATCCGGGCGCTGGGCTGCAACAGCCTTCGTGTCTACTGCATGCTCTCGCGCCAGCTGTTCGTCTACGACGAGAACGCGAACCCGGCGTTCCAGCCGGGCAAGGTCCCCAGCCCGCCGGACGCGTTCCAACACTTCACCCATAAAGAGTTCCTGGACAAGTGCTGGAACAACGGCAAAGATCCGCTCTACGTGCTGGTGGGCATTCCGATGCCTCCCGAAGTGCTCTACCGCTACGGCGGAGCAACGCCGGAGCTGAAGGCCTACTGGGAGTTCGTGCTCAAGGAGACGGCCACGGACGTGGGCAATCATCCAGCGGTGATCGGGTTCACGCTCTTCAACGAGATCGACGAGAACCGCTCGGCCTGGCCCGAGGTCAATCAGAGTCAGCCCCCGACCGGCGGAGTGCAGAATGCAGACTCCGACTTTTACTACGGCAGGCTCAAGGAATATTCGGCCACGATCAAGAGCGTCGCTCCCGGTAAACTGGTGGGCTGGGCGGCGCACGACAACCAGCCGTTCGTTTACTACGGCAGCGCGGTTCCGACCGGGAATCCCTACTTCACGCAGCTCACAGACATCGACTTCTACGGGGTCAATACCTACCAGAGCAAGACGCTCGAGGAGCCGCTGCTGGGCAATCTTCCGGGGCGCTTCGGCAGTCTGACCGGGGCCAACAAAAAGCCGGTCATCTTCACGGAGTTCGGGTGGCCCGGGGTAGGCCACCGGAACGAAAACGATCTCGACTCGCTGTATGAAGATGCCACCACGCACGACAAGGCAGCAAAGGTGATCACGGATATGGTCACCAAGGCCTTCGCCAACGACCTGGTGCTCGGAGTCTACTACTTCGAGTTCTCGGACGAGTGGTGGAAGCAGCCGCCCTATGCGCTCTTCCCGGGAGACCCCAGCCGCGCAGCCACCTGGAACGGCGGACCGGCCGACCCCGGCATGCCCAATGGATACCACGACCAGGAGGCGTTCGGACTCTACTCGACGGCGCTCGGGTCCGGGCGGACCAGCCCTCAGCAGTCGCCGGTCGGGCCGGATAATGCGCCGGTCACGCCGGTCGACCCGCTCATCCCGCGCGATGCGCTGATCAAGGCGTTGTCAGATGTCTACGCCACGATCAAGTAGGGGGTCAGGCTCACCTCGAAGCCCAGCCTTGCGAGGCGTGACTACCGAGTCCAATGGCCAGGGCCGAAGTCCTGTCCCCCTTGCTCGAGAGCAAAATTGATCTAGATCATCGTCTGCTGCCGACGCGAGTGCTAGCTTGGATCTGTGATGACGCGTCGGCACGCCGTTGACCTGGAGAAACTCGCCTTTCCAGCCCGGGGAAGCTCTCGCGAGAAGCTTCACTTCGCGTTGAACGCCGCCATTCTGGCCCCCTCGGGCCACAACACCCAGCCCTGGCTCTTTCGTCTCCACGAGGACTTTGTGGACATCCGCGCCGACCGGCGCCGCCGTCTGCCGGTTATCGATCCCCAGGACCGCGAGCTGACCATCTCCTGCGGGGCCGCCCTGTTCAACCTGCGGGTCGCCCTGGAGGCCCACGGCCTGGGCTGCAGAGTTCACCTGCTCCCGGAGGAAGCAGACAGCGACCTGCTCGCTCGCGTGCATCTTACCGAGTCGAGCGGCGCAAGTCCGCTGGCTCGCCTCTGGCCGGCCATCCCTCGCCGCCATACCCATCGCCTTCCGTTCCAGGACAGGCAGGTCGAGTCCGATGTCCTCTGGGCCATGCAGGAAGCGGGTCTGACCGAAGGCTGTCGGTTTCTCCCCCTGACCGGAGAGCTGAAGAACGAGGCCATCGGCCTGATCGGCGAGGTGGACGTGCGGGTGGCCACCGACCCGCTGTATCGTCAGGCGCTCGATCGCTGGATCACCACCCACATCGAGGCCGACGGGGTGCAGGTGGCTGAAGGGATCGAGATCACCATTCTGGATGACTTTGCGGCCAGCTTGCCCCGCTGGCTGATGCGCTTCAAGGGCAACGGCCAGGCCCGCGGAGAGCGTGACCAGGAGCTTGCCCGCCGGGCGCCATTGCTGGCTCTTCTGGCCGCTCCGGGGGATACCGTGTGCCACTGGCTGATGGTGGGCCAGGGTCTCCAGCGCGTCCTGCTCGAGGGCGTCCTGGCCGGGCTGCAGGCTTCTTACCTCAACCAGCCGCTCGAGCTGCCCGATACCCGCGCCTGGCTGGCGCGCTGGACCTCGGGGACGACCCCGCACCTGATGCTTCGGATGGGCTACCCCGAGCACGAGCACCGCTCGCCACCGCGGCGCGCACTGGCCGATCTGGTGGAGAATATCCCGTGACACCGGAGATCCGGGCCGAAGCTGCCACCGCTGCACCCGTGGAGGATGACGACTGAACCATGCCACGCCCGCTCGACTCAACCCGCGGTGAGGCCTACTGGGATCAGGCCTCACGCCAGGCCACCATCGATCTCGACCAGGTGGCGGCCCACAACTCCCAGCTTCCTCTGGCCTTCCACCGGAGCATCCGGCGGCGCCAGATCGACCGCCTGGCCGAAGAGATCCTGCGTCTGGCCGAGCCCCCCACCGTGCTCGACCTGGGCTGCGGCCCCGGGCTCTGGGCCGTCGAGCTGTCCTCGCTGGTGCGCTCCTGGCTGGGCTACGATATCGCCCCCGCCTTCGTGGAAGAGGCGGCCCGCCAGGCAAAAGAGCGCGGCCTGGAGCACCTGAAGTTCCAGGTGGGCTCGCTGCTCGAGGTCTCGTTGGAGGAGCGCTTCGACCTGGTCGTGCTGGGAGGGGCGCTGGGCCTGTTCGACGACCCCGACCTGCCCGGGCTGATGCAGGTCGTGCGGCGTCACCTCAAGCCGGACGGGCTGGCTTACGTGCGCGTCTCCACCGTGCCATGGCCCTATCCGCGTCTCACCATCCGCCACGACCTGCCCGTCCGCTACCGCCGGGTGGAGCACTACATGCGCCTCTTCCAGAGCGTCGGGCTGAAAGCCACCGTCGAGCGGGACATGGCCTTCAGCGAGGCCTCCCTGGCCACCATGCTCACCTTCGTGGGGCGCTTTCTGGGGATCTCGGGCGAGACCTGTTGCCGGCTGGCCCAGCGGAGCTTTCCCCTGGTCCGGCCCCTGCTCGACCTGACCCCGCTGCCCCGCTCCAGCGTGTTCTGGCTCAGACACGCATGAGCTGGGACTTCCGCACCATCATCGAGCCCTTCCGCATTCGCGCCGTGGAGCCCATCCCGCTGCTCGACCGCAAAGCCCGCGAGCGGGCCCTGGCCCGGGCCGAGCACAATCTCTTCGGACTGCGGGCCGAAGAGGTCACCATCGATCTTCTGACCGATTCGGGCACGGGAGCCATGAGTGCCGAGCAGTGGAGCGCCCTGATGATGGGCGACGAGACCTATGCTGGCAGCCGGTCGTTCCGGCGCCTGGAGGCGGTGGTGCACGAGCTCACCGGCTACCCCCACGTCTTCCCCGTCCACCAGGGACGGGCCGCCGAGCGCATCCTGGCTCGCACGGTGCTCGAGCCCGGCCGACTGGTGCTCAACAATACCCACTTCGATACCACCCGCGCCAACGTCGAGCAGGCCGGGGCCACGGCGGTGGATCTGCCCACCCCGGGCTCGGAGGATCCCATGCACGCCTGCCCGTTCAAGGGCAACATGGACCTTTCCATCCTGGAGGAGACGCTGCAGCAGCGTCGCTCGGAGGTGGCCCTGGTCATGCTCACGCTGACCAACAACGCCGTGGGCGGGCAGCCGGTCAGCATGGCCAACATCGAGTCGGTCAGCGCCCTGTGCCGGCGTTACGAGGTTCCCTTCTTCCTCGACGCCGCTCGCTTTGCCGAGAACGCCTGGTTCATCCACGTGCGCGAGCCCGGCTACGACCGCTGGCGGTTGCCCGAGATCGCCCGGCGCATGTTCGACCTGGCCGACGGGTGCACGCTGTCGGCCAAGAAGGATGGCATCGTGCACATCGGCGGCCTGCTCTGCACCCGCCTGCCGGAGTGGGCCGAGAAGTTTCGCTGCGAGCTGATCCTGGGGGAAGGCTACCCCACTTACGGAGGCCTGGCCGGCCGCGACCTGGAGGCCATGGCGGTGGGCCTGCTCGAGGCCCTGGACGAGGACTACCTGCGCTATCGAGTGCGCAGCATCGCCTACTTCGCCGAGGGTCTGGAGCGGGCCGGGATTCCCGTGGTCCACCCCCCCGGCGGACACGCCGTGTTCGCCGATGCCGGGCGTCTGCTGTCTCACCTGCGCCCCGATCAGTTCCCGGGCCAGGCCCTGGGAGCCGCCTTCTACCTCGAGGGCGGGGTGCGCGGCGTGGAGGTGGGCTCGCTCATGTTCCCGGGCGCGCGCCTCGAGCTGCTACGCCTGGCGGTGCCCCGGCGGGTCTACACCCAGGCCCACATCGACTACGTCATCGAGGTGGCCGAGCGGGTGGCGGCCCGGGCCAGCGAGTTGCCCGGCTATCGCATCCTGCGCGAGCCGCCCTTCCTGCGCCACTTTAGCGCCAGCCTGGCCCCCGAGCTGGTCGCCTGCGCCCCCGCCTGAGGCAGCCCGATCACGACCGGCTTCGGCCACCACCTGACCGCACGCGGGCCCGCAGCAGAACTCAAGCCGGTGGGGCGTCCCTCGCATCGGATGGCTGCTGCACAGGTCAGTCGAACGAGAATCCTTCAGGTTTGTCAGTTCGGACTGTTGCAGGGCAAACCAGCTAAAGCCCCGGAAGTGCGCGACATGATTCGGACTGTTGCAGGGCAAACCAGCTAAGCCGCCGCGCCTCGCTCGTACCGGGGCCCCTTGCTCAAGCTGAGGCTGTATTACCGGTCCCCCGAGACAGGCCAGGAAGAGCTCGTCGAGGCCGCGCTGGAGCTGCCCGGCATGACGGCCCGCGAGCGAGCCGCTCTGCCCCGTCATCCGGAGGTGGCCGAGCAGGTGGCCAGCGCCATCATCGCCGTGGCTCGCAAAGAGGCCATGCAAAAGCTTCTGCTGGACGATGAGGCCGGGGCTCTGGTGATGCTCAGACAGGCGCTCCAGACCCCTGACCTGGGCGATTTCGATGCGCGCACCCTACGCGACCTGATCGCCACCATCGAGCGCGGGGAGCACAGCTCGGGCCACAAGAAGGCAGCCATGCATGGCCACGGCCACGGTCGCGGCTCGACCATGCTCAAGCAGTCTGGCGGTGAGAGGGTGCTCAACGCCCTGATACGGCGCGGACAGATCCCCCTCCAGGAGGGCCCGCTTTTGACCACGAGCCCCCCTGTCACAAGGGGAGGTCAGTACCGCATGCGGGGCATGCTGCTGGGCCTGGTGTTCGGCGAGAGCCTGGGCCAGACGCGCACCTGGAGTGACATTCTGCGCCTGGGCAAGCCTGGCCAGGCCGAAGGCAGCATGCTGGCCATGGCCACGCTGGCGTGCCTGGCCGAGGAGGGCGAGCTGAACCCGGTATTGCTCTCTCAGGCTCTGGCCGGGACCGCTGTGCCGCGACCCAGCCACACTTTCTGCATGATGCGCCAGCGCATCGGGATGCCCTGGTTCGAGCTGGGCTCGCACTCGGCCGGCTGCGGGGCTCTGCGGCGCATCGCCCCGGTGCTGGCCCTGCACGCCAGGCAGTCGACCCGAGCTCTGTGGTCGGATGTGGCCGTGGCCTGCCTGCTCACGCATCGTGATAGCTCCGCCCTGGCCAGCTGCCTGGGCTTTGCCGCTCTGCTCTGGGATCTGACCAACATGGGGGCACCGCCCGATCCCGAGTGGTTCTCGCAAAGGTTCCTGGAAGCGATGGAGGGGCTGGAGACCAGCCAGCACTACGAGGCCCAGGCCCGCCGCTTCGACGGCTGGAAGGGCCGCCTGTCCGACTTCGTGCGCCTGGCGCTGCCCGACGCAAGAAGCCGCGGCTTGAGCGCCGCCCAGGCCATGCGCGAGTGGGGCTCGGGACCGTATCTGCTGGAGCTGGTGCCCAGCTTTCTTTTCGTGCTCGAGCGCCACGCCGACAATCCGCCCGAGGCCCTGCGTCAGGCGACCCGGGGCACGATGGACCCCAGTTCGCTGGGGGCCCTGGTGGGAGCCGCCCTGGGCGCACTCTACGGTCCCTTTCCGGGGATCAAGGTGGAGCGACCGGTGGCCGAGGAGATCGATCGCTGCCTCGGGTTGCTGGCCTGACCAGCGCCTTGCTCCGAAGGTGAGCTGGTCGATCTCGGGCTCTCATGTGTTGAGAGACCTACAGGTACTCCATCAGGCGCTTGCGCATCGAGCCAGAGAATCCATGGCGCGCAAAGATCCGGTCCAGCGCGTCCTGGCTGTGCTTGCCCGGGTTCTTGAGCTCGAAGATCCACGACCAGACGCCGTCCTTGCACTCCCAGACGGCCAGGACGCCCGGGCAGTTCGGCCATTCGTCGAGATACTGGGGGCCCTTCCTGGAATCGTAGTAGGTGAGGCCAAAGTAGCCCGTGCGATAGGGGACGACGTTGATCTTGAACGCGAACCAGGCGGCGTCAGGGTTCCAGGGCCAGCCGTAACGACCGACCGCGGCCTTGCCCAGGGTGTGACGGATCCGTTCCGCGTAGCGGTAAGTGAGGTAAAGCAGCCCGTCCGGACCCAGCCGGACCTTCTCGAGCTCGCCAGCATCCGGGTACACCCACAGGACCCGGCCGCTGGTGGGGTCGATCCGGGCCAGTCCCCGGGTCGTATCGGCGTAGAGGGCTCCCTCCTCCTCGAAAACACCCCAGTCCCAGCGCGCGTGGCCGAGGTGCCAGTTGGAGCGCCACAGGATCTCCCCATCGGGCAGGCGACGGCAGACGACTCCCTCAGGGGAGTCGCTGAAGAGCCGCAGGCCGGCCACCGCGAACTGAGGCTCGCCGGTGGTCAGGCTGCGGCCCCCGGCGCTGATCCGCGCGTGGGGCAGGAGGGGCGTGAACTGGCCGGCAGGGTCCAGCAGCCCCAGGACCCCTTCGCCGTCGAGCACGAAGCGCTCGCCGTTCTTGAGCACCAGCAGGTGGCCACCGGGGAGCTGGCCCAGGGAAGGCCGCTCGGGATCCCATGCCACCTGCTTCGGCTTGTTGGCCTGGTGGTGCCAGTCCAGGAAACGGGGCAGAAATTCCAGGTGGGGGGACTCCGTTCCGGCCCGGATCTGGCGCTCACCCTCCTTATCCAGCAGGTAGTGGGCCACCAGTCGACCGTTGGGGCGTAGCACGGTCACGGTCGATGGCCCGGGATCCTCGGCCCGGGCCACCCCTACCAGGAGCGCCAGGAGGAGAAGGCATCCCAATCCTCGGGCTGCTTGTTGTCGCGAAGGGCACACCGTCGATCGGACTTTCCCAGAGGAGCTCTTCGGGTCCTTCCCCAGCCGGGCATGGAAGGCGGAGGCAAGCTGCTGCTCCTGGTTCGAGGTGACCGCACGACATCGTTCCTCCAGGACTGGCGGGTCGCCCTGACCGCGGGCTGGCCATCGGTCAAGGCCAGCCCGGGTGCTTGCAAGCTCTTGCGCTCGGTTCCAGCTGGCTGCCCCCCCCCATCAGTGGACGCCCGACTCTGGGCTTGGCCGCTGACCATTGGCTAGAAATGAGCCCATACGCTCTCGGGGACCCCCGTCACGCCTCCGCCACCACAAGATGTTGTAGGCGCCCGGATTTCTGGCACACCTTTGTGGGCGTGTCAAGGGGTTAGCGGCTGCGCTCCTAGCAGAGAGCGCAAGCGCAAGCCCAACAGCCGGCCGTAGAACTTCAGCGTATCGAGCACGGGATGAAAGTGTGAGCTCTCGTTTTTCCCGATGTAGATGCTCTGCACGCGAATCTGGCGGATCGGGTGGTTGCGACAGCGCCAGATCATCTCCATCTCCCACTCGAAGCGGTCGGCCTTGATGTCCAGCAGGTCGCCGAAGAGCTCGAAGGGGATGCCTCGCATACCCGTCTGCACGTCGCGGATGTCCTTGAACAAGAGCAAGAAGGTCACCAGCCGTTGGAACACGCTGCCGATCTTGCGCGGCACGGGAACACAGGCCTCGGTGAAGGAGCGACAGCCGAGCACCAGCTCATGGGGGTGCTTCTCCAACTCGTCGGCCACGGCCAGCACGTCCTCCACGGCATGCTGGCCGTCGGCATCCAGGGTGACCGCTCCCACCTCGCCGGCCGGGGCGGTCGACTGGATGTGGGCAAGACCCGTGCGCAGAGCGGCGCCCTTGCCTCGATTCTGAGGGTGCACCAGCACCTCGGTGCGAGGCAGCTCGCGCAGGGCCTGAAAGATCTCGGCCGTCCCGGGCCGCCGGCTGCCGTCGTCGACCACCACCAGACGAGCCAGGCCGCCCTCGAGCAATCCGCGCGCCGCGTCCACCACGGCCGGCTGGGGCTCATAGGCAGGGATCAAGCCACACACCTTTATCACCATGAAGACTTCGAACAGAGGGTCGGGTCGCCTGCCGAGGGGCCAGGACGAAACCTGGGCACGTCCGCACTCGGGGGTCGGGTCGCCTGCCGAGGGGCCAGGACGAAACCTGGGGCACGTCCGCACTCGGGGGTCGGGTCGCCTGCCGAGGGGCCAGACGAAACCTGGGACACGTCCGCACTCGAGGGTCGGGTCGCCTGCCGAGGGGCCAGGACGAAACCTGGGGCACGTCCGCACTCGGGGGTCGGGTCGCCTGCCGAGGGCGGATGGTAACATTCGGGCAACGTGGCGCCCGGGACCTGAGTGCTACCTTACCGTCCATGTTGATCACCTGCTCACCCTCCACGCACACCCCCGTGCGCGCCAGCGCGCCCGCCCCCCGCGACCAGGAGCCCGAGCCTCCCGAGGAAGCGCTCCCGTCGCTCGACCACGTGGCCCGCTGGTCGGGCGTCTGGGCCGCCGCCGGGGCGGCCAGCTCAGCCGCCACGGCCCTGGTCTATGCCGCCGCCGGCGACTGGGCCGGTCTGGGTTTCCAGTTGGCGATGGGCGTCGCCGGAGCGGCCGTGGGCGCAACATTGCTGGGGGAGACCTTCGGCGGAGGGACGGGAGGCCGTGCGGTGGGAGCCCTGATGGGCGTGCCGGCCTTCTTCCTGACCATCCCGGGAGGTCAGGCAGGCCCCCTGGCCGCGGCCCTCACCGGCGCCGTGGTGGGAGCCGTCTGGGGCGGTTTCGCCTCCACCCTGGTCCCTGAGCAGAAGTAGAAGCAGACGAGCGGCCGTCAGGCGCACCTCGGGCTCTTCCGAGAAAGCTGTGATCCTGGCCGCCCCCCGGCTGGGCCCTGCATACCCCGGAGGCAGAGTGTTCTGGCTCGAAATCGCACACCGGCGAGCTGTCAAGCCGGCGCAGCGCTAGAGCCAACCCGGCCCACGACCCTCGCGGCAAGGACCTGCACATCGAGTACAAGACCGGCGGCTCCCTGTACCGCCGACAGCGTTTGCCTCTTGCCTGTGAAGTGAGGCGCTCAAGGCGCCTGGTTCTTCAACCTGAGCCGATGGAAGCCAGGATCGAGATCAGGGGCGGGTGATCTTGGGCGGGTGGGTGCCCAGGTGCTCCAACCACGCGCCCAGAAAAGAAACTTGCTCCCACTTAACACGTTAATAGATTTGCACGTATTAACGTGCATATGTTAATAAAAATTTAATCAACCTGACTGCCCTGCCTTCACCTGGTCGCGGTACTCTGAATCCGGAGGTGAAGAGCCCGATGATGCAGGGAGTGGTGCTGCTCGTTCTCGTTGTCAGCCTGATGCTGACGCTACCTGCAACCTTCAGCTTCTCGGCTGTCCCTTGGAGCTGCCGTGGGAGCGATTCCTTTGACCACTGAGGAGGCAAGCCATGCTGCGATGGAAGAATCGAGTTACTTTGCTGGAAGTCCGGGGAGAGAAAGCTACCGTGCTCTCCTCTCGCCCCGTGGACCGGGACCGCGAGGTGGCTCTGGAAGGGAAGGCCAGGCTCAAAGTTGAGAGCTGCCGCCCTCACAGTGATGGGGGATACGTGCTTTCTGGAATGGCCCGTGATCTGGCGGGCACGACTGCAGATAGGAACTCTACGCCGGGAATCAGGCGTCACGGGCGGACTGTCCTGCGAAGCCGGGTCATGTCAGCCCAGTTGCCCGGTTACCGAGCGGTAACCTCAAATTGCAGCATCAGCGGGTTCTTGCTCGAGACGGAGGGGCCAGTTTCACCCGACACCAGGCTTGCTCTCGAGATTGAGCTTGAGTCTGTGGATGCTCCCCTGAGGACAACCGCACGCTCGGTCTGGTGCAAGCAACGGGACCCGAAACGCTGGCTGGTCGGGGTCGAGTTGTGCGAGCCCGACAGCGCCGTGGTCGAGCTTCTCGGCCAGCTCACCGGCGAGGCAGCGCCGTCGACTCAGCTCCGAGCTCAAGTGGCTCCAGGCCATGTGCGGAAGTCTCGACGAGCCGAGTTGGTCGCCCAACTCCGTCATTACCGATTCGAGACCTCCAGCTTGAAGGTGGACATCATTCTCCCGCATGGTACGCCGTATTGCTTAGAGGTTCCTGAGCCCCGGTCGCTGAGGGACAATCGCCCTCTAGCGGGCATCCAGCTCAGCCACCTCGAGTATGAGCAGGACGGATTTCAGGCCGTGTACCGCCTGTTGAGTCCCTGGAACGAGGTCGTCCTTGAGGTCACGGCCGCACCTGCATCCCAGGAGATCTGGCAAGGCCTGCCATCGCTCCACCCACGCCGCATACGGCTGGCTCTTTCCTGAATCGAAGGCCAACGTCCAGGAGCGCGGCCACCCCTTGACCCGGTTCTCCAGCGCGATTATTGAGGTCCGGCCGTGGCACGAAACATCTGGTGGTAGCGGAGGGCCAAGGGGGTTTGCGTCAGTTTGCAGAGGTAAGCGATGTATTCTGTGGCATTGGATATCTTGCTCGTCGCGCGACCAGGGCGACTGAGGGAAGCCACGCTGGCCCTTCTGGAGCGAGAGCCAGTTTGCAGGGTGCTGGTCCGGGAGCGAATCGAGGCCAAAACGGAGCTCGGGCGTCGCAACTTTGATGCGATCCTCGTGCAGGTTGACTCCCACACGGACCTGGACACCCTGGCGGAGCTGGCTCCTGTGGCCTCTGTATCGGCGATCCTCGCGCTGACGTCCGACCCAAACTACCAGCTCGGTCTTGCCGCAGTGCGCCTGGGAGCCGACGAGCACATGGCTCTCTCGCGTTTGCCGGAGGGTGAGCTCTATCGGGCGATAAGGTTCGCGGTAGAGCGGCGAAAGGTCGACCAGGTGTCGCGCCAGGCCCTGGCTCAGGCCCACCAGGCTCAGAAGATGGAGGCTCTGGGCCGGGTGGCGGCCGGAATGACCCACGACTTTCGCAACCTGGTGACGATCATCCTTGGAAACTGCCAGATCCTCAAGCGTCTCTTACCCCCGGGAGAGGAGCGACTTGTGACTCCGGTCGAAGAGATATTCCTGGCCGGGCAAAAGGCCTCCAACGTTGTCGGCCATCTCCTGCAGTTTGCCCGCAATGAGGTACGCGAGGCGACCCGCGTCGACCTCAATGAGCTGCTCTTGGAGTTGCAGCCCCTTGTTCGTCCTCTCCTGGCCAATCGCATCCGGCTGCATCTCTCGCTTGCGGATCGTTCCCCCCTGCACGTCAGGGCGAACCCCACCTCACTCGAGCAGATCATCATGAACCTGGTGGTCAATGCGGTCGATGCCCTCTCTTGCGATGGGCAGATCTACCTGTCCACCTCAGCCATGTGGCTTCAGTTCCCTTACCTCGGCCCAGATCTTCGCCTGACCCATCCCGCCTACGCCGTCCTGACAGTCGCCGACAATGGCTGCGGGATCGAGCCTGAAGCCCTGGCAAGAATTTTTGAGCCGTTCTTCACAACCAAGCCGAGAGGAACGGGGCTGGGCCTCTCCACCGTATTCACCCTGG
This sequence comes from Candidatus Xenobia bacterium, assembly GCA_045863235.1. GTDB lineage: Bacteria > Vulcanimicrobiota > Xenobia > Xenobiales > QWHO01 > QWHO01. Next base: position 10,854 of record BTUM01000081.1, on the reverse strand, counting down.
CTCGAGAGATGGGAGCAGAGTTGTCGGTCTACTCTCGACCGGGCCTGGGCACCGCCTTTCGTCTCTTTCTTCCCATCAGTCTTGTCGAGCCTCCCCTGGCAGATCTCAAGGGAGGTCAGGTCGCTCTCGTTCTCGATCCCGAGTCCTCCGAGCGGATGATGTTGCGGCGGGTACTCGAGGGTCTGGGATTGGAGGTCATTGAAGTCAAGCACGCCTGCGAGCTCAAGAGAATGCTTGAGATCAAGCCGGTCGATCTGGTGCTCGCCGATCTGGATGTCCTGAAGGAAGATCCCTCTGCGGTCCTCCAGGCTGGCGCCCGAACGATACTCCTCTCCGGGCTCCCGCACTCGATTCTGGAGGCAGCCAGCGCGAACTTCGAACTCCCCGTGCTGGAGAAGCCCTTTTCCAGGCATCAGGTTCTGCAGGCGATTCAGGAGCGCAGCCCGGAGTCAAACGTGTGAGCGACCCGGAGTCGGCTGTCTCATCTCCCGATTGGTGGGCCCTTCGCCGCCGCGCCGAACCAGGCCGGCGCAGGGGCCGCTCAGCCAGGCAAGAACGGCCAAGCCTCCCGCCGGCGATCAAGGCTGAGGTTGCCAGTCAGGTCAGGGAACCACTCGCCTCGGCCATGGCTGGTCAGCCTGAATCAGGGTCGAGCTCCGCCAAATGGTCCGGAAGAACGAAGTTTGTATCCGCTGTCTGACAGGCCAAAGGCTCACTCCTCGAGTCGCAGGACCAGGCTCCAGGGCAGGGTTGGGCTCCTCCGGGCCGCGTGGACGCTCGGGCGCAAACGCCCTCGATTCTCGTGAAATCTCGCCGCCCTCGTCGAGCATGACGGCGTGGACGACCGACTTGAGGCAGGTCAATTCCCGGGGCTTTCCCCCCGTGATAGGGTTGAGCCATGCTCTCCCTCCCGGTGGTCAATGGCCCCCGTCCGATGCCGGCCGTCTCCGGGCCCGCCGTGCTGGCCCTCGGCTTTCGGCCCTTCTTTCTGCTGGGATCCTGGTATGGGGTCCTGACGGTGCTGGTGTGGGTGGCCATCTTCCTGGGATGGCTGAGCTTTCGCCCGGGCCTGAGCCCGATGCTGTGGCACGGTCACGAGATGCTCTTCGGCTTCACCGCTGCGATCATCGCCGGCTTTCTGCTCACGGCCGTGCCCAACTGGACCGGCATCCCCACCCCCCGGGGAGCCCTGCTGGGCGGACTGGTGGCCCTCTGGCTGCTGGGCCGTGGGCTGATCCTGAGCTCCGCCGTGCCCGCCATCCTGGCCGCGGCCGTTGACCTCGCGTTCCTTCCCGCTCTGGCGGCAGCCCTGGCCTACCCCCTGGTCAAAGCGGGCAAGCCCCACAACCTGGTGTTTCTGCCCGTGCTGGGAGTCTTCACCCTCTCCAACGGACTGGTGTGGGCCGAGGCTCTCGGCCGCCCGGGAACCGCGGCCCTGGGCCTGGAGCTGGGATTGCTCTGCATCCTGCAGCTGGTGGCCCTGATCGGGGGGCGGGTGATCCCGTTCTTCATCCGGGCTGCCCTGCCCGAGAGCCCGGCCCGTAGCTGGCCCTGGGTCGAGCGGTTGGCCCTGGCCAGCCTGCCCCTGGTGGCCCTTCTGGAGGCCCTCGGGCTCTCTCTGGGCGCCATCTGCTGGGCCGCCGCCATCCCCCACGTGGCACGTCTGGCAGGCTGGTTCGACCGGCGACTGATCAAGGTTCCCCTGCTGTGGGTGCTCTACCTGGGCTATGCCTGGCTGCCGGTGGGCCTGGCGCTGAAGGGTTGGGCCCGGCTGGTCGGAGCGAGCCCCTTTCCGGCCCTGCACGCCCTGACGGTGGGCTGCATCGGGGTCATGATCCTGGGCATGATGGCCCGGGTGGCCCTGGGCCACACCGGTCGAGCTCTCAAGCCCCCTCGAGCGGTGGTGGCGGCCTTCGGATTGCTCTTGCTAGCGGCCGTCTTGCGAACCTTCGGGCCCATGCTGGCCCCCGGAACCGTGTGGGTGACTTCCTCCGCCGTCCTTTGGGCACTGGCCTTCGGGCTCTACGGGCTGGTCTACTTCCCCATCCTGACCAGACCGAGGATTGACGGCAAGCCGGGTTGATCCGGATCAACGACGCCCGCTTGCGCGCGGGGTAAACTTCGCCCCATTGACCGTGCCACGAAACCAGTCTGTAGTGGCTCAACCTGTCGTAGAGGATGCCCCCATGGATTGCCTGGACAACTACCGCTGGAGGCTCGGAAACCACGAGCTGGTGCCCCTGGTCATCGGGGGCATGGGGGTGGACATCTCCACCATGGAGCTGGCCCTCGAGGCGGCCCGCCTGGGAGGGGTAGGCCACATCTCCGACGCGATGGCTTGCCTGGTCTCGGATCGACGCTTCGGAACCCGCTACAGCCTGGGCAAGTTCAAGCGCTACCGACAGGAGAGCGACCGCTCGCGCTACCGCTTCGACCCGGGTGAGCTGCGGGATGCCCAGCTGCGCCACGTTTGCGCGGCCATGGACCGCAAGGTGGGCCCGGGCCTGGTCTTCCTCAACGTGATGGAGAAGCTGTCCATGCTGGACGCGTCCGAGACCCTGAAAATCCGACTCACGGCCGCCCTGGACGGCGGCATCGACGGGGTGACCCTGTCGGCCGGGCTGCACCACAAGAGCCTGAAGCTGATCGAGGACCACCCCCGCTTTCGTGAGGTCAAGCTGGGCATTATCGTGAGCAGCCTCCGGGCCCTGGAGATCTTCCTGCGGGCCGCTCAGCGCTCCCAGCGTCTGCCCGACTACGTGGTGGTGGAAGGTCCCCTGGCCGGAGGCCATCTCGGATTCGGAGAGGATTGGGCCCAGCACCGTCTCGAGTCGATCGTGGACGAAATTCTGGCCTACCTGCGCGAGCACGAGCTGCCCATCGCGGTCATCCCCGCCGGAGGGATCTTCACCGGCACCGACGCCACCCGGTTCCTGCAGACGGGCGCGGCCGCCGTCCAGGTAGCCACCCGGTTCACGGTCACCCGCGAATGCGGCCTTCCGGCCGCGGTCAAGCAGGCCTACTTTCGAGCCAGCGAGGAGGAGGTGGTGGTCAACTCTGCCTCCCCCACCGGCTACCTCATGCGCATGCTGAGCACCAGCCCGTGCCTGGACTCGAAGGTCGAGCCGAAGTGCCGCCTGCACGGCTACATGCTCGATCGCTCTGGAGACTGCGCCTACGTGCGGGCCTGGGAGGCGACCCCGAAGGGACAGAGCGTGCCCGGCAAGATGTGCCTGTGTCATCACTTCAGTCGCCACCAGTGCTATACTTGCGGCCATTTCGCCTATCGGCTCAAGGACACCAGCCGACCGGACGGCCAGGGAGGCTACCGGTTGCTCAGCGCCGAGCACGTCTTCCTCGACTACCAGCACAGCCGCGAGCACCAGATCCGTCTCCCGCCTTGATCCAGGTCAATGACGCCAACCCCTCTCCTGGCTTAACCTGATGCTGAGATGTCCGTCATGATCATCGGCGGCGGGCCGGCCGGGCTGGCCCTGGCCAGCCAGTTGCAAGAGCGAGCGATCGAATACACCGTGCTCGAGCGCGCCCCGTTCCTGGGAAGCACCTTCCGGAGCATGGCCTCCAACACGACCTTGAGCCCCTGGATCAACACCGTGCTACCGGGCACCAGGCCCAACTGGCGCATCGCCCTGCGACCCACCGAGCGCGAGGAGTACGCTCAATATCTGACCGAGTACGCCATCCAGCGCAACCTGAATTACCTCACCTCGGTGGAGGTGGATCAGGTCGTGCGCGAGCCGGGCCAGTTCCGGGTGCTCACCAATCAGGGCATCTTCCGATCCCGAGTGCTGGTCAATGCCACCGGCTACTTCTCCAACCCTTACATCCCCGACCTACCGGGCGCCAGCCAGAGCGAGATCCCTCAGGTCCACGCGGCCGCCTATCAAGACCCTGATACCGTGCGCCGCCTGCTGGGTGGAAACCGGGGCCGAGTGCTGGTGGTGGGTCATCGAACCACCGCCGGCGAGATCGTCGAAGGTCTCTACCGGGCCGGCTACGAGGTCTGCCTGTCTCACCGCTCGCCCATCCGCTATGCTCTTCCGGACATGCTGCAGGCCTGCCTCTCCCCCTTCAGCTACGTCCTGGAAGAGTCGCTGGTGCACCTGCCCGGCGTGCGGACTCCCCTCTCGCTGGAGAGCCGCATGCCGGGCGGAGTGGCCCGACAACTGCTCGAGTGGGGACTGGTGAGACGTTTCCCGGCCGTGGCCCGGCTCGAGCGGCGGGCGGTCGTGTTCCAGGACGGGCAGGACGTGCCTTTCGACCTGGTGATCTATGCCACCGGCTACCGCCCTGCCCTCAAACACCTGGCCGGGCTGGTCTCGACCGACCCCGACACCGGCCTGCCGCCCCTCTACGGGGCCGAGAGCAGCGAGGTTCCGGGCCTCTTCTTCCTGGGGCTGCAGGGCCTGCGTACCTTCCGCAGCCAGTTCTTGCGAGGCATTCGCGAGGACGCCGTCTACCTGGCCGACTGGCTGGCCAGCTACTGGTTCATGGGACAGAAGGTGGCCTAAACTACATAGCTCTTTCGCAGGATGAAGCCTGCGCCGGGGCCGGGGGCACCCACCACCTCGAACTTCTCGCTGAGGTAGGCCAGCGTGGCCGGCGCCACATCATAGAGCGGCCAGCCTTCGCAGAGGAACTCGCCCCCCGGTTTGAGCGAGCGATGGACCTCCTCCAGGGCGGCGATGGCGTCCTGAGAGGGGGCACCGATCGGGAAACTGGCGTAGGCCACCACCAGGTCTTGCGAATTGTCCTCCACGGGCAGGGAGAAGAAGTCACCCACGTGCTGGCCCGAGCCCTGAGCAGCCGGGCCTCCCACCGAGGCCAGCACCTCGCGCTGCAGGGCCAGGGCCGTGGCGTTCAGGTCGACCCCGAGGTAGCGGTTGCCTGACCCCTGCGTGACCAGAGCGCGGGGCACGTAGGTCGTGGCGAAAGGTCCCAGCTCGAGAATCCGGGCCTCCTTCAAGTGTCCATAACGCTCGCGCAAAAGCTCGCTGCGCCAGGCGCGCGTTTCGTCCCAGGCCAGCACGTCCGCAACCGACATGCCCCGGGCCCGCTCCACCTCGCTGTCGAGAAGGCGCCCGTCGCGCTCCACATCGCGGAGCCGGCCGGCGGGACGCCGCTCGCCTTCCGAGCCGGTGGCCTGGTAGACCGCAAGCTCCTCTTTCCACCCCGCTCCCTGGCGCAGGTCGCGAACCTCGACCACGGGTCGTCCGTTCTGGCAGACGAGCGCGGTCTGGTCGCTGAGCAACCAGCCGTCGGCCGACGGAAGGTAACGGGCCGAGATGGCCGTCTCGCGCTCGACCTCCGGGGGCGTTGGCGAGACCTGCTGGGGAGGAAGGCTGGTGGGAACGGCCCGGGCCCGCTCGTCGATTCCGGGCAGCTCGGACATCGCTTGCCCGTTGACCTCGACCCCGACGAGCCAGGTGCGCTCGCCCTGGCTGACCAGGCGACGGGTCACAACCAGCTCGTCCACCGGGCCCGCCTCCCCCTGGCGAGCCTGAGGGGTCCACGACGGCCAGGCGTGCGAGGCGGCGCTCAGGGTCAGCTTGTCCATCCTCCCCTACTCTACCAGGCCGATGTTGCCGGAATTCGCAGTTGATCCAGATCATTGGAGCACAGGGGCCTGATGAGGCACATTCAAAGCATGGCCAGCGCTCTGCGACATCCCGCCTCCGACAACGCCGTGAGCCCCTTCCTGGTGATCTGGGAGACCACCCAGGCTTGCGACCTGGCCTGTCGCCACTGCCGGGCCAGCGCCCAACCCGAGCATGATCCCCTGGCTCTGACCCACTCCCAGGCGCGGCAACTGCTCGAGCAGGTGCGCAGCTTCTCCGACCCTCCCCCCCTCTTCGTGTTCACCGGGGGCGACCCGTTCAAGCGCTCCGACCTCTTTGAGCTGGTGCAGTACGCAAGCGATCTGGGCCTGCGTCCGGCCGTCTCGCCCTCGGCGACTCCCCTCTTGACCCGCGAGAATCTCTCCCGCCTCAAGGAATGCGGAGCCCGGGCAATCTCGCTCAGCCTGGACGCTCCCGGCGAAGAGGCCCACGACGCCTTCCGAGGAGTGAGCGGCTCGTATGCTCTGACCATGCAGGGCTGCTCGCTGGTGCGCGAGCTCGGGCTCAAGCTGCAGGTGAACAGCACCGTCACGCGCCACAACCTGGCCGCTCTGCCCGCCCTGGTGCGGCTGCTGGTCCCCCTCGAGCTGATGACCTGGAGCGTGTTCTTCCTGGTGCCCACCGGACGAGCGCAACAGCAAGACGCCATCAGCCCCGAGGAGTGCGAGGAGGTCATGCACTTTCTGGTGGATGCCTCGCGCTATCTGCCCCTCAAGGCCACTGAGGGTCACCACTATAAGCGTGTGCTGCTCCAACGCCAGGACGACCCGGGCCCGGACAACGAGCTCAGACGTGAGCTGCGCCGATTGGCTCTGGAAGAAGGCTGGCAGCCCCGCGCCGCGGCCCGCCGCAAGCCCATGCACATCAACTCGGGGGATGGCTTCGTCTTCATCTCCCACCGCGGCGAGGTTTTCCCCAGCGGCTTTCTGCCCCTGTCGGCGGGCAACGTGCGCCGCTTGAACCTGGTCGACCTCTACCGCCACAGCCCGCTCTTTCAGTTGATGCGCAACACCTCTGACCTCAAGGGACGCTGCGGAGTGTGCGAGTTCCGCTCGGTGTGCGGAGGCTCGCGCTCGCGCGCCTACGCGAGCACGGGGGATCCGCTGGCGGAAGAGCCTCTGTGCGCCTACCAGCCGGAGGCCGCATGTCCCGCGTGATCGTGGTCGGAGGGGGCCTGGCCGGGCTGGCCACCGCTTACTTTCTGGGCCAGCGAGCCGAGGTCACGGTGCTGGAAGCCTCGCCCCGGGCCGGAGGCAAGCTGCTCACCGAGGCCCGCGACGGGTTCCTGCTCGAAGGCGGGCCGGACGCCTTCGTCACCTACAAGCCGGCCGCCCTGGAGCTGTGCAAAGAGCTGGGGTTGGAGCTGATGGAGACCCTGCCCGCTCGCCCCCGCAGCCTGGTCTTGCACCAGGGCCGTCTCACCCCGGTGCCCGAGGGCCTGATGGGGGTCATCCCCAGCCAGTGGTTGCCCATGGCCCTGACTCCCCTGCTCTCCTGGACGGGCAAGCTGCGCATGCTGGCCGACCTGTGGCTGCCCGCCCGTCGGGAGGCAAGCGAGGAATCCCTGGGTGCGTTTCTGAGACGCCGTCTGGGCGGCGAGGTGGTGGAGCGGTTGGCCGATCCCCTGCTGGCGGGCATCTACGGCGCTCCGGCCGACTGCCTCAGCTCCCGTTGCCTCTTTCCCCGCCTGCTGGCCCTGGAGGAGAAGCACCGCAGCCTGATCGCCGGTGTGCTGCGTCAGCCCTCGCGCCCCCGAGGGCCCGAGATGCTGGGCCTGCGCTCGGGCATGTCCGGCCTGACCGAGGCCCTGCAGGCCCGGGTCAACGGACGCCTGAGGGTGGGCCAGCAGGTGGAGCAAGTGCTACCCGGCCAGGTGCGAGTCGGCGGGGAGTGGCTCCAGGCCGACTCGGTGGTGCTGGCCACCCCCGCCCCCCAGACGGCCCGCTTGCTGGGTCCGGGGGCCCTGAGCCAGCAACTTGCCTTGATCGACTACCAGAAGGTGGCCACGGTGGCGCTGGGCTTCCACCGCCGCCAGGTGATCCATCCGCTCGACAGTCACGGCTTCGTGGTGCCCACCCGGCAGGCCGGGCTGATCAGCGCCTGCACCTGGTCGAGTTCGAAGTTCCCGGGGCGGGTGCCCGCGAGTTGCGTGCTGCTGCGCGCCTACGTGCGCAACCCGCAGGAGTCCGATGAGGAGCTGGTGCAAGCCGTGGTGCAGGAGCTGCGCCCCTTGCTCAAGCTGATCGGCCAGCCCCGCCTCGCGCGCGTCTTCCGCTGGGAGAACCCGGTCTACCGGGTGGGGCACGGCGAGCTGGTCAGCGAGCTCGAGCGCCATGTGCCGCCCGGGCTGTTTCTGACCGGCAGCGCCTACCGCGGCGTGGGGGTGCCGGACGTGATCGAGCAGGCTCGCAGCACGGCCGAGCGGGTGGCTCAGGCCGGCCGCTGATAGCCCAGCGCCAGCATCTCGCGGAACTGAGGATACATGGGCGGACGACGCAGCGACAGCACATCCTCCACTCCGCCTTCGGCGAAGAGCTGGCGAGCCAGGGGGCTGAACTCGACCGCGTCCGAATGGCTGCGGAAGTAGAATCCGTCCCGCGCAAAGCGCACTTCGGACTGCATCACCACCACCCGCTCCTCGGAGGCGCACTGCAGGCACAGGTAGAGGCGCTGGAGGATCTTGAAGCCGCACTCGCAGCAATGGCTGATATAGCGCAGCAGCGATTCGGGATGCACCTCGCCGGGTCGAAACTCGGGCTTGGGACGAAGCGGCAGGCCGTTTTCCAGCGGATCGAGCTCGTCCATCCGCTCGCTGAAGGAGAGACCTGACAGGGTCTTGCGCGGAGGCTCCTTGGGACGCGAGACGGCCGCCGCCCAACTGGCTGCGAACTGGCTGCTCTTGCCACCCTTGATGCCGTCGATGGCCTCGACGGGAGCGGCCTTGATGAACATGCGGCCGGTGGCCGTCTGAGCCTGTCCGCTCTGGGCCGCCTGCTCGCTCTGGGCCTTGAGGTTGAGGCGCGGTTTGGAGCGCATGGAGGAGGTGCGCGGCGGCTGGTTCGCCTGGGCTCCGGGGGTTTCGACCGGAGGCTTCGTTACCGGGGGAGTGGTGGTAGCCTTGCTCTCCACCGGCCGCGGGCGGGCCGGCTGCACGGTCTGGGGTGGTGTCTCCTTCTGAACCGGCGGAGCCGCCGGGCCAGGCGTCACGGCCGAGGCCAGGTGGGGAGTGTTGGCCGTGGAGCGCGGCGTAGGCGCGGAACGCGGGGCAGGAGCCTGGGACTCTGGCCTTCCGATGCGTGCGGTGGTGGGACGCTCCACCTCAGGCAGGTCGCGCTCGAGCAGATTCTCCATGTAATCGGCCTCGGGCGCGGGCTCGTGGAAGTCGAACATAGGCTCCGGGGCGGGCGTCTTGAACAGGCTCTGGAAGCCCCCCTCGGTGGGACGGGGCCGCAGGACCATCTCGGGACGAGGGGCCTCGCTGCTGGTAGCGCGAGGATAGCGCGAGATGGGCACTTTGGACTGGGTCTGGCCAGGTCTCTGGGTCTCGCGGGTCTGGCCCGTTCTGCCCGGTTTGGGCGTAGTGGGAGGGGGCGTGCCCTGGGCGGCGGTGCCGCCCTGAGCTTTGGCAGGGGCGCCCTGGGCGGCGGTGCCGCTTTGAGCTTTGGCGGCGATGGCGCCTTGAGCTTTGGCAGGGGTGCCCTGGGCGGCGGGGCCGCTTAGAGCTTGAGCGGGCGTTGCGGGGGTGCCACCGCGGCCAGCCGGAGCCAGGGGGATGCCCGAGCCGGGGAAAGAGACTGGGCCGGGTGGGGTGCCCTGGGCCTTGGCGGTGCCGCGACCTGAAGGAGCAATTCCCTGCGCTTTCGCAGAGGTGGGAGCGACTTGATTCGCCCGGCTCCCTCGGCCTGCGGAGGCGCCCTGGGCACTCGATGAGCCACCAGCCACGAGGGGCTGCCCCGGAGAGCTGCCGGCGCCAACCGGGGGAGTGCCCTGGCCAGCGGAGATGCCCTTAGCGGCAGGGGCGCCGTGAGCGCCCTGAGCACCAGGCGTGCCCTGAGCGCCGGGAGTGCCCTTAGCGCCGGCAATGGCCTGAGCGCCAGGGGTGCCCTGGGCGCCGTGAGTGCCCTGAGCGCCAGGCGTGACTTGAGCACCGGGTGTGCCCTGGGCGCCAGGCGTGAGCAGAGCGCCTGACGTGCCCTGAGCACCGAGTGTGTCCTGGGCGCCGCGTATGCCCTGAGCGCCGGGAGTGCCCTTAGCGCCGGTAATGGCCTGAGCGCCAGGGGTGCCCTGGGCGCCGGTAATGGCCTGAGCGCCAGGGGTGCCCTGAGCGCCGGGAGCGCCCTGAGCGCCAGGCGTGACTTGAGCACCGGGTGTGCCCTGGGCGACAGGCGTGAGCAGAGCGCCGGACGTGCCCTGAGCACCGAGTGTGCCCTGGGCGCCAGGCGTGCCCTGGGCGCCGGGAGTGCCCTGAGCGCCGGGAGTGCCCTGAGCGCCGGGAGTGCCCTGAGCGCCGGGAGTGCCCTGAGCGCCGAGTGTACCCTGAGCGCCAGGCGTGTTGAAAGCTGCCGATGCGCCGCCCGACCCGGCGGCCACTGGCATTCCGCCAGTGAGAGCATTTGCCTGTGGAGCCGGGCCCTGACCGGGGATCCCTGGGGAAGGCAACAAGCTTGAACCGGACGGGGTGACCGATCCCGAAGCCGGTGCCAGAGGACCCGCACCAGGCATCGGCGGCGCCTCACTGCCTGGCATGACCGAGGAATTGAGAGGGGTGAACCGGGGACCGACGGGCGCCGGCCCAGCGATAGAGCTGGCCGGGTCCACCCCGATCACGGCTCCCAACTCGCCACCACCGAGACCCCCGCTCTGGCCAGTTCCCTGGGGAGTTCCCGTGCCGAGCTGACCACCCTGAGGTAGTCCACCGCCAGTCTGACTCAGAGGCGTTCCTCCACCAGGTAAGCTCTGACCACCGGGCTGAACCGTTCCGCCGAGCTCTCCGCCCTGAGGAGATCCAATTCCCGGCCCACCGCCTACAACGTTGCTGCTCGGGCTGCCCACACTGCCCACGATCCCGCCTGTCGTCTGCCCGCCCGGCTCCCCACCAGGCATCTGAGCACCAAGCTGCCCGCCACCAGGCAGCTGCGCACCGCCACCCACCTGCCCGCCCGGCAGCTGTCCAACGGGCTGTCCGCCACCCACCTGCCCAGCAGGGAGCTGTCCA
>BTUM01000080.1:0-36322 GCA_045863235.1 Candidatus Xenobia bacterium | reverse complement strand
AGGGCATTCCGAACCCGCCCAGCTGGCCGCCAAAGCCCCCGAAGGAGGGCATTCCAAACCCGCCCAACTGGCCGCCAAAGCCCCCGAAGGAGGGCATTCCAAACCCGCCCAACTGGCCGCCAAAGCCCCCGAAGGAGGGTATTCCGAACCCGCCCAGCTGGCCGCCAAAGCCCCCGAAGGAGGGCATTCCGAACCCACCCAGCTGGCCGCCACCGTAGGCCGGCATCCCGAACCCGCCGCCATAGGGCGCTGGTGCAGGCGCTCCACCCCCGCCGCCTTTCTTGCCGCCGCAGTCGTGGCCACCGCCGCCCGGCTGACCGGGAGGCTGCTGGCCCACGGGTGGCTGGCCTTGATAGCCGCCCCAGCCTTGCGAGAGCTGCTGTAAGGCCCCCAGCAACTGCTGGATCAGGGGAAGAAGCGCGGCTGGCGAAATCGCACCCAGGGCGCTGGCCCCGGCCGCCCCACCCAGGGGACCTGCTCCTGCGCCGCCATAAGCCCCACCGATCGGGGGCTGATAGAGGTTTCCGCCGAGGAATGGGTTGGCGTTGTTGACCGAACTCATGCTGGTCAGTCTCCTCTTCGCAAGGCTGAACTGATAAAGTTCGACAAGGCCGACCAGGGCGCCCTCCTGAGCGCAAAATGGTTACAAACCGAGCGTTTTGAGATCCTTCTTGATCTCCTCGCCCTTCACCACGCGACGCAGATAGCTGTCGGCTCGCAGGTCGTCACCGAGGTAAAACAGCAGCTCCTCGCCCACCTGAAAGAGACGAGCGGGATGGGTGGGTCCACCCGCCCCCGAGACCAGAACCGTGCCCTGGCGGTCCCCCTTCAAGGTGCGCTGGATGGCTACCGTGGCCTGGGAAGCAAACCCGAGCTTGTCCTTGCCCACCGCCGTGACCCGGCCCAGAAAGACCTGAGTGGCCCCCTGAAAAGCTTCGCGCGCGTCGCGAGGCGGCTGACCGGCAGGTGGCGAGGCCAGGGCCAGCATCGCCAGGGTCAACCCGAGAAGTATCGCCCGCATGGCTGGTCTGTTCGGTGGGAAGCGGGCAACAACCTGGGAGCGCAAGGAGACAGGGCGGCCGCGGACAAAGACCTCCCGGCGTGATCGAGCCCGCTACCACAGCCGACCTCAAACCCGAGCCCGCCCCCCAACCCGACCCCATCGTGCGGTGTCGAGCCTGCTCGCATGCCATCACCAGCCAGCGCCAGGCTATCGAGGTGAACCGAGCCCACGAGCACACCTTCCGCAACCCGGCCGGATACTCGTTCCACGTGCTGTGCTACCGTCAGGCCTCGGGCGCGCTCCGCACCGGCACCCCCACCACGCTGGATACCTGGTTCCCGGGCTACGCCTGGTCCTATGCCCTGTGCCAGGAGTGCCAGGTCCACCTGGGCTGGTTCTTCCAGGGCGAGGACGGCTTCGCGGGGCTCATCGCCACCCGGCTGCTGCGCCCTTACGGTCCCGCGCGTTGACCTGCCTGTAGACAATCTGTTGAACGGCGCCGCGCAAGGCCTTTCGTCCTGCACTTTGCGCGTTCGTTAGATGCTGCCAAATGTGCGAGCACATCAGCTGGCATAGCCGAAACGGACGCGCGCCTCCTCCAGAGAGTCCTCCTGGTCGGGCTCGAGCTGCCAGTCGCTCTGGGCCCCGTGGAGCGCCCCCATGGCTGCCCCCACGAGAGCTCCCATCCAGCCCCCCGGGGGAGCGGCTGCCAGGGCGCGGGCCGGGTCGTCCCCGAGACATTCGAGCAGGTAGAGAATCCCGGGCATCACCTCGAGCAGATAGGCCCCCTGCCCCCATGATTCCAGGGCCAGCTCGGCCGGCTGGCGCTCGGCCCGCGCCTGCTGCACCGCCTCGCGCACGAAGTCGGAAAGTTTGCCCTTCCAGCCGTCCAGGCGACCGGTGCGACACACATATTGCTTGTCCATCTCCAGCTCGCGCAGGGTGTCCAGGAAGGTATCCAGGTACCAGCTGCCGCTCAACGGCGGCGCCGGGGATGCCAAAAGCTCCCACAGAATGCGGGCCCAGCCCAGGCTGGCCGCCAGCGCAGCCGATTCGTTGTGGGTCAGCGCGGTGCCGAAGGTGACGTCCACCCAGAGAGCACTCATCGGTTTGCCCATGGGACAGCTGGCGTGAGGCACCAGGAAGGCGGCCGCCCTCTGCAGGGCTCCGCAACCGGCCGAGCGGGCGTCGTAAAGGAGCCCTCGAGTCGGGTCAAAGGTTGAGCGCAGGGCCCTCAACCCTCCCCCGGGGCCATCCACCGGGGCATTCACGAAGACCCTGGCCAGGTCGTAGGGCTCGAACATGCTGCCCAGCATGACACTCGGATCGTCCAGCTTGTCCTGGCCGATGCTGGCCAGGGTGAGGGCGGTCAGCACCGAGGCCTCGCCGCGCACCGCCCCCGCCGGCCGACCGAGGCGCTCGCCGTGGTAAAGCCCGGTCAGCATCCCGGCCACCCGGCTCCAAGGTCGATCTCCTTCCGAGGGCAGTTCGCTGAAGAGGGGACCACGCTGAAGGTCGATCCCTCTCCCCAGGTACTTCATCAGTTTGATGATGCCGCCCAAGCTCGACATGGTGACGCTCCCCTTGCTGTAGGAGTAGCTCTGCATGGCGCCCTTCTTGAGGCTCGAGGAAGTATCGCCCCGTTCGGTCGTGCGGGCCAGATCCTCGAGCTCGGCGCGTTGCATGTCGGGTAGCTTGTAGCTCGTCAAGGCGCTTCGCAGGATTCGCGTGGCCGCCGCCCGGTCGCCCTGACGCATCACGTCCATGGCTTCCAGGCGTGCCCGGGCAGCCATGGCAACGCCTACCTGCAGCTCCACGTCGCGATCCAGAGGCAGCGACTGGCGCTCCTCAAAGGTCATGGCGGGAAGCTTGAGAGGCGCCTCCAGGCTCCGGTCGCGACTCTCGGCCACGTCTTCCCACCTGAGCACCACCTCCAGAGGTGGCTTCTTGCCGGTCTGGGCCGGGACCGTGACACGGAACACCTGCTCCATCGGCCAGCCAGCCACCAGGTCAGCCAGCTTGTAGCCTCCATCGGGATGCTTCTCCAAATCGGCCAGTGGCTCCACCACCACGCCCGACCGTAAAGGCTTGAGCTCCAGTCGCACCCGACGGCCCAGCGTGGCCACCAGTCCGCCCAGCTCGACCTCGAAGCAGGAGGGCAATTGCTCGGGGCGCTCCACGAAGAAGTGGTTGCCCTCTCCGCTCGAGGCCATCGAACGAAGCAGCGTCTCGTTATAGTCGCGCCCAAAGCCGATGGTGGTGGTCTGCACGCCCTTCTCGGCCAGCTGGTGGACAGCGTGGCAAATGGCGTCGGGATTGGTTTCCCCCACGTTGGCCTGGCCATCGGTGAGGAGCACGACCCGATTGACTCGCCTGGCCTCCAATCCCTTCAGGGCCTGGTCGCCGCCCGATTGCCAGCCGGCGAACAAAGCCGTAGAGCCTCCCGTATTCAGCCCTTCGATCAGCTTGAGAACCCTGGGCTTGTCATTGAGGGGGGCTGAGGGTACCAGGGTGTCCACCCGGTCGTCGAACAGCACCACGCTGAATCGGTCCTGATCGGACAGAGATTTGACCGCCAGGGAGGCTGCCTGGCGCGTCAGATCCAGCTTGGCGCCGGCCATGGAGCCACTGCGATCGAGCACCAGCGTCAGGTTCAAGAGGGTTCGCTCCTGGCGCGCCGGCGTCGGTGGCAGGATGCGAACCAGCAGGTCCACCGTGCACGGCTGGTCGGTGGCCAACCCGTTGCGGTCAGGAATCAACTCGAGCATGGTGGTCCCCTCCTCCCTCTCTCGGGTTGGGCTGGACTCCAGGAGGCCCGGCTCCCGAGAGCATGATGAGCGATTCCCGCAGGGAAGGCGACCCCCCTCCCGAAGGGCCCGGCATGATGCGAAAGGCTCTATTCACAGCATTCCTACTGATCATGGGGGCCACTTCGGCCCTCGCCGACGACCAGGACTTCTTGCTCCTCAATCGGACCGGGGCCGAGCTGCGCGACCTGCGCGTGGCTCCCGTCGAGACGGAAGAGTGGAGCGAGGACCTGCTTCGGACCCAGACCGTGGCCACGGGCCAGGATCGGCTGGTCATGTTCGACACCGAGAACCAGGCCCCCAAGTGGAACGTGCGAGCTCAAGACGAGAAGGGCAACAAGCTCGAGTGGCGCGAGGTCGACCTGATCACCGCTACCACGCTGGTGCTCGAGCCGGACGGAAAGTCCCGCATCAGGTAGCCGCTCGCTCCTTGAAGGCGGCCCAGGCCACTCGCAGCCAGCCGGCGATCAAGAGCGACCCTCCCACCGGCGCGACCGCCCCCAGCCAGCGATGGCCGGTGAGGCTCAGCAAGTAGAGGCTGCCACAGAAGATGACCCCTCCGGCCAGCAAGAGAGCACGACCGGGAGAGCGAGCGGCCAGCATCAGGCCCAGCGCGGTCCACTGGTGATAGCGAGCGGCCGTCTCGTAGATGGCCAGGCGGTCAGGGGACAGATGCTGCTTCAGACCGTGCGCCCCGAAAGCCCCTGCGGCCACTCCCATCGCCGCCAAGAGGGCGCCCAGCGCGAACCAGCGCGAGCTCAGGTGTCGCTACGGGGGCGAAACAGTCCCCAGCCTTTGGGTTTGGTCGACTTGGGGTCGGGAGCCGGAGGCTGCTGCATCATCATGGTCTCATTGCCCCGCCGCTGGAACTCGTGGGCCACCAGGTTGGACCACTCGCTCTTCTCGCGCTCGTAGCGTTGCTGCAGCTCATAGAAGTGCTGCTTGTAGGCTTCCAGCTGGTTGCGAAGCTCGCTGCGGTCGTGGAAGGCCTGCTCGACCATGCGATCCTTCTCTTCCATGGCCGACTCCAACTCGGCTACCCGGTTCATCAGCGCGCGGGTGTCCTCGATACTGCCCACAGGGACGACCGGCTCGGCCTGCAAGCGAAGCTGGAAGCTCTTTAGCTCGTCCTTCAAGCGACGATTCTCCTCCAGGATGGAGGCAGCGCGGTCCTCCTGACGCTTCTCGACCGACTGCATGTGGCCCTCGAGCGTCTCGACGCGAGACTGAGCCCTGGCATAGCGCTCTTCCACCTGGCGCAGCTCCTCGTGGAACTTCTGGCGCAGGCCTTTCACCTCGTCTTCGGCCCGGGCGCGCCGTTCCTCGGCCTCCTGAATACGCTTGCGGGCGTCCTCGGACTCCGAGCGCAGACTGGCCGCGTCGTTGATCAACCGAGCCCGCTCGGTCTCCAGCTTGAGGGCGGTCTTCTGGAGGGTGCGCAGATCCTCGCGCAGGTTCTCGAGCTCATCGAGCTCGGTCATCTCACCCTTCATGCTGGCATAGTCGACCTCGAGCTGGCGCAGCGAAGCCCGGGTGCGAGACAGCTCTTCCTCCAACTCGTCAACGCGGGTCTGCAAAATCCGAGCCGTCTCGCCTTCATTGCGAGCGCGCTCCAGAGCTTTCTGCGTCTCGGCTTCCATCTTCTCAAGGGTGGCCTGCAGGCTGTCCCGGTCGCGAATGGACTCCTCGACCTGCATCTCCAGCTCGTTGAGGGAGATCTGGCCATCGCGCAATCGATCGCGCTCGCTGCGCAGGCGGTTCATGTCGTTACGCAGGTTCTCGAGCTCGGACAGAGCTTTCTGCTGCAGCGACTCGCTCAGGGCAGCCTCCTCGCGAACGCGCTTGTGCTCCTCGCGCAGACCTTCGATGATCCGGTCGGACTCGTAGAGGCGAGCCTCCATCTCCTCGATCCGATCGTCTGCCAGGGCCGCCTCGAGCTGATGCTGCAGCTCGACGACCTCGCGATCGCGGCTGCGCAGACGCTCCTCCAGAGCCCGCTCCCGGGCCTCGGCCTCTTCGGCCCGCTGGCGCATGCTCTCGAGCTCGCGTCGCAGTTCGTCCGTCTCGCCGCTGCTCGGTCGCTGGAGCTGCAGGGCGGGACGCTCGACCGAGCCGGGGGCCTCGATGCTGCGAGGCGCCAGGCGCTCGCGCCGGGAAGTGAGAAATCCGCCCGACTCTTCCCCCGGCTCCAGCACAGGCGCCGGAGCCGGGCCCGGAGGAGGCAAAGGGGGCGGGGGGGGCACGCGCACCGCGGTTAGATTCTCGCCCGAGCTCATCGCATCGCCGTTGCGAGGGAACTCCTCCAGCAAGCGCTCGACCTCGCGCTCGCGAATCCAATCGGCGCCCGCGCGTCGGGTGACGCGTGCAGTCCCGCGCTTGACCCAGGCCCGCATGGTTCCCTCGGAGATGCCCAGTCGAACAGCGGCTTCTTCCAGGCTTAAGAATTCTGCCATCCTGTCCTGTTTCGGCGAGCCAAAAAGCGGTTCCTGTGGCCCGTTGGACCGGCCAGCTGAAAGGAATCCCTCCCGGGGGCAGGAATAGGCAGGGGCTATGAAAGCTTCCCGTTTTGCGCTTGTTTGCTTGATTTTGAGCCTGACTCTTTCCTTCGGGTGCTCCTCGTCGGCGGCTCCGCCGCTGGCCAACGTCGAATTCCAGGGCCAGGAGAAGATTCCCGAGAGAGTTGAGAATTTGCGCGGAACGGCCTTGCTGGGCCTGGACGAAGCCGACCTTCCCGCCGATATCAAGACGCCCGACGTCTCTTTCTTCGTGATGCTCAGTCCGACGCAGGTCGATCAGGGAATCCTGGTCAAAGCCCCCCTCAGCTCGGAGAAGCTCAAGCAGCTTGACAGCGCCAAGCTCAACGTGAGCGGCAACGTGACCACCGTGGACGACCCGGCCATGGCGGCACGCTTCAAGGAGAAGTACGGTTTTCAACTCAAGACCTCGCCCGAGGGCAAGGTGCAGATGATCGTGCACGAGGGCCCGCTCGAGCTTCCGCCGGCCAGCCCCGAGCCAGCCGCCGGCGAGGATCAGCCGCCGGCTACGCCCAGTCCGGCTGCCAGCGAGGAGGGCTAACATGGCTCGCAACCGTCCTGAGGAGCTGCAGGAGTGCCTGCGCTTTTTCCGCATCGGCGAGCTCTACGCTCCCTTTGCCCCCTGGCGACGCGACGAAAAGGGCCAGCAAGTCTACATCAAGCTGACCCGCGGGGAAGAGCAGGCCCTTTTGTATGTGGGCAGCCACTACCAGCTTCAGGCCGAAGTGCAACAGGGCTTGATGCGGCTGGTCAACGAGGGCTGGGCCGTGGAAGGGGAGTTGCAGCTCAGCTTCGATGGCAAGTCCGAGCCCGGCACCGACCCCTACGTCTACCAGGATCCCCTGGTGGTCGAGTTGGGGCGAGCCCTGTTGCCCCTGGCCGACCCGCAGCACGGAGCCCCGCTGATGGCCAAGGTCGAAGCGGTGCGCGAGGAGGTGGCCCGCGAGATCGGCATCGTGACCCCTTCGGTACGCATCTCCGACAACATGGGCCTTGATCCCAACAAGTACCTCATCAAGGTGAAAGACTCCCCCACCGCGCTGGGCGATCTCTTCCTCGATCGCTTGCTGGCCCTGGGTCCGCACGAAGCCCTGAGCGCCCTGGAAGGCTGGGCTGCCGTGGAGCCGGTGCACCGCATGAACGCCAAGTGGATCGCCCAGGAACTGCGCGAGCAGGCCGACCAGTCCGGCTGCATGGTCTTGGGTCCGCTGGCCATCTTGATGACCCACATCAAGCACATCATCCTTTCGGCCTGTCCCGAGCTTCTGGGTCTGCAAGAGACCTTCGATCTGATCTCTCGCCTGCGCAGCACCCACCCGGTGCTGGTGGAAGACTTCCTGTCCGATCGGCGCAACCTGCGCAATGTGCGCAAGGTGCTGCGAGCTCTGTTGTCCGAGCGGGTCTCGGTGCGCGATCTGGTCACCATTCTGGAGGTGTCCGGCGACCATCTCGACGTGCTCGACCGCACCGACCTGGTGGTGGAGTTCTGCCGGATGGGCCTGGCCCGCCAGATCTGTTGGAGCAACCTGAATGAAGACGGAATCCTTCGCGGCCTGACGCTTTCGAGTGAGGCCGAGGGGCAACTGATGAAGGCCGTGCAGGAGACCAACCACGGGCAGGTGCTGGCAATCACCCGGGACGAGGCGGCCGATTTCGTGGTTTCGGTGCGCCGCGCCCGCGAGGACGCGGGCTATCCTCCGGTTCTCTTCACCGATCCGCCCACCCGGGTCTTCGTGCGCCGCCTGCTCGATCGGGCCATCCCCGATCTGGCCGTCATGAGCACGGCTGAGATCGCTTCAGGCATCAAGGTGGAAGCTTGCGGAGAGGTTTCCCTCAAACCGCGCGAGCCGGTTGACTCCGTCGGGCCGTCGCCCGAGAAGGAAGCCGCCCCCGCCCCGGCAGGCAAAGAGAAAAAGCCCTCCAAAGAGAAAAAAGAAGGCGTGCTAGGGTTCCTGAAGGGCGGCTAAGGCGCCGCTCGTTCTCTTCAAGAGGTCTCTTGCCATGACTTGCCGAGGACGCCTCCCGAGCTGGAAATGTCCTTGAGAAGGAGCGCAACCCCGCCCCGTTTCTGGAGGGATGTCAGCTGAGGCTCTGGTCGTCCATGATCGCGTCGGGGAGCGCTCCCCCAGGGTCGCTGAGGGGCACGATTACTTGACCTGAAACTGAGCCCGGGCCAGCGGATTTCCCCGCATGTCGGTCAACTGCCACTCCCAATCTCCCTCGACCAGCTCATAGGGGTACTCCAGGATGTAACCATCGGTCTGCGGGAGGGCCAAATGATCGGGGAAGAAGGTCTTCTGCTGCTGCAATTGCGTCAGCGCTCCCTGCTGGGGATGCTTCATACGCGGAAATGACCAGGTGGAGATCGTGCTCACGGGACGCACCGGATTGCCTTTCACGCGGTACTCGATCCAGATCTGGCTACCCTTCTTGCAGGGGATGACCCTGTCATTGGTCAGCTCGCCGGTCTTCGGATTCATCAAGCCGGCCCGCAGAACCTCGACCTCGGGGGGCGCTTCCCGCCAGGGCCCGGTGCCCTGGGCCCAGGCGCGGGCCGCCTCGAAGCGCTCACCGGTGCCCCACAGCGACAGGTCGATTTCGCTCGGCTTAAGAGCCTTCAAGGCTCTGGTGGCGGCGGCACGGTCCTTCAGGAGCACGGCACGATAGGCAAATTGGTTGCGCTGCCTGGTCATGGCTCTACCGCGTGCCTCCAGGTCGGCCATTCCCTGCACGATCGCCCTCCAGTCCAGATGACCCGGGGTGGACGAGGCCACCAGCTCGATGCCCTCGCTGTCCATGGCCTCCAGGCCGATGGCAGCCGCAGCGCCCTGGCCCAGCACCTTCCGGGTCTTTCTGACCGCTTCCTCAGACAGCTTGCGAAGGTCGCCAGGCTCGCCGTACCATCGAGGTAGACAGGGAAGGACCATGAAGGTGTAAGGCTCGAGTCGGTCGGGGTAGGCCTCGGCGGCCTCCTGGGCAGCCGCTCGAATTCGCTGGGGGTCCCCCTTGCCCTGGTAAAGACTGATCCGGGTCAGCCAGAGGGCGAGATCCTTGCTTTCCAGGTCGGCGGCTTTGTCAACCGCCTTCTCAGCCTTATCCAATCGATCCTGGAACAACTTGTTCGCTTGACGCGACACGGTATCGGCATAACCTCCTCCCCGGGCCTCCCACCCCATGTGAAGCCAGTACTGCGCCAGTGCCAATTGGGCCTGGGGCGACTTGGGGCGTTCGGCGACCCAGGCTTCCAGGTCGTCGCGGCGGGCCTCTTGCTCGCTCTTCGTGTCGAGCTGGAACTTGCCCAGGGATGCGTAGAGGTCATACTGAACCTCCGGCGTACAGGCTGCAGCCAGCGACTCCAACTCCAGAAACCGATGCTGACGCAGCAGGCAGACCCAGTGGTAAGGAAGCACGTGGGCTTCATTGGGTGCGGGAAAGAAATCCTTCTCCCAGGTCACCGCCACGACGGTGGGAAGGGTTCCATCCGGATCGGATACGCCCGCGCGGCTGCGAAGCTTCATGAAGTCAGCCGTGGACTTGAAGACGTCCGGGTCGAGTGAGCGCCCGATCTTTTCAAGCTCGATCCGGGCGGTTTGATAGTCCTCCTTCAACCCCGCTATCCAGGCAATCGTGTTGGCAATGTAGAGCGAGTCGGGTCGTTTCTTCTGCAGCTCACGCAGGGCCGGCAGCAGCTCAGGATAGAGGAACTCCTTGTAGATGAAGGGGCTGGCTACATTGTCATAGGCGAGCTTGGTGGTCATGAAGGCCTGAGCATAGTCCTCCGGCCTTTCCGCCAGCCTGGCGCACCACTGGTTGCGCGGCAGCCTCTGAATCGCCAGGTAGGAACCCATGAAGGAATAGGGCTCGGTATTGTCCGGCTCACGCTCATGGGCCTCGGCGAACATCCCCTCGGCCAGCTCCAGCTGGCTCCCTCTATTATCCTTGGCCGCCCCGATGAGGAGCTTCGTGTCGACGAGTTGGGCGTCCTTACGCTTGATCTCGCTCACAAGAAGATCGACCTCTTCCCCGATTTGCTCGGTGGCCCCAAGATCAACGGTGGATCGGTCATCGGGATGGGACTTCCGTATCAGAGCCCCGGTGGTGAGCAGACGGCAATAGCCGTTTCGGGCCACGTCCGAGTCCGGAAACTTCTGGAGCCACCGCCGGTAGCGGTAGGCGGCTCCACCCCAGCGATAGGGAATCTTCCGGCCGTCGGTGATGCCCTCATAGAAGACCGCCAGGGGGCTGTAGTTGGCCACCACCGGCTCGGGAGGACGCGAGCGCAAGCGCTCGGCCAACTTCTCCAGACCGGCATAATCCTCGCGGGCGAACATCTCCCTGACGCGCAGCTCGATGATCTGTTGCCGCGTCCACTCACTGGGATAGCCCGTGCCCTTCAGAATCGCCTCGAGCAGCTTCTCGTCCGCGCGGGTCGGCGCGACCTGGGCAACCGGAGCCGACTCGGGACGGCTGGCCGAGGCATCAGGCTCGGGCTCGGAGGGGCCGGTGCAGCCTATCGCCAGCAGAGTGATCAGCAAGACCAGCCATCGTCGTCTCATCGGTGTGCCTCCCATAGCGATAACCCGCACGACCTCGTCATAAGGTGAGGTGGCCCTAGCTGGTAGATCGTGGGGCTGGCGCGAGCCCTTCCTAGAAGAGATTGAACGACTGCCGCTCGAGGCGGATCTGGTAGTTGGGTCGGTCCTTGAGCATGGTCTTGAGAAAGCTCGGGTCGTAAACGAGCTTGACAGCGTTGGCCTTCGGAATGTCGATGAACCCGCTGCGCGCTACCAGCGCCCCCTCGATGGTGATGTTGCGGGGATTGGAGTAGGTCGGGTCGAGCAGCCTCACGTTCCGCTCGGCATAGACCAGGCCTTTGAAGGCGGTGTCGATGGGGGTCGCCGGCGGCAAGGCGGTGGTGATCTTCAGCAGGTTCGCATCGATGATCACGTCGCGACCAGCGAAGAGAGCAATGCCAGCCAGCGGGTCGGAAGAGATCTCGCCGGTACCCTGAATGGTCACGTCCTGGTCGGCCATCAGCGCTCCTTGACCCAGAACCTCGCGCACCGAGATGTTGCCGCCGGCCATGATGGCGCTGGGTTTTCCGTTCGCGGGGAGCGGAGGAGGAGGCGGAGGCGGACCTCTGCGGCGCCTGCGCGTCGTCGGCGCAGCGGGCGGCGGGGGCGGGGCGACGCCAAGATTCAAAGTGGCGTCCACCTCGCGGCCGGTTCCGGGACCGGCCACGTTTCCGATCTCCGAAGCCAGGCCGAAATCGCCGTCGCGAGTGCCATCCCCATTGCTATCGGTCACCAGAATCAGGCCCTGGCCCACGTTGAACTGGGCCTCCATGATGTCGAGTTGGACGTGGTCGGCGCCGATGCCGGCAGGAAGCGGGGCGGTGCCGATCTGGCTCAGGTCGACGACCCCGTCGTCATCATACTGCACGGCCGCCTGAGGCGTGATCGAAGTGATCGTCCCGGGCGTGCCGACCTGGGGAGTATAGGTGCTCCCGGCCCCGGGGACCGACCCCGTGTGCACCCAGGTCTCGACCACCGAGCCGCCCACCTTTCGCTCGAGGGCCGGGTAGGAAACGGTATCGGTGACCGTGGTCACAAAGCTCCGGGTCTGGGTGACATCCTGCGTGCCGATCAGGGTCGGAGGGACGGTGGTCTCATCGTACACCGGCACAGCCACGGTCTCGGTGACCTCATTGTTGACCTCGTAGGTGACCGTGTAGTTGGTCTGGCCGAAGCTCCAGGTTCCCGTCTTGATGGACGCCTTGGGGGTGGCATCCTCCATCCGAAAGTCGTTGATGTTCAGGTCCTGGATCGTGAAGCTCTTGGATGCTTTGGGGACCACCAGGCCCTCGGCGTTGGCTTCCACCTCTGCCTTCTTGTTGGTGAGCGGGTTGGGGTCGGACATGTCATGGCCGCCCACGAAGATCTGGTCCTGGGCCCACAGTCGCCCTTTGATCGGCAGTGCGTCGAGCGAGGGGTCGGCGCTCCAGCGGAACTGGACCTTATCGGTGGCCGCCTGGTTGGGTGTCAGGTTCAGCCTGGACTTGCTGCGCAATTGATTGAGGTACTTGTCTCGACTATCGATGACCACTTCCTGGTCGGCTTCGATCAGGATGTCTCCGTTAGCCGTCGCAGCCGCGTCAAAGGGTGGAGCAGCGGTCATCAGGCTCTCCAGTCGCTTCTGCACACCGCCCGAGTCGCCCGTGACCCGGACAAAAAACGTGTTCCAGGGAACCGCCGGAAACGGCCCGCCGGCCGGCATCGGATCGCGACTGGGAGTGGGAGCGTCCAGCCAGTCGTTGGCAAGGTTGTTGCGCACCTCGAGCAGCAGGCTGGTCCCAGTTCTGGTTCCGTCAGGATTCTTGGGATAGCAGCGAAGAGTGAACTGGTTGACGACCTCGACGTCGAGCAGGTTGGCGACCTCGGCCAGATCAGCTGCGCTGGGCCGGGTCCCGCTGAGAAACCCGGGAACGTCCTTTCCCCACCTTCGGTCATGCTCGACGCTGTAGAGGGCATAGAAGTAGCCCGTGTAGCACGCTGCGGTGGCTTCCTCCTGGTCCATTGCCGAAGCCATGAGGGCAAAGTTGGAGTGATTGATACCCACAAATGCGCCCGAAAGGGTGACAAGCACCCCGAGAATGGTCAGCACCATGATGAGGGCGATTCCTCGTGCTCGTTTGACTCTGGCGCGCAAGGGCCACCTCCAGAAAGACTACCTGAGTCATTCGTAGCACAATATTTTCCATTCGTCATACCTGGCTCTTGGTTCTGTGATATAAAGAGGGCGTGGAGAAACGTGGGGATCGCATCGGCTTGTCCGTTGGCGAGGTCGTGGTCGCCATCGGGCTGCTGGGCGTCGTGGTCGTTTTTGTTCTGGCCGTCTTCACCAAATTGATGGCCTCCTCGACCAAGTCGAGCAGTCAGACCATCGGTTTGCTGCTGGCCCAGCGGCGAATGGACCAGGCCATGCGATCCGGTCCGCCAGGGTGGGGGGGGAATCCCCCTGTATCCACCACCGAGGACCTGCCTTTGTATGAGGAAAACCAGAGCCAGTCGACCCATGTCTACCAGCACGACGAGATGAACGGGATCGAGTACTGGCAGCATTTCAAGGCCGAGCGAATTCAACGAAAGACGATGGGGGATCTGTGGCGACTGACGGTGGATGTCGTCTGGTGGCCGTCGGATGTGGCCGCCCCCATCAAGAGCACCGATAACGTCAGACAGGGTCAGGGACGGCTGTCGCTCACCCTATCCCGAGCCTATTACCACCAGTTCGTCAAGCCATGAAGATGAACAACCAGCGCGGCATGACCATCGTCGAGGCGTTGACCTCGTGCTTCATTCTGGGGTTGCTGACCACGGTGATCTTTACCGTCTTCCAACTGGGAAGCCGTAACTTTCGAACGCTGGTCGTGCGCCAGGGAATCCAGTCGGAGGCTCGCCGCATCTCCGCTCTGATGCGGCGCGACCTCGTGGTGACCAGCTTTCGAACGGCCAGCACCCTTGATCGAACCTCCGCCCTGGCTACAGCCCCCTTGAATGAGCGCGACCTGATTTCCTTGGCGGGCTTGGACAGTTGGACCGATGCCAGCAACTACGATGAAACTCGCAAGCCGCTGTGGAACCGCTACACGGTCTGGTATGCTACCAGCAGCGATGCGGAGGAGAGCCCCCCTCCTGATCGCCCCGAGCTCGGCCAACTCGTGCGCAAGCAGGTCATTCCCACCAACCCCGCGCCTCCGGTCATTTTTCCGTTGCCGATGCAGAATCCGACTCTCGGTTCCCTGACGGCTTCTCCGGCTGCTAACGCCGAAGTCTTCCAGATCCTCACGCGCAACCTGCTCCATTTCTCGGTCAGGCTGGATCCGGTCGACGAAAATGTGATCGTGCATATCGTGCTGAGACAGCCAGGTCTGGAATCTGCCACCGGTCAAAAACGAGAGACCGAGACCTTCGAGTGTCACTTTGACATCCGACCCGAGAATACGTGGCCGTCGCAATAGGTTTCCGCCCCTGAGGGTTTCAGGTTCTTTTCGGCCGCCCCGGGCAAACTAGGTCGATGATGCTGAAAATTTCTCTGGCCCCGAAGTAATCATGGAACGCGCCGTCAGCCTGCTGGGCGTCTTCGCCTTTATCGGCCTGGGCTACGCTTTCTCGGACAACAAGAAGCGGGTGGTCTGGAAGCTGATCTTCTGGGCCACCATCATGCAGTTCGTCTTCGCCCTGCTGGTGCTCAAGACCGAACCGGGCAAGTGGTTCTTCGACGGGGTGCGCCTCTTGATCGACCGCCTGCTGAGCTACACCGCCAAAGGTAGCAGCTTCGTCTTTCAGCCCCTCACCGACATGGAGAAGTATGGCTTCATCTTTGCCTTCCAGGTGCTGCCCACCATCATTTTCTTCTCCTCCTTGATGAGCGTGCTCTACTACCTGGGCGTGATGCAAAAGGTGGTCGAAGTCATCGCCGCCGTCATGCTGCGCCTTCTGGGCACCAGCGGAGCCGAAACCCTGTGCACCTCGGCCAACATCTTCCTGGGCCAGACAGAGGCCCCCCTTCTCATCAAGCCTTACGTGGAGAAGCTGACCCGCTCGGAGCTGATGACCGTCATGACGGGGGGCTTTGCCACCATCGCCGGGGGGGTGCTGGGCGTCTATGCCGGCATGCTCGACGATACCTTTCCGGACGCCGCCGGACACCTGCTGGCCGCCAGCGTCATGTCGGCCCCGGCCGCCATCCTGTTCGCCAAGCTGATGATCCCCGAAACGGAAGAGCCGGTGACCCACGGTCGCATCAAGGTAGAGAACACCCGCGCCGAAGCCAACGTGATCGACGCCGCCGCAGCCGGTGCCAGCCAGGGTCTGATGCTGGCTCTGAACGTAGGGGCCATGCTGATCGCCTTCATCGCCCTGGTGCATATGATCGACGGCATCCTGAGCGTAATCGGGGGGGTCTTCAGACATCCCGAGTTCGGGCTCGACGACATCTTCAACGTGGTCTTCGTGCCCTTTGCCTGGCTGATGGGCGTGCCCTGGGGGGTGCAGGCCAACCAGTGCGCCGAGCTCCTGGGCCAGAAACTGGTCATCAACGAGTTTTACGCCTACACCTCGCTCACCACGGCTATCTCCGACCCCAACTGTCAGATGTCGGGCCGCACCATCATGATCACGATCTACGCCCTGTGCGGCTTCACCAACTTCAGCTCCATCGGCATCCAGATCGCCGGAATTGGAGGGCTGGCGCCCATCCGCCGCTCGGACATGGCCCGCCTGGGCATGGCGGCGCTGCTGGCAGGCAGCCTGGCTTGCTTTCAGACGGCTGCCATCGCGGGGGTGCTGGTGGGCGAAGGAGAGGTGGTCTACAACAAGCCGGCCGCCATCCAGGCACCGGTGCATCCTGACCCCAAGAAGAAGCCCGAGCCCGGTCCCTCTCCTCAAGCCAGCGCGTCGCCTGAAACCAGCCCCTCGCCGCAAGCCGGCGCCTCCGCTGAGCCCATCCCGAGCCCTTCTCCCTAGGCTAGGAGCGGGCCGGAATTCTAGCCTTCCAAGAACACCACCAGGGCGGTGATGTTGTCGCGCCCTCCCCGCTCGTTGGCCTGCTCGACGAGCACCTCGACGGCTTGCTCGGGGCTGGCAGCGGCGCCCAGCAGTTGCCCGATCAGCAGGTCCGGCAGCTCCTTGTTGAGACCGTCGCTGCACAAGAGCACCCGATCGCCCGGCTCGACCGGCACCGTCTGCGTTTCGAACTCCAGCTTCTTCTGACCCATGTGGCGAATCAACTGGCTGCGCCAGGGGTGCACCTCGGCCTGCTCGGCCGTGATGGTGCCCTGCTTGAAGAGGGCGTGCACCAGGGTGTGGTCGTCGGTCAGAAGCCGCAACTCGCCGGCCCGCCACAGATAGACGCGAGCATCGCCAGCGTGGGCCACGAAGAGCTCTCTGCCCCGCACGTGCACGGCCACGACCGTGGATCCCATGCCGTAGAGCGAGCGGCTGGTGGCCGACTGTTGCCAGATGTCGCGGCTCACCTTGCTCATGGCCGAGCCCATCAGCTCCAGCGGCTCTCCGCTGGCCAGATGGGGCAGGACCAGCGGGGGGATCCGCTCCACCGTCATGGCGGCAGCAACCTCCCCGCCGTTCATTCCGCCCATCCCGTCGGCCACCAGGAAGAACTGCTGGTCGATGAAGACCGCGCAGGCGTCCTCGTTATTGGGCTTGACCCGTCCCGGGTGGGTACGAGCCGCTGCTCGAACCTTCACGCCGGCCCTATTCCCGGTGAAGGGGATCCCATCCCCCTCGCAAACCCCCTCGGGCATGAACAATCTCATCCAGACCGTGTTCCCCCTGTTCCTCTACGTACTGGGCGGACTGGTGCTTGGCGTCAGCCTTTATCCCGCCGTCTGCCTGACGGCCTGGCTCTATGAGCTGAGCGTCGGAATGAGCGAGGCGATGCGCCTGCTGGCCGTCTCCGTGGGCCTGGGGGTGGGCTACTTCGTCTACGGGTTCACCTTGATGCTGGTGACCTCGTTTCTCAACACCGTGCTGGGGCTGCGCCTCAAGCCCGGCAAGCACAAGTACTTCTCGCCCGAGTCGCTGCGCTGGGTGCTGGCCAGCGGGCTGCACCTGGTGGTCAAAGTAACCTTCGTCGATTTCGTGATGCTGTCGCCCTTCCTCAACGTGTACTGCCGCATGATGGGTGCCAAGATTGGCGAAGGCGTGATGATCAACAGCAAGTACGTGCACGATCTCAGCTTGCTCGAGATCGGTGATGAAGCAGTCATCGGAGGCGAGGCGGCCATCTCGTGCCACGCCGCC
Organism: Candidatus Xenobia bacterium; assembly: GCA_045863235.1. GTDB lineage: Bacteria > Vulcanimicrobiota > Xenobia > Xenobiales > QWHO01 > QWHO01. Next base: position 19,155 of record BTUM01000080.1, on the reverse strand, counting down.
GAGCGCGGTTACCTGGTTCTCTCGCCCGTGAAGATCGGCAAGAAAGCCCTGATCGGACAGCGCTCCATCCTCATGCCGGGCGTGACCGTGGGGGACGGAGCGGTGGTGGCGGCCCAGGCGGTGGTCCTCAAGGATGTCACCATTCCAGCCGGGGAGACCTGGGTCGGCATACCCGCCCACCGCAAGGATATCTGAGCAACGAGCCGGTCAGCGCTTGACGGGGGCGCCAAAAACGCCCAGGTGGTTGGCGCTGGGGCGCTGCTGGCCGGGAACTTTCTCCTGAATGGGCCGATTGACGGTGTAGGGCAAACCCAGCTCATCTTCGATGACCAGCGTGGTAGAGCCGCCGCCGTCCAGGTTGAGAGCCTCCCAGCAACCCAGCCAGCGCATCCACAGGGCAGTCTCGTAGAGGGTGGTCCCCACGCTGTATCCGGGTTGGCGACCGTCGATCACGGCCAGGTAGAGGATCTGGCCATCCTGCGACAGCCCCACCGCAGTGCGTGGGTGGCGCGGCCCGCCGGGTTGGTCCACCGGCTGGCCGGCCTTGAGCAGCGGGTCGAAGCCCCCCAGCGCGTTGTGGGCGGGAGGAACCTCTGCCTGCTGGGAGACCAGGCTGGCCTGGTTGTCCTTCGTCAGCAGCAAGGCTCCCCACGAGCCCTCCGGCTCGGAGTAGCGGTCGCCGTTCGAGACCGACAGCCCGGCCACGTCCATGGGAACGCCTTCGTGGCGATCGACAGGCCGGAATGGGCTGCCGTTGATGGCCACCTGGCACTTGAACTCATGCAAGAACGAGCCCGTCTTGCGAGAGTCCGTGTCGAGCCGACGATCTCCGTTGGAGGGCGTGACCAGAAAGGAGAGTCCGCTGGCCCTCAGGTCGACCTCGACGGCGTAAAGCGCGAATGCCTCTGGCTTGCGCCGGAAGGCCCCCGTGAGCGAGATTCCCTGGTAGATCATCGGGCTCCAGACCGGCGGCTCGGCGGGCACCTCGGCGATCGGCTGAGGCAGCGCGGCAGCCGCCAGGAAGAGGCAGAGGATCAAGGTGCGCATCGCCCTGTCTACGCCTCGGAGTTGGGGCATGCCTCCCGGCCGGTTCTGTAAGACAGAGCAAGGCGGTTGCCGGTCAGTGAAACACCAGGCTGAGCACGTTGAAGATCACCCAGGCGGCGCCCGACAATCCGGTCATGAATTGAGCCGTGGAGTAAGCGGCGAACTTCCGCTGGGCGATGCCGGCCACCACGAAGGTGCGCCGAAGCACGTCCTCGACCTGGGTGGCTCCCTGGATGGCGAAGAAGTCGGACGCATACTGCTCTGCGCTGGCCCGCCTGGTGATGTCCCCGAAGAAGACCAGGTCGTTGCGCGCAGCCTGGGGTCCGGAGAAGCGCGTGCTGACCACCGAGAAGCAAAAGAAGATAGCCAGGGCCGCGGCCAGCACCGCCACCGCGGCCGACAGCGTCACCACCGCGCTCTTGCCGCCCACCACCGCCTGGGCAGCGGCGATGAACAGGCTGTTGATCACGATCAGTGTTCCCGCCTTGGTATCGGCGAACTGCACCAGCTCCTGGTTGAAGTGCAGCACGTGAAAGGCTTCCTCGGCCACGTCCCGATGCTCGGTGGCGGCCGCAATGGCTGCTCGATTCGGCATTTTCGCATACCTCCCGCTCGATACTCCCAGCCTACCACCGGCCAGGAGCAAGTTCTGTGAAAAACTTCACAACCCCCAGGCCCGCACCAGCCGCTCGAAGCGGTCGGCCACCAGCTCGGGTTGATCCTCCAGAAAGGCCTGTTCGAACACCGTGCGTCCCACCGCAAAGCCCTTCGAGGCCGATAAACGAGCAACGACACCAAGCTGAGCGCTCAGTTCTTCCAGCGGCTCCCCTCCGCCCAGCCACAGCACTCCGCGGCAGCATTCGTCGCTCGAGGCCAGCTGAGCGATGCGGGCAGGATCGGGGCCGATGGGCACCTTCCACCAGTCGGGCGAGAGCTCCGCGAGCTCTTGCATCTCGACGGCCAGGTCGCGGCCTCCGTCGGGGCGCAGCACCTCCAGGATCAACTCCCTCCCCAGCGAGCGGCAGGCAGCCACCACCTGCTCGAGCGTGGCCCGCTGCCCCTCGCCCCCCGGCCAGGTCACCAGCAGCTTGACGGCCCGGCGCCGGGGGCGCGAGCGCAAGGTGACCCCGGCGTCAGCACCGATCACTCGCAAGGGAGTGCTGTTGGGCTCCTCCAGGCACTGAGCCGTCCAGAAGCCCTCGGCGTCGGCCCAGCCCAGGCACTCCTCGCGATCGAGGATGAAGCCCAGCTCACAATCGAAGGAACGCTGACGGCACCGCTCGGCCACCGCCTGGCAGGCGGCCAGCTTGAAGCGACCCACCCGCTCGTCGTCCTCGCATCGCTGCGAGAACCAGGTGCGGTGGTCGATGGCCAGGATCGCCAGGGGACGGTGCGGGGGCGGCTTCAGGGCGCCGGCGGCGTGCAGCCGCTCCACCCGGGGCGTGAGGCCGCGGGCCAGAAACTCCTCCACCTCACGGGCGTACGGCATGGCCGGAGCGCAGCCGTGGCGGGTGACCACCAGGGCGCCGTTGGCGTTGCCCCGGAGCACGCACTCGGAGAGAGGAAGATCGCGCAACCAGCCGGAGAGAAAACCGGCCAGGAAGGCATCCCCCGCTCCCAGAGTATTCAGCACCTCGACCGGGAAGCCGCCCACCTCGACCGCTTCCTGACCGCTCAGAGCCACCTTCGCTCCCCGTGCCCCCAGCTTGAGCACGGCCGTGGCCCCGGGGGCCAGCTTGCGGGCCGGTTCGAAGCCGCCCGCCAGAGCCTCGTACTCCTCCTCGGTGCCAACCAGCAGGTCCACCTCGCCCAGCACATCTTTCAAGCGGGTGGGCTCGACCAGCTCGCGGGCCCCATCGGGCAACTCGCGATACCAGAGAACGGGTCGGTAGTCGATGTCGTAGATGATGCGACAACCGGCCGCGCGCGCTTCGCGTACCAACTGGCGGGTGACCCGAGCAGCTTCCGGGGTGGAGAACGAATTGCCCGAGACGAGCACCGCTCGGGCCTGGCCCAGCCACGAGCGTTCGAAGTCGGACTCGGTCAGGCGAAGGTCGGAGGCCCGCTCGCGGTACCAGGTGAGGGCGAAGCGATCGGGGGGCATGATCTCGGCCATCACCATCGGGGTATGAGCGCGCGGATCGACGTGAATGTGAGAAACGTCCACGCCCTCGCGGCGAAACGTCTCGAGCACGAACTCGCCGGTCCGGTCCTCCCCCACCCGGGTCAACATGGCCACCTTCAGGCCCAGTCGAGCCGCGCCCACGGCCACATTGGTGGGGCAGCCCCCGATGTACATTGAGACCGACTGGGCCTCGCGTAGCGGCGAGCCCACCTGGTCGCAGTAGAGGTCCACCATGCACCGCCCCACCGAAATCAGGTCCACTTAAACCTCCGCAAACGCGTCCGGGTAAATCAGCTCACCCGAAAGAGGCTCGGTGGCCATGAGGGCCGGTCCCGACCAGGCACAGCGGAGCCCGACGGCGTGGGCGGGCGAGAAACCGAAGCGGGGATAGTACTCGGGATGACCCAGTACCACCACGGGTTGCTTCAGCGCCGCAAGACCCGCCCGCACCAGCGCCGAGCCAATTCCCTGGCGCTGGAAGGCAGGCAGCACCGCCATGGGGGCCAGCGAGAGCACCTCACGGCCATCCAGCATGATCGTCGAGAAGGCGATATGGCCGACGACCCGGCCCTGCTCCTCGGCCACCAACGAAAGCCGCAAGAGGCCTTCCCTGCGCAGCCGGTCCACCAACCTGCCCTCCCCTTCGGCGCCGAAGGCGGCCCGGTTCACCTCGCGGATGGCCTCCTGATCAGCCGGTTGCTCGGGTCGGACGGTCATGGCCTGAGCGGGAGCTGTATCGGAGCGGGGCTGTTCCAGTCGCCCCGCACGAAGGCCAGCTCAGGATCGTCGTAAACCACCCAGAGCGGGTGCTCTCCGGCCAGAAAATTCAGGTAGTAGACGTCGAATCCGGGGGCCGCCACGACCGGGTGGAAGCCTCGCCGCACGACAATCGTGTCCCGATCGCGGCACAAAAACAGCTCGTCAAAGTCGGCGTCGTAAAGGCGCTGCACCGCCCACCCCCGCTCGGGCATACGGTAGTAATAGACCTCGTCCAGGTCTACCTCGTCCGGCAGGCGGTCTGCGTCGTGGCGATGGGGAGGGTAGCTCGACCAGTTGCCGCTGGGGGTGTAGACCTCGACGCAGAGGAGTCGCTGACAAAAACCGGGATCGACGAGATGGGTGATCTGGCGGGTCACGTTGTGACCGCCGCGCATCTCCACCGCGCAATCTCGTGGACCCAGCACACGGGCGGGATAGTCCTGGCTGCAAGGGGCCGCCCCCCAGGCCAGCTCCGAGTCGGTCTCGGCCTCGAAGACGCAGCCCTGGCGCCGGGGCACGTAGGCAAACCAGGGCAGGCCCTGAAAGACGCCGGCGCGCTCCACCGGCTGGCCCTGCAAAGTGCCCCGACCCGAGAGCAGCACCAGAACTCCTTCTTCGTCGTCATTGCGGGCTCGCAGAGACTCCCCGGCCGCCAGGCGGTGAACCCGGAAGGTGAGGTGGCTCCAGCCCGCCATCCGCGGGGTGACCTCCACCACCAGCGGGCCTTCCTGGGGACCCAGCTTCAACATCGCACGGTTCTACCGCTCTTCAAGGACTCGGCGCAGGCCAGGGCGACTCTCAATGCCTGGACGGCGTCGTGAGGGCCGGGGGTGGGAGCCTGCCCCGCGCGCACGCTGGCGACAAAAGCCGCCAGCTCCAACCGGTAAGCCTCCCGGAATCGGCTCAGGAAGCCGTCGTAGAAGTCACTCAGCACGCCCTCGCCGCGATAGCTGCGCAGGGACACGGGCCCCTCCTCCTCCACCACCAGCTTACCCCCTGAGCCCATCAGCTCGGCCCGGACGTCGTAGCCGTAGACAGCCCGCCGCCAGGCCTGCAGCACGCCCAGCGCGCCCGACTCGAAGCGCAGCGTGACGCAGGCGGTATCCACGTCGCCCAGCTCGGCGATGCGCGCATCCACCAGGCAGGCTCCCACGGCTGTTACCTCCACCACCTCGCCCCCGAAAAAGCGAGCCACGTCGATGTCGTGGATGGCCATATCGCGGAAGATCCCCCCCGACACCTTGAGGTAGTCGATGGGCGGAGGAGCCGGGTCGCAGGTCAGCGAGCGCAGCATCTCGAGCCTGCCGATACGGCCCTGCTCGAGCGCCTGGCGTGCGGCCGCAAAACCGGGGTCATAGCGGCGCTGGAAGCCGATCTGGAAAGGCACATCGCGGGCTGCCTCGAGCGAGCGCTCGGAACGCTCGAGCTCGAGTCCCACCGGCTTCTCGCAGAAGATGGCTTTGCCTCGAGCGGCGCACTGCTCGATCTGGCGGGCGTGGAGGTCCGTGGGCGAGGAGAGGACCACGGCCTCCACCTCGGGCAACTCCAGGGCCTCCTCCAGGCTGTCGAGCACCGGTCGACCGCGGGCGACCCTCTCGGCACGCTCGCGCTCGGGGTCCACCAGGCAGACCAGCTCGCCCCCCTCGATGGAGCCACACAGATGACGCGCGTGCAGCTGTCCGATGCGGCCCGCTCCCACCACGGCAACGCCCAGCGCCTTCAAGCGAAGGCCTCCAGGAATCGTCGGGCCGCCTCGGCCACCTGGAAGGGGGGAGCCTGGGCCGGATCCTGGTCGGCCTCGACGACCCACCAGTCAGCCTGACGAAGATGAGGCAGGATGGCGGACCAATCGAGGCCGCCCGCGCCCGGGGTGCAGAACACGTTCCGCTGCACTGCCTCCAAGAAGCGAGGGCGACGGAGATGAACCTGGTCGAGCACGGCGGGACGCACGTCCTTGAGGTGGGCATAAGGGATCCGAGCGGCATAGTCGCGTGCTGCTTGCTCGGGGTCCTCGCCGGCATAGGCAAGCTGAGCTGTGTCCAGACAGAAAGACAGCTCTTCGGGCTCGAGGAGCTCGAAGAGCCGATCGATCTCGGGACGGCGCTCGATGGCCGTACCGGCGTGGGCGTGGTAGCAGAGCCGCACCCCCTGGGAAGCGGCGAATTCGGCCACCCGGCGGAGGCCCTCCGTCACCCGCCGCCAGCCAGCCTGGTCCAGCGGGGTCACGACGCTGGACTGACCGCGGGCGTCCCAGTGCAGACTGCCGGCTCCCTCGGCCAGGATGGCGTAACGGGCGCCGGCAGCCCGGCAGAACGCGACGTGCTCTTGAGCTCGCTCGAGCTCAATGGCGTGCCGCTCGGAATTGGCCAGGTTGGTCCAGCGATAGGCCCCGCACAGCTCCAGGCCGTGCTCAGCCAGAGCCGCTTTCAGGACCTCGGGATCGCTGGGGTAGGTATAGCTCATCTCCGAGCCGGCATAGCCGGCCCGGGCCACCTCGGCCATGATCTCGGGGCCGGTGCGCTCGGCCCCCCAGTCGCGAAGGTCGTCGTTGGCCCAGCCGATGGGAGCGATCCCCAGCTTCATCCGGGCCCCTTCGGCATCTACCGGCGAACCTTCCTGGCCCGGGCCGTGGGCACCGGAATGGCGGTTCGAGCGGGGGGCTCGCACTCAGGCAGGTCCTCCACCAGGATCTCGACCATGCGGGCGAACACCTGGGTCAGAGGGCCCTTGCTGTAGAGCAGAAAGCTCTCGCCCTGGCGGGAAACCAGGAAGTTCGAATTGAGCACGTGCTCGTCCATGGTGGCCCGGCAGCGGGTGATGACGTCTTGCAGGGCGGGGGAATGCTCTTCGGTCCAGATCATTGGGAAGTTCTCCTTACTGTTGATTGCAGGCATACGAGGAAACCGTGGGGAACTAAAGTGCAAGGCCGAGGTCTTGCCCTGATAACGCGCTGGAACTTCGTTCCGGCGCGTTCGTCAGATTGTGGCTAATGTGCAAGACCAGAGGCCGAGCACATTAGACCGCGGGCGCAGCGCCGTTCCCCGAGCGCTCCGTCCAGGAGGAAACCGATGACTCGAGCCGATGGCCGCAACCCCTCCCAGATCCGGCCGGTCTCGTTTGAGCTAAACTATGCTCCCTTCGCGGAGGGCTCGGTGCTGATCAGCGCCGGCTCCACCCGGGTGTTGTGCGCGGCTACCCTGGAAGAGCGCATTCCCACCTGGATGGCCGAGAAGAAGCGGGGCTGGGTGACCGCCGAGTATGCGATGTTGCCCCGAGCGACGATGAATCGCACCAATCGCGAACGCTCCCGCAACTCGGGTCGGACCCACGAGATCCAGCGCCTCATCGGTCGCAGCCTCCGGGCCGTCACCTGGCTCGAGAAGCTGGGCGAGCGCCAGGTGATCTGTGACTGCGACGTGATCCAGGCCGATGCTGGCACCCGCACCGCGGCCATCACAGGCTCGTGGGTGGCCCTGGCTCAGGTGGGCGACCGGCTGCTCAAGAACGGCCTGATCAGCGAGTTTCCCCTGCACGACCAGGTGGCCGCCGTCAGCGTAGGCCTGGTGGACGGCGAGGTGCTCGTCGACCTCGACTACACCGAGGATACCCGCGCCCAGGTCGACCTGAACCTGGTCATGACAGGCCGCGGCCAGCTCGTCGAGGTGCAGGGAACCGCCGAAGGGGCTCCCTTCTCCCGAAGTGACCTCAACCGCATGCTCGACGCCGGCTGGGCTGGCCTGGAGCGCCTCTTCCTGGCTCAGCGCCAGGCTCTCGAGACGGCTGGCGTAACGCTGCCGTTTCTCGCGCCAGCATAGAGCGCGCAGACCGACCCTGAAAACGCCGACCGGCTCCATTTTGGAGCCGGCTCGTCGAACGCTTCTTGGAGAAGTGCGTTTCAACGAGACAGCCCCGTGGCCAGCGTGTAATACAGCCGGGCCGAGTGCTTCAAGCGCTTGAGCGCCTGGTCCGCCTGCCCCCCTCGGTGGGCCACCTGGCAGGTCCAGCGCGCCCTGCCCGGCACTGCTACCGGCAGGGCGGCATGAACAGGTGGACGCAGCTCCAGCTCCCCCACTTCCACACAGCTCACCAGGCGGCCCTTCGATTGATTCTTAACCATCGTCTCGTCCTCCCCAAATTTTCTGGTGACGCGCTCGGCGCCCGTCCCACCGGGATCATTCCGGCTGATAGGGACCTCGGATTCCGGTGCTCACCTGTGAACTCCTTGTGAAGAGCCTGTGGAAGAAAGCCAATTTTATCCCATTTTCGCGCGAGTACTGTCCCCATGCATGGCCACTTTCGGGGGACATGGTTTGTTCGAGTTCGCCCTCGGGAAGGCCTCAGAAGAGGGGTTGCGAAGGCCTCGTTCGACGAAGGGAAAAGCCTTTGCGAACGGGTTTCGGCAAACAAAAGGTTACGGAGAAACCATGGGCTCGCTGTTGATCACTCAGTGCCTGCAGAACGACTTCCTGGCGCCGCTGGGACGTCTCGACCCCCTGCCTAACCCGTTGCACGTAGGCTGGAGCGAGTCATTGCGTCTGTTAGGTGAGGATCCATCGCGCGGGCCCATGGCCACCCTTCTCAGGGCCTGCCTGGAGGATGCCGATCTGTCCATGATCCACGTGCGCGACTGGCACGACCTGTCCGACCCCGACCAGAAGGCAGAGATGGAGCTTTTCGGGGCCCACTGCGTGCAGGGCACGCCGGGAAGCGAGTTCGTAGCCGGCCTGCATGACGAGCTCACCCACCATCCTCGCAGCCATATGGTGGATTCCACCAGCCTCAACGACACCCTGGAAGGCAACCTTTCCGGCCTGATCGAGCGCCTGTCCGGCCCCGAGACCCGCGTCGGTATCGTGGGCGTCTGGACCGATGTCAAGATCCACTACCTGCTCTATGAGCTCAAGACCCGCTTCCAGCGCCACAACCTGGCCGTGTGCAGCGCCCTGGTAGCCAGCCGCCAGAGGCGCCGCCACTTCGAGGCCCTGGAGCACTTCAAGGGCGTGCTCAGGGTGCAGGTCATCGACTCGGTCTCCGAGTTCCTGGAGTGGTTGGGGGCTCCCAGTCCCGCCCGCGAGCAGCTCAGCCATCCCGAGCCTCCGGCCCCGGAAGTGGACTGCCCTGACCTCGAGCCGGGTCACCCTTACCGCCATCTCATCAAGCTGCTCTTCCGCGACTGCCGCAAGGTGGAGCTGACCCCGCTGGGCGGAGGCTTTTCGGGGGCCCGGGTTTACCGCACCAGCAGCCAGGACGCTCTGGGCTACCGTCAGGCTCCCTTCGTCGTCAAGCTCGACCGGCGCGACAAGATTGCCACCGAGCGCGTGCGCTTCGAGCAGGTGGAGAACATCCTGGGCAGCAACGCCCCCCAGGTGCGCGAGGTGGTCGACCTGGGTGAGGTCTCCGGGCTCAAGTACACCTACGCCACCATGGGTGTGCGCCCGGTGCGCACCCTCAAGAGCTGGCTCGAAGGCCTGCCCGCCGGGGCCGAGCATGACGCACGGGCCGCAGCCGTGCTCGACGAGGTGCTCGAGAATGTTCTCGGCCGGCTCTACGGCCACCGAACCAGCGAGCGCTTCCGCTTTTTCGAATACTACAGCTTCTTGCCTCGCTATGCCGCCAGCACCCTCGAGCGCGCCCGGAACGTCTACGGGGAGGAGCTGAGCGGGCCGCTTTGCATCGGGGGGCAGCAGGTGCCCGACCCGACCCCCTTCTACCGGGCCGTTCAGGAAGGGCGGTTGCTCGACCCCGAGCGCGAGAGCACCTCTTCGTGGATCCACGGCGACCTCAACTTCGCCAACATTCTGCTCGACGAGAACTCCAACTACTGGATCATCGACTTCTTCCACACCGCCTATGGGCACGCCGTGCAGGACCTGGCCAAGCTGGAAAACGACCTGAAGTTCATTCTCACCCCCCTACCGACCCCCCGCGACCTCGAGCGGGCCGTGGCCGTGGAAGCCAGCCTGGCCCGGGGGGGAGGCCTGATCGAGGGCCGTGAGGGTCTCTTGCTGGCGGTACTGCGCCGCTGGGTCAACCGCCTTCTGGAGGGCTCCGAGCCGGTTTCCTACGAGATCGCGCTGCTGCGATACGCGGCCCACACGCTGTCTTTTGACGAATCCAGCCTGCTACAGAAGAAACGCGCCCTGGCCTCGGTCGGTTTTCTCAGCCACAAGTTGGCGTCACAGCAGGGAATCTCCGCCCGGTAGAGAGAATTCCATCATCGTGGCGAGCTACAACTTCGAGCCTCAGAAGCGCAAACGGTTTGAGCGAAACTTCTTTCACTTCAGCCGCCTCGAGGAGCACTTCCTTCGGGTTCTTCGCCGCATGGTCTGCGTGGTCAACTCGACCGAGGGTGAGTGCCTGCGGCTGGTGATCCTGTTCCGCCGCCGCAACTGTCCCTACATCGAAATGACCGCCTCGCTCAACCAGATGCAACAGCCGGTCACCCTGCAGGTACACGGCATCAAGCCGGTGCGCTACCATGTGCAGACCGCCAACACGCTGTTGGGACGAAAGCTGCGCCGCTACTTCTCGCAGGCGCTGGGCGAGGAGAATCTTCACCTGGGCGCCTCCAGCCAGACCGGCGATACGCTGAGCCTGGTCTACCACGTGTACTACTCCGAGGACGTGCTGCGGCAACTCGGTTGCTGAGCTGGCGGGCCCTGGCCCGATTTCCGCTGCTCCTGGCCCTGGCTGCCTGTCTCTCCGGACCCTGGTTCGACCGATTCCTACCCGCCGCCGTACTGACTCAGGTTCCCCTCTGGCTCTACCTGCTCTCTCTCGTTCCCTCGGCCCTCGTTGGACCCAGGTGGGTGGTGGCTCTGGCGGCGCTGGCCACCGTTCTGGCAGTCGGTCGCCCCCAGTTTGACCGCCAGGACGAGGGAGAGCTGACCGTCCTGTGCTGGAATCTGGGGGTCGACCTGCCACGCCTGGATCAGGCCGCGGCGGCGCTGCGCGACCTCCCCTGGGATCTGGCGCTGCTCCAGGAGGTGGGACTGACCCAGACTCACGACGTCGGGCGAGAGCTCCTGGCCCGGCTTGAAGTTCCCCATGTGGCCCGCGGGGGCTACGACGGCGAGCTGATGATTCTGAGCCGTCACCGGTTGCTATCCCAGGGCGACTTTCTGGCTGCCGATCTGCGCGAGGAGCTCTGGGCGGAGGTGGAGATCAGGGGACGGAAGCTTCAGGTGCTCAATCTGCACCTGGTGAAGGAGAACTGGTATCAGCCCACCACGAGCCTGCTCGAGAGCGCCAGGTTGCGGGCCCTGCAGGTGGAGGACGTGCTGGATCGGGTCGGCCCCGGTCCGGCACTGGTGGGGGGAGACTTCAATCTCCCCCCCAACGCAAGCCCCATGTTGAAGATGCGCAACCACCTTCAGGACAGCTTCGAGCGGGCCGGCCGGGGATTCGGAATGACCTTCCCGGTCGCTCTCCCCTGCTGGCGCATCGACTACCTGTTCGCCAGCTCCCACCTGCAGGTGGCCGACTGCCGTGTCTTGAGACTTCCAGCCTCGGACCACGCCGGTCTGCTCACTCGTCTACGACTTCCTCCCCCGAGCCCTCGGCTTCCATCACTGCCTGACGGGAGAGATTGATGCGGATCTGGCGCACCCGGGCCTCGACCGTTTCGGCGTCGCGATGTTTGAGCAAGCGGCGCAGCAGTCCGGCCAGGCATTCGAGAGTGTTGGCCAGCTCGGGGTGATCTTCTCCACAGGCCTCTCGGTAAATGTCCACCGCCTGGTTGTAGGCATCCAGCGCTTCCTCCCGGCGCCCCATCACCTCGTACAGGTTGCCCAGCTCGCGATGAGCGTCGGCCACTTCGGGGTGGCAATCGCCCAGACGGCGCTTGCGGATCTCGACCGCCTGCCGGCAGATCGGCTCGGCCGCTTCGAAGCGCCCCTGCGACCCCAGCATCTTGGCCTGGCCCAGCTTACCCTGGGCCTGATAGACCGAGGCCAGGTTGATCAGCTGCGTGGCCGCGTCGGGATGGTCATCTCCCAGCCCCCGAGTGATCTCCAGGGCCCGCTCGAGATAGACCTCAGCTTTCTTGTACTTGCCCATCTGCTTGCACAACAGGGCCAGTCCGCTGAGAATGCGGGCCACCTGGGGGGCCTGGGGTCCCTGGTGGGTTTCGGCCAGCTTTAAAGCCCTCTTGTAGAGCGACTCTGACTGGGGGAACTTACTCTGGATGCGGTAGATCACCGCCAGGTTGTTCAGGCACACCGCGATGCGCAGATCGCTCTCTGGCAGCGAGCGTTCCCAAACGGTGAGAGCCTTACGATACAGCACCCGGGCCCGAGTGTAGCGTCCCTGGGCATAACACAGGTTGGCCAGGTTGTTCAGGCTCCCCCCCACGTGAGGGTGATGCTCGCCCAGGAACTGCTCGCGAAGAGCCAGGGACTCATGGTAGAGCGGCTCGGCATCGGCGTAGCGTCCTTGCACGCGATACAGCTCGGCCAGATTGTTCTTGCTGGTGGCTTGCTGAACCTCATTCAGGAAGCGAGATTGCTCGAGGGCTGACTGAAAGTACTGCTCTGCCTCGACGTAAGAGCCCTCCTGGAAGAACTTTTGTCCCTCCTGGCAGATCTTGAGCCAGAGGCGCGTCCGGGCTACCTCGTCGAGCTGGGTTGTCGTCAGATTGCTGATGTCCACTACAGGGCAGGTCCTCGGAATCCAATCGCTGAAAGCTTGCCGATGAGTTGGATCAGTTGCCTGGTCAATCCTCCTGGCGAAGATCCGGCCCTCTTGATCAGCCCGCTCAACTCTCCCGCCAGCATCCTCATCGACTGTGGAGATCTTCGCCGTCTGCCGATGAAAGAACTGCTCAGAATTCGGCAAGTCCTGATCAGCCACACTCACATCGATCACTTCATCGGATTCGACAGCCTGCTGCGATCGCAGCTCTTCTCGAGCGAGCCGCTCACACTGTACGGCCCTCCCGGCCTGGCGGCCCAGGTCGGAGGCAAGCTGGCTGGCTATGCCTGGAACCTGGTCGATGACTCCCCCTTCCGAGTCGAGGTCTGCGAGCTTCACGGGCCCAGCTTGATGCGCACTACCTTCTGGTGCCGCCAACGGTTCGTCCCCAACGAGCCTCGAGAGGAGGAATCCTGGGATAGCATCCTCCCCGAACGAATCGAGCTGCGTTTCGCCCAGGTGGTGCATAACGTGCCCTGCCTGGCCTATCGCCTGACCTGGCCGGGCGAGGTGCGCATCGACAAGCAAGCCCTCAAGGCAATCGGGCGAGCTCCCGGTCCCTGGCTGCAAGAGCTCAAGCAAGACCCCGAATCGAATCCGGAGTTGGCGGCCCGACTGCTCATCCGCCAACCGCCCCGCTCGCTGGCCTACGTGACCGACACGGTCTGGAACAAGGTGAGCGCGCGCGCCCTGCTCGCGCTCTGCCGGGGAGCCGAAGAGCTCTGGTGCGAGGCCTGTTATGTGCATTCACAACTGGCCAAAGCCCGCGAGCACCTGCACCTGACCGCCCGCCAGGCAGGCCGACTGGCCGCCGAAGCCGGGGTAGGCAAGCTGCATCTATTCCACTTCTCGCGCCGCTACCCGGGGGGAGAAGCTCATCTGGAGGAAGCTCTGCAGGCCTTTGCAGCTACCGAGCCGGGGAGAGTCTACGGCGACGGTCCCTCGCGCTCCCCTGGCGCCTGAATCTCCAGCCCCGCGGCCCGCCAGCCGAAAACCTAGCGAAGAATCTCTGGAAGACCTGCGTGTTGCTGCGAATCAGCCGTTGGCCTTACGGAATTCGTCCATGAAGGCCACCAGAGCTTGCACTCCCTCGATCGGGAAGGCATTGTAGATTGAGGCCCGCATGCCCCCCACCGAGCGATGGCCTTTCAGGCCGTCGAGCTTGCGCGCTTCAGCTTCTTTAGCGAACTTCTTCTCGAGCTCCTCGCTGGGCAGCCGGAAGGTGACGTTCATCAATGAGCGGCTGTCGCTCCTGGCGTGTCCGCGATAGTAGCCGTCCGAGCCGTCGATGGCGCTGTAGAGCAGCTTTGATTTCTCGAAGTTGCGCTTGTGCATGGCCTCGAGCCCGCCCACGTCGTTGAGCAGCCAGCGCAGCACCAGGTTGATCACGTAGATGGCAAAGGTCGGAGGTGTGTTGTACATCGAGTCATTGTCAACGTGGGTCTTGTACTCGAGCATCACAGGCAGCTTCTCGCCCCCGGCTCGGGCCAGGAACTCCTTGCGTGCCACCACCAGGGTGCAACCGGCCGGGCCGACGTTCTTCTGGGCTCCGGCGTAAATGAAAGAGTAGCGGCTCATGTCCAGCGGACGCGAAAGGAAGTCAGAGGATGTGTCGCACACGACCGGCACCTCACCCAGGTCGGGATCGTAGTCGAAACAGACACCTTCGATGGTCTCATTGGAGGTCGTGTGCAGGTAGGCCGCGCCAGAAGTCGCGCGCAACTCGGACTGGCGGGGCATGCGGGTAAACTTCTCGGCCGCGCCGTCCCATACCACATTGACAGCGCCCACCTTCCTGGCCTCGGCGATAGCCTTCTTGGACCAGGCCCCGCACAGAATGTAGTCGGCCGTCTTGCCAGCCGTCAAAAAGTTCATGGGCACCATGGAGAACTGGGTGGTGGCGCCTCCCTGCAGGAACAGCACCTGCCAATCGTCGCCGACGCCGAGCAGCTTCTTAAGATTGGCCTGAGCCTCAGCCAGGATTGGCTCGAAGGCTGGTCCGCGATGGCTGATCTCCAGAATGGAGGCCCCCGCTCCCGGCAGGCAAAGCAGCTCTTGTTGAACCTGCTGCAGCACGGGTAAAGGCAGTACGGCGGGGCCCGCGGAGAAGTTGAAGAGGCGCTCGGTGGTAGCTACGGTCATGGCGTCATCCCTTTCTTGTTGCCTTGCGGCTTGCGCTTGCAAGATTCTCGTATCCAGTGGTGGTTCCTACGTCATCCCAGACATAAAAAAGAGCCCCGCTATCAGCGGGGCTCCCAACAATTTCGTCGCCAAACCAATCGATTCTAGAACGAGTAAGGCCAGCGCACACCCTGGTTTACACGGGGCTGAAGCCAGGAATCGCGCTCACCCGAGAAGCTGTAGTACCAGTCGTAGTGATTGGACCACCAGCGGTACAGGGCGCCCTTCATAATCTCTCCCCGGTAGGGGCTGTCCACCTCGAAGATGCGGCGCTCGAAGTCATAGTGATAAGGGATGTCCAGCGCATCGCAGGCGGTCTGCAAATCGCACATGGTGGCCCCACCGAAGCGGGTGGTGGGAATGTTCTTTCCGCCCGCCTCGACAGCCAGGACCAGGGGATTGATGCCCGAGGTGCGAGGCGGGGGCGGGTTCAGCGACCAGCCTTTCACGTTGTGAACCCGCGGATACCCCAGAGCGTTACCGAAGGACTCTACTCCGACGTAGGGGCGCTCGCCGACGAAAGCCCAAACTCCCTCGTAGGTGATCCCCTCCACCTTGATCGTGACGGGGGTGCGCATAATCATGTTTCCGGTATCGGCCTGACTCGGTGCGGCAGCTGCGCCTACCAGAGCCATCGCGGCGGCTCCCAGAAGAACCCACTTTTTCACGGACTTAGACTCCTTCCTCAGACTTCCCGCCGGGGTTCTCGGCCCGGCGGAAGGTTCCCGCTTTCCCTGGAAATTTTTCCAGCTCCCCGCAGACTGGCTGCGCAGGAGTGCAATTTTTTTCAGCTTTCGCCTTCTGTTCGGCAGGTGAAAGAAATACACCTTCCAAGGAGCGATGACTCGATTCTGACACGGTCGAGTGGCACAATGGCGACCGGAGGGGCGCCCCTTTCAGCCAGAAAACCAGGTTCAAAACGTGAATTTTGCTCTCTTAGCCGACCCACACCTGTTGCTGGTGGCGCTCGTCAGCGGTCTGGTTTCCATGCTGACCACCCTGAACGTGGCCGCTCGACCTGCGGCCGTGCGTTCGCGCCAGGTGGCCAGCACCTTCACCATCGCGCAGTTCTTCTTCATGCTGACGCGCTTTGCCAACCTCTTTTACCTCCCTATCATGGCCGCATTCGTGGACCGGGCGACCAGAACCGGTCGGGTCGACGTCCTCTATCAGCAGATTCAGTTCGTGATCCTGGGCGCCGCTGGCGGGGCTCTGATGTCCTGGGTCCTGTTGCCCACCTTCGTCGAGGTTTACACCCGAGGCGTGCGCTCTCTCCTGGTGCGCCAATCCTTGCTGGGGGTCTTGCTGAGACTCGGTCGCATCAGCGGCTGGCGAACCCTGCTCTCGTCTTTTCGGCCTCCCGGAAATCTGGGCATCAGGCTTTTCAGGTTGGAAGGCGTTCCGGCTGACTTTCTCTGGTTCAACGTCCTGGCCACCGCCGTCTGGACCGTGGGCGCCTTGTGCGCGGTCTACGTGAGCGCCGTCTTGCCCTCGTTGGAAACAACCGCCCTCCTGCTCTCGGGCCTGGTCAACGCAGTGGCAGCCATCTGCTTCACCATCTTCGTCGATCCCAAGGCCGCCCTGATCACCGACCGGGCCGTCCGCCCCATCCGACTGCTGCACCCGGTCCCCCGCCAGCTGTTCCTGTGCCTGGCGTCCCTGGACTCGGTGGGCGCTTCCCTGGCCATGATGAGCACCCCCCGACAGCGGCGCGGGCGACTTCAGCTTCTGCCCCCCACGGGCCCCAGTGCTCTCGAGCTCTTCGCGGCTGAATCCGATCCTCATGACCGTCAGGTACGTATCACTGCGGTCCATCTGGCGGCAGGAAACCTGCTGGGCTCGGTGCTTGGCCTCTTCGTCTTCTCGCCGGGCATCCATGCCATCGAGGCGGCGACCCGGGCGCTGGGCGCCGAGGGCTCCAGACTGGTCGAGGAGATCGGGTTCGTGGTGGTCCTGAACGTGCTGGTGACCATGTTGGCCTCCACGACCGTAGCCGGCCGTGTCTCAGCCGTGCTCACCCGTCAGGTTGCCAGCGCGCTGGCCATCTATAATTTCTTCTTCCTGATCACCCGGCTTGCTCAGCAGGTTTACGCACCGGTTCTGGGGAGCATCCGAGACGCGGTGGCATCTGGCAGCGTCGGCCCTCAAGGCCTGCCCCAACTGGAGAGCCTGTTTCGTCAGGTGCTGGCCGGCGCCAGCCTGGGAGCCTTCCTTGGCTGGCTGCTGATGCCCACCTTCATCGAGCTCTATCGCCAGGCCATCGGGGGCCTCGAGCGCCATCGCTCCATTCCAGGCTTGCTGGTACGGTTGCTCATCCCGGCCAACTGGGCCCGTGTGCTCGGTTGCTTGCGTCCTCCCAGCTTGCTCGGCTTCAGCTGGAAGGTGGCCCGGCGTCTGCCCAAGCCCTTCCTGATCGGCAACGTCGTGGTCATCGCCGTGCACACAGTGGGGGTGATGGCCGCCATTTACGCCAGCGCCCTGAGCCACGAGCTGTCGCGCACCTGCACGCTGCTCTCCTCGGTGGTCAACGGGGTAGCGACCATCACGCTGAGCGTCATCGTCGACCCCAAGGTCGCTTTGATCACCGACGACACCATCGAAGGACGGCGTCCCATGGAGCAGCTCAACGCCATGGCCGTTCTGCTCATGGGAGGGATGCTGTTGGGAACCGTCCTATCCCAGGTGTTGCTTGTGCCCTCGGCCTATTTCATCTTGTGGGTTGCTCGATTGGTGGGGGCGACCTTCGGATGACCTTCCCTCAGGGAGGAGTCCACTGGAGACCTTCGAACCGCCCGCGATGCCCGGCCGAAGAAGGCTATCTCTGATCCTGATGGCAGTTTGCCTGTGGCTGCAGCCGGCACTCGCCCAGGAGCCCTCCGGTGAGAGCCCGCCCCCGTCTTCCGCCAGCCCCTCCGAGCTTTCCGAGCCAACCGAGGAAGATGCGGGCTTCCCAATCGAGCCCGGTAAGATCAACACCAACGACGCTGGGGTGCTCGAGCCAGGCCAGATCGAGATTCAGCCGGGCTGGCTCGGGTTCTACAGCAGCCGGGCTTACGACCAGACCGGGGTCTCTGTGCGCGACAGCGACCAGGTCCAGGACCTGTTCTTCACCCAGCTCACCTGCGGCGTGGCCGAGGACTTCGACATGAACCTGATTCTGGGCTTGAACACGGGCCATGACAGTCTGGCTGGAACCGACCCGGTCACCGGCCTCCCTTTGCCGCTCAGCGACACCAGCTTTGCAGACACCGTTTTCGGGACCCGCTGGCGCTTCCTCAATGACGAGGCGAACCAGCTGAGTCTAGCCTACCTGACCTACTTCACCTTTCCGACCGGGCAGCATGGAACGCCCACGCTGCTCTCCCTCAGCCAGGAGGCGGCCAACTGCCAGCACCGCCTGGTGGTCCAGAAAGAGACCGGGCACTGGTCGCTGCTGGCTGACCTGGGTGTGACGCATCCGTTGTGGGGGAACTCCATCGATTTTGACGGTGGAGTCTCGGCCAGCCTGGCTGCCGGCTACCAGGTGACGGCTGAGTGGCAACCGCTGGTGGAGTTGGGCTACACTTCCTTCTACTTTGGCAACACCCAGCCCGAGTTCTGGACCGTGACCGGTGGGGGCACCTGCTATGTGAGCCCGGACGTGCGACTCAACCTGGGCCTGACCCAGACTTTCGCCGGCCAGAACGCGCGGGATGGTACTGCGGTCACTTTCTTCCTCACCATCCTGCGCTGAGGAAAAGAAAGAGGGCCGGGTTGAGTGACCCGGCCCTCGACCTGTCTCAAACCTTAGCAGTGGGGCTGATTGCTCCACACCGTCTCGCCTTTGTCGTTGACGACGTTCAGATTCTCCACGCCGTCCACGGTGACGACAGTGCCGCCCTTGCCCTGCGAGTAGAGCACCTTGCCGTTCTGGTCGACCACGGTCACGTTCTCGCCCTTGCCGGCCTGAATGGTGGCGCTGTCGTTGCCGCAGCCGCCGTTGATGGTGGCCCGGTCGCGTCCACCACTGACGTCGTAGTGCACGCTGTCGTTTCCATTGCCGCCGTTGATGTTGATCCGGTCATTGCCCTGTCCGCCGTCAACCCGGATCCGGTCGTTGCCGTTGCCGCCGTTCTGGTTGATCACGTCGTTACCCTTGCCGCCGTTAGCGGTCACGCGGTCGTTGCCGTTGCCGCCGTTCTGATTGATGACGTCGTTACCCTTGCCACCGTCGGCGTTCACGCGGTCGTTCCCGTTCCCACCGTTCTGGTTGATGCGGTCGTTACCCTTGCCGCCATTGGCATTCACGTTGTCGCTGCCGTTGCCGCCGTTCTGGTTGATGCGGTCGTTGCCCTTGCCGCCGTTGGCGTGCA
>BTUM01000079.1:0-36522 GCA_045863235.1 Candidatus Xenobia bacterium | reverse complement strand
CCTCATGGCCCTGGTGCGTGGGCGGCCATCATGGCCCTGGTGCCTGGCCGGCCTCATGGCCCTGGTGCGTGGCTGGCCTCATGGCCCTGGTGCGTGGGCGGCCATCATGGCCCTGGTGCCTGGCCGGCCTCCTGGCCCTGGTGCTTGGCTGGCCTCCTGGCCCTGGCGCCTGGCCCTGGTGCGTGGCCGGCCTCGTAGCCCTGGTGCCTGGCCGGCCTCCTGGCCCTGGTGCGTGGCCTTGGTGCGTGGCTGGCCTCGTGACCCTGGCGCCTGGCCGGCAGTGTGTGGCCGGCCGTGCGTGGCTGGCCTCGTAGCCCTGGTGCGTGGCCGGCCTCGTGGCCTTGGTGCGTGGCTGGCCTCGTGACCCTGGTGCCTGGCCGGCCTCGTGGCCTTGGTGCGTGGCTGGCCTCGTGACCCTGGTGCCGGGCCGGCCGTGCCTGCCGGCCTCGTAGCCCTGGTGCCTGGCCGGCCTCGTGGCCCTGGTGCGTGGCCGGCCTCGTGGCCCTGGTGTGGCCGGCCTCCTGGCCCTGGTGCGTGGCCGGCCTCGTGGCCCTGGTGCGTGGCCGGCCTCGTGGCCCTGGTAGTGTGGCCGGCCTCCTGGCCCTGATGCGTGGTCGGCCTCGTGGCCCTGGTGCGTGGCTGGCCTCATGGCCCTGGTGCGTGGCCGGCCTCGTAGCCCTGGTGCCTGGCCGGCCTCGTGGCCCTGGCGCCTGGCCGGCAGTGTGTGGCCGGCCGTGCGTGGCCGGCCTCGTAGCCCTGGTGCCTGGCCGGCCTCATGGCCCTGGTGCGTGGCCGGCCTCGTAGCCCTGGCGCCTGGCCGGCCGTGCGTGACTGGCCGTGTGTGGCCGGCCGTGGCCGGCCACGTAGCCCTGGTGCCTGGCCGGCCTCGTGGCCCTGACGCCTGGCCGGCCGTGCCTGCCGGCCTCGTAGCCCTGGCGTTGGGCCGCTGACAGCGCGGGTCCCGCATTTGGCGGCCGGGCTCAGCCGCCACGGGGTCATCCCGGGCGATCATCCCGCTCGTTCAGTCGAACAGCGAGAAACCTGACGATTTCAGCATCTGAAGTCGGGCAGGTGGCAGTTGCGAGAGCAAGACCAGCCGGAAGCCCGGGTGAGCCCGCACCCGCTCGGGTGGCCGGAATGGTTTCTCCTGGGGGCGCTCGAGGTGGCCGCGGGACGCACCCAGGAGCTTCTCCATCGTGGAAAGGGGAAGGTGGTCGACATTCTTGAGCACCAGCGGCCTGCCTTCGGCCATCGCCTCTTCGACCAGTCCGGTCACGTAGCCCCTGGGCCCCTGATAACCAAACAGGACCCGATCAGGATCGCGCTCAGGTGGACCGCGCCGACCCACGTCGGGGTGCATGCCGGAAAGATCGATCTCCTTGCTCCTGAGCAGCGCATGGGAGTGCTTGAGCTCTTCGAGCAGGGCACCAGCCTCCTTGCCGGCCAGCACCACGTGACGACCCAGAAAGAGCTGCCTCTCCGCGCTTCGCGCAGTGTCCCTGAGCTCCTGAAGGGCAATCGCCTTCGCCAGGCCAGGAAAGAGGGCGCCGGGCAAAGCCGCCGAGAAGGGGGCCAGCTTGAAGGGCCGGGCAGCCGGACTGTGGACCCACTCGGTGAGATGGACCCCGGCCGGAGGCAGACTCTGCTGGAGGGTCAACTCTCCGCCCTGGTCGGCCAGCACCCTCACCGGCGTGCGCCCGCGAGTGGCGCTGAGCTCACCGGTCGGTTTGCGCTGCACCCCCAGGTCTCCCTTCTGGATGAGGGTCGTTCCATCGGCCAGGATCGTTTCGTGCATCTGCGCCGAAGCCAACCCGAAGGACAGGGTGCCCGGATCGAAAACGGCCAGAGGAGCCGTGCTATCGTTGTCGAGTTGCACCAGGACCTTGCCGTCACCGGCCAGACGCGTGGGTACGGACTGCCCATCCCGGGTCGCCTGCAGCGTCACCCGCCCGCCCGGCCCCTGCAGCACCTGAATGGCCAGTGGGAGAGGCAAGAGCTGCCCTGCCGGCAAGGAGGCGTTCAGGGCCACTCCATGCTGGGTGCGCACCACCTCGGCTTCAACTCCGCTCTCGGTCTTGACCTCGCTGACCGAGGTGCGAGTCACCCCGGTCTGCCGAGCAAGCAGGGTGACCTGGTCGGAGGGGTTGGGCGGCTGACCCGTCCCGCCAGCAACGCGCTGCACGGGCTGAGAGGCGGCCTGGGGCAGATTGAAGCGGATCTCCATGGGGGACAGTTCGCCCTCAGGACACGGTAGTCTTTTCGAGCGCAGAGCCTCTACCCGGGGAAGGCCTCCGAATCCAGGCTTCTTTCAGTCCTCGGTGGCACAATCGCACGGTGGACATCGGACAGGTCACCCGCAGTCAGTTTCTGGAGACCGCCCGCCGCGGGCTGACCTCGGCCAGGGCCGAGAACCAGATGGCTTGGGGCCGGGAGAGCAGGCCCAAAGGCGACCTGCGCAAGAAACCGAAGGCCACCATGCGGGAAGAGGAAGTGCGCGTCTTCCTGGGCGGGGCCAAACGCGACGCCGAAACTGTCTGACGCGATCTACCGAGAGGTCTTCGGCCCCGAGGCCGTGCCGGGAGCGACCAGCGACATCACGCTGAGCGAGCTCGGCTGGGTCGCTGACCACATCGGCCTGCGGCCGGGCGGGCTGCTGGTGGACCTGGGCTGCGGACGGGGTGGACCGGGGCTATGGGTCGCTCGCAGGCTGAAAGCGGTGTTGCTGGGCCTGGACCTCTCCCGGGAGGCGGTCGGACTGGCCCGAGAGCAGTCTCAGGGCTACCCGGCCACCTACCTGCAGCGCGACTTTCACGCCACCGATTTGCCTGAAGCCTCGGCTGACGGGGCGCTCAGCATCGACGCACTCTGGCACTCCAACGACCTGGGCGGAGCCTTGCGCGAGGCGGGCCGAATCCTCAAGCCGGGAGCCCGGCTGGTCTTCAGCCTGGTGGAGCAGGAGCGGCTCGACCTGAGCGACCTGGGTCTGAAGCTGATCGACGAGCACCCCTGCCAGGGTTGGCGTGAGCGAAGGATGGAGTTTCAGCGCCGGGCCCAAGAGCAGGGGCTCAGGCTGGCCGACCTGACCACTTTCCAACGGCGCCTGGTGGTGATGCAGCGCTGACCGGCGGAGCGGAACTGGGCCTGCGCCTCCCGACCCTTCCGCTCTTGCATTTTTATTCACCATCACGTATAAACATACAAAGCCATGCTCAAGGTTTGCATCGTGGGAGCCTCGGGATACACCGGCGGCGAGCTCATCCGCTTGCTGCTCGCTCACCCCCATGTCCAGCTCACCGGCCTCTACGGCACCGCCGAGAGAGACCTCCAGGCCCTGTTTCCCAACCTGCGCAAGCAAACGGGACTGACCATCCGCCCGGCTGTCGAGGCACCCGGCGAGGCCCAGGCCGCCTTCCTGGCCGTCCCCCACGGCCAGGCCGCCCCGCTGGCGGCGCAGCTTCTCGACCAGGGGCTGAAGGTGATCGACCTGAGCGGCGACCTGCGCCTCAAGGACGACGCCCAGCACGAGAAGCACTACGGCCGGGACGAGTACGCACAACTGCGCCGCGAGGCCGTCTACGGGCTTCCCGAGCTGAACCGAGAGCAGATCAAGAAGGCCCGCCTGATCGCTAACCCGGGCTGCTATCCCACCGCCTCCATCCTGGCCCTCAAGCCGCTGGCGCACCTGGCCAGAGGTCCCCTGATCGTGGACGCCAAGTCAGGAGTCTCGGGAGCCGGGCGCACGGCCAGCGCCACCACCCACTACTGCCACGTCAACGACAACTTTCGGCCTTACAACCTGGGAACCCACCGCCACCAGCCCGAGATCGAGCAGGGGCTGGAGGCTGACGTCTTCTTCTCGCCGCACCTTGCGCCCATGACCCGGGGCATCCTGGCGACCTGCTATGCCCGGGTCGACCAGCCCGTCGAAACCCTCTACCAGCAAGCCTACGAACACGAGCCGTTCGTGCGTTTGCTCGACCAGGACGAGCTGCCTCAAACCCGGGCCACGGCCGGCTCCAACTTCTGCGACATCGCCGTGCGCTACGACCCCGAGCGGCAACTGGCGGTGGTGGTGAGCGCCCTCGACAACCTGGTCAAAGGCGCCGCCGGCCAGGCCATCCAGAACCTCAATTTGATGCACGGACTGAGCGAGACCGAAGGTCTCCTCAGTCCGGGGCTTTACCCGTGAAAGGAACCACCCCATGAACATCACCTCCCCCCTCGGCTTTGCGGTCGCCTCGCTGCACTGCGGCATCAAGCCCGAGAAGGATGACCTCATGCTGCTCTTCTCCGAGACCCCGGCCTCGGTGGCGGGATTGTTCACCACCAACAAAGTCAAGGCGCCGCCCGTCAAGTACAGCCGCGAGAAGGTCAAGGGCGGCATCGCCCGGGCCATCATCGTCAACAGCGGCAACGCCAACGCCTGCACGGGCGCTCAAGGCTTTCAGGACGCTCGCGAGATGGCCTCGCTGACGGCCGAGGCGCTGAAGGTTCCCGAAGCCCAGGTGCTGGTGGCCTCCACCGGGGTGATCGGCCACCCACTTCCGATGGACAAAGTGCGCTCCGGCATCAAGCGCCTGCCCGAGCAGTTGGGCCAGGACGGCGAGCGGGCCGCGCTGGCCATCACCACCACCGACGCCTTCCCCAAGACGGCCGGGGTCAAATTCGGCCCCTACACCGTGGGCGGAATGGCCAAGGGAGCGGGCATGATCCACCCCAACATGGCCACCACCCTGTGCTTTCTGACCACCGACGCGCCGGTGTCGCCGCTCGACCTGCAGCAGGCCCTGCGCACGGCCATCGACCTTTCCTTCAACTCGATCAGCGTGGACGGTGACACCTCCACCAACGACTGCGCCCTGGTGCTGGCCAACGGGACGGCGGGGGGCAAGGTGAACCTGAACGAGCTGACCGAGGCCCTCACCACCGTGGCCCGCAGCCTGGCGCGCCAGGTGGTTCAGGACGGAGAGGGGGCCACCCGGCTGGTTGAGATCACCGTCGAGGGCGCGGTCAGCGACGCCGAGGCCAAGCAGGCCGCCTACTGCGTGGCCAGCTCGCTCCTGGTCAAGACCATGATTCACGGAGGCGAGCCCAACTGGGGCCGCGTGCTGGCGGCCCTGGGGCGGGCCGGGGTGGAGATGGAGGAAGAGCGCACCAGCCTCTCCTTCGGAGGCGTCACCATCGTGCAGCAGGGCGTCTTCGTGAGCGGCACCTGGGAGGCCGCCGCCAGCGCGATGCAGCAAAAGGAAGTGCAGATCGGCTGCCATCTGGGACTGGGCGAGGGACGCGCCAGGGTGCTCACCTGCGACCTGAACGAGGCCTACGTCCGGCTCAACGGGAGCTACCTCTCGTGAGGCTGGTGCTCAAGTTCGGCGGCAGCTCACTCAGCCCGGCCGAGCTGGCCAGCCTCAATAGCGAGCTCAAGAAGCTTCAGCAGGCCGGCCATCAAGCCGTGCTGGTGCACGGGGGCGGCCCCGAGCTCTCCAGATTGCTGGCCACCATGGGCCACGAGGCGCGCTGGGAGGACGGCCTGCGGGTCACCGACCAGGTCACCATGGAGGCGGCCGAGATGGTGCTGGCCGGCAAGATCAACACCTCCCTGGTCAGCCTGCTGCGAGGCTGCCGCGCCCTCGGCCTGTCGGGCGTGGACGGGGCCCTGCTCGAGTGCAGCCGGGTGAGTGAGAAGCTCGGCCAGGTGGGTCAGGTGGAGCGGGTCAACGTGGCTCTGCTCGAGCTCTTGCTCGGAGCGGGTTATCTACCCGTGATCGCCCCCATCGGCCTGGGTCCCGAGGGCGAGCGGCTCAACCTGAACGCCGACACCGCTGCCGGCGCTGTGGCCCGGGCCCTCAAAGCCGAGCGCATCCTGTTCTTGACCGACGTGCCGGGAGTCATGAAAGACGGTGCCGTGCTCAAAGAGCTGACCGACCAGGAAGCCGACGCCCTCATCGCAAACGGGGCCGCCACCGGAGGGATGATCCCCAAGCTGCGATCGTGCCAGGAAGCCGCCCGGAGCGGCGTTCCGGCCCAGATCCTGCGCGCTGGAGCCTCGCTCCTGGAAGGCCTGGCGGGCCGAGAGGGCACGCTGATCACCGGAGGAGCCCCATGCTGACCTGGGAGAGTCTCACCATGCAAACCAACGAGCACTACGCCAGAGAGGCCGAAGAGTGCCTGTTCGCCAACTACAAGCGGGCCCCGGTGGCCTTCACCCACGGGCGCGGCGCCCGCCTCTTCGACGTGGAGGGTAAGAGCTACCTCGACTTCATCGGCGGAGTGGCCGTCAGCTCGCTGGGCCACGCCCATCCGGCGCTGGTGCGGGCCATCACCCACCAGGCCGAGCGCTACCTGCACGTCTCCAACCTCTACCAGCTACCCGAGCAGATCCGCGCGGCTCAGGCCCTGACCCGAATCTCGGGCCTGGACCGGGTATTCTTCTGCAACTCGGGTGCCGAGGCCAACGAGGCGGCCCTCAAGCTCGCCCGCAAGCACGCCGTCGAGCACGGCCGGGGCCACCGCATCCTGGTAGCCGAGAACAGCTTCCACGGGCGCACCATGGGGGCCCTGGCGGCCACCGGCAATCCCGCCTACCACAAGGGTTTCGAGCCGCTGCCCGAGGGCTTCACCTTCCTGCCCTACAACGAGCTGGCTGCCTGGCAACAAGCCATGGGGCCGGATGTGGCGGCCGTGCTGGTCGAGCCCATCCAGGGCGAGGGCGGAATCGTACCCGGCACGCTCGAGTTCCTGCACGGCCTCGAGCTGATGTGCCGCAAGCACGGGGCCCTGTTTATGCTCGACGAGGTCCAGACCGGGGTGGGCCGCACCGGGGCGATGTTCTGCTTCCACTCCCACGGCCTCTTGCCGGACGTGGTGACGCTGGCCAAGGGTCTGGGCGGCGGGGTTCCGGTGGGAGCGGTGCTGGCCAGGGCCGAGGCGGCCGCGGTGCTGGTGCCAGGTACCCACGGCTGCACCTTCGGCGGGAACGCCCTGGCCTGCGCCGCCGCCAACGTGGTGCTCGAGGAGGTGGAGCAGCTCCTGAGCGATGTGGAGCTGCGCAGCCGCCAGCTTGTGGGCGGGCTCAAGGCCCTGCCGAAGGTGAAGGAGGTCCGCGGCGCCGGCCTGCTGTTGGGCGTCGAGCTGGAGGTGGAGGCCAAACCGGTGGAGCTGGCCTGCCTGCAGCAACAGCTCATGCTCAATGCGGTGCGCTCGCACACCCTGCGCCTGGCCCCCCCGCTGGTCGTGACCCAACTGGACGTGGAGGAGGCTCTGGAGATTCTCGGGAGGGTACTGGCTGGATGACTCCCCGTCAGCGTGCCCGCGCCATCCTGGCCCTGATCGCCGAGCAGGCCGTGGAGACCCAGCAAGACCTGGTGGCAGGCCTGGAGGAGCGTGGGGTGGAGGTTACCCAGGCCACCATCTCGCGCGACATCAAGAGGCTGGGGTTGTTCAAGCGTCCGACCCCGGAGGGTGGCTACCGCTACGCCGCCCCCGAGCAGCCCAAGACTTCCCCCCAGCTGGTGGAGGGTTTCGTGGCCGGGGTCGAGCCTGCGGCCGCCATGCTGGTGGTCAAGACCCGGGTGGGACGCGCCAGCGCCGTGGCCATCGCCATGGATGAGAACCCTCCAGCGGGGGTGGTGGGCACCCTGGCCGGAGACGACACCGTGCTCGTGCTGCTGGCAAGCCCACACGACCAGGAGCGCGTCCGGCGCGAGATCGAGAGGACCTACCTGTGAAAGGCACCCTGCTATTGGAAGACGGCACCCGCTTTGAAGGCGAGCTGTTCGGCCATCCCGGCCCGGCCTTCGGCGAAATCGTGTTCAACACGTCCATGTCGGGCTATGAGGAGATCCTCACCGACCCCTCCTACCGCCGCCAGGTGGTGGTCTTCACCAATCCCCAGATGGGCAACTACGGCATCACCCTGGAGGACGGCGAGTCGCGCCGGCCCTGGGTAGAGGGCGTGATCGTGCGCGAGGAGTCGCCCTCGCCTTCCAACTGGAGAAGTCGCCTCAGCCTGCGCCGCTACCTCGAGGAGCACCGGGTGGCCGGCCTCTCGGAGGTGGACACGCGGGCCCTGGTGCGCCACATCCGCGACCACGGAGCCCAGCGCTGCGCCATCGGCCCGGCCGACCAGGACCTGATGGACCAGCTTCAGGCCCAGCCAAGCATGGTGGGTCTGGGCCTGGCCAAAGAAGTGAGCTGCGAGCAGGTCTACCGCATGGGAGATGGACCTCACCAGGTCGCCGTGCTGGATCTAGGCGTCAAGCGGGGCATCCTGCGCGAGCTGGTGGAGCGAGGGATGGCACTGACCGTCTACCCGGCCGGCACGAAAGCCGAGGAGATCCTGCGCGGCAATCCCCACGCTCTGGTGCTCTCCAACGGGCCGGGCGATCCGGCCGCCCTGACCGACATCATCCCCGAGGTGAAAAAGCTCGTCACCAGCGGCCTGCCCACCCTGGCCATCTGCCTGGGGCACCAGCTCACCGCCCTGGCCCTGGGAGCGCGCACCTTCAAGCTCAAGTTCGGCCACCGGGGCGGCAACCATCCGGTCAGCTGCGCCACCACCGGCAAGGTGGAGATCTCCAGCCACAACCACGGCTTTGCCGTCGATCCCGACAGCCTGCCTGCCGAGCTCGAGGCCACCCACATCGACCTCTACGACGGCACCCTGGAAGGCTTCCGGCATCGCACCCTGCCGGTGCAGTGCGTGCAGTATCATCCCGAGTCGAGCCCCGGACCGCGTGACTCGCTCTATCTTTTCGACTGGCTCAAGGAGCAGCTATGCCAAAGCGCGACGACCTGAAGAAGATCCTCCTGATCGGCTCGGGCCCCATCACCATCGGACAGGCCTGCGAGTTCGACTATTCCGGCACCCAGGCCACTCGCGCTCTCAAGGCGCTGGGCTACGAGGTGGTGCTGGTGAACTCCAACCCGGCCTCGATCATGACCGACCCCGCCCTGGCCGACGCCACCTACATCGAGCCCCTGACCCCCGACATCGTGGAGGCCATCCTGCGCAAGGAGCGCCCCGACGCCCTCTTGCCCACTCTGGGCGGGCAGACCTCGCTCAATCTGGCTCTGGCCCTGCACGAGAAGGGCGTGCTGGACGAGCTGAACGTCGAGCTGCTGGGGGCCAGCGTGGAGGCCATCCGCAAGGCCGAAGACCGGGGACTGTTTCGCGAGTGCCTCAAGAAGGTGGGCGTGGAGGCCCCCCGCTCGTTCTACCTCGACTCGCTGGAGCAGCTCGAGGAGGCGCGCACCCTCATCGGCGTCCCCTGCATTCTGCGCCCGGCCTACACGCTGGGCGGAGGGGGAGCCTCGCTGGTCACCCGGCCCGAGGACTTCGAGCCCTTCGTGCGCAATGCGGTGCGCGCCAGCCCCATGGGCGAGGTGCTCATCGAGCAATCCTTGCTCGGTTGGAAAGAGTACGAGCTGGAGGTCATGCGCGATAAGGCCGACAACGCCGTCATCGTCTGCTCCATCGAGAATCTCGATCCCATGGGCGTGCACACCGGCGACAGCATCACCGTGGCCCCGGTGCAGACCCTGACCGACCGCGAGTACCAGCTGATGCGGCGAGCAGCCGTGGACGTGATCCGCGAGGTGGGCGTGGAGACCGGGGGATGCAACATCCAGTTTGCGGTGGATCCTTCCCGCGGCCGCATGGTGTGCATCGAGGCCAACCCGCGCGTTTCTCGCTCAAGTGCTCTGGCCTCCAAAGCCACCGGCTTCCCCATCGCCAAGATCGCCGCCCAGCTGGCGGTGGGGCTGACCCTGCCCGAGATCACGAACGACATTACCGGCTGCACGCCGGCCTCTTACGAGCCCTCGCTGGACTACGTGGTGGTCAAAATCCCCCGCTTTGCCTTCGACAAGTTCCCGGGCGCGGTCAAGCGGCTGGGGCCGAGCATGAAGTCGGTGGGCGAGACCATGGCCATCGGGCGCACCTTTCTGGAGGCGCTCCAGAAGGGCTACCGCTCGCTCGAGCAGGGCTACGACGGCCTGGATGACCGCCATCGCGGCGAGTACGGCCAGCTCGCCCCCGACCAGGCTCTGGGTGTCCCGACGCCCGAGCGCCTCTTCTATGTGCGCTACGCCTTGCAAGACGGGATGTCGGCGGCCCGGGTATCCGAGATCTCGGGGATCGATCCCTGGTTCGTCAACCAGATCGACCGCCTGGCCCACCCTCCCGCCGACCCGGCCGCGCGCCGGCGCATGGGCCTTGATCCGGGCGGTCCGGTCAATTTCCTGGCCGTGGATACCTGCGCCGGCGAGTTCCCCGCCCGCACGCCTTACTTCTACTCCTCGTGCGAATCGAGCGGCGACTGGACCCCCCTGGAGGGGCGCAAGGTGGTCATCTTGAGCAGCGGCCCCAACCGCATCGGCCAGGGGGTGGAGTTCGACTGCATGTGCGTGCAGGCCGCCCAGGCCCTGCGCGCGCGGGGCCTGAAGGCCATCCTGGTGAACTCCAACCCGGAGACCGTCTCTACCGACTACGACATCTCCTCGCGGCTCTATTTCGAGCCCATCACGCTGGCCTCGGTGAGCGCCATTCTCGAGCGCGAGCAGCCCGAAGGGGTCATCTTGCAACTGGGCGGACAGACCCCGCTCAAGCTCTCTCATCAGCTCAAAAGCCCCATCCTGGGCACCCAACCCGAGGCCATCGACGCCACCGAGTCGCGCGAGCGCTTTTCCCACCTGGCCCAGGAGCTGGGGCTGACCATCGCCCCCGGCGGCATCGCCCGCACCATGGAGGAAGCGCGCGAGGTGGCCCGCACCCTGGGCTACCCGGTGCTGCTGCGGCCCTCCTACGTCTTGAGTGGCAGCGCCATGCGGGTGCTGCTGGACGAAAATGACCTCGACCGCTGGTTCCCCTGGGCCGCCAGGGCAGCCGAGGGCCACGAGGTGCTGCTCGACAAGTTCCTCGAGGACGCCCTGGAGGTGGATGTCGACGCCCTGGCTGACGGCACGGACGTGCGCCTGATCGGGGTGATGGAGCACGTGGAGGAGGCCGGCATCCACTCGGGCGACTCGGCCTGCTCGGTGCCCTCGCGCAACCTGACCGCCCTCCAGTTGGCGCAGATCGAGGAGGATCTGCGCACGCTGGCCCGGCGCCTGAACATCGTGGGCCTGATGAACGCGCAATACGGCGTGCGCGGCAGCCAGCTCTACCTGCTCGAGGTGAACCCCCGTGCCTCGCGCACCGTGCCGTTCCTGTGCAAGGCCTACGGCCTTGACTTCGTGGCCATGGCGGTGGATCTCATGCTGGGCCAGAAGCTCTCGGATCTTCCCGAGTGGGACCTCAAGCTCCCCTACTCGGCCTTCAAGGAGGTCGTGCTGCCCTGGAAACGCCTGGAGGGCATGGATCCGCTGCTGGGCCCGGAGATGAAGTCCACCGGGGAGGTGATGGGCATCGACCGCGAGCCGGGCGGGGCCTACCTCAAAGCCCTGCTCGCGAGCGGCCATCGCATCCGCCTGGGCGGACGCGCCTTCATCTCGGTGCGCGACGAGGATAAGCGGGCCGCCGTGCCGCTGGCCCGCCGCCTGGTCAAGCTGGGCTTCAGCCTGCTGGCCACCGACGGCACGGCCGCCGTGCTGCGAGGCTCGGGGCTGGAGGTCGAGATCACCGGCAAGCTCGGCGACAGCGACCACGCCATCGCCCGCATGGAGCGGGGCGAGATCTCGCTGGTGCTCAACACCCCCAGCGGGGCCGAGAGAAAGCGCGACGCGGCAGACATCCGCATGGCCGCGGTCACCTGCGAGGTGCCTCTGGTCACCACGGTGGAGGGGGCCCAGGCCGTGGTGGAGGCCTTCGAGCGCTACGCCCGGGGGCCCTTAGAGGTGCGCAGTTTGCAGGAGTGGCACCGCCTGCGCTCGCCGGTCAGCGTCTGAGAGGACCGGCTTCTGGGAAGACAGCGTGCCCGGTGTCCAGCCTGATTGCGGGTCAGCGAGATGGCGGATCTTGACAGAGCGATTCCCCTGGCACGAAGACCATGCAAGGTGTCGTCAGGCCTGGGTAGACTGCATCGCAGGCAGGACTCCCATCCTGGCAGCGGCCCACACGCTGGCCGAGGTTTACTCGGTGCTGACCCGGCTTCCGCCACCTCATCGCTTGGCGCCCGCCGCCGCACACCGCCTGGTGCAGGGCAATCTCCAAGACAAGCACATCGTCGAGCTGACTGGCGCCGACTACTGGTCGGTGCTGGAGGAATGCCGCGCACGGGGTATAGCGGGCGGAACCGTCTATGACGCCCTGATCGTTCGAGCTGCCTTGCTCGGTAAGGCGACCGAGCTGCTCACTCTCAACGTCTCCCACTTCAGACGGCTGGCTCCCTCGACGCACGAAGTTCGCAGTCCCTGATCGTTCCCTTGACATGGTGGGGCATCCCGGGCCAGCAATACTCCCTAAAATCTCCGCTCTGGTTAAGATTAGATTAAAATGCTTTCATATGAGAGTTTGGTGAAGAGGGCGGTAAATTGGAATTTTGGTTGAAGTTCATGTCCAGGAGAAAACATGAGCTTGAAGTCCTCTCGCCCTTATCGAAAGTCCATCCTGCTTTTGATCCTTATTGGCGTCGCCTTAGCAGCCTGGCGAAGCACAAAATACAAAGTCGACATTGCCGACGTCCCTTACGTCGACACTCCCCCCGAAATTGTGGAATTGATGCTGGATCTGGGCGAGGTAGACGCCAAATCGAAGGTGTATGACCTGGGTTCGGGAGACGGACGAATCACCATTGCCGCGGCCCGAAGAGGGGCCCGATCAACAGGGGTGGAGATCGACGAGGACCTCGTAAGAATCAGTCGCGCCAATGCTCGAAAGCAATCAGTGGAAGATCGAACTGAGTTTATTCATACCAGCCTCTTCGACGTCAATCTCAAGGATGCCAGCGTGGTTACCCTCTTCCTCTCTCCACGAATCAACCGCGAGTTACAGCCCAAACTTCTCAGCGAGCTTAGACGTGGAACCAAGGTTGTATCGCACATCTACGACATGGAAGGTTGGGTGCCCGACAAAGTCATAGAATCCTCGGGTCGTCGCATCTTTCTATGGACCACTCCTGTGCGTTTGAAGGCGTCGGGTCGAAGCTAAAGTGCAAGGCCTTTGGTCTTGCACTTTACAACGCGCTGGAACGCAGTTCCGGCGCGTTCGTCAGATTGTGCTAATGTGCAAAACCAAAGTGCGAGCACATTAGCGTCGGGTGTCTCTGAGAAGGGGCGCCCGCCGGAGAACGAGTCAGAGCCCGGCGAGGGCAGGCCCTCACAGACCCGAAACGAACTGTGATGTAACGTTTTGCCCGTCTACCCGTCTGAAGTTCAGGAACTCTGTCGAAGGAGGAGCGCATGCTGAAACGATGGATCCTCACAGGAACGATGCTGGCCTGCCTGACAATGGCCGGTTGGGCCCAGGACGGGCCCGAAGGTGGCCCGGAGCCTGGTCCGCCAGAGATCTCGATGATGGACGTCGACCGCCTGGCAGCGCCCCTCGGCTTGTCTCAGGAGCAACGCGAGCAACTCAACCAGATCGCCATCCGTCACGTCCGCAAGATGATCGAGCTGAAGGGCAGGCTGCAGTTGCAGAAGTTCGACCTGGAGGTCTTGATGCGTCAAGACAAGCCCGACCCCGAGCAGGCTCGCAAGCTGGCGGCTCAGGCCGAGTCCACCCACGCCGCCCTGGAGATGGAAAGACTCGAGATGCGCCTGGCCACCAAAGCGGTGCTCACCCCGACCCAGCAACAGAAGCTGCGCGAGCTCTCCCCTCCCCGCGAGCGGCCGATGCGCCGGCCTGGCCCGCCCGATGGACCGGGCCGGCGCGGCCCCGGCCCACAAGAAGGCCCCCGGCCACCCGGTCCGGGTGCCTGGGACTTAGCAGAGTGACGCAAGAGTCCTCCAAGGGTGCGCTATGTCTATGATTTCCCACGATTTGTGCCAGCTTCGTCTGCCGCTTCTGGAGGTGGCAGCTTGTGCCAGCTTCCGGAGGTTGGCACGATTTGTGCCAGCTCCCACAACTGGCACGTGTGCCACTCCTGCTTGTGACTTGCTGCCGGGGGGCACCATTTGTAGACGGCGAGCTCGAAGATGGGGTGGTCATTGAGTCTGCTTCGACACCTGCGTCAGTCTGTTCGCGTTCAGACCTTTTTTCGCGTGCAGGGGTAAGCTGCACAGGTGAGGATCTCAGCGTTCCAGCAGCAGGCAGGCTATCTCGGGGCCAGGCAGCCTCTGTCCGCCACTGGGACACGTCCCGCGGCCGAAGAGCCCCCCCCACCAAAGCCCACCTTTACCCCTGAGCAGCTCAAGAAACTGGCCGACGTCCGCCATCCGGGCCTGACCTCGAGCCAGGAGCGGATCGAACTGGCCACCCGTCTGACCGAAAGACTGAACCCCAGCGATGCCGTCGACTCGGCCCGATTCCTGGTGGAGATGTCCAGCGGTGAGGGTGGCATGCGCTACATCGGCGGCGACGTCGAGGTGGACGTCGAGTACCGCAAGCAGCCCCTCGAGCAGGCGACGGCTGACTTCCTGGCCATGCTCGACAGGCTCGGCCAGTGCCGCGGTCGGACCTCCGGCAGCCGGGGCTGGGGCGACTTCAGCCGGGCCCAGTTCGCGCTGGCCGTCGTGAACTGCGTGCTGGCCGATCAGCCCGAGCAGAAAGCAGAGTTCCTCAGCTTACTGCACGACTACGGCGACCCTTATCTGGCCTGCAGCCTGCAGAGGTTGTTGGCCCGGGTTCCTGCTCCGCACCGCCAGGCAGTGCGCCAGGCTATCGACCGCGATTACACCCACAACGAGAAGGGCGAGCCCCGCCGATGGGGACCGCCCCAGAACTGGTACAAGGGAGCCCGGCTCACGCTCTTCATGGCCAGCCTGCTGGGCCCCGACCAGCCCCTGGAGGCGGCCCTCGAGGCCAGCGAGAGGCTCGGTCCCCGGATCGAGAAGCTGCAGGAGGCCGAGAAGAAGGTCTTTTCGAGCTACAAGCCCGACCCGGAAGTCTTTCGCCATGCGGCCGAGAACTACCGCGACCCGGGCGAGGACGCTTTCCAGGCCATCGAGCGCCAGCTCGATCAGATCGACAAGCTGGCCGGCAAGGGCCTCAAAGTGACCGAGCAGCGCCACGTGGTCGGCTACATCTCCCACCCGCTCAAAGAATGGCAACCGGGTTTCAAGAGCCTGCCCAGAGTCGTGGACGAGCTGCTGGCCACCGACGTGCCCACCGAGCGGCTCGCCACCATCGGCTACAACCTGCATCTCCAGCATCGAGAGGGCGAAAGCGTTGGCCAGACGCTCGACCGCCTGGCCAACACCTTTCATGACCTGGAGAGACGGCTCGGGCAGTATGGCGAGAATGCGCTCGGCGACGCCTTCTCCGCTTGCCTGCTCCTGGGCGGGGACGAGCCAGCCCCGCTGCTGGCCGACCTGGCCGACCGGTGGGCCGAGCGCCACGACCCCAAGGACCTGGGCAACCAGTTCTTCTCCCACGCTCGCACTGCGTATCGAAGCGGGGATGGCTGCCAGGACCTCTTGAGCCGGATCGAGCAGAGCCTGGCTTTCACCGGCTCGGTGGGGGGTTTGCGCCACCTCGATGATTTGCTGGATGGGCGGGTCAAGGAGGGCAAGGTGACCCCCGAGCGCCGCCAGGAGTTCGAGAGCCAGAAGCTTGCCTGGGTGGGGGCGGCCCGACTGATCGGGGACCGTCAGCCAGGCCAGCTTCCCGAGGCGCTCCTCACGGACCAGCCCCTGGACCTGTCAGGGGCCTTCCGGGATCGGCCCAACAGCGATCTCGTGACCCGACTGACTCCGGAGGCCATCGTGGAGACCGTTTCGGCGCTGGGAGAATCCGAGCGCCTGGGCCGAAGGCTGGGCTATCCGAGAGAGCTGATCCTCCAGACCGTCCAGTCGGTGCTGCGCGAGAGCGGACCTGAAGCGGCGCTGACCCTGCCCGCCCTGCTCGAGGAGTTGTCCCGCTCAGAGAAGCGACCCTCTCCAGAAGAGCTGTCCGAAATGGTCCGCGCAACGGTGGCCGGCGCGGCGGCCGGGAGCCTGTCGGCGGAGATCCCGCTGGCCGACAGGATCGCCCGGGTGGAGCACTCCCACTACCTGACTGGCAGCTACCAGGGCCTGCAGAAGGCGCTCGAGCGCCTCCAGGTGTGGCAGGACAGCGGCACCCTGCGCCAGGACGTCCCTTTCGACGTGCTCTCCAACTCGCTCGAGAGCCACATCATGCAGCTGCGCGTCACCGGCACCCCGGCCGAGAAAACCGTGGAGCTTGCCTTCGACCGACTGCGCGAATCGGAATACTCGGCTGAAGGCTCGGCCCTGGGTCAGACGGTGGGGCTGGTGGGCGACAGGCTGGCCATCGGCTCGGTGCCCCTGCGCATGCGCAAGCGGACCTGAGGTGCTCGTCCGCATCGCAGAGGCGAGCAAGAGAAACTCAAGTCAAGCGTCCAGGTCGACCGTTCCCTGGCGAGCCGCAACCTGGCGGGCCTTGTCCACCACCAGGCGGCAGAACCGGTCATAACCGGGCAGGAACAGCCGATAGACTCGAGTGTTGCGGTGACCGTCCGAAATCAGGGCGCTGTCGAGCACGCGGCCGCCTCGGCGAGCAAAGATCCGAACTTGCTCCCAGCGAAAGACGTAGGTGCCTCGCGAGCGGTGCATCTTCAGGCCCGAGCGGACCAGCTCCCACTCCCTGGCTCCTCGCAACCGGGCCAGGGGAACCAGTCCTAGCAAGAGTGCCGCGGCCAGTCCCAGAGGCACGTAGCCGACGGTAAAGCGAAGGTCGGGCTCGTTCATCTGCGGAGGAATGACGCTCAGGCCCCACAGACCCAGGTGAGCCAGGTAAGCGGCCATGGCCAACCCCAGTCCCGCGATGAGCCAGAACCAGCGCCAGGAAGTCCGGAAGTGAAACGTCTCCAGGTCTTGCACTGTCACCACGGTAGAATGGATTCGGAGGCCAGCCAATGATCGGGGTCAGCTCCGCGCGCACATGTCGAAAATCTGTGCGCGCCGCCTTCGAGGGGCTCAATCCTCCGCCAAGGCCACCCGGGCGAGCCTGGCGGCTTTTCCGCTGCCCTTGACCTGCTCGAGAGCCCGGCGGGCAGCCGGGTCGGTCAGCGGACGACCCAGCCGGGCTCCCAGCTCCACGAGCAGCTCGATCAGCTCGCCCGCCGGAGGGGCCTGACCGAGCAAGCGCTCCAGCGCGGCGTGCACCTGGCCGGCATGCGCCTCAGAGAGCCGGGCCACCGTGCCCAGGGTGCGAGCCCAGCGACCAGGCTTGGCCAGCTCGGCCACCTCGGCCATGCTGTCGGCCAGCTCCACCCCGGTCAGCCGGCCTTCGGTCAGGGCTCTGGCCAGCGCATCCACCGACATGCCTGACTGACCCGGCTCCCTGGCGGCCAGTCCCAGGGCCAGCAGGCGCCGCCCGTAAGCATCCAGAGGACGGGGCTCGAGCAGGCTCTCGAGGTAGACGATGTCGGCCCAGTCGGCCTCCCACCAGTCCAGGTTGTTGCCCAGCTCATGGCATCCCTGAGCCCACCAGGCCTGGCGCCCGGCGGGCCAGATAGTGGCCTGCCAGCGGCGGTCGGCAGGAGTATCGTTCCCTGGCCTGAGCCAGATCTGCTGGCCAGGCAGCTCGAGCGAGCTCTGAGCCGGGCATTCGGCCTCCACCCAGAGGTGGCCGTGACGAGGGACGATGCGAAGCTTGCTCTGGAGAGCCCGGCCCAGGCCCGGGTAGCGGGCCTCTACCTCGGGGCAGTCGCTGTCCGGGCAACGGACTCGGGCGGCGGCCGCCCACAGGCTGGCCGAGGGGCTGGTCTTGCTCAACATCCGGGCGGCGGCCGCCCAGAGGCCGGGGCCGGAATCGACCTTTTCGTCGCCGCCCAGGGCAAAGCGCAGCGCCGCCCCCTCCTCGCCCGCCACCCCCCGGAACGTCTCCGGCGGGCCGGGCAGAAGGCGGTGCAGAGCCTGGATCAGGTCCAGCCGCCCCCCCGGCAGGCGCGCCGCCAGGTCGGACGGCTCGATCCCCAGCGAAGACCAGCTCGATAGAGCCAGTAGCGGTCCGGCCTGGCCGGACAGCACGCGAGCGCACAGCTCCTCCACCCGGGCGCTCAAGAAGGCACCCAGCGTGATCGGCTCTTCCGGGCGCTGCACCTGCTCGCGGGCGAGCCAGGCCAGGGCAAGACGGGCCATCTCGGCCTGACAGCGCCCTCCCGGTCGAGCCAGCTTCTGGCGGGCTCGCTTCAAGAGCGGCTCTCCGGCCTTGCCAGGCTTTTGATTCGACAGGCGCGACACCCCGTCCATGGCCCGCTCGAGATCCAGGGCGGGCTCTCCCGTCTCGAGCAAACGGGCCAGCAGCTCGAGCAGCTCCTCGACATCGGCCACACCTCGCACCCGCACGGGCTCTTCGGGCTTGACAGGCTCCGGCGCGGGGGCGACTC
Organism: Candidatus Xenobia bacterium; assembly: GCA_045863235.1. Taxonomy (GTDB): domain Bacteria; phylum Vulcanimicrobiota; class Xenobia; order Xenobiales; family QWHO01; genus QWHO01. Next base: position 18,094 of record BTUM01000079.1, on the reverse strand, counting down.
GAGCCGGTTCGGGAGCGCCCAGCCAGGCGCGCACGTCCGGAGCCAGGGTGGCCGAAAGGCTCCCCAGGCGTTCCTCCAGCGCCCGGCGCAGCTCAGTGTCGGCCGGCGAGCCGTGACGCTTCACCAACGACCAGGCCTCTTTCTGCACCTCAGCGGCGCTGTGAGAGAGCGCCTCGGCCGCCAGGAAGGCCTTGCGGGGGGTCTGGCTGCCGGCCAGAAGCTTGAGGGCCAGCCGAACGGTGCCCTTTTCCCGGGCGTTGAGGGCCGGGGCCAGGTGCTCGCCGGGATCGGCCTTCAGCTCGGCCAGCGCCTTCAAAGCGAACGTGACGGTGGGCGGAATGCGGCTCGACAGCAAGCCTCGATAGTTTTCCAGACGGGCCATTCGCTCTTCCGGGGTGGGCTGCATCGACTCGTGAAAACGCGAGAACCAGCCCGCTCGAAACTGCTCGAAGTCGCGCGCCAGGGCCTGCAGGCTGGCGTCGAGCAGGCGCTGCCGGTCCAGACACCCCTGAGCGGCCAGTTCACGCAGAGCATGAGCCCAGCTGTCCTGCTCGCGGGTGTACTTGTCGTGGGCGGCCAGACTGAACTCGCCGCTGCCCTCCACCTCGAACAGCTTCCAGACCAGCTCCAGCAACTCCGGATCGAGCTCGAGCATCCGCAGGGCACCGTTCCTGGCGGTGCCCACGATCATCCCCAGCCAGTAGCCCTCCCCCTCGGGGCGGGCGATGAGCCCCTCGCGCTCCAGGCGCCGGGCCAGCCCCCAGCGCGAGATGAACGGCTGTTTCTCCAGCGTCCAGGCCACCCAGGCGGGCAGCCAATCGGGACGGCGCTGGCGCAGAACCGCAACCGCCCGCTCATGATCCCAGACCCCATCCAGGTGAGCCTTGCGAAGCTCGCTCAGGCTGGCAGTGCCCAGCAGGGCCAGGGCTGCCGGCCCCCCCAGCGACTTGCTCTCCCCCAGCGGGTCGGACCGCCAGGCAGCATACAGACGAACGGCCACCGGCGCGGCTGCCCGCCGCTCACTCTCATCGGCTGCCTGCAGGCACTCGACCACCGCCTGCTCGCCGCTCAGGATGGCCTGCTCAAGCTCCTGTGGGCTCATCCTCCCCCTCCTCCAGAAGCTGCGCCGCCAGCACGTGTTTACAGGGCCCACGCTCGCCCTGGTGGGCGGCAAACCAGGGGCAGGTGCAGCGGCCCGAGCGCACCCGATGCTCGACCTGGCTGCCGCGCACCCAGACCTGCTCCCCCTCGCGCCTCACTCCGCCGCTCTCGACCAGCTTGCGGGCCGCCTTGAGGCGAGGATGCATCTCCTCGACCAGGCTATAGTCGTAAGGCAAGGTGCGATGGAACCACCCGCCCAACTCGAGGTCGTAGCCCACCACGCCCCGGCTGCCCAGGTGAGCCAGGGCGGAGAGAACCTCAGGTCCGGCCAGGCCCGAGCGCGCGCTCAGCTCCTCCACCGAGAGCACCGGCTGCCAGCTCAAGGCCTGGCGCAGACGCTCGCTATCGGCCGGGCTCAGCAGCGGCCCCAGCACCTGGCCCTCGCCCGAGAATCCGCGCCACACCTCGGGGCTGAGCACGAGGTGAAAGCGCGCCTCGGGGAGGATCAACTCGAAAGCCGAGGCTCCCCCGTCATGCCCGTAGACGCGCAGACCGCGAGCGTGGCGGGCCAGGTCTTGCAGCACCTTCAGGCGCTGGACCCCGGCCACGCTCACCGCGCCAGGGGCCTTGACCTGGCTCAGACGAAGGCCCCGCCCGGCACTCACCACGTAGCCCGAAGACTCGCCTCTCAGCTCGCGCAGAAAGCGGCGCGTCTCGCTGGCGTCGATGTCAAAGAAGAGCTGCATGCGGGCCTGGTGGGCCTGCGCCTCGACGAATCCCTTCAGCCAGCGCAAAGGCAGGGGGACTCGTTTCTCGCTCACTCCCGCCAGCTCGATCCCTTCGCGCCCCACCGTCAGCGCGCAGCGCTCGCCCTCGCCCAGAGCGGTCAGCGCGGCCCGCATCTCGGGATTGAAATCGACGTTGGTGGTTCCGTGCGAGAGCAGAGCCCCGTCCAGGGCAGCCGGCAGCAGGTCGACGCGCGCGTAGGCTCCACAGCAGGCCGAGAAGCCCTCCAGCCGCAGCCGGTCGACCCCGCAGGTGATGACCGGGTCGGCCTCGCGCAGGATGCGGGCCAGCATGGCCGCAGGCGTGTGAAAGCGAGAGCGCACCACCCGCGAAAGGGCCAGCAACAGATCGGCCGTGCGCCGGGGAGCGGTCAGGTTGCCCTGAAAGAACCAGGGCAGCTCGGTCGCCAGGTGGAGCCTGCCTGGCGCCGCGCTGGAGGGAGCCGCGTAGCGGTATGTGTGCTCCAGGGTGACCAACAGGCCTATTTGCTTTGACGACTCTGGCGGCCACCCTCCCGGACCATTGCAGGGGACGGGCTCGTTGCTGTTGTCCGGTCATCTTAGCCTGCTCGCGGGTTGCCTCTCGGCCATCTCAAACAATGAAGATCCACATCCACAAGGGACCGGAAGGATCCTTCCGGACCACAACAAGGTTCGTCTTCAGCCGGAAATGACATTGGGGCAAGCCCTCCAAAAACGCGTCCTGACAGGAACATCGGACTCTCGAATGCAATAACTCCTGTCCTATGAAGATTATTGGCCAGCTTCGCTCCCTGGTGACCTCCGCCAGCGAGATGGTGATCAGCGGCACAAGCCGCCTCGCTTTTGAGGTTTACCCCCAGCTTCCAGGCGGAAATGCCGTGATGGCGCCGCTCGCTCTCTCCGGCGCTCTGGCGATGGCCTTCCTGGGCTCGCGCGGTCAGACCACCGCCGATATGGGCCGGCCTCTCTTTCTGACCGATCCCTGGGCTCGCCAGCTTGGCAAACACCTCATGAAACTCCCCTTCCAGAACAGCCTCTGGCACCACCCTCAGCATCCCTTTCAGCCGGCCTACCTGGCCGGTCTGGAGGAGAGTTTCAAGACCACGGCCCGGCCCCTCGACAATCCCGATGGCTCGGAGCGCAATCCTGTCAATGCCTGGGTGGAAACGGCAACCCAGAAGAGGATACCGGTCCTGTTCGGTTCTGGGGCCCTGAACGACGCTACCCGGCTGGTGCTGGTCAGCTCGGTCACCTTCTCGAGCCCGTGGGAGTGCCCGTTCCAGCTCAAGCCGATCACCAACCCGTCCGGACGAGTCACTCAGGACCCTTTCATGCACCTCAAGGGCAACCTCGGTTTCATGGGCAACGAGCTCTTCCAACTGTTGGAGGTGCCATGCCAGGGAAACACCATGTCGGTCTGCTTCATGTTGCCCCGCGAGCGAGCCGGGCTGAGCCGCATCACTCAAGGTCTGGACGCCAAGAAGTTTGCCGGCTGGGTGAAGGAGATCAAGGTCGCCCCCGTGGAGGTCAGCCTGCCCCGTTTCCAGGTGGGCAGCAAGCTCGACCTGGCCGACGCCCTGAGCTCCATGGGCCTGTCTCGCGCATTTACCGCCGGGCAGGCCGACTTCTCAGCCATGAGCGCGAGCCCCGAGCTCTCCATGAGCCGGGTGCTCAACCAGACGGCGGTGGAGGTGACCGAGGCCGGCGTGCAGGCCAGTGCCGTCACGGCCGTGGTCTTTGCCCCGACCCCCTACGTCACCGACCGGGTGGCCAGCAACCAGCCCGACCACCCGTTCCAGTTCTTCGTGCGCGACCGCCAGTCAAGCGCCATCCTGGCCATGGGGCGAGGAGAGCAACCCCACTCCTGAAGATCACTGTTCCACCTCGCACGCTCGCGTCGCGGCAATTTGCCCGACTCTCTGCGCCTGGCTCTGAGACGAGGTGAACCCCTGAGTGGAAGGCACCACTTCGCTGGCCTACCGGTTATCTGGAATACGCTTCAACCGGCTCGAACGACGGGGCAACTGGTGGCTCAAAGCGCGCCGTCCCGGTGCCAGCCTGGCCATAGCCGTCAGTAATGTGGTGTTGCGCTGGGGCCGATTTCCCATTCATTTCTTCCTCAGACCGCTTGACTGGCAGCGGCATGAGATCGCGTGCTACCAGCTGCTATACGGTCCGGACCACTGTCGGGCCGCGGGGGTGCGCTCCCTGGAGATCCGCCACCTGCCCGGCCAAACTTTGCGAAGCCTGCGGCTGGACTCGAGTCTGGTCCGCCTGGCGGCCCGCGAACTGCGCCGCTGCCACGAACTGGAGGGCTGGTCGCACGGCGACCCCCACCTGGGAAACCTGCTCTATGACGGGGAGCGCTGTCGCCTTTTCGACTTCGATGCCCGTCACGATCCCGGGCTGGGGGCCGAGGCGCGCCAGGCCGACGACCTTCTGATTCTGCTGCTGGAGCTGTCTTGTCGCTCGAGTGAGCTGGTGGCTCCCTTTCTGGCCGAATACGCTTGCCCTGATGTGCAGATGTCTCTGGCTCGAGGCTTTCGGATCCCTGGCGGAATGGAACTCATCCTCTGGCAGATTCGCTGCGCCTTCGAGTCCAGCCGAGAGCTGCAAAGGTGCTTTCAGGCCGTTCGAAATCAGCTTGCATGAATGTGCCGATCCCGGCTGGGAGCGCCGCTGTCAGCCTCGAGCTTTCAGGCGCACCCCACCCACCTGGACGAAGTTGTTGCCCACCTCGATGCCTACGGGTCGCTCGGACAAGGCGGCATCGCTCTTCAGCTGGTCAAGCTTCAAATCCGCGGGGGAGAAGGAGATGGCTCCATCCTCCAGAGCCAGGTAGACCTTTTCCTGGGCCTGGAACATCGGTAATCCGTGGCGCAGGTGGCCCAGGAGTTGACTCTGGGCCAGCACGTCGCCGGTGCGGGGGTCGGCCAGCAGCAGGCGGACCTGGTAGCCTTCCTCCTCGGAGGCTGCGGTAGCGTAGATCAGGTCGTCAGTGACGATGACCTGCTTGAAGGTCGTCTTCGCGGGGAGCTTGAGATTCCACTCCTCCGACCCGTCCCAGCGCACCGAGGTCATGCTCTCGTGGCGCCAGTCCTGCACCAGCAGCCGCTCATCCTGGGCGTGCAATTCGTCGGCCAGCCAGCCCTTCTTGGCCAGAATCCGAGTCTTGCCGGTCTCCTGGTCGAGTATCTCCAGGCCGCCCGAGTGCAGCACTGCCAGGCGTCCCTGGCCATCAGCCTCCACTGACTTCACGTGGCGCACGTCATTTCGCTGCCAGAGCTTCTGGTCGCTGGTCAGGTCCAGCGCTTTCAGGCCGTAGGAGTCATCGCAGAGCAGGGTCTGCCCGTCCGGAGCGACCTGAGGCTCGAAGGCCATGTGGCCCACCGAGCCCATGTGGGCCACGGCCGGTCCCTGGCCGGTGTCCAGGTCAAAGAAGGCCAGGTTGTGCTCGGCCCAGCTGCGACTCCCATCGCGCCCCATCGCCTTGTAGTCGGCAATCAGCGTGTGCTCGGGCCCGAACTTGATCGTATGCGTGTTGGCCACCGGATCGGTGCTGTACTCGGCCTCGGGAGGCAGGGCCAGAGTCTGCACCCCTTTCCCCTCATCGGCGCGAACCACCTCGATCTGGTTTCGCTGGCGCACGGCCAGGAACTGGCCATCTTGAGAGGCAGCCCAGCTGAAACGACCCGACTCGGGAGGCTTGTAATGCCAGCGCTCCTCTCCCGAATCGGGATCGCGGGCAACCAGACCGTCGTCGGTCCTGGTGACCAGCAGCGGGTCGCCGCCCAACAAGCGGGTGTCCGAGCCCGCCGGCAGGTCCAGGGCGTGGCGGCCGTGTTGGATCTCCACCTCGGGGCCCTCCACGACCGGAGCTCGCCCGCCAAAGAGCTGGCGAATGTCGTTCTGGCTGACTGTCGTTTGCTTGATCATTGCAAGAACCTACTCCAGGCCTCTGAAAGATAGCTTAAGACTCGTACACCCGATCCATCACGAAGGTTCCCCGAGCGTCGGGCTTCATATCGATCACGGTCCGGGTCTGGGGTGCCTCGGGCTGAGGAGGTCGAGGGAACTCGTAAATGGTGTGGGCCACGTGAGAGCCGCTGCTCGGGTCGTAAACCGTGTCGATGACGATGTCGCTCTGGGGTTTCTTCTGGTTCTTCCAGCCATCGGGCATCGGCTGTGCTTCAGCCCTGGCACGGGTCGATTGAGGTTGAGGTTGGGCATCGAACTTGCCCTCGACCACCTGCTGCAGGTTGACGGCACCGATGAAGAGCCCGAAATTGTCCAGCTTCTCCTGACGGCGGGCTCCCAGCCAGAGGGACATACCGGCCACTCCGGCGCCCAGGGCGACACCCGCCAGGCCCAGCCCGGTGCCCAGACCGAGCGCTGCCAGGAGGCCGCCGGCGGCCACGCCCAGAGCCGTTCGCAGGCTGGTGGTCGAGCGAGCCTGCTGGAGGTCTTGCACCAGCCGCTCTCCACTCTCGGACTTGAACTCATCCAGGCAACTGGCCGCTGCCGCGATCAGCGGGGACTGAGTGCCATTGGCCTGGTGGGTGCGCAGGGAAGACAGCAGCTCGCTGCGGTTGGGAAGCGGATAAGCGTTGACGTTCATGCTGCCAGCATAATCAGTACGGCTCAAAAAAAACTGGAAAGCTGAGCGATCAGATCCTCGAGCAAGGCTCCCTCTTGAGGAGTCAACGCGTTGCGCAGCCGGCGCGCCACCTGACCCTTGAGGCTGCGAGGTGAGTGCCCTTCGAGCAGGTGACCCAGCCCGGCCAGCAGTTTGGCCCGATCCTCGGGCGAGCTCTGTTCGTGGAGCCGATCCACCAGCGCCAGCAGGTCCTGGGTATAGGCCTCTTCGTGATTGCCGGCCAGAAAGGCGCCCAGCACCTGGCCCATCTCGAACACCGCGGGGCGGGGCGGATAGCGTCCCGCCCAGGCGCAGAAGATCCAGAATGAGCGCTGGCTCAGGCGAGCCGCCTGAAAAGGTGGCTCGGGCCTGGTGGTCAGTCGATGAAGCTGCTCGGGCTGGCGCAGCCAGTCGAAAACCAGCCAGTCGGCCTGAGAGAAACGCTTCAGGGCCCTTTGACGCAGGTTGGCCACCCAGGGATGAGGATCACCCTGGCGCAGGGCGGCCACATGGGGACATTGGCGCGCTGCGGGGCGGTCGAGAGTGGCGTCGAGCAGAAAACCGAGAAAGTAGTCTTGCACCCTGGCCATCAGGATGGGTGTGCCATCCAGGGCCTGGCTCCTGCTCGTCAGGCTCCGCGGAACTTATCGTCGGGCAACAAAAACGACGTGCCGTTGGTCATGTCGATGTAAACGCGGGCCACCGGCTCACCCGTGACGCCATTGAGGTTGGAGCCCATGTACTCTTGCGGGGTGACCTGGTAGACATCGCCAGCCACCATGTCCACCCCGCCTACCCCGATCCGTAGGCTGGCCAGGCCGTCGACTCCGGTCTTCTCGGCCAGGGCCTCCATGAAGTGCGCCAGAGCCGGTCCGTGCGGGCCGAGCATCGTGCCGATCAAACCCTTGTGCGCGTCAGCCACATTGCTCATGTGGATGCAGGCCAGCTTGCCCTGCTCATGGGCCTCTTGAATCTCGCCCCAAGTCCCGCCTCGCTCGGCCACTTCCTGAGCCCTGGCCCTCACCTGTGGAGACAGCTTGTTGAAATCCTGGGCGTTGTGACCGATGTTGAGGAAGTCCAGATGGCTGCGCGAGATGGGTCCGTAGAGGGACTCGTCGACGGGCAGTTGGAAGGCCTGCGCCTCAAGCTCCTCGGTGGTAGGCTCGTAGAAGCCCTTCTGCTGGCCCCAGGAGCTGGAGCCGATGAACTGTTTGAACTCGGGGCGAATCTGCATCATGGCCTCAGCTTACCTTCCTGGCGAGAAAGAATCCTGAAACGCCTGGCCAGGTGCGCGAGCCTGGCCAGGCAGGGCCACCGGCTATCTGTTGCTCAGCGTGGGCAGCAACAGCCGGAAGGTGCTCCCCCCCGGGCCGGTGGCAGCCAGCTCCAGGCTTCCGCCGGCTCGCTCGGCGATGCCCCGAGCGAGAAAGAGCCCCAGCCCGGTGCCCTGGCCCACCGGCCGGGTGGTGAAGAACGGCTCGAACAGCCTGGACCGGATCTCCTCAGGAATACCGGGACCGAAGTCGTGCACCTCCAACTCGACCATGGCCCCGCTCGCGCGGGCGCTCACCTCCACTTCAGGGCTGGCCTGGTGAGCATTGGAGAGCAGGTTGGTGAGCACCTGAACCAGTTCGCCCGGCTCGCAGGCCACCGGGGGAAGGCCGGCCAGATCAGGAGTCCTTCTGAGCTGCACCTCGGTGAACAAGAGAGCATCGGACAGCACGGCGGCCAGATCGGCCCGCTCCTGGCCCGTGCCCGGCCCGCGCGAGTAGGCCAGCATGCGGGTGGTGATCCCCTGGCAGCGGGCGATGCCTTTCTCTAATAGCTCCAGGCAGGCCGCATCGCCCGGGTGGCGGCGGAGCATGTGCAGGGTCGTCGCCATGGCCGCCAGGGGATTGTTGATCTCGTGGGCCACGCCGGCCGCCATCACGCCCAGCGAGGCCTGGCGCTCGCCGGCCAGCATGCGAGCCTGGGCTTCCTGCAACTGTCGGTGGGCGGCTTGCAGGCTCGTATGCAGCTCGCGAATGCGCACGTAGGCCGAGGTGATCTCGACCGGAAAGACCATCAACAGCACGGCCCAGGGGGCCAACAAGAGAAGATGGGAGCACAGGGTGCCCAGCGTGAGCACGGCCGGAACTTGCAGCTTGAGTCCCTGAAACTGCATCCGGGCGGTGTGCTGGAAGGAGAGGCCTTCGAAATAGCTCTGAGCGGCCGCTTGCAGCGCGCCAGCAGTCACCGCGTAGGTGAGGGCGGCGGCCAGCAGGCGAGCCGGCGCTGACAGATCGGCTCCGCGGGCCACCATCCCCACCAGGGTGAAGGTGACGAGCGACCAGCCCAGGTTGAAAGTCAGCACCACAGGGCGCTTGCGGTTGAGCCGATCGGAGGTCAGCCCCAGCAGGGCGGTCAGCAGAGCTCCCGTGGCCGGGCCCCAGCACAGGGTGGCCCCGAAATAGAGGCACTCGCCCAGGTTCAGGGCGCCGTAGCCGGGTACGTAGAGTGAGCGTAGCTCGCCATAGATGGCGATCAAGGCCAGAGCCAGCAGGGTCAAGGCCGGAGGCGCCACCAGCGGCCCGCTGGCCATCCAGAGCCCCAGCCCCACGGCCAGAACCGCGACGGAAAAACGCCAGCTTCTGGCCGGATCGGGTCCCATGGGCGGGTGCTTCTACAGGCCGGCTCCGGCGCCTCGTCGAACTGCGCGACCGTGCTGGACATCCTGCTGGTGGACGACGACGACCTGGTGCGCCAGACCCTGAGCATGCTGCTCGAGCGCGAGGGCTTCTCGGTGGTGAGCGCCGCCAGCGGGCGCGAGGCGCTGGAGAGAGCCCGCCAGCGGATGTTCGATCTGGTCATCTCGGACGTTCGCATGAGCGAGATGAACGGCATCCAGACGGTCACTGCTCTCCGTCAGATCTTGCCCGAAGCGCACCTGATCCTCATCAGCGGCTTCGCCGACGAGGAAGCCCCCGTTCAGGCCCTCCGGCTGGGCGTGGATGACTACCTCAAGAAACCCTTCGACCTGGACGGCTTCCTGGCACGAATTCGCGAGTTGCGCAAGCGACGCCGCCGCCCCCCCTTGCGGCCGGCCTTGCTGGCCTTCACCGAAGAGCTGCAGCAACATCCCGAGTTCGCAAGTCACGTCCAGGCGGTCGAGCAGGTTGCGGTTGCCGCCGGCCAGCGCCTGGGCCTGACCGGCGACGAGCTGGAGGCCGTGCGCCTGGCCTGCCGACTGCACGATCTGATGAGTGACGCAGTCTCTCGCGGGGGAGAGGTCGAACCTCTCGAGCCGGTGGTGCGGCTGCTGCTGGCCCTGGGCTCCCCTTCGCGGGGGCGGGCCGAGCAGGTGCTGAACGCCTGCGTGGCTCTGGCGCACGGACGCTCACTGGACGGACTGGCCATCGAGCCGACTGTGCTCGAGGAGATTCAGCGGGCGTCCGGCACCGCTCCGGCCGAGGGAACACCCGAGACGGAGTGCCTGCGCCTGGTCACGCTGGGACAGACGGTCATCTCGGTGCGAGGTCGGGTGGTGCCTCCGCCCGCCTTCGAGTCAGCTCGGGCCCGCTGGTTGCTCGTCTACCTGATCAGCCGGGGAGGGCAGAGCGTCTCTCAGGAGCGGCTGCGCGACCTGTTCTGGCCCGACAGCGACGCCGACCGAGCCCAGCGAGCCCTGGTCTCCAGCGTGCACCGCCTGCGCAAAGCACTGGACCTGCCAGAGGTGGTGCTGCGCGATGAAAAGAGCTACCGCTTCAACACCGACCTCGCTCTGTGGTGGGACGTGGAGCAGATGCAGCGGGCCTGGCGCGAAGCACTGGCCGCCCCGAGCGAGCAGGATGCGGCCCGCAGCTTTGCCGCCGCCGCGTCGCTCTATCGGGGTGAGTTCGCCCCCGATTGTGCCGACGAGTGGGTGGGCCCGGTGCGCTCCGCGGCCCTCAAAGTGGCGCTGGAATGCCTCGACCGTCTGGCCGCGCTCTCTCTGCCAGGCGACCCCGGTGCGGCCGAGCAAGCCGCCAGGCGGGCTCTCGAGCTGGAGCCCACCAGCGAGTCCTCGGCCGCGCTGCAGCTCAAGGCGCTGGCCCGCCAGGGCAAGCGCGACGAGGCGGTGCGTTGCTACCACCAGTTCGTCGAGCGCCTCAAGCGCGAGCTATCCCTGCCCCCCGGACCCGAGCTGACCCGGGCCTACCTCGAGCTGACCTCCCCCTGAACTCACGACCCGCGGCATCCGCGCCGCCCGGGCAAGCTCCCGGGTACCCCGGTCAGCGGAACCAACCCCCACCCTGATTCACGATCACCTGACCGCCCTGGTTGATGATGACGGTCTGGTTTTGCTGCTGCTGCGGATAGGGCATCGTGCGCGGCGGGTAGTGGCGATGTCCGGGCAGCGGCATCGTGGTGGGACCGCCCCAGCCCGGCACCGACACGCCATAGTCCACTCCCACGCCGTTGGGGCCGATGCTCACTCCTCCGCGCTGGTAGACGCCGGTGCAGCGATCATATCCTTCGCTCCCGATGTAGACCCCCACGTTGCCCCGGCCATCGATGCCGATGCCAAACTGGGTCCCCGTCTGGACCTGGCAGCTGACTGCGGGGGGCTGATGGTGGCGGTGGTGGCCTCCCCAGTCGTGGGCCATGGCCGGGCCGGTGAAGGCGCCCAGAGCGGCGGCGGTCAGCCCTACGGTGACGGCCACTTTGGCCAGTTTGCCACCCAGCCAGCTCTTCGGGGGGGCCGGGGTCTGAGAGAGGCTCACGGCATCCTGGGCCACCGTGGGAACCTCGACCTCGGTCTGAGAGTTGTTGTGCAGGCGGGCGCGCGCTCCCGGAGGGGGGCTCATCTGGTTCAGCGACTGAATCATCTCGGTGTCCTCCAGCAATCTTTATCTGCTCTCAGCATACCCTCCAGCCCACCACCACCCGGTCACGAACCGGTCACGGCCCCCGGGGACGTGTGAACATTTCTCTCCGTCAGGTAAACATCCCATGTGTCGTTGTCGTCGCCCGGGCCGAGGTCGGAGGCCAGGCTCATAAAGGCGACGCTATCACGGCTCAAGCCTGGAGATGGACGACTCCCAACTCTGCCTTGCCGACTTGTGAACAGGGAGTCTTGCTCCCAGAGGATCCATCCTGGTGGGACCTTGAAGACAGGTTTGTGTCTCCCCGAAACGAACCCAACCCCGAGATGCAACCCGGACCGCCCGAGCTTCCCGACAACACCGACTTCGGACGCTTCTCGAGCTTCCTCATCTGGGCTGACATGGAGGCGGTGCTGCGGCAGATCATGCGCGAGACCGGCTGCGACCTGGTCGAGGCTGAGCAACGGCAAGAGGAGATTCTTCAGCACATGGACCCTGAGAAAACGGCCCGCTTCAACCGCTGGATCGTGACACGTAGCAAGGCCATCCGCGAGTTGTGGGAGATTTTCTTTTCCGAGACGCCCCCTCCCCCGCCCGGCGTTCATCGTCCCTTCAATTGACCTGAAAACACAAAAGCCACCCTGTAACAGGTGGCTTTGCGGTCCGGCTCCAACCTCACCGGACTCTCCTGGTTCAACCTCAAGTCGGTGGCGAGCAAGCTCGCTCGTTCTCCTCACGGTCCCGACCCGGTTCCAGGCCCGCCTCGATGTTCAGGCAGTCGAGACACTGCCACGCAACTTTGGTCTGCGCGTTACCCCTGCCAGATTTCGGACTCTGGCAGCCCGCCGAGCTTCTCACGCTCGGTATGCCGGTTCTGTCGCTTCCCGGAGCGCTGACTCTTCGTCAGTAGACCGGCTCCATCCTCATCGGTCCCTCCTGGTTCCACTCGAGCGGGCGCGACTTGCATCGCTTCTTGATCCTCGCGGACCCGCCTTTGCCCCAGGCCTCCCCCGGTCGTCTCGCGTCCGAGGTTACGCGGCGTCCTGTGGTCTGCACGCTACCCCTGCCAGGTCTCGGTCTCTGGCAGCCCGTCGGCCGTGTCGCCGGCCGATTCGGTCGACGTCGCCGTCGACTGTCGGACTATAGTCATCCACCCAGGACATGTCAAGCCTTTAGAAAAAAAGAATCTTTTCCGTCCAGGCCGCGTCTACCTGATTGAAATGAGCATGCAGACACTGTTGATCGTCTTGCTCGGTGCCCTGCTGGGCCTGGGCTTCAGCTATCTCAGCAAGGCCAGCGGCTTTGGCTGAGGGCTGACCTGCAACCCGTGGGTTGCTTCACTGATGGGAGCGGCGCTGGCCTGGTCGGCCGTTCAGGATAGAGTCTAGCCCTCGGGCAAGGGAAAGCCATCTCCAGGGCGGCTCCAGTTGCGGAAGACAAGCCGCAGGCTGTTGTCGGACTCCACCCCGTAGCAAGTGATGCACACTCGCTGCGGAGCTCCCAGGCAGTCGACCTGGCGCTCCAACTCGAGCTCACGGCCCAGATCCCAGAAAATGGGCTCGGGAACGTTGTGCAGGTGGACAATCAGGGCCCGATAGCGGGCTCGCAATCCGATAGCGTCTGGCGTGAGCGAGACCTTCATGCTGACCCGATCGGGGTAGCGGTCGATGGAGAAGCGCACAGGGTTTTGCATCGTCTCGTTTTGGAGGCCGGAGGCACCTGTCCCTGCCACCGGAAGGAGCCGGCCGGGGAGCATTGCGAAGCCCGCCCGACATGGGAGGGTTGAACTGATGCCGCGTACCGAATTGATGCAGCGCGTTCAGCGCATGTTCCGTCTGGCCCGGAAGGCCAACCAGCCTGGGGCCCCGCCGGTGGACGAGTTACTGGCCATCGAGCGCGAACAGTCGCTCTCTCGACGCAACTTCCTCAAGTCCGGTGCCCTGATGCTGGGCGCCGGGGGGCTCGTGACCGGTTGCGGGGGCACAACGCCATTGTTTACGCGCACAGCTCCTCCGCCGGACAACCTCCAGCCTTCCATCGCGATCGTCGGAGCTGGCATCGCCGGCATGAACGCGGCCTGGCAGCTGGCCAAAGCGGGATTTCGAGCCGACATCTACGAAGCCGGCAACCGCGTGGGCGGTCGCATGTTCACCGTCTCGGACGTGTTCGGGCCCGGCATCGCCACCGAGTTGGGGGGCGAGTTCATCGACAGCGGTCACGAGGAGATGCTCCGACTGGCCGGCGAGTTCGACCTGCCACTGCTCGACATCCTCAGCCCCAGCGAAGCCTCGCTGACCCAGACCTGGTTCTTTGGCGGGGTCAACCTGACCGACGCCGAGGTCGTGGCCCTGTTTCAACCCCTGGAGGCCCAGATCACGGCCGACCAGAACTCGTTGCCCGACGAGATCGACTTCCAGACCCAGGACGCGGCCGCCATCGCCCTGGACAATCTGTCACTGGCCCAGTACCTCGACCAGATCGGCGCCCAGGGCACCATCCGCACCATCCTGGACGTGGCCTACGAAACCGAGTACGGGCTCGATCCCAGCTTGCAGTCCGCACTCAACTTCGTGGCCTTCATCGACCCCGATACCTCCGGCGGAGTGCTCAACATCTTCGGCGACAGCGACCAGCGCTTCAAGATCATCGGCGGCAACCAGCAGCTTCCTCAAGCCATCGCCGCTCGCCTGGCCAGCTCATCGCCGGTCAACCTGGGCTTCCGGCTCATCGCCCTGCGAGAGGTGGCCGATGGCTTCGTGATGACCTTTGACTCCCCGGGCGGAACGGTGGACATCAACGCCAACTTCGTCATCCTGACCGTGCCCTTCTCGGTCTTGCGCGGGGTGAGCCTGAACGTCACATTGCCCCCGGCGGTGGCGGCCGGGATCGCCAACCTGGCCTACGGAACCAACTCCAAGCTGATCCTGGGCTTTCTCACCCGATACTGGCGCCAGCTCGGGTTCACGGGACTCTTCTTCACCGATCTCGCCTTCCAGTCGGGCTGGGATTCTTCCCAACTCCAGCCTGGCAACGGAGGCTCGCTCACTCTCTTCCTGGGAGGTCCTCCCGGAGTCGAGGTCGAGGCCGGCAGCCCCGAGGGCCAGGCCGCTGGCTTCCTGCCCGGAGTGCAGCAGATGTATCCCGGAGCCAACAACGAGTTCACCGGGGTGGTGCGCCGCTTCGTCTGGTCCAGCTTCCCCCTCAACCAGGGCAGCTACTCCTGCTTCGGACCGGGCCAGTGGACCACGCTGCTGGGGGCCGAGAACGCCCCGGATGGGAACCTGTTCTTTGCCGGCGAGCACACAAGCGTCTCCTACTCTGGCTATATGGAGGGGGGCGCCGAGTCCGGGAGACGGGCAGCCGAAGAGTTGCTCGCCCGACTGGGCGTCAACGTGGCTCCCCGGCTCGAGCGTCATCGCCTGAAGCTGCGACGCCAGCGCCAGAAGGTCTAAGCGCTCCCTTCCGCGCCCACGGCCGGACTTCTCGTCCAGAGCGAGACCAGCACCAGCACCAGGAAGGCCAGGGGGATGGTCACGATGGCCGGCTGGCTGAACGGCACCGGGGCCTGGGTGGCGCTCAAGCCGTAGACCTTGGAAAATGTGTCGCCGCTGAGCAAGATCCACCCCAGCGAGGAGAACAGGCCCACCAGGATGGAGGCCATGATCCCCTGGTGGGTGGCCCGGCGCCAGAAGAGGGACATCAGCAGGGCGGGCAGGTTTGCCGAGGCGGCTACGTTGAAGGCCCAGCCTACCAGAAAGCTGACGTTGAGGCTCTGGAACAGGATCCCCAGCACCATGGCCACGGCTCCCACCGCCACCGCGGCCAGCTTGGCCAAGCGCACCTTCTCGATGTCGTTCATCTGCACGCCCATGAAGTTGGCCACCAGGTCGTGAGCCACCGCGCCGCTGGCGGCCATGATCAGTCCGCTCACCGTGCCCAGCACGGTGGTGAACGCGATGGCCGAGATCAGGGCGAAGAGCACCTCCGAGAAGCTGCGCGCCAACAGGGGAGCGGCCATGTTGGAGTCCGAGGGGTTCAGGTTCCCGCACGTCATCGCTCCCAGGCCCAGATAGAGGGTGAGCACGTAAAAGGCGCCGATGCTGGCGATCCCAACCACCGTGCTCTTGCGCACAGCCGCCTGGCTCTTGACGGTGTAGTAGCGAATCAGGATGTGCGGCAGCGAGGCGGTGCCGCAGAACAAGGCCAGCATGAGCGAGAGGAAGTCCACTTTGGCCCAGGTGAAACCATCCTGGCGCAGACCCGAGAAGGTGGGGCTGTAGCCCGGGCGCAGCACATCCGCACCCTTCGTGGGCGTTGGGTAGAAGAGCGTGGTGTCGCCCACCTTCTCTCTAGTCCAGAGGATGACGGTGCTCTGCTCGAGCGTCCGGAAGAACTGCATGGGACCGAGTGGGCCGGTGGCGGTCTGCCCCTCGGGCAGCTCTGCGACGTGTCCGATGGCCTTGAGCTCGGTCAAGGTCCAGGCCCGGGACAGGTGCTTCGGCCCGGTGACCTGATTGGTCCGCCAGTATTCGATCTCGCCCCTGGCGTTGCGGACACGCAGGTAAGGCGCGGTGGCCCAGACGCCCTCGGGCGCCAGCCTCTCCTGCAGGTCGGAGCGTTGCGACAGCTCGGTCTCTGTGCTGTAGCCCACCGCTTGCGGCTCCACCGTGAAGCCCCGGATCAGGATCATCCCCGTCAGCAGAGCACAGAACCCAACCAGTAGAGTGCCCTTGACGAACTGCACCCAGGTGGTGCTGACCATCCCCGCGCTCACCACGATCAAGGTGACCACCACGCCCACCAGCAGCACGCCAACGTGATGAGGGAAGCCCAGCAGCGGTTTGATCAGCGCTCCCGCTCCCACCATCTGGGGGATCAGGTAGAAGATGGACACCACCAGCGTGCTGATGGCGCCGGCCAGCTTGATGCCACGCGAGTTGAAACGCCGGTCGAGGGCGTCGGCGAAGGTGAAGCGTCCCATGCGCTTGAGAGGCTCGGCCACCACGAACAGAGCCACCACCCACCCTGCCAGATAGCCAATCGAGTAAAGAAAGCCGTCGTAGCCGTAGAACGCGATCATGCCGCAGATGCCCAGAAAGGAGGCGGCCGACAGGTAGTCTCCGGCGAAGGCGAAGCCGTTCACGAACCAGTGCACCTGGCCGTGAGCGGCGAAGTAGCCCTCAGCCGAGCGCGCCCGGCGGCCCAGGAACCAGCTGAGCACGAGCGTGCTCGTCACGAAGGCCAGGAAGATGCCAACCGTGAGAGGATTCACTCGCTCGCTCCCCAGCGGGCGTAAGCCAGGGCGAACACGACCGCCAGCACGATCAGTCCCAGACCGCTCAGGATGGCGACGTTGGCGGGGCCCAACCGCTGAGCCATCAAGCCGGGAGCCAGCAGGTTGGTGCCCATGAAGACGGCGTAGAGCAGGCAGTAGAGCCCGAACAGCAGTCGGGCCAGTCCGCGCGGTGGTGTGGCGACGTCGGGGGGCAAAGCCAGAGGGGATACAAGGCGAGCCGGGAAAATGCCTGCCATGCGCATCCGGGTGGAGTTCGTGGACGTTTCCGGCAAGTACCAGCTTCCCGTCGTGGACGTGGAGAGCGATCAGCTGCCGGCCTCCTTTGAGCTGCACACGGTCATGCACCTGGGCGAGCTGGACTTTCAGGTGATGAAGGCCGAGCCGGCCGACTTTCGCAAGACAGGAAGCTTGCGGCTGGAGCTGCTCCCCATCGAGAGCGTCGACCCGGGCAGCATCCTGTTCTCGTTACCCACCCTGAGCAACGAGCTGCCGCCCGCCGGGGAGCCCTGGAAACCTCAGTGCCTGGGGCTGCACGAGGACGATTGGCGCCAGATCGAGCTGCTCTCCGAGGAGCGGCGCCCAGAGGCCGAGCGAGAGATGGACGCCATCCGGCGGGTGAAGGGCCTCTTCAATGGCACCGGTTACCCCGAGCTGCACGTGCGCCAACTGGCCGCTCCGCTGGAGGGCGCCAGCCTGCGCCTCACCGAGCTGGCCAGCGTTCTACCGGCGGCGCGAGCCGGAGCGGGGATCTGCTTTCGAGAGGTCGAGGCCAGCGTCTCAGACGGCTTCGCCTGGCGCACGCAGGGAGGCTTGCTCGTGTTCGGGACGGCTCCCGAGGGGAGAGTGCACGCGCTGTGTATCGAGCCGCCAGGGCGCGACGGTGCGGCTCTGGCCGAGCTGGCCCGGCGTCACGGACTGGTGCTGGCAGACTGGTGCGCCACCCGCCTCATTGAGCCGGGTGAGCTGGCCGATTTCGTGTCGCGGCCCGGAGGCTACACGACCTGGGGCGGCAGGAACTTCTTAACGTAGTACCATTGTGCTCAGGCTAAAGTGCGAGCACATTAGCCGATGAAGAAAGGCGGGAGCTGCGTGCGGCCCTGGAAGGCGGTCTGCAGCGCCAGCGGCAACCCGATGCCAAGACTGGCGCCCGGAGGGGCGTTGAAGAAGGGCTGCGGGATCTGAGGGCCGAGCGGTCCGATGAAGGAGTTGCCCCCGCCGCCCATGCTGAAGAACGGCGTGCCTCCGCCGAACAAGAGTTGCTCGGGGCTGAAACCGCCGGTGGCACCGAACCCGAACGGAGTCATGCCGCCGAAGAAGGGCACCGCGCCAAACCCCGGGCCGGCAAAAAGCGGACCGCCAATCTGAGGGGTGGGACCGAAGAAGGCGTTGTTGCCGAACCCGCCCAGCTGGCCGCCAAAGCCCCCGAAGGAGGGCATTCCGAACCCGCCCA
>BTUM01000078.1:0-37902 GCA_045863235.1 Candidatus Xenobia bacterium | reverse complement strand
CTCCGGACTCTACGATATGGATGTCGTGCCCGAGGATGCCAGCGACAGCTAAGACGTTGACACGTGATCCGGATTGGGACGTTACGTTCCTAAAGTATGTCCATGACCCCAACACAAAGTGGACAGTGAGTATCGCCGGGCTCGAGGGAAATGGTCTGCAGGACCAAGTCATGAACGCTGTACGACGAGGAATAGGTCATAATGACGGAAATACAAACTGGGAGATATACACGCTCTGGAAATACAACAAGCTTCCTGAAGTAAATTTTGTTGATAGAACCGGAAAGTCGCTTCCCAATCCATGGCGATAACCGACATCGTAAAGTATGCTGGCAATTTCCAGGTTTGGTCTTATACCTCCAGTCATGACTGCCTGCTCTTACGCCGGAATCGGGACATTAATTCCGGATTAATTCGGGCGGAAATCCTCTTTAAAGACGTTTCCTGGATAATGCTCTCAACCGGTCTTATTGATAATGTATTTATTCAAGCGGTGTCCGCTGACGAGTTCTATAGCGCTCACAAATGTGCAAAAATCTTACCTGATTCAGCTGGTAGATATATTTTTTTGGTAAACAGCGGAGAACACCAGGGAATTGTGGTGGCTTCTTTAGTAGGGTGGCATGAGGCAGATCTAGACTATTCTCAACCCAGTGTCCTTCTGGAGCCAAATGATAGAAATCGAACGGAAAGAGAGTGGTGGCCAACCGAGGTCGGCAAATCACGCTAACTGATGTTCCCCGAAAGGTGCTGACCCGAAAGATCGGTAGCTCAGGCGGCCTGTAGCCATGTGGCTTTGAGATTCGCAAATCCGCTCACTGGCGTTTGTGCAACGCAACTGGATGGAGTACGTCCGCGGGGTCGCACTGGCGACTGTTCTCGCTCTTGGAGTGCTTCTGTCTGGCCATCCTCACGATGGCCGTGGTGGCCTGCCCTCATTGTCGGCCCCGTACTCCGTACTCCGTACTTGCGCAGCAGCTCGATCAATGGCATGGTGTCTTCGGTCATCGGTTGTCCTCCTAGGTATTGAATGCTACTCAATCACCAGGACTATACCGATGACTTTTTGTCAAGTTGGGGAGGTCAGCGGCCGCGCCAGCGCTGGGCAGACTTCGCTACCGCTTCGTCTGCCCAGCGCGAGGTAAGGGAGCTACCCTCTCCCCAAGTTACACCACCTCGTGAGTGAGAGACACAGACAAAACAACCTACGTTGCAGTCTTCTTCCGAACGGACCACCTGCAATTTTGTTTCGATTTCTGAGTCTTCTCATCCATGGACGGCACGGACCCCAAAATAGGATGGCGCGCGCGCGTTGCGTTGCAGCTGGTGAGAGCTGGGCTCAGGGTACGCCGTGAGCCCGGTCGTTGATCACCAAATGAGCACCGGCCTCAAAATCACACCCGATCACCACGACATCCCAGAAACACCCCAACCCACCCAAACCCGCACCAGCTCTAATCTCCAGCACACCCAACATCCTGCCAGATCACCCCAGATCACGCCCCTGCTTATCTACCCGGGGAACGTACACGGTGGGCTCGACTCTGGAGGATTCTACTCTGGATTAGTCTAATCCAAAATATACTATGTTCGTCAACCGCCAGCACGAGCTGAAGTCGTTGCAGAGAATTCTTTCAAAAGCTCCCGCGCTTCTGGTCTTATACGGACGCCGGAGGGTCGGCAAGACAGAGTTGCTGAAACACTACTACCGAAATCGCCCCCACGTCTACTACCAGGGCGACCTGGGTTCGTCGACAGGCCATGTCCATGCGTTGAGCGCCCGCCTGGGCGAGCATCTCAAGGACGACTTTCTTCGATCACAGTCGGTCGCAGACTGGCGTGGGCTGCTTGAATATCTGCGGACTCGGCAGACATCACTGGACCTCGTTCTCGACGAGTTCCCCTACCTGGTGGAAGCAGAACCGGCCCTTCCTTCACTGATTCAGTCGGCCTGGGACCAGGGTTGGCGCGAGGGTCCTATCCGCCTTACATTATGTGGCTCGTCGGTGGGGTTCATGGAGCGTGAGGTACTTGCGGAGCGCAGCCCGTTGTTCGGCCGTCGCACGGCCCAGATGCGATTGCGTCCCCTGAGCTTCTGGGACGCTCGAGAATTCTGCCCCCACCTGGCACTTCCTGAGCAGGTTGAGGTATACGCCTGCTTTGGTGGTGTGCCGGCCTATCTGCAGCGATTGGGAGATTCGACGCTTTTCGAGGCCCTCGAGCGGGAACTGTTCGACCCGTCCAGCTACCTTTATGAAGAGCCGCGCTTCTTGCTCCAGCAAGAACTTCGCGAGCCTCGCAATTACTTCTCCCTTCTTACGAGTATCGCCCGGGGAGCAACCCGGCTCAATGAAATCGCCCAGGATGCTGGCGTATCCAGTTCGTTTGCCAGTCGCTATCTGGACACTTTGATGGGCTTGGAGCTGATCCGGCGGGTCGTACCTGCGACCGAGAAGATACCCGAGCGAAGCCGCAAGGGTCTCTATCGCATCAATGACCCCTTCCTACGTTTCTGGTTTCGGTTCGTGCAGGGCAGTCAGTCCGAGCTCGAGATGGGCCACTGGACCCGCGTGATGGAGCGCAAGATCAGGCCTGGTTTGCCCAGCTTTGTGGCTATGACCTTTGAGGACATCTGTCGTGAGTGGGTGGCCCGTGGGGCGTCCGGTTTCACTCCCGACCGAGTCGGCGCCTGGTGGACGGGCGACGCGGAGATCGATGTGGTGGCGTATGATGACCAGACTGCACTCTTTGGCGAGTGCAAGTGGACCAACCAGCCGGTCGGGGCATCGGAGGTCGAAAAGCTGCGTGAGAGGGCTGCGTTCGTGAACCAGTTGTCCGGCCACAAGCCGATTTACGCTGTGTTCTCCAAGAGTGGCTTCGGCCGCCTGGGACGAGACGTGCTGCAAGTGGGCTTGGAAGACCTGGCTGCGCTCTGACAGGGACAACTTTCGCATTTCCAAAGCCCTTCAGAGGGGACGGGCCGGCCGGTGGAGCCTGAGCGGCGATGGCCGCCGCTTCCTCGGCGGCCACCGAACGAGGAGGGCCTGACCACGGGTGGCCAGACTGAGCAAGCTGCTAGTCGGGCACGCGGCAGGGAGCCGAAATCAGCTCCAGGATGGTGCGCCCTCGCGCATCGAGCAGCTGGTAGTGGCGCCAGGTGCCCGGATGGCTCTCGGTCACGCTGCTGAGCCACTCCGACTGGCTGGCCGAGCGCAGGAAGCGAGACATCGGTCCCAGCACGGTGATGTGATCGCGCACCGTCTGGCAGTGGGGGAACTCGAGCTGGTGCAGGCCCCCGTCCAGGGCCTGCAGGATCATCAGCAGCCGGCTGCCGGCCAGGTCCCACCAGACGCCCTTGACGACCGCTTCCAGGGGGATGTTGAATCCCTGGCGGCGTGAGGGGGGCGGGGCCTGCGGGGTCTCCTCCTCGGCCACCCGGGCGGCCGGATGCACCGGCGCCTGGTGCAGCCGCTTGGATTCCACCAGCAGCTTCTCCACCCCGGCCTGGGCCCGGTGCTCGAAAAAGTCGGCCACCCGGTCGAGCTCGCGCTGCATGGCCTGATTGGAGGGTGCAAACTCCAGGCCGATCCGGTAGCGGTCGCGTGCCGGGTCGTGGCGACACCACACCACCCGGGCGTCGCAGCAGAGATCGGCCACCTCGTGGCGATCAAACTCAAGGGTCAGATCCAGCACCTGTCCGGGTTGCACCGGGCCATCGGCTTCGAGTTGCACCCCCGAGCGGCTCAGGTCGATGGTGATGGCCCGGTAGCCGGGCAGCCGGCGCGAGCGCACCCGCACTCCCACGGCGTAGCGAGGGGCGCGACGCAGGGCCGGATCGCGCAGGTTCCCGGAAACCTGAACGCCACCGACGTCGGCCAGCACCCGCGCATTGTAGAGCAGTCCCCCGCCTTCCAGGGGGCGCGAGCTGACGATCTGCACCGGCAGCGTGGTGACCCGCCCCGAGCCGGGGGGCAGGGCGACCTTGACCTCGAGCTGCTTTCCGTCGGGATACTTGCGGTTGGAGCGGAAGAGCAGCTGGTTGTTGCGGAGATCGACCAGCTCGACGACGGCATTCAGAAACGAAAGCATGATCTAGGGAGAAGACTCCTTGTGGGCCCGCAAGCGGAGCATCTCCAGGTCGTCAGGGCCGATGGCCAGACGCTCGGCCAGCTCCTGGAGCAGCTCCTCATGGTCAAAGCCCTGCCCCACCAGGAGCTCCAGGGCATCTTGCCGGCTTTGCTCGTCCTCCAGCCGCATCTCGGGGTCGGAGTGGCCCAGACAGGCCTCGGTCAGGGCCACCCGCTCGGCCAGGGGCACCCCGCGGACCTCCATCCACCGAGTGATCGCGTTCAACTCGTGGCTGGAGGCCCCTTCGTCGGGCCAGGCCGTGCGGAACAGGCTGCCCAGGATCTCCAGCTGTCGACCATCCATGGAGGGCGGTTTTTGTCGTGGCGTTTCTATCCCCTGCTCGTTCATAAAATGGTCATTCAATGGCAAAGCTCTGTTTACCAAAGCCGGTACGACCGTCAACAGCTCCTCGGCCTCGCTTTCCTATCCTGGAGTCATCCCAACTCCAAGGAGGACAAGCAAATGGTAGGAATGGCCAACGCAGCATCTCTGCAACAACTGGCTCTGTCGGACGCGCTCCAGGCGCAGACCAAGCAGGTGGAGATGTTCGCTGACGCTCAGAAGCAACAGGCCGAGCGCTGGAAGATCCTGCGCGAGGTGCAGACCAAGATCTTCGAGATCCAGCAAGAGGTCACGATCAACCAGGCCAAGGTCCAGGACAAGATGTTCAACAAGTGGAGCGACTACATCCGCAGCTAGCCGTGGCGCGGTCGGACACCCTCCGGGTGTCTGACCGCGTCGGGCGTGGTAGAGCATTTGGAGCAGGCTCGTCCCTGGGAAACCGCCCGGGTCTTGCGGGCTCGCGGGCTTCGCAGCTCTGGCCGCAGGCCACCTCTCCATTCGGTGTTCGGCAGGAGTTTCGTCTCTGTGAAATCCTTCACAGGTCGATTTGGCGCTGTTCCCAACGCCTGTTCGGCAGGTTTTCGTTCCCCGGGGGAACGAACGCCTGTTCTCCTGTATCCTCGCCCTGGGACCTCCGCCCGGATAGCTCGCCTAACGCCGGATGCGGGCCACCCGTCCCCGGTTGGCCCGCAGCAGCTCGGCCGAGGCCACCCGCACCAGTGAGCGCACCGAGCCTCCGCCGCCATACACCACGGGCGTCTGCAGCACTCGCTCGTCCACCAGGAAGCGAGCCTCAAAGCCAAAAGGCGGCGTGCCGCCGCAGGGATAGCCGGTGAGCTCGAGCATCTCCTCCAGGCTGGCCGGCCGGGGGCGGCCCAGCTCGAGCAGCTTGCCCACCCGCGAGGTGCTGGCCTGATCCTCGCCCTTCACGACCGCCACCACCAGCTCGCCCAGCGGGGTCATCATGCAGATGCTCTTGATGAGATCCTCGCGGGTCACTCCGGCCGCGTCAGCGGCCTCGGCTACCGAGTGACACGACTGCTCGAAGACCAGGTGGTCGGCTTGAAAGCCGCCCTCGGTCAGCCAGCGGCGTAGCTTCTCCTCGTAGTCGGCGTCATTCATCCGGTAATCCGTAGGTCTGGTTGCGATACGGGTTCAGGGGGCTCTTTCGGCGGATGCGCTCGCCGATCAGCGAGCGCAGGAACTCGAAGGCCCCAAGGGCGCGCTCTTTCCATCCTCCTCCGTGGGCGGCCCGCAGGTAGCCGCGCAACAGCTTGTAGTCGCCGGGGCTCGGCTCCTCGAGGTGGTAGAGCGGCCCCGGGCCGCGGGTGAGGATGGCCTTGGGCACGGTCATCTCCAGGAATCCCTCCGGCCCACGGGTCAGGCCGTAGCCGCTCCAGCCGCGTCCCCCGAAGGCCAGGCGCGGGTCGGCTGTCGGCACGATCAGGTCGTTCAAGGTGACCACGCCCACCGGCAGCTCCTCGGCGATGCGGCGGGCCCATTCCTGGGGGCCGAAGACGGCCGCGCCCAGCCCGTAGTGACTCTCGCGCACCAGCCGCACGGCCTCGGCCTCGTCTTGCACCGGGATAATCCACAAGATAGGTGCGAAAACCGCAGCGGGTGAGCTGGCCAGCTCGGTGGGGCAGGAGCTGAGCACCAGCGGGCCCATCACCTGCTCGCCCAGCGAGCCAGTGATGAGGCGAGCCCCCCGGCTGTGGGCCGTGTCGAGCAGCTCGCGCAGGTCGTTTCCGAGCGGCACCGGACGATCGTCGGCCAGGGCCCGGGTCAGCAGGCTCTCCAGCGCCTCCAGCCGGGTGCGGGGCACGAAGACACGGCGCGGGGCCACGCAGGTGCGCCCCTGGTTGAGCCGGATGCCAAAGGCCAGGGCCCGCGCCACTCGGCGCATGTCGGCCGTGGGAGCAACCAGCACCGCGTCTTGACCGGACAGCTCCAGGCTGACCGGGGTCAGCGAGTCGGCGGCTTGCTCGAGCACCGCTCGCCCGGTGGCCACGCTGCCGGTCAACACCACCTTGTCCACCCCCAGCCGCATGGCCTGGCGGGCGTTTTCGGGGTCTTCCTCCAGCACGTTGAAGAGGTGCTCGTCCAAGCCGGCGGCCTTGAGGGCCCGGGCCAGGAAGCGGGCCGCCCGGGTGCCCCCGATGCCTGGCTTGAGGAGCACGGCGTTGCCGGCCATGAGGGCCTGGATGGACTGGATACCGGGCAGAAAGAAGGGATAGTTGGAGGGGCCGATCACCAGCACCACCCCGTGGGGCTCGCGCAGCACCTCCAGCTCGATGGTGCCCATCCAGGGAGGACGACCGGCCGGACTGACCTTGCGCGGCGCCAGCAGCTGCTCGGCGTTCTGCTCCAGGAACCAGACGCCGTCCAGCCAGGGCAAGAGCTCCGAGCTGAGGATCTCAGCCGGGCGTCCCTCCCGGGCAGCCCGGATGGCCTCGACCACCTCCTCAGTGCGGGCCGCCACGTAGGTGCGCAGGGCCCGGGCGACCTCCAGCCGCTGGCGCACCAGGCGGCGGGCCCAGGCGGTCTGGGCCTCGCGTGCAGCAGAGAGCAGGCTTTCGACGCTCATCGTTCCTCCAGGCAGGCGCGGGCTCGCTCCAACTGGCGGGCTACCGCCAGCGGCCCGGCCGCGCCCGGATGGGCCCGGCTCTGCAGGGCCTGCTCCACGGTCACTTCGGCCAGCAGCGGAGCCACCTTTTGCTCTTCCTCTGCGCTCAGCTCACCCACCTGGGCCTTGCCGGCCAGCTCGTGGGCGATGGCGAAGCTGTGGCCGGCGCGCACCAGGGCGTCGGCCAGGTCGGTGGCCAGCAGGGCCGGATCTGCCGCCGCCTCGGCCATGCGCTCGACGCGAAAGCTGCATGCGCTCACCATGCCGGCCAGCACGTCGAGGCAGGCTTCCAGGGTGTCACAGGCATCGAAGGCGGCCGGCTTGTCCTCTTGCAGGTCGCGGTTGTAGGCCAGAGGCAAGGCCTTGAGCTGGGTGAGCAGGTTGACCAGGTCTCCCACCACCCGGCCTACCCGTCCCCGGGTCAGCTCGGCGGCGTCCGGGTTGCGCTTCTGGGGCATCAGGCTGGAGCCGGTGCTCCAGGAGTCGTGTAGCTCCAGGTAGCCGAACTCGCTGCCCGACCAGAGCACCAGCTCTTCGGACAATCGCGAGAGGTGGACCATCTCCAGGCTGGCGGCGCTCAGGAATTCGACCGCGAAGTCACGGTCAGCCACGGCGTCGAGCGAGTTCTCGAAGCTGCGCGAGAAGCCGAGCAGCTCGGCGGTGCGGGCCGTGTTCATCGGCCAGGAGCTGCCGGCCAGGGCGCCGGCCCCCAGCGGGCAGCAGTCGGCCTCGTCTTGCACCGCGTCCCAGCGTCTGGCGTCCCGCTCCAGGGCCCAGAAGTGGGCCAGCAGATGGTGCGAGAGCAACACCGGCTGAGCCCGCTGCAGGTGGGTATAGCCGGGAAGATAGGCCTCGGGCAGCTGCTCGGCCTGCTCGAGCAGGGCCTTCTGCAGCGCTCGGGTGCGCCGCTTGAGCAGCTCGCAGGCGTCTTTGGTCCACAGCCGGAAGTCGGTCACCACCAGGTCGTTGCGGCTGCGCCCGATGCGCAGGTTGGAGCTCTCCTGGCCGACCCGGCGTGAGAGCTCGGCTTCCACCCAGGAGTGCACGTCCTCGTGCTCGCCCTCCACCCGCAGCGTGCCGGCCGCCAGCTCTCGCTCCATCTGCTCCAGGGCGGTGATGAGCTGGCTTCCCTCGGTGACGCCCGCTTCCGTCAGCATGGTGACGTGAGCTCGACAGACCCGCAGGTCGAAGGGCGCCAGGCGGGCATCCCAGTGCAACGAGCGCCCGAAGGCGTCCATGCGGGGATCGGTGGGCTGGCGAAAGCGTCCGCCCCAGAGTCGCCCCTGGCTCACTTGCCCCGGCTCTGGATCTTCTCCACGATGACCCGGTGGGCTTTCAGGCGGATGGCGTTGATCCGGATGAAGCCTTCTGAGTCGCGCGGATTGAAGCCGCCTTCGATCTCCATCGAGGAGAGGTCGCGGTCATAGAGCGAGGTGGGGCTCTCGCGCCCGAGCACGGTGACGTGGCCGCGGTACAGAGACAGCCAGACCTTGCCGTCGATGTACTCCTGGCTCTTGTCCACCGCCGCCATCAGGAAGTCCATCTCGGGCGAGAACCAGAAGCCGTTGTAAACCAGCTCGGCGAACTTGGGGCTGAGCATGTCGCGCAGGCGCATCACCTCGCGGTCCATGGCCAGGCACTCGATGTCGCGGTGGGCCTCGCGCAAGATGGTACCGCCCGGGGTCTCGTAGACGCCGCGCGACTTGATGCCCACGAAGCGGTTCTCCACGATGTCGATGCGCCCCACGCCGTGCTTCTTGCCCAGCTCGTTGAGAAAGAGCATCATCTCCAGGGGTTTGGTGGCCCCCCGCCCGCTATCCAGGCTCTCCACCTTGATGGGGATGCCATCCTTGAACTCGAGCAGCACCTTCTCGGGCTCGGCGGCCGCCTTCTGGGCGTCCAGGGTCATCTGGAACATGTCCTCCGGAGGCGAGGAGGCCGGATCCTCCAGCACTCCGGACTCATAGCTGATGTGGAACAGGTTCTCGTCGGTGGAGTAGGGCCGCTGAGGCGTGGCCGTGACCGGGATGCCGTGCTCCTGGGCGTAGGCCATCAGGTCCGAGCGCCCCTGGAAGCGGTTGAAGAACTCGGGCATGCGCCAGGGAGCGATGATCTGGAGATCGGGCGACAGAGCGTAGCAGGCCAGCTCGAAGCGGACCTGGTCGTTGCCCTTGCCGGTGGCCCCGTGAGAGACGAACTGGCAGCCCTCTCGTTTGGCGACCTCGACCTGGCGGCGAGCCAGGCAGGGGCGGGCCAGCGAGGTGCCCAGCAGGTAGCGTCCCTCGTAGACAGCGTTGGCCTTGATGGCCGGGAAGATGAAGTCGGTCACGAACTCTTCGCGCAGGTCCTCGATGAAGACCTTGCTCGCGCCGATCTTCAGCGCCTTGTCCCGGGCCGCTTCAAAGTCCTCGTCCTGGCCCACGTTGCCCATGAAGCAGATCACCTCATAGTCCTGGTCGATCAACCAGCGCAGAATGCAGGATGTGTCGAGCCCCCCGCTGTAGGCCAGAGCGACTTTCTTGCTCATGTTCGGCTCCTTGTCATTAGCTGAAAAGCCGCCGTTCGCGCCGACCGCGCTCGCTCCTGTCGCCCCGCGAATGTGTGCCAGGTTACAGCGCCTGGCGCCGTGGTTGAGCTAATCTATGGGCGAGCGGGAAAGTCGAATCAAGGAGCCTCTCCGATGCAACTCCTCCAGAGCGAGCACAGCTTCTTTCCCGAACCCGACAAGTACAGGGCCCGATACCCGGACCTCACCAGTCAGACCATCCAGGCGGTGGTTTCGATCCATCGCAACCTGGCCGGTTTCGCCGCCCAGGGCCTGCTGGGGGAGAGTTCCTTGGGGGTGCGACTCGATGACATCCTGGTCCAGGTCTGGCGCCGCTCGTGCTCGGGGGAGCACTGCCAGGAGGCGTTGGTGTGGCAAGTGTTTCGCAGCCTGCTGGGCAGGCGCCTGGTGAGCTCGCTGGCCCAGTTGGAGGTCTTCGAGCGCGTACTGAGCGAGTCTCTGAGTCAGGCCAGCGCCCCACCGCGCCTGGGCGACTACGATTACGGCTCGCGCCCTGGATTGGCTCGCCGCCGCCGCCTGCAGGCCCGCGTTCCGGGAGCTTCCGAGATCTTAGCCGAGCGAGCCCTGTCGCTCAATGACTACCTGGGCACTCTGGCCGAGCAGCACAAGCTGCCAATGGCCGTTACCACCGAGCAGGACGCCGAGGAGCTCTGCACTCGGGCCCTGGAGTTGGCGCGCGCCCAGGACGATCGACCCGAAAGCTGCCTTCGCCTGGCCGCCTGCCTGCACTACCAGCTGCACGACCGCAAGTTCCAGCTCATCCTCGACCTGTTCTGCTGAGGGCGCAGCCTGGAAGGCGAGCGAGGACCGGTCCCGAACTCGGTTCAGTATGGACGAGCCCGGATCCGACCTTGACGCCGCGCGGCTCGGTCGCTGCATGGAGACTCTCCTCCAACTGAACCTGAGCGCGGGCACGGTGCTCGAGCCCGAGCAGCATGCTCGCCAGGCTCTGGCGCGGTTGGTCTCGCTGCTGCGCTGCGATCGGGGCATCCTGCTGCTGGCCTCCGAGGAAGGCCGCTTGCGCCCGGCGGCTGCTTTCCGGCTGGGCCACTTTGTGGCTCTGGACCAACCTTACAGTATGCCGATCGTGCGCCAGGTGGCCCAGACCCGAGAGCCGGTCCGGGTGGTCGATGCCATGAGCGACCCCCGGTTCCCTGACCGCAGCAGTGTCACCGAGTCCGGGCTGCGGAGCATCCTCTGCCTGCCTCTGCTGGCCCAGAATCGGCTCGTGGGCGTGCTCTACCTCGACAATCGCCTTGCCTCTGGCCTTTTCAAAGAGGGGGACCTGGGAGGAGTGACGGCCCTGGCCAACCATATCGCTCAGGCCCTGGAGACTTCCCGGGCGGCTCAGCTCGAGTCGCGTCTTCAGGCCGAGCGCCTCGAGCGTGAGCTGGCCGATATCCTGCTGGAGACCAACCTCAGCTTGAGCGCGACGCTCGATCCCGGATTGGTGCTCGATCGCCTCTTGCAGGGCCTGGCCCGCGTGGTGCCTCACGAGGCGAGCGAGCGGTTCGTGGGCGAGCCTGACGGGTCGGCTCCCGGCTGGGCAGCCACTTGCCTGGCGAGCCGCCAGCCCGTCCTGGAGGGCCAGGCCCTGAGTGTTCCGATGGTGCGCGAGGACCTTGCCGTGGGAGCCCTGCGGCTGATTCGCGAGGAGCGGGACTTCGCGCCACGCGAAGGCCAGCTGGCGCTTCTCTTTGCCAGTCAGGCCGGCATCGCCCTGGAGAACGCCAGGCTGTTTGCCCGGGTTCAGGAGCTGGCCAGCGTGGACCAGCTGACCGGGGTCTGGAACCGCCGCCACCTGCTCGAGATGGCCGAGCAGGCTCTCAAGAGCGCCCGTCGGGCTCAGCGGCCGCTGACCCTCATCCTGCTCGACATCGATCACTTCAAGAAGTTCAATGACACGCATGGCCACATGGTGGGAGACGAAGTGCTGCGCGCCGTGGCCCGGTGTTGCCGCCAGACCCTGCGCGACAGCGATCTCTTTGGTCGCTACGGGGGTGAGGAGTTCGTGGCGGTCTTGCCGGAAACCGGTCCCGAGGGGGCGGCCGAGACGGCCGACCGGCTGGCTACGACCATCCGGCACAAGCCCCTCCAGACCGGGTCGGGTGAGCCTCTGCGGATCACCGTCAGCCAGGGCCTGGCCAGCGCTCCCCTGCACGAGCTGGAGGCCCTGTTGCTGCGGGCCGACCAGGCCCTGTACGCGGCCAAGGACGCCGGGCGGGATTGCTTCCGGGTAGGCTGATGGCACGGCATGGCTTGAATATCCTACTTGACTTGGGCTGTTTTCCCTGGTATGGTTGAGACTCCAAAGGTTTGAGCTTCTCGCAGTCGCGGCCACGACTGCGAAACGGGCAACGGGTGGCCGACCTGGAGCCCGCATGCCGCGATGATCGCGGTGGGAAAGGAGGTGGGTTTGATTTACGCAAGTAATCGCCCCACCCGCGGAGGGGTGGCCGCGTAGCGATACGCGGGAAGACTCCGAACGGTAGGCAGCGTCTTGTAGGCGCTGCCTACTATGCTTTTATGGCCCTGGCCCTTCCAGGTCCGCACGCCTGACGGGCCCCTGGACTGCCGATGACTCCGGTGGAGACTAGCGCCGGGGCCCCAGCAGGTCGGTCGGGATCGAGCCCAGCCGCTCGGGAGAGGCCACCACCAGGGTGTTGCCCACCAGCTTATAGTCAAAGCGCTTCGGCTGCAGATCCAGCACCAGCTTCAGCACCCCCTCGGCGGGCGTGTCCTTGACGCTCAGCGTGACCTGACCGGCCACCTCGGGACCGACGTAGACGTTGCACCCCATGCGCTTGCCCAGTTGCTTGACGACGTAAGGCAGGTCGGCACGATTGTAGTTGAGCGTGACGCGAGGGCCCCGGGCCGCCTCGGCCAGCGCCGGCAGGACGGCCGTCAGAACGACCAGGATCAGGAAAATGCGCTTCATTGTGTAGAAATTCTCGCGGCTTGACCGGCTCCCTGCTCCTGGCTGACACGCCTGGCCAGGTTTGAGTCGACCCGCCAGGCTCGCAGGTCTGCGACGGGAGCCGATCTGCTTGTGCCCTCAGGCCTGGAAGCTTGCCCGTCTCCTCAGGGGAGCGGACCGAACTTGTCGAGGAGCTGACCGACCCCCACATAGCCTGGGGTAACGCCACCAGATTGAAGGACGTAGAGATTGCCGCTTCCATCCGTGTCAAGTTCCCCCAGGACGAAGAACTGCCCGACATTGAAATCCGCGCCACTTTCATCGCGGCTCCCGAACTGGCAGCGGAAAATGCCATCGGGGGTAAACTTCTGGATTCTGCAGTCAGTGCCTGACCACACGAAGATGCTGTCGTCCGGCCCAACCGTTAGTATCAGACGCTCCCTATCACCGACGTTCACGCCAGGGGCGGAGGCGGGATCCCCAAACT
Organism: Candidatus Xenobia bacterium; assembly: GCA_045863235.1. Lineage (GTDB taxonomy): Bacteria > Vulcanimicrobiota > Xenobia > Xenobiales > QWHO01 > QWHO01. The sequence continues at coordinate 24,836 of BTUM01000078.1, read as the reverse complement.
CGCCCGGGCCGGTCCCGGACCCGCCCCAGGTGATCTCGGGAGCCCCGCTCGAAGAGTATCGGCGAACGAGTCGCGAGCCCGAGTCGGCCAGGTAGACACGACCATGTGAGTCGGTGTCGAGATCGGTCACTCGAGAGCTGTGCCCCGTCAGAGTCAGCAACAAGTTGCCGTTCGCGTCGAACTTCATGACTTCCGAGAACTGCGAGTCAAGGTCGTCCGACCCAATCACCCTGACCCAGACGTTGCCACTGGGATCGAGCGTCAGGTCGAGACTGTGTGGCCCGCCCGGCCTGGTCGGGACGTTCCACAGACGCAACAAGGTGCCGCTCGAAGCAAAAACGAGGACCTCCGCCGAACGTGACACAAAGACTTCACCCGTCGCAGGGTTCTGGGCAACTCCCGTTGGGTTGCTCACGGGATACTGTCGAAGCAAGCTCAGATCCTCGAGCCGCTCTTCCAGCGCTTGATCTCTGCAAAGCAGAAGTTGAGATTGATTTCCTATCGCGAAGTCTACCACGGGAGGTGGCAGTATTCTCTGGTAAATGAAGGGAAAGGCGGTGGCTTGAACGGTTTCCGAAACCCGGCTCACCGCCGCGCCTTTCACCGAGCGGACCTGGTAGAAGTAGCTCCTCAGGCTCTCGAGGTTCTGGTCGTCGAATTTCGCCGTCGTCAGTGGGCCGGCGTTGATTTTCTGAAAGCCGGTCCCCTCGGTCTCGCTGCGCAAGACATCATAGGTGGCCTCCGGATCCGAGGTCAGGCTCCAGGTAATCGTCACCTGGTTGTTTCCGGTCGGCTCAGCTTTGACGTCGGTAGGCATCAGCGCCGCCGGCAGCATGGACACTTCCCGTACGACCTGTCCGCCACCGACGATGTCTACCGCATCCGAAACGTCCTGATAGCCCGACATCGTCACCTGAAACTGCTGCCGTCCCACCGCCGTGGCATCGAACAACGCCAGGCCGGTCGAATCGGTGTTGCGAGTCTCTTCGCCCAATCGCACTGTGGCGCCCACCAGGGGGCTGGTGGTCTCCGAGTCCTTAACCGAGAACGCGACCACACCGGTGAAGTTGCCAGCGATTGGCACCAGAATCAGGTCGGGAGCGACGACAGCCTGGCCCGGCCCCGGCTGGATCTCGACCACCGACAGGCTGGCGAAGATGTCGCTGGAGGCGAACATCCGGAAGCTTCCGCTCGGAACGCCTGTCAGGGTGTACCTTCCGCTCGCGTCTGTCTGGGTCTCGAGGTTCGAGCCAAGGATGAACACTGTGATTCCGCTCGCATCCGTGCGACCCACCACGATCACCCGTCCGGTCACCGTGGCAGTGGGCTCGAGCCCGAGGGTGCCCAGGTCCTGCGCCTCTCCGGTGACCGTAACGGCGGCTGAGGCTTTGGAATCGGTCGACTGCTCGGCGATGAGGTTGTAGTCGCCGACTGCCAGGCCATCGAATTTGAACTGACCCTGATCGTCACTCTGAGAGGACGCAACCTGTTTGCCCTGAATAGCCGCGTCCAGGCTGCGAGCGCGAACATTGGCCTCAAAGAGGGAAATCGTCACTCCCCCGGCGGGAAGACCGGATTGGTCCGTCACTCGACCCGAAAGCCCGCCTGGTGTGGTCAGGCTCGGGGCTTCAGAGCCATCCTGTGGCACGGCTCCCGTGCTCTGCGTGCTCTGGGCTCCTCCGGAGCATCCCACCGCAGCAAGCAGGACCAAAATCGCAACAATCTGCCAAACTCGATGAAGCTTCATCTCCCTGCCCCCCTTCGAGGGAAATTGCTTCCCTCGGTAGTGTTGTAGGAGTGATGTTTTACACCCGCTCAATTTACCATCGAGAGCCGAACGAGGCAATGATCTGGCTCAGGGCGACGAGGCGCTGTTCGGCCCTCCATCTCCCGGAAGGCCTCGTCTTCAGCGACCTGATTACTGTATACTTGAGGCTGCACCGCGACCAGCGCGGTTTGTTCGCCGCCGGCAAAGGTTGAGCGGTAGCGGACCAGGCCAGCGAGGGCAGAAGGTCACCTCGTTGTGTTGGCTGCGGACCTTCTACTTGAGCACGTAGCTCCGCTTCAAGACCCCCGCCCGCGGATGGCGGAGCCGCACCTCGACGGTCGTGCCCGGGGTGGCCTCCACCACGAACTCGACCTTCACCCGGTCGTCGGTGGGATCGGCCTGGTAATTGATGCAGGTTGTGTCTTTGTAGGCTTTGCCCTCGAGCTGACCGAGCTCCTCGCGGCGCTTGCCCGAGACCAGGCGGGCCCCCTCGGGAAGCTCGATCTCGGCCACCAGGTCGCGGGCCGTCTTGCGTTGGTGGGCGCGCTTGGTGACGTAGGTGGGTAGCCAGCCGGTGTTGGCGGCCACGATGCGCAGCTTGAAACAGCGCTCGCCCAGCGAGGAGATCTCCTCTTGCAGAAGCTCCAGTCGTGGCGTGGTCAGCGCCTGCCAGATGACCCACTCGCTCAGGGGCGCGATCTCCTCCTCGAGCAGCCACGAGGGCGGGTTGCGGATACCGAACATCAGGTCCCAACCGCCCAGCTCGACGTTGCCGAAGTCAGGGTGGTGGAAGGGGCGCCAGTTGAAGTAGCCCTCTCCGCGCAGGGCCTCGTCGGCCCAGCGCAACAGTTTCAGGTCGTCCTCCACCGGGTGCTCGCGCCACCAGTCGATGAAGTTGAAGGCTCCGCTCTTGGTCTCCTTGTCGAAGCCCTTGGTGATGCCGGCCCGGCGGTGGGGCGACCAGATCTCGACGGTCCACGAGAAAACGCCCTGGTGATCGTACATCCAGTCGTCGAAGACGCCGGTGATGACCTGCTTGGGGTGGTAGCGGAAGTCGTGGTAGACCGACAGGTGCGGATAGCCGGTCATCTCGGTGCCGCGGTCGCCGATGTAGCGATAGGTCCACAGGTCCTCGGCCGGGAAGTTCTCGTCCGGTTGGGCTGAGAAGGGCCGCAGCAACACCCCGGAGTAAGTGTGGAAGGTGACCGCGTGACAGATGTTGTTGTGGCTGGTGATGAAGCTCACCATGGCCCGCACCTCGGGCTCGCTGGTGGGATAGGGCCCGGCCCCCTTCTGCTCGTCCTCGGTGCGCCAGGAGGCGGGGAAGTTGCGGTTGAGATCGAGCCCTTCCTTGTAGGCGTTGACCTTGAGCGTGATGCCGTCCCACTCTTCCACCATCCGTCCCTCGGGCAGGACTCGGTAGAACTCCCCCTCCAGGTCCTCGGGGTTGCGCCGGATCATCAACCGGGGGTCGTCCGGGCTGACTTTCCAGGGGCCGTTGGGGTCAGGAATGCGCATGCTGAGCATCTTGCCGTCCCCGTCCACGTCCTCGCGGATCAGCCCCTCCACCGGGTCCTCGTCGTAGGGGTGGGGGCGAACTGAGGAACGCAGGTACTTGGGCCGTTCCGACAGGGCAGCCTCGGCCCCGTCCGGATTGATGCGGGGGGCGATGTAGAAGGCCCGACTGTCGAGGATGGTGGTAACCTTGGAATCGCTGCCGTAGCGACTGACCAGGGTGTGGATCAGGTGCAGGCAGGCAGCGCTGGCCGAGACCTCGGTGGCGTGGATGTTGCCGTCCACCCAGAGAGCGGGCTTCTCGGAGGCCGGGCCGGTGCTCTTGCAGGTGACGGTGACCACCGGGATATCTCGTCCTTCGAAGCTCTTGCCCAGGCTTCCGAGCTCGATCAGCTCGGGATAGGCCTGGCCCAGCTCTTGGAGCAGCGCGGTCAGCTCATCGTAGCGGTAGTACTTGTCGAAGCGAATTTTCGGGATGGTCGGCATAGCGCCGGGCAGTTCGCAAGCGGCCGGGAGGGCACCTTCCGTCAGGGCGCGAAACGGCCGGGCAATGAAGCGCGTGATCATCCTGGTCCTCATTGCGTGCCTGGCCGCCAGCGCTCGGGCTGGCGAAGCCGAACAGCTGCGCAACTACATCGAGGGCATCGTGCGCGAGTACACCAGCCTTGGCAAGAAACCCTTCGAGACGCGCTGGCCCTCGGGTCAGACCCAGGAGAAGTACGAGCTCCAACCTGACGGCACCGTCTCTTACAGCAAGCTCTTCCCGGCCGGCGGCTACGCCATCAAGTTCCAGAAAAAGCCCAGCAAGGCCATCTATTACGAGCGCTGGTATGGCAACGGAAAGACCCGCGAGGTGCTCAACTACGACGATCGCACCATCGCTTACACCAGTTACTGGGAGAGCGGCATCAAGCGCCAGAGTCTCAAAGTGAACAAGCTCACCAAGGAGCGCTCCTACCAGCGCTACGATCAGAAGGGAAAAGAGGTCACTCCTTGAGCTTCAAGACCGGCAGCAGCATCAAGACCGCTCCCACCACCAGGATGGCGGCCAGCAGGTAAAGGCCGCCCGCAAAGCCGGTGGTGACCGACTTGGCCCAGGCCACCAGATACGAGCCCGCAAAGCCTCCCATGTTCCCCAGCGAGTTGGTGAGGGCGATGCCGGCGGCCGCTCCGGTCCCCCGTACCACCGCTGTGGCGTGGGCCCAGAAAGGCCCCACCGTGCCCCACAGGCCCAGAGCGGCCAGGGTGAAGGCTCCCAGGGAGAGGGTGGGATTGGAGGAAGTCAGGCCCGAGAGCACGAGGCCCAGCGCCGCCAGCAGGGTGGGCACGACCACGTGCAGCCGCCGCTCGCCGTGCCGGTCCGAGCTTCGCCCCACCAGCAGCATCCCCACCGCCCCGCCCACGTAGGGGATGGCGTTAAGCCAGCCCACCAGGGCGTCGGAGGCAGACGGGTCGAGCAGGGCCTTGACGATCTGGGGCGACCAGAAGGACATTCCGTAGAACGAGCAGGCCAGGCAGAAGTAGATCAGGCTCAGCAGCCAGACCGGCAGGCTGGTGAAGGTGGCCGTGGGCGAGGGGGCCTTTTCTCTGCCCTGCACCTGCTGCTCGTCTGAGAGTCGCTGCAGCAGCCAGTCTTTTTGCTCCTGGCTGAGCCAGGAGGCGTGCTCGGGAAGGTCGGTCAGGTACTTCAGGGACAAAAAGCCTAAGATGACGGCCGGCAGACCCTCGAGCAGGAAGAGCCAGTGCCAGCCGGCCAGCCCGTGGTGGCCCTCCAGCTCGAGGATCTCGCCCGAGATGGGGCTGCCCACCACGCCCGAAACCGGAACCGCCAGCATGAAGAGCGAGACCGCCCGGGCCCGGTGGCGAGCGGGGAACCAGTAGGTGAGGTAGAGGATGATGCCGGGGAAAAAGCCCGCCTCGGCCGCTCCGAGCAAAAAACGCAGGATGTAGAACTGCTCCACCGTGCGCATGAACATCATGCCCACCGAGACCGTGCCCCAGATCACCATGATGCTGGCGATCAGTTTCCGCGCTCCGATCCGTTCCAGCACCAGGTTGCTGGGCACCTGAAAGAGCATGTAGCCAAAAAAGAAGATGCCCGCCCCCAGACCAAAGACCTCGTCGGAGAAGCCCAGGTCGTCCTTCATCTGCAGCTGGGCAAAGCCCACGTTGACGCGATCGAGATAGGCGACCACGTAGAGCACGAAGAGATAGGGGATCAGCCTCCGGCTGATGGTGGCGATCGTTGTCCGCTCCAGCTCCTCCACGGTCAGGCTCCTTTCCGGCCCAGGGCCAGCCAGAGGCGCCCCGTGGCGATGCGCAGGTGGCCGTCCAGGACCGACTCCAGGTTGGCGAACAGGTCATCGAGCAAGATCCAGTGCAGGTTTCCGGCGTTACGGGCCTGGACGGCGAAAGGATAGACCACCTCCGGGGTCAGGCCCGGGCTGGGGTGATAGCGGCCGCCCAGCTCGAAGAGCTCGCCGGTCTCCAGGCCATACTGCTCTTGCAGCTTCTGGCGGATGAACGCTTCCAGGGCCCGCCTCCCGCCAACCTCGCGCGGGAGCCGGAAAGCCGGGTTGAGCGCCAGCTGGCTGTGGCCGGTGAAGGCCTGGGCGGCCGGCAGGTCGTCGTCATCCAGGCCCACGTAAACCTGGTCTTGAAAGCGCTGTAGAGGCACGGTGGAAACGGTGCTCAGGCTGTGCTGGCGAGGCAGCACGAACTCGAGCTGCAGCGTCTGGGCCACGCTGCCGTCGGCGCGCAGCTCCTGAAAGCGGCTGCAGGCCAGCTCCAGGTAGCCGGCTGGCTCAGCTGCCTTCTGGAACACCCGGCGGCGTCCCCGCTGACTCAGCTCTTGCCAGCTGGTGGCCCGCACCGGTCCTCCCTCGGCCACGACCAGGCTTTCGCCGATCCAGGCCCCGGGCGAGCGCCCCAGTCGCCGCATCAGGGTCTGCACGTTCAGCTCCAGGCGGGCGTCGCTCAGCCCTCCTACCTGGGCCGCCCGCAGCAACTGGCCGGCCTCGATGGCCCGGATGCGGCCCCGCCCGTGGCTCGGGGTGAGTTGTACCAGCTGCGGCTCCACCTCGATCAAGAGCGAGCGCACCTCTTCTTGCACCCCGCCCGGGGAAGGCAGGTAGTGGCTGCCGGCTCCAAAGGCCCGGATGCTGGCCGAGGGGATGCCGGCCAGCTCCTCCAGCGACTCGTCCACGGTCTGGGCCACGGGGCGGTCGCGCGCCACCAGGGCGATAGGCTCGGTAACGTAGGCCAGCGGGGTGGCCCCGTCCACCAGCGGGCTGCCCCGGCGCTGGCAGGCCAGAATGGGCCGCGGATAGCTCTTGCGGGCCACCACGAAGAGCTCGTCCTCGAGCTCGAACCAGGGCACCACGTCCACTGTCAGGTTGGGGCGCCTCACCAGATCGCGCAGTTTGCCCGTGCGAGCGTCGCGGTAGCTCTCCTGGAAAAGAAAGCCCACCGGAGGGGAGCTCTCCTGCTCGCGCCAGGCCACGCCCTGGTCGCAAGCCACCTTCTCGCCCACGATCACGTAGTTGGTGGGCGGGTCGTCCTGTAAGGTGCCTTCCGGGTCGCGCAGCTCGAACTTGCCGTCAAAACGATGGCGCACGATCCAGGGGTTGACCACGGGGTGGGAGGCCAGCACCCGCAGGCCCAGTCGGGCAAAGACCTGCTCGAACTCGGTCTGGGTGAAGTAGCAGTATTCCTCCAGCACCTCGGTATCCCAGTCCTCCAGGTAGTCCTTGCGCAGCACGAACTCGTGGGCCAGGCGCCGTTCCAGGCGAAAGCGTCTCCAGCCGGGGCGGGGAGCGTCTTCTTCTTGAAGGGGGAAGCCCGGGTTGGGGGAAAGTTTGCGAAATTCGCAGGAGAAGCGGAGCAAGAGCTCGGCGGTGGGCTCAGGCAGGTCAAGCAGAGCCTCCCCTGGAGGCAGGGCCACGAAGTCTCGCACGATCAGGGTTCCGTTGCAGCGCAGCTGCTCTGTTTGCACTCTCAGGGCCCGCTCGGCGGCAGCGTAGTCGTAGCCGTTGAAGGTGGTGACGTGGTGCAGTACCGAGGAGTCGAAGATGGCGTCCAGGCTCTCGGCCTCAAAGCAGGGCCGGGCGATGTCCCCGAGGAGGAAACTCAAGTTGGGAAGGCGGTAACGGGCTCTGGCCAGCTCGACCATCTCGGGACTGACATCCACGCCCACCACGTCCAGGGCCGGATAGAGCGAGGCCAGAGCCTCGCTACCGGTGCCAGAGCCCATCCCCATATCGGCCACCCGTCCTCGCGTCAGCAGATGGGCTGCGGTCAGGGCGACCTTCTGCTTCATGGAGGCGTCCATGCCCTCGAGGTAGCGCTCATACGCTCCTCGATCACCCCGGGCCTGGAGCAGATATTCGCCCATCGCCGGGCCTTCTCAGTAGTGGTCAAGGCTCCCTTCACAGAGGACCTCTCCAACATGACGAGAAATGCCTGCTGAGATGCGGACGTGGGTCCTGGTGGCACTGGCAGCTCTCTGCCTGACCGGTTGCCCGAGCAAGAACAAAGAGCAGGAAAGACTCTGGGGCACCTGGATCGGTCAGGGGGGAGTGACCATGGAGTTCAGTGCCAGCGGCCGCATTCACATGCTCAACCCCGAGGGGCCCACCAAAGACGGCACCTACATCGCCAATTTCAAGACCGAGCCTTATGAGCTCGACATCCGCACCGACGCCAAGCCGATCCTGACCATCTTCCGCTTTGACTCGGAGGGGCGCCTGGTGGTGCAGAGCACCGAGCCGGGGGGGATCCGACCGGACGAGTTCGACAACGGGGCCGTCTATTTCACGCGCAAGCCAGACCGCTAAAATATAGCGCAGAAGAAGTTGCAGCGACTCTAAGCGCGGCGTTCTTGCTCCATCAGCTCGATGGCTTGCATCACGTAGCGCTCGAGCAGCTCGCTCTGGTCCTGATTGAGTCCGAAAAAGCGCAGGTGGGCCAGTCGGTCGCCCGACTCGGTGTCACGCCGCGAGCTCAAGATGCTGGCCGGGACTTCCAGAGCCGCCAGTTTGCGGTTGGGTCCGAGCCCGAATCGGATGGTGGCGCCTGGCTCGAGGTAGACGGGAGTGCAAACCATGGCACCTTGCATGCCGAGGTCTCGAAGTTGGGCCTGACCCAGCGCGACGCCCTGCAGGTCACGAAGCTCGGCTGAAGCCGCGCAGGGGGCGCGAAAGGCCCTTCGTGGCTGCATGTGGCGCCGCAGGGCGCCCAGCAGCTTGAGAGCGTACTCCACCCAGGTCTGGGTCAGGGAATCTTCCTCCAGGGTGACCCCGATCTCGCCGGGCTCGCACCAGGTGACTTTGTAAGGCAAACGTTGACGACCCAGAAGCATGCCCCCCGGACGACAAGAAACCCGGACGGAAGTGCCGGGCTTGAAGGTCGCTTCGGTGGCGATTCGCAGGCCGCGGGGCCCGATCTCGACGAGGTGGCCTGGCACCGACTGGTCGCCTGTCTGGCAGGTGGCCTCGAACTGACAGCGTAGTCGATAGTCTTTTCGTCGTTCCCAGAGACCCGGGCCGGCCTTGACGGCCCTTCTTCCCATGGCTCCGGTGAATATCCACTGAAACATCTCTCGAATCACCCTGCCTGATTTCAGTCTTTGACTCAGTATCCAGAAAAGGCGGGAAAAAATCCTGAAAGGCTCCCCTGGAGGGCGAGTCGAAGCCCCTCCTATGGCACAAGATAGCCCTGCTCCGGCGGAGCGCCCCTCCATGGCCTCCATGCTGCTGCCGCTGGTGATTATGATGACCGTGTGGATGTTCTTTTTTGGAGGCAACAAGGAGCCGCCGCCCCCGCCGCCCGATCTGGTGACAACCCAGATCGAGAGCCTGGGCAAGACGATCGAGGCCTACGCTCGACACCATGAGGGGGTTTATCCCCTCAAGCTCGATCTGCTGGTCCCGCTCTACCTGGAACAGGTTCCCGGAGGCTACACCTACACCGTGGAGCCGGGAGCCTTTACTCTGGTGAACGTCGGCTCCCACCAGCAATACACCAGCGCGAAGGGGTTGGAGAAAGTCACTCCTTGAGCCGAGCAGGCGATGTCTGGTTGCTCTACCAGCGCGAGCTGCGCTCAGCTCTGCGCGAGAAGAACGTCTTGCTCTACAGCCTGCTGGTTCCGGCGCTGCTTTATCCTTGCATTTTGTGGCTGATCTTCTCGGCCGACTCGCTGGTGCGCGGCACGCTCGAGCAGACTCCCTCGCGCGTGGCCGTGGCCGGTCTTCCCCCGCACCATGCCCGGCTGGAGGCCGAGTTGCAGGAGACCGGCGAGTTCTCCCTGTTGACTCGGCCCCAGGAAGATGCCCTGGTTGGCCTGCGGCAGGGGCGGTTCGACCTGGTGGCCGTCTTCCAGCCCGGACCGCACAATGAGCTGGGCGTACGCCTGGTCTACGATGGCTCGCGATTGCACAGCAAGATCGCACGCGATCGGATGCAGCAGGTGCTCGAGCGCTATCGCGACCTGCGCCTGGAGGAGCTGGCACGCCAACTGGCCGCTCCCGACGAGCAGCTGCAGCTGCTCTGGGTGAAGCCGGTCAACCACGCCAGCGAGAGCCAGGTGGGACGCTTCTTGCTCTCGATTCTCTTGCCGATGGCCATGATCGTGGTCATGGGCATGGGCGGTCTCTATCCGGCCGTCGATTCCACCGCTGGCGAGCGCGAGCGCTCCACCTGGGAGACGCTCTTGACCACGGCTGCCTCGCGCGACGACGTGGTTCTTGCCAAATACCTCTATGTGGTCAGCGTGATCGCCTTCTCGGGCCTGCTCAACCTGGCTGCTCTCTATACCTGCGTCTACGCTGTGCTCGAGCCCATGGAGGGAGTGACCATCTCGCTTCCGTGGTCCTCGCTCCCGGTGCTGATCGGCGGTACCTTGCTCCTGGCCATGTTCATGGCTGCCGGCATGATGGTGCCGGCCTCGTTTGCCCGCACCTTTCAGCAGGGCCAGTCGCTCTCCACGCCCTTCTACGCGGTGACGATCCTGCCTACAGTGCTGGTGGCTGACCCCTCCGTGCAGTTTACCACCACGCTGGCCTGTATCCCCGTGCTGAATGCGGCCCTGGCCTTCCGAGAGGCCATCGCCGGCCATCTTCTCTGGCCTCAGCTCTTGATCAGCCTGAGCGTTTTGATGCTTTGCGTGGTGGTCTCGTTGTGGGTGGCCCGGCGGGTGCTGGCTTACGAAGACGTGGTGCTGGGCACCTATGGAGGCAGCTTCTGGACCTTTGCTCGCCAGCGGCTGCTCAAGCGCTCATGAGCCATCCCGTCGAGGTCAGCGAGCTGGCCAAGACCTATTTCGAGCAGGGGCGCGGCCAGGTCCCGGCCGTGCAGGGCATCTCCTTTTGGTGTCAGGAGAGCGAGATCTTTGGCCTGCTGGGAGCCAACGGCGCGGGAAAGACTTCCACTCTGCGCATGTTGAGCACCGTCCTCACCCCCACTTCTGGCACCGCCTCGGTAATGGGCCACGACCTGGTCAAGGAGCCGGCCGCGGTGCGCCGCAGCCTGGGTTTCTTCTCGGCCTCCACGGCCCTCTATCCACGCCTCACCCCGCGCGAGACGCTGGACTTCTTCGCCCGCATCAACGGCTACCCCGCCGACCGGGTGAGGGACCGGGTGGAGGAGTTGATCGAGCGCATCGGCTTGCAGTCCTACGCCAATACGCGGGTGGATCAGCTCTCCAGCGGCATGAAGCAGAAGGTCTCCATCGCCCGCACCGTGGCCCACGACCCGCCCGTGTTGATCTTCGACGAGCCCACCGTGGGCCTGGACGTGCTCAATGCGCTCGAGTTTCACGATGTGCTGCGCGAGTTCCGCTCGCAGGGCAAGTCCATCATCCTCTCCACCCACATCATGAGCGAGGCCGAAAAGCTCTGTGACCGCATCGCCATCGTGCACCAGGGAAAGATCCTCGCCTGCGATACCCTGGCTGGCCTGCGCGACAGCTCGGGCGAGCATTATCTGGAGGACATCTTCGTCCGCTACGTCAAGGCTGGCCACCCGTGAACTGGGGCCAGGTGCGCATCTTGCTGGCCCACGAGCTGCGCATGGTCTACCGCGACGGCCGCACGCTGGTGCTGTCCATCTTGCTCCCCTTGCTGCTGGTGCCACTGGTGCTCGGCTCCTTGAGCATGGTCAACTCCAGGCGCCAGCACCAGGTGAGCCAGACTTACCTCTACGTGCTGGAGAATGGCAACCCGTTCCTGCGCAGGCTGCTCGAGCAGGCGCGCCAGCAGCTCCCAGGTGATGAGGACCCGAATCCCGACCGGCTGCGGCGCCTCCGATTCCAGGAGGTCAGCCTGGAGGTCGAGCCCGAGGTGGCCCTGGAGGACGGAACCATCGACCTGGTTCTGCGCTTCGTGCCGCCTGATCAGGTTCGCCCTGCCGAGGGTCGCCGGCCCGCTGCCTCCAGCGACAAGAAGCCTCCCACCCGGGCTCGCTTCCGCACCGCCCGCCTCAAAGGCGTCCCCCAGCTCGAGGTTCTCTACGCCGGCAATCGCGAGAAGTCGCTCTCAGCGGTAGGACAACTGACCGACCGGCTCGACCGGGTTCTCGACCGCCACCGGGCGGCTGTGATCAAACAGGCCGGCTGGCCGGGCGACGTGGCCGGCCTGGTGGTGGTGCAGACCCAGGACCGGGCCACCCCGGCCCAGCTGACCGGGGCCGCTTTGGGCCCCTACTTTGCGCTCTTTCTGGTGCTCTTTCTGGTGGGCGGCGGCTCGGTCGCGGCCCTGGACGGTCTGGCCGGGGAGAAAGAGCGAGGCTCGCTGGAAACGCTCCTGACGACTTCGGTGGGGCGCTCGGAGATTATCGCCGCCAAGCAGCTGGCCACCCTCACGGTGGCTCTGGTGATCGCCGCCATCCAGCTGATCAACAGCCTTCTCTACCTGGTTCTGGGCCTGGTGCCCATGCCCCAGGGCTTCGTGCTGGATGCCAGCGCGGGGCTGTTCCTGGCCCTGGCCCTCCTGATTCTGCCGCTGGCGGCCTTCGTGGCCGGCACCCTGATGCTGGTGAGCGGCTTCTCGAGCTCCTACAAGGAGGCTCAGGTGCTGCTCTTCCCCGTCTTCTCGCTCATGTGCGTGCTCAGCCTGACCTCTCTCTTACCTGGATTGCCTCTGGAATCGGCTATCGTGCTGGTGCCTGTGGCCAATGTCAGTGTGGCTCTGCGCGAGATCCTCATCGGCCACTTCCCCTGGCCCTGGCTGGTGGCCACCTCGCTGGTGACGGTGGGCTGGGCCGCCTGGCTCTCGCTGCGGGCGGCTCGTCTGCTCACGGATGAGAAGCTGGTGCTCCCCTCGCTGCAAGAATCGCAGTTCGAGGCCCGCACGCCGGTGGGCTTCGGACGCGAGGCTCCCCGCTGGTACGCCCTGATGTTCGTGTTCGTGCTCTTGATGAACGCTGCCCTGGGGACCAACCTGGTGGCCGCCGTCGTGGTCAACCAGTTGCTGGTCTTCCTGCTGGTGCCCATCTGGATGCTGCGCCATTACCGCCTGTCTCCCATTGAGGCACTCTCGCTTCGCTTGCCTCGCTGGCCCGTGTGGCTGGCTGTGCTGGCCTTCATCCCGCTGGCCCACCTGGTGGGGGTGGGAGTTTCGCTTCTGACCGGGCTCCTCTTCCCGGTGCCCCAGAATCTGCTCGAGCAGTTCTCCCAGATGCTGCAGCTCAAGGAACGCCCGGCCTGGATGCTCTACCTGGGCCTGGCGCTGTTGCCCGGCGTGTGCGAGGAGATCGCCTTCCGGGGAACTTTTCTCTACGCCCTGCGCAATCGTCCCGGGGCGGTCGGCTGGAAGGTGGCCGTGATGGTGGCCCTGGTCTTCGGGTTGTTCCACTTCTCGCTTTTTCGCATCCCCCCGACGGCCGTGCTGGGATTCTTCTTGACCCTGATCTGCTGGTGGAGCCGCTCCATCTTCCCCTGCATGCTGGCCCACGTGGGCAACAATGCTCTGGCGGTGTGGGCCAGCCGAGGGGACGTTGAGATGGAGACCATGCCGGTCTTCGTCTTCCCCCTGGCTCTGCTGGGGGCGCTCACCTGCCTGTGGGTGATTTACCGGTGTCGCTCAACTCCGAGCGAGTGATCCGGCACAGGTGGCCGGCTTCGTTCCCCACCAGCACGGTGTCCTCATCAAGCCAGGTGAGCGACTCGATCTGGCCGGCGCGGTTGAGCAGCAGGCGTTTGGCCTTTCCGGACAGGTAACGGTCCGAATCGGCCGGACGCTCGAAGAGCCAGAGGGCGGGAATGGGCCGCTGGCAGAGCACGGCCAGCGTGCGCCCATCCGGTGACAGGTCGGCGGCCGTGACCCAGCCGCCCAGCCCGGTGCGCCGCTCCACCAGGGTGAGCTGGTTGACCCGGTCGGTGTAGCGCGTGTCCAGCCGGTACAGACGCGAGGCCCGTCCGGGAACTTTCTGCTTGAGCCAGACGGTGCGCTCCTTGGTGAGCACGTAGACGGTGCCCCCGGCCACGAAGAGGGCCTCGCAGTCGTATTCGGGCCTTTTACCCTGCTCGGGGAAGGCGACCGGCCAGCGCGTAAAGCGGGCGATGGGCTCATCGCCCTCGGGCGCAGGCTCGTCCACCACGTAGATGGCCAGGTCCTTGCGCTTGTTGGAGTTGTTACCCAGGTCGCTGATGTAGAGCTTGCCGTCGTCGCAGGCGATGTCTTCCCAGTCGGAGTTCTCTGCCCCCTCGATGCGGTGCTCGCCCAGGATCTTGCCCTCCTTGTTGATGGCAAAGACGCGTGCTTCGTCGCCCGAGTCGTTGTGGGTCCAGATCACGCCCGGATGCTTGCGGCTGGCAGCCAGCCCGCTCATTTCGTCGATGGGGGAGGAGACCCAGGCGTCCACTGTCCACTCGCGCACGGGCTGAGCCAGGACGGTGGTGGCCAGGAGCACGACGAGGAGCCAGCGCATCGGCTCGCATTCCCCACGGTTGGAGGGATGCCTTCCCGAACATGCGTTTGTCCCCGCGGGGGACAAACGCGTGTTCGCTTGCACTTCGAAGGGAACCCGTGGTCACGTTCGTCGAGAGGGGTTACCGTTGCCTCACCGGGTGGTACAAGCTGCCAGCGAGAGCTGGAGAGAATCTCAGCCGGGCCGGAGGGCCAAATACATCTCCCGGGACCCCTGATCGAGCCCGAACCGAAGATGCTGCAGCACATCCAGGCCCAGCACCTGGCGGAGCAGCGGTTGCGTGCTGAAGGCGAGCTCGCAATCGAGCCGGAGCGAGCCAAGGCGCAACCGGGCCGGATGCTGGTAGGCCACGGTGCGAGCCCCGAGAAAGCCCTGAAAGGCCCTGGGACGGCCCTGAAAGATGTCCAGTCCAGCCGAGCGAGCGTGAACTCCGTCCAGCAGGCTGAGCTCGGCCCCGGTGTCAATCAGGACAGGCATGTCCACCTCGTAGCCACCAAGCAAGAGCGTGATCAGGGCCCCGGGTGAGTCCTGGAAGGTGATGCGCTCGGTAAAGCTGAGCTGAAAGCTCAAAGTCCCATCCAGACCACTTCGCCCTCGAGCTCGGGTACCCGGTAGGCGAAGGGCACGACCACGCCCTTTTCGCGAGCTTCGCGCAGCACATCCAGGTAGTCGGACCCGTGGGCTACCAGGCGATCCCCCTCGAGAATCAGCCACTGTCCTCCGTAGGCGTTCAGCTGGGTGCGATTCTCTCTCAACCAGCGAAGCTCGGCCTCTCGCGAGCGAGCCTGACCGGGCTCGTGAAAGGCGCGAGCCGAGGAGGGGGCCTCCTCGGCCACTCCCGAGCCCAGCGCCAGAAGCTTGCGAGCCAGCTGACCGCAGGTCATGCCCAGTTCGCGCGCCTTTGCTTCAAGCGACTGTTTCTGCTCGGCCGACATGCGGATCGAGAGGTGGTGGTCCTTCATGTACCCCACCGTAACACATGGCTTGGACCGGGTCAATCAAACCTGATAGCGGCCGGCCTCCAGCACGCGCTCGGCGATGCGACGTCGGGTGCGCACGGTGTTGATGGGGGTGTGCTTGAGCAGCCGGTCGAGCTGCTCGAGCGACTCCTCGAGCGCCTCGCCCTCGGAGACGGAAGCGAGCAGGTTGCGGCCCACGCGGCGCACCTTTTCGATGGAGTCGTTGATGTAGGTGCGCGTGATGTCGATCTGCATCTGCACCTTGTCCTCGCCCCGGGTGTCGATCAGCTTCTGGCAGCGCAGCCAGGCGCTCTCCTGGGCGAAGATCTCCATCACCAGGTCGGAGATGCGCATCAGGGCTTCCTGGTGCTTCTCCTCGGGCGAATCCATGCCGATGGCGTTGATGGCCACGCCGGCGCACAACAAAGCGCCTGACTTGCTCGCGTGCACCAGGGCCTTCTCGCGAGCCAGCGCACCCGTGCCCGGGGTGGGCGAAACGCCGCCCTCGAGCTCCTTTTGCACCTCTACCAGGGCGTCCATCAGGTTCAGGCGGCCGCTCATGGTGCGCTTGAGCAACGTGCCCGTGATGGTCAGGCGGTTGATCTCGTTGGTGCCTTCGAAGATGCGGTTGATGCGCGAGTCGCGGTAGGGGCGCTCGGCCGGATACTCCTGCGAGTAGCCGTAGCCGCCGAAGATCTGCACACATTCGTCCACCACGTAGTCCAGAGCCTCCGAGCTCCACACCTTGAGGATGGCGCACTCGGCCGCGTACTCCTCGATGCCGCGCAGCACCGCCTGAGGGTCCTTCTTGTCCACGGCCGTGAGGGCTTTCTCGATCAGGCCGGCGGTGCGGTAGTTCATCGACTCGCCCACCCAGATGAGGGTGACCATCTGGCCGAATTTCTCTTGCAGGGCGCCGAACTCGGAGAGGTGCTTGCCGAACTGGGTGCGCTCCTTGGCGTACTTGATGGCGTCGTTGAGGGCGAACTTCGAGCCGGCGACGCACCAGGCGCCCAGCTTGAAGCGCCCGATGTTGAGGACGTTGAGGGCGATCTTGTGGCCCTTGCCCACTTCGCCCACCAGGTTCTCCTTGGGAACTTTGACATTCTCCAGAGTCACGCCCCGGGTGGAGGAGCCCTTCAGGCCCATCTTCTTCTCCTCGGCGCCCACCGTGAAGCCGGGGCTCTTGGTGTCCACGATGAAGCAGCTGAACTGGGTCCCGTCCACCTTGGCGAAGACCATCATCAGGTCGGCAAAGCCGGCGTTCGTGATCCACATCTTGCTGCCGTTGAGGATGTAGTGCTGGCCATCCTCGGTCAGAACGGCTTTGGTGCGAGCGGCCAGAGCGTCCGAGCCGGAGTGCGGCTCGGTCAGGCCATAGCTCGAGAGGATCTCGCCCGTGGCCAGCTGGGGCAGCCACTTCTTGCGCTGCTCCTCGTTGCCGAAGTAGAGCACCGGGTAGGTCCCGATGCCGGCGTGTCCGCCCACCGAGACCGACCACGAGGCCAGGCGCCCGATCTCCTCTGAGATCAGCATCGAGCTGAGAAGATCCAGGCCCATTCCACCGTATTCCTCGGGAATTTCTGCGCCCAGAAGGCCTAGCTCGCCCGATTTCTTGAGCAGCTTCACCAGCAGATCAAGATCGCACTTTTCGAGCTGCTCGGCCCTGGGCATCACCTC
This sequence comes from Candidatus Xenobia bacterium, assembly GCA_045863235.1. Lineage (GTDB taxonomy): Bacteria > Vulcanimicrobiota > Xenobia > Xenobiales > QWHO01 > QWHO01. Next base: position 7,991 of record BTUM01000078.1, on the reverse strand, counting down.
GTCGAGCATGAAGCGCCGGGCCGTATCCATAATCATGCGGTGCTCTTCGGTGAGCTCATCGGGGGTAAACAGCTCCTTGGGACTGGATTCCTCGACCAGGAAGTTGCCGCCAGGAACGGTCTCGACGCTAACTGACATATCACACCTCAAAAGGATTGTCGGAAATTTTACAACTTTGTAAGAATATCATATCACGTCAAGCCGCGCAGGGGGATGGGCGTTTTGCACTAGCACAGTGATGCAAAAGTCCTCGACAGATTGTCTGGCAGGCTGATGCCCTGCACAACCGGTTTTGCATCAGCCTGCCAGGCGGCGGGAGAGGGGGGAGCCGGCGCCGAATCATGCTCTTACGGAGCCGGAGGGAGGACCCAGCGTGATCGAGCACGAGTCCAGCAACACGGTCGTTCGCCTGATCCGGCCAGGGACTCCGCTCGAGCGGTCCACCTTGCTGGTCGAGAATCTGCTGCGCTCCCACGGGGTCGATCCCACCCGCCACGTCCTCTCCAGGGGCGAGGGTTCCTTCTCCTGGGTGCTCCCCATCAAGGCCAACCAGCTGGTCGTGCTGAGCGTGTTCGAGGCCGAGGGGAACGCCTACATTCGCGTCTCGGCGCCGATCCTCCAGATTCCTCGCCAGCGTCAGCTCGAGTTCTGCCGCCGCCTGCTCGACCTCAACTCCGAGATGGTCAGCGCCTCGCTGGCCACGGTGGGGGAGGACGTTTACGTCGTGTCGGTGCGACCCATTCAAGACCTCGAGTCCGAGCAGGCCATCGACCTTCTGGGTCGGGTCTGCATTTATGCCTCGCAGTACGCCGACCGGCTTCGAGAAGAGTTCGGCGCTGCGCCGTGGGGGGCCGGACCGACCACCGCTTGAGACTCTCCCTCTTCCTCATCGTGATGCTGACCATGGTCGCCCTCTCGGCGCCGCCGATCCAGCCCGGCGTGGGGGTGGGCAAGGTCAAGCTGGGCGTCACTCTGGCCGACATCGAGGCGGCCCTGGGCAAGACCGACCAGGTCGAGTCCAGCCCCAATGACCCCGATTCGAAGTTCTACAAGTATCCGAAGTTCGGGGTGGTGGTCTTCGTGGGCAGCTCAGGCAAGGTGATCGGCGTGAACGTGACCAGCTCTCAGTACCGCACCCCCGAGGGCCTGGGGGTGGGCTCCAGCCGGGCTCAAGTCGAGCAAGCCTACGGCAAGGGCCTGGCCCGGGGCACGGGGAACGTGAACTACGCCCAGAGGGGGCTGGCCTTCAGCTACCAGCAAGACAAGGTGGTCCACGTGTTTGTCTTCAAGCCGGAAGAGCAGCGTCCGTTCCTGGGAGACCGGCAGATCGTGCCCGGCCAGAGAGTGGGCGATCTGAAGCTGGGCGCCCCGTGCGCGCCAGTACGCCAGACCTGGGGGCCTCCCCCCCGGACGACCCCGCTCTCGGGCATTCCGGGCGAGATCTGGAACTATACCGAGCAGGGCGTGGGGGTGCTGGCCTCCGAGGGCAAGATCCGGGCGGTGATCGTGACCTCGGGTGACTACATCACCAAGCAGGGCGTGCAAGTTGGCTCCAGCCTCGAGGAAGTGGAGAAGGCCTTCGGGCCAGGCTATCAGAAGAGCACCGACTTCTATTTCTATACCCAGAAGGGGATCGGCTTTCAGGTCATCGGCGGGCGGGTGAGCGAGATCCGAGTGGTGGCTCCAGGAAAGTAGTCCCGCCGGACAGAAGGCCGGCCCGTGAAACCGCACAGCAGTTGGCGCCGCTTCCGTCGTCAGGTGTCGGCCCAGGCCCGCGACCTGCGCATCCTGCTCAAGCAGTTTGGTTGGTCCATCCTCGGGTTCAACCTGCTGATCGCGATCGGGGGCTGGGCCCTGCACCGCTTTCATAGCCCGCCGGTGGATTTCTGGCAAGGCTGTTATGCGATGTTCACGCTGATCTTCTTCCAGCCCGAGCTGGATTTTCCGCCTGCCAACGAGCCAGGGCTGCGCTTCATGTTCTTTGCCGTTCCGCTCGTCGGGCTGGGATTTCTGGCCGAGGGGCTGCTCCGCTTCGGCGTGCTCTTGTTCAACAAGTCCATGCGCGGGGAGAAATGGCAGGTCGTCTTGGCTTCCACCTATTCCAACCACATCATCCTCTGCGGACTCGGCCACGTGGGCTACCGCATCGCTCAAGAGCTCCACCAACTGGGGGAGGACTTCGTGTGCGTAGCCCATGAGAGCAAATTCATCGAGTACATCAAGCGCATGGACGTGCCTGTGCTGGTGGGAGACGCCCGCGATGAGCTGTTGATGGAGTCTTTGAACGTGACCAAGGCCAAGGCCATCATCATCGCCACCGACGACGACCTGGCCAACCTGGAGACGGCCATCAACGCCCGCTCGCGCAACCCCAACATTCGCATCGTGGTGCGCATGTTCGATCCGGCGCTGGCTCAGAAGGTGCAATCGGCCTTTGGCATCCACCTGGCCTTCAGCACCTCCCACCTGGCCGCCCCGGCGGTGGCCCTGGCGGCCGTGGACAAGCGGGTCATGCACTCATTTTACGTGGGCGAGGAGCTGCTGAACGTGGTGGAGCTCGAGGTGGAGCCCGGCTCGCGCTATGTGGGCAAGACCCTGGAGGAGTTCGAGGCCGACGTCAAGGTCACGGTCGTGGTCCATCGGCGGGGGGAGAAGGCCCAGCCTCACCCGGCGGCCAGCGTGACCCTCCAGGCCCAGGATACGCTGACCTTGCTCTGCTCGGTGAAGACTCTGGGCGAGCTGAGCCGCCACGGAATGAAGAGCGTGGCCATTCAGGTCGTGCACTGAAGAGGATCGCGGCACCGAGCGAAGAAAACCCGAGCTTCCTTACACCGAGAGAGAAGAGGTACAACACAGTGGGTCATAAGGTAACCTTGATTCCCGGCGATGGCACCGGGCCGGAGATCACCGAGGCCACGGTGCGCGTTCTGGACGCCACCGGCGTGAAGATCGACTGGGAGGAACAGATTGCCGGCGAGCGCGCCCTGGAAGAGCATGGCACGCCGTTGCCCGCCCATGTGCTCGATTCGGTGCGACGCAACAAGGTCGCCCTCAAGGGCCCGATGGGCACCCCTATCGGCAAGGGCTTCCGCTCGGTCAACGTAGCCCTGCGTCGCGAGCTCGACTTGAACTGTAACTTCCGCCCTGCCAAGTACTACCCGGGCGTGCGCACTCTCTACAAAGACGTAGACATTATCTGTTTTCGCGAGAACATGGAGGATCTCTACTCGGGCCTCGAGCTTCAGGTCCATACCCCCGAGATGGACAAGTTCCGTCAGGCCGTCAAGGACATCGCCGGCTGGAACCTGCGCGAGGACTCGGCTGTGACCTTGAAGGTCATCACCATCTATAACTCCGAGCGCATCTGCAAGCGCGCCTTCGAGTATGCCCGGGCCCACAAGCGCAAGCTGGTGACCGCGGTACACAAAGCCAACATCTGCAAGCACACCGACGGCCTCTTCCTGGAGACGGCCCGCAAGGTTGCCGAGCAGTATCCCGATATCCAGTTCAATGACCGCATCGTAGACAACATGTGCATGCAGCTGGTGCAGAAGCCCGAGGATTATGACGTCCTGGTGCTGCCCAACCTGTTCGGCGACATCCTGTCCGATCTGTGCGCAGGCCTGGTGGGTGGCCTGGGCGTGGCGCCCTCGGCCAACCTGGGCGACGAGTACGCTTGCTTTGAGCCCGTGCATGGCAGCGCGCCCAAGTACGCCGGCCAGAACAAAGTCAACCCCATGGCCATGATGCTGTCGGGTGTCCTGATGCTGCGCCATCTGAACGAGGGCGAGGCGGCCGACCGACTCGAGCACGCCATCGCCGAGATCATCCGCAAGAACGACAAGGTCACCTACGACATGAAGGCCGACCGCAACGACAAGACTGCCGTGGGCACCGCCCAGGTGGCCGACGCCATCATCGAGCAGATGAAGGCCGGGGTCAAAGCCTGAGGCTCTCCAGCCGGTCGATTAGCGCCGCTCTCGCTTCTCAGCGCGAGAGCGGCGTTTTTTCATAGTGCTGTTGCGCCGACCCGATCGAATGCTCGGCTATGTGGCCGACTTTTGCCCTTTCTGCCGCTGCATGCGCTCGTTTCGACTCTACCGCCCCCGGGCCCTCAAAGGTCCAGGGCCGGGCCACAGCATCCATTGCCAGAGCTGTCGCTTGAGCCAGGCTGCTGACTCGGAGAGCTACGCCTGCGTGCTGCCCCGACCTGTGGCCGATCTCGGCGAGTTGATGCGCATGACCTTTCCCAACTTCTACGAGGTCTACCGGGACCGGCTGGCCCTGGAGGATCAGCTTCAGGCTGGCACGGCCCTGGTGGCCCCCCGGGTGCGAGCCGAAATGATCGCCGAGACACTGCAGATGATGGCGCCCGAGGTGGACGCCTGCCTGGCCAGCCCCTCCCTCGATCCGCGCCTGGGAGCCGGCTGCCTGCTCACGCTGCTGGTTCCCTTCCTTCTGGCGGCCCTGCTCGAATTCGGGCTCAAGGTGACTTCGGGCAGCATCGTTCTCCTGGGCAGTTTCGGGCTGGGTGTGGTGGGAACGCTCTACCTGGCTTTCACCGGCACTCGGCGCTCCCTCAGGCGAGTGCTGGTGCCCAAGCTGGCCCGTGCGCTGGCCCCCCTGCGTCCCACCGAGACCGAGCTGGCAGCCAGCCTGGCCGACTTCAGGCGAGCCGGCCTGAAGATCGGGTCGGCGGTCAGGGCTTCGGATGTGATCAGGGAGATTCGGAGCTGACCGGGGCGCAGAACTCCTTCAAGCTGGTCCGTCCCGCCTTTTCGTCAAACTCGAAGCGGAACGTCATCTCCTGGCCGGGCAGGCGCAGCAGCACGCTGGCCGTACGTACGTCGCGGGGCTGGCGCGCGAAGGCGTAGCTCAGATCCAGCGACTTCTCCAGGGGGGCTCCGTTCAGAGTTCCCTCAAAGAACTGAGCCGAAATGGGCCGGCGGTACGAGTCGCTGACCCAAACGCGGAACTCTCCCGCCAGGTTACGGGCTACCTCGACGTGATAATTCTGCCACATGCCGACCTGGCCGCCGTGGTTGACGTAGTGCTTGTGAAACGACTCCGGCTCGGTGGGCTGCTCGAGCTGGCTCAGGGCCGAGGTGACAAAGGCCCACAGCACCGAGAAGACCAGCAGCCCCCCGGCCGCCAGCCAGCCGAGCGCCTGCTTGCGTCCCACCGGCCCGGGGTCGCGCAGGAAGGTGCGCAGCCCCCGGTAGCCCAGGCCCACCAACAGGGCCACCGTACCGACTGAAAAGACCAGCGAGGCCAGGAACTCGTCCCAGGTCAGGGGAGCCGGGTCGGCGCCGTGGGCCAGCCAGATCAGCGGCCCGAGCCTCCGAGGTACCACGGTAAGGACTCGGTGTAGTTGAGCAGGGCCATGGAGATCAAGAAGAGCAGGATGATCCAGGCGATCTGGGTGACCTTGTTGCTCCTGGCCAAAGACAGGTCGAGCATTTTGACCAGCCCGCACGAGAGAGCCAGCGTGCCCAGGAAGAAATGGTGCAGGTAGACTCCCACGGCCGAGTCGGAATAGGGCGCGCCGGTGTGCACGTGGGTGAACAGCATGCCCCCTCCGGCCAGGGCGAAGATGGCCATCAGGTGGCTCTGCAGGCGGCTGACGTCGCCGGGCTTCTTGCGCACGAGGCTGGTGCCGATGCCGATCAGGATCATCAGGGTGGCGATGATCTTGTGGGCCAGCACCTCGGGATCGGTGATCGGCTTGAGGTTGGAGAGCGGCCAGGAGTCGTGGTCAGAGAAGATCAGCAGAAACACCCCGCCCACCATCAACAGCACCGGGCCCAGGGCCCGCACCACGTTCACGAAGGGCAGGCTCAGGCTCTGGTAGGCCAGCCAGAAGGCCATTCCCAGCACCAGCCAGCCGAAGATGTGGTGCATCATCTCCGAGTAGGCGATCTCATCGTCGTTGAGCTGCAGGGACAGGTTGGCCAGATCGACGTCAGTGGCGGCGATGGGCGGTGGAGCCTGCACTCCGGCGCCGTACTTGTAAACCAGCTCTCCGCCGTAGTAGCCGGTGGCTGACAGCATCCCCAGAGCGATCACCGAGCACACCAGGTAGAGCACGAACCACGAGCGGTTGGCCAGGGGCACGAACGAGCGCAGGGCCACCAGGGCGATGAACGCCCAGGAGGTGAACTGGGCGAAGTTTCCGTGGAGCAGGATGGGGGCCTGAGGGGTGTGGGCCCGGGCGGCCCAGATCTCGGCAAAGTTGCCCGAGATGAAGGTGAACATGATGCCAACGGTGCCCAGCACCAGCAGAGTCTGCCCGGTCCAGGCGGCCCGGTCATCCTTGCGCGCGAAGGCGAAGAGCTCGAAGCCAAAGGCGGTAAAGAGGAGCGCGATGGGAAAGTGGACCATCAGAGGGTGCAATGACCCGAAAAATTTGCTCAGTTCCAAGACGATCACCCGTTCGCTGCCGCCAAAGGCGGCAGAAGGTAGAAAATTCAACGTAAGTTAGGCTCCGGGTGACCAGACTCCTGCTCTGTTATCGTTCCGCTGAAGGTTTTGCAGCCGCCCCCGAAGATAGGGCTGCGAAGCGCCCGGGCGCGTAACGTTCAAGCGGACTCTCCAGTTGCGCGGACTGATCTCCTGACATCAGTGCGCGCAGCAGCAGACTGTGCGATGGTTCAACTTCGCCGCATCGCCGGCAACAAGTTGTTGCGTGGCACCAGCGTCGGAGTTGGTTACATCGTTTTCACAAGGGTAACAGTGTTGTTACCTGGCCGGCTGCTCTCGGACGGGCCGGGATGGCCATAATCGGTGCATGGACTTTCTTTCTGCTCTTCAAGGCATTCAAGGGGTGGGCGGTTGTCCGGGCTGCAGCGGCTATGCCCCCATGGCTCCGATGGGGGCAATGAGCCGGGCCTACGGGCCGATGGCTCCCATGATGACGGGTCAGCAGATGGCCTTCCAGAACATGCTCTTGCAGCTCGTGACCCTGATGATGCCCCTGATGACCGGGCGGGCGCTGGGTGCTCCGACCGGTTCTCCGCCGGGGATCAGCAGTGCGGGTGGCGGTCCGGCTGGAGCCAGCGGAGCAAGCGGCATCGGAGGAGCCTCCCAGGCCCAGGCCCCACCCAACTTCAGCAATCCACCTGGTTCCCCCCGGGGCACGCATCAGTCCCGCGGCAGCGGCTACTATCCCCACAACAGTCGCATGGAGGGTGGCTACGTAGACCGGCGAGGCAATCGCCTCTACACCTTGCAGGACTACCTGGCCGGTCGCGCGCCATACGTCTCGGTCGCCATGGACAAGAATCTGCGAATCCCTTATGGCACCAAGCTGCGCATTGCCGAGCTCGAGAAGAAATACGGCCGACCCATCGAGTTCCGCGTGGTGGATACAGGTGGGGCCTTCACCAATCGGGGATACTCGCGCATCGACATCTGCACCGCCAGCCGTCGTGACTCGCTCGACCCCACCATCAACGGCCCTTTGACCCTGAGCTTCGGCTGAAGCGAGAGGGGCCGGCTAGCCGGCTGATGAAAACCGGTTGTGGTGTTCGAAGCATAGCTCCGCCACCACAAGACAATTTCTTGGCGTCGCGCAGCCGGAACCCCCCGTAACACGGTTTTCCGGCTGCGCTCCTACGAGAAGCCGGCCCCTCAGGCTCAGGCGCTCTTCTTCTCCAGAGCGCTGAGTCGTTGATCGAGCTCCTCGAGAAGCTGACCGTAAAGCTCGAGCAGGTTGCTCAAAGCGTCATCTTGACTTCGCCTCATCTGCTCGACCTGGTTGGACTCCGTAGCATAGTCGATCAAGAACTGGCTCGCGAGCTCGAGGCTCTCAGCCAGCTCACCGAGTCCGGCACGCACCTCACCCAGGGACTGCTCCAGCCGACCCAGGCCACCCTCGACGCGTGCGATTCTTGTTCCCAGTCCGCTGATGCCACTCTGCAGCCGACTCATGCCTGATTGCACCTCGCCCAGGCTGCTCTGCATCTGAACGACGCTACCCTGCACCTCGCCCA
>BTUM01000077.1:0-38427 GCA_045863235.1 Candidatus Xenobia bacterium | reverse complement strand
CCGGGAACGCTGGCAATGCCGGGAACGCTGGCAATGCCGGGAACGCTGGCAACGCTGGCAACGCTGGCAACGCTGGCAACGCCGGGAACGCTGGCAATGCCGGGAACGCTGGTGGCGCCTACGGCGGCGGCGGCGGAGCTGGCTCTTACCCCGCTGGCGGCTATCCGGGCTACCCACCGGTGGCCCCTCCCCCTCCGCCTCCCCCCGCTCCTCCGGCCTACTAAAGGCCTGACGGACTGACCGAGACGGCTCGCGCGATCGCGCGAGCCGTCTTTCTTTTGCTCTCCGACACAGGACGGCCATGGCCGCTTCCGTTCGGCAGGAGTTTCGCCTCCTGTGAAAGCCTTCACGGATCGATTTGACGGGCTTTTCTGCTCTGTGTTCGGCAGGTTTTCGTTTCCGGCGGAAAAAACGCCAGGACAGGGGGCCTTCCTCCACGGATCGGAGGGGAGGACAGCCGCCCCCGGCCCGGAAGCGTCGAAGTCAGATGCTAGGCGTATGGCTCCGTATGCTCACACCCGCCGCTCAGGTCGAGTCGGTGATGGAGATCGACCTGGAATTGCTCGATCGCCTGGGGGTGAAGGCCCTGCTCCTGGATCTGGACAACACCCTGCTGGCCTGGAACCAGCACGAGCTGACCGAGGAAGTGCGCGAGTGGGTCGACCTGGCCACCGGGCGGGGCTTCAAGCTCTGTCTGGTCTCCAACGCCACCCCCAAACGGCTGGGAGTGCAGTCGCGCGAGCTGGGCATCCCCTGTGTGCCCTCCGCCCAGAAGCCCCGCCGAAGGGCTCTGCGCAAAGCACTCAGGCTGCTCGAAGTCCAGCCTGGCCAGGCAGCCATGGTGGGGGATCAGGTTTTCACCGACGTGCTGGCCGGCAACCGTCTGGGGCTCTACACCATCCTGGTCATCCCCCTGCACCTCAAGGAGCAGTGGTGGATGAAGTGGGTGCGTCAACTGGAGGGGCTGATTATCTGGTGGCTTCAGCGCTCGCGCAACGCCTGGGGCTAGAAGTCCGGCCGCTGGCTCACTCCCGTGTCACCAGGTAGCGGCGCACCAGGTCGCCTCGCGAAACCATGCCGACCAGCCTGCCATCCTCCAGAACCGGAACATGGCGGACCTTCTCCTCCACCATCAGGTCGGCCACATTGGCCACGGGCGTGTCCACCGAAGTGGTGTGCACCGGGGAGGACATCAGCTCGCTGACCAGCACGGCCGTGATCTTCCTCAGGGTCTCATCCAGCGACTCGCCGCCCGGCAAAGGAATGACCGCGCCCAGGATGCTCAACACAGGCGGATAATGGGGATGAGCGACCCGTACCAACAGGTCGCTCTCGGTCAGAATGCCACAGGGCGTGTCTTGCTCATCCACCACCACGACCGCGCCGAGATTGTGCTCAGCCATCAGTCGGACGGCTTCGCCAACCGAGGCGTCGGGCCGCACCCGGACGACCGGGTGGCTCATGATGTCGCGGGCCAACACCTCAGGGCTGCGCTTGAACCGGCACCACCTTGCCGTTGATGTTGATCTGGTAGTCCTCCGTCTTCTTGGACGGAGTCACGGTGAGGTCGGAAACCTTGGTCCCGGAAGCGATTTTGCGCACCTGGCCCTCGGCCCGAGCTGCGTCGCGCTCGTTATAGACAGCGTTCGGGGAGTAGCCGGGCCAGTAGACGGTATCGTTGACCGAGCGATTGACCCAGATGGCACCTTCAGCGTTGAGAAACTGCATCTCAACATCGTTCAGTCTGGGGTCCACCTCGGTGGCGGGCGAGGGAGCGGATGTCGGGGATGTCTTGTTCTGCTGGGTCTGTGCCCCCGCCGGAGCGCTGGCCCGCGCTCCCCCCACCAGAGCCAACAGGATCAGAGTCTTCAACATAGGTCGTCTTTCCTCCACTTACCTCAATCAGCCTTCTCGTCCGGCAGGCCGCCTCCCTGCGCGTGGTTCAAAAGGCTGGTCAGCAGCGTCCCCTGCTCCACCGCATCGGCCAGGGCATTGTGGGCATTCACGTTGTGAGGCTTGGGAATGCCTGCTCGGCGCATGGCTCGGCTCAGATCCTTGCGCGAGCAGCGCAGCAGTCCCAGAGCATAGCTGGCGATGTCAAAGCCACTATGGCCCAGCGGGTTGCGACCCAGGAACTTCTGGCAATACCAACCGACGTAGGGCAGATCGAAACTGGCCGGCCAGGCCGCCCCCACGGCCCGCCCGTAGCGCTTCTCGAGGCCCGCGTGATAGGCGGCAAAACGCTCCATGGCCAGGGCCGGGTCGAGGGCGTGCTCGCAGAGATAGTCGCTGGTCAGACCGTGCACGGCCGTCGCTTCAGCCATCTCGGCCGCCTCCGGAAGAGGCTTGAGCTCGACATAGAACTCTGAGTCCTCAGCCAGTTTCCAGCGACCCTGGCACACGACCGCCACCGCACCCACGCTGACAAGGCTGAAGAGGCCGGGGAATGGACCCGAGGCTTCCACGTCCAGGCTGAGATAGAACACAATCCGGGCTTCTCAGGCTGACAGGAGGAGTCCTGGCGGCTGAGAAGCAGGGCTGACCATGCAGATCACGACCTTCCATCAACCCCTGTCCGAGCTCAAGACCGAGTTGCTCGTGCTGGTCCTCGATCCCAACCAGAAGCTCTTTGAGCTCGCTCACCCTCAGCTTGAAAGCCGCCTGAGCGAGATTCAATCGGGCTTCGAGCAGGAGCGCATCAGCCGCGAGGTGCTCTTCGAGGTCGAGGGCGTGGGAGCGGTGGTGGTCTTCTCCACCCTCACCGAGAAGGCATACAGCCTGTGGGAGAACCTGAAGACCTTTACGGCCCGGGCGCTGCGTCTGGCGGTCGAGACCGGGCGCCGCAAGGTCACCGTTGCCCTGAACAGCTCCGAGCTGGCTGCCCGCGCGGTGGAGGGGGCCTTGCTCGGAACCTATGCCTTCGAGAACTACCGTCGCGAGCCGAAGAAGCGCTTTGAGGATTTCACCCTGGAGCTGATGGTGCCCGCCGCCGACGACCTCGGGGGACGCCTGGAAGCAGCCCGAACCGTCGCTGAGGCGGTCAACCTGGCCCGCGACCTCTCCAACGAGCCGGCCAACACCCTGGTACCCGAGACCCTTGCCCAGCGAGCCAGCGAGATCGCCGAGCGGCACGGCCTGGAGTGCGAAATCTGGCGTGAGGAAGAACTTGCCGACCAGCGCTGCACGGGCTTGCTCGCGGTGGGGGCAGGGTCTCAGCATCCCCCGCGCATGATCCGGCTGCACCGCCCGGTGGAGGGCTCGGCTCACCACCTGGTGCTGGTGGGCAAGGGGGTCACCTTCGACTCGGGCGGCGTTTCCATCAAGCCAGCTGCGGGCATGGAAGTGATGAAAGGCGACATGTCCGGAGCCGCGGCGGTGCTCGGCGCCATGGAGGCACTGGGCAAGCTGGGCGCGAGCGTCAGCGTCACAGCCCTGATCTGCACGGCTGAGAACCTGCTCGACGGCAAAGCCCAGCGTCCGGGAGACATCCTGGTCTATCCCAACGGCAAGTCCGTGCAGGTCGAGAACACCGATGCGGAGGGGCGGCTGATCCTGGCCGACGGATTGATCCGCTGCGCAGCTCTCAAGGCCACCCACGTGCTCGATCTGGCCACTCTCACGGGAGCCTGTGCCCGGGCCCTGGGGCCCTCCTTCACCGGGCTCATGGGCAATGCTCGCGAGCTGGTCAACGCCGTCACCCGGGCCGGGGGCAATCACGGCGAGTCCTACTGGAAGCTCCCGCTGCCGATGGAGTACAAGGAGATGCTCAAGTGCCCGGTGGCCGACCTGAACAACGTGGGCGGTCAATATGGCGGGGCCATCACGGCCGGGCTCTTCTTGCAAGAGTTCGTGCCCGAGAAAGTGGCCTGGGCCCACCTCGACATCGCCGGCACCTTCTGGCGCGAAAAACCCTGGAAATACTTCCAGGAAGGGCCCACCGGAGTCGGAGTGCGCACCCTGGTGGAGCTGGCCCGCAACTGGACGGACTACATCAGCGGTTGACGGCGGTGCCCTTGAGCTCGTCGATGCGGTCAAGGTGGAAGACGGTCTCCAGGGGCACGACCTCCATCCAATTGTCGGCAATGAACTGATTGAGCTCGAGGGTGAAAGGATCACTGCCCGCAGAGGCTTGCTCCATCACCTTCTCCATGCTCTCGGCCTTGGTGTAGAAGAGCAGGTAGTCGTCGGTATACACCCGCTCGAAGAAAGCCGACTCGATGACCATGGTCTCGCGTCGCATGGCCGCCAGAGCCTCGGGCCGCTTGGTCAGGCCCTTCAGCCATTCGAGCACCTGGGCGGTGCATCCGGGCCGAATCTTGATGCGCAAGAGCTGGCTGTGATATTTGTCTTCGAAAGCCACGATGTTTGTGCTCCCTTTGCCGTTTCCCCGCCACGCTAGGCTTCCCCGAAGCTCGGGCTCAGTCCTTCGCCAGCGCGGGAAACCGACGACGCCGGGGCGAAACCACCCTCCCATGCGCCCCTGGATTCTGCTCCTGGCCCTGCTTCTTCTGGCCGCGGCTCCCCTTCCCGAGGGGCGCCTGTCGCTCGATCTGCAGCGCCACCTGACCGGCTCGGACAATCTCTGCCTGGCTCCCCACAGCCTGGCCGATGCCCTCCTCATGGTCGGGGAAGGCGCCGAGGGGGCTACCAGGCAAGAGTTCGAAGCCTTGCTCGGCCCGCTGGACGGGCCGGCCGCTCAGGCCCGCAATCTGCGCCTGCCCGTGGTCAGCGCCACCCGCCTCTGGGTGGACAAAGCCTTCCCCATCCTGCCCTCCTACCAGAGCTTCTGCCAGAATAACTTTGGCGCCCAGGCGGGGCAAGTCGATTTCCGACAGCCCGCTGAAGCGATCGATCAGATCAACGCGTGGGCCGCCCGGCAGACCGAGGGTAAGATCGATAGACTTCTCAACGAGGACGCGGTCGAAGCCAACACCGTCCTGGTGCTTACCAACGCCACCACCCTCAAGGCGAAGTGGGAGCACCCCTTCAACCCCGCCTCGAGCCAGGAGGCCGATTTCTACCCGGAGGGCACGCCCGACAAGCCCGTCAAAGTCACCTTGATGAGCCGGACCGCCGCCTTCCCGTTCCTGGAGGAATCGGGCCTCAAGGTTGTGGAGATGCCCTACCAGGGCGATCTGAGCTTGATCGTGGCTCTTCCCGAGCCAGGGCGGATAGGCCAGCTCCAAAGGGACCTGACAGCTCAGCGGCTGGCAGGATGGATGAGCCGTCTCAAGCCGCAGGAAGAGGAGAGCGTCCACGTTCTGTTTCCCCGCATCGAAGTGCGCAGCGACTCGGTACAGCTCAAGTCCCCCCTGGAGAAGATGGGGCTCAAGCTGGCGTTCAGCCAGCGCTCCGACTTCTCGCGGCTCAGCCCGGAAGGCGGCCAGGTCTATCTCAGCAAGGTGGTTCAGGCAACCGTCATCCGCTTCGATGAGGCCGGCACCGAGGCCGCCGCCGCCACGGCTGCCGTGGCCAACCTGCGCAACGGGGCCGAGAGTCAGTTCCGAGCCGACCGGCCCTTCCTGTTCTTCCTCGTCCATCGCCCCACCGACACAGTGCTTTTCTCGGGCCGAGTGATGAAACCCTGAGGAACAAGGTTCCGCCTCGGATCACGAACCGGGCGCGTAACCGTGCAAGACCAGAGTCCGAGCATTACTCGAGCTTCACCGCACGCTCCAGGCGTCCGGCCAGACGACCCCGGTCGTCGTACACCAGCACCTCCAGCTTGTGCCTGCCCGGCTTGAGGCCGGTCAGCTTCCAGCGCAAGCGGTCGCTCACCAGCTTGCCGTCCACCCGCAAGAAGACGCGTGGGCGCGAGACGTAGCTGCGGGCCCAGATCAACACCGCCTGGCCGGCCTTGACCGGATGGCCCGACTCGAGCCTGACCGCCACCACCGCGCTCGCCTGCTGGCCTGCGGCCAGGAAGTGGGGCTGGCGGATGGTCGCTCGATAGGCCTCCAGCACCTCGCGGGGCTCGGTCACCAGGTAGTTGTTCAGCTGCCGGCCCGGCCGGGCGTGGACCAGGTTATTGCAGTCATACCAGCTCACCAGCTTCACCCGCGGATAGCGGGTGGGCAGGCTCTCATACAACTGGCGCATCTTGTCCACCGCAAAATCCGAGCGAGTGGCCGGACTGAGGGCGGACTGATGGCTGGCCGCGTATTCACCGATGGCGATGGGCTTGCGAGCCGAGAACTTGCGATAGACCGGGTCGAGCAGGTCGATGGGGTTGACCGCTTCCCCCGGGCGAGCGGGATCATTGTCTAGAAACAGCACGCTGTAGAGGTTCACTCCCACCCAGTCGACAGCGTCGTCACCCGGGTAGTACTCCTCCAGGCCGGTCACCGGCACGCTGTTGGGACACCAGATCAAGGCCGCCCGGGGAGCCTTGCGAAAGGCCTGGTAGACGGTTCGAAAGGCACGCCGATAGGCCGGAGGATCGCCGTGATAGGGGGTCCACTCTCCGTTCATCTCGCCCGCGAAGCGGATGAAGACCGGCCAGTCGAGCCGGGCCACCTCGGCCACGAAACTCTGCAAATAGGCATCATCCTGTACCTGGTCCAGGCTGCGCGGCTCCCAGGCGATCTGGGGGATGGCCCCACTGGCTTTCACCCGTTCCGCCCACTGGAAAGGAAAGGGCTGACCATAGGACCGGTACATGAAGAAGCTGGAGTGATTCTTGCCGGTCAGCTGGTTGAAACGCGGGATATCGCCGTGCCGCTGACTCTGCAGCACGACCGAAGGCAGATTGTCGTCGCGGTCGATGAAGGCTCCGAGGTAGCAGCCGCTGGTCGGCTCGAGACGGGCGCTGGCTTGCCCTTCGGGCGCCCGTTGCTCGACGTAGAGCTCGATCTCGGTGGCGTAACGAGCCGATTTCAGCTCCTCGGCCCGGGCCGCATGGGGGTCGCCGGTCCGGCGGTAGATGTCGGCTTCCTGGCGGTAGGCCTGACTGGCCAGAGCAAAATGCTCGGCCTGGACGGCTGCGTCGGCCAACTGGCGCCAGTCGTAAGCGGTGTTGGAGGCCCGGGCGGCGGCCTGGAGGCGGACCAGACGCTCAGGCAGGGCCTGATTCAAACGGTCAGGGCCGGGCAGCTCGAGAGGCCGGACGGGGCTCGAGGGCGCGAACGGGTCGGCGTCAGATTCAGGCCTGGCGCTGAACGGGTCGTCGCTCGCCGGACTGGTCGGCCCGGAGGGCGAGCTGACGAGCTCGGGCGTTCTCCCTGAAGGCTCTGAAGGTGACCTCGAAGGATCGAGGGTCGCGAGCGTCCGCGAGGGCTCGGGCGGAGCAGGCTCGCTCCACCAGCCGCGCAGCACGAACATACCGACCACCAGCAGCACCAGGCAACCCAGCGCCGTGCAGCCTTTCTCCACCTGTCAGACGGCCTGGACGCGGAAGGTGAACTGGTCGCTGACCTCCTCGGCGTAGCGGGCCAGCACGAAGGTCTTGCCGTGGGCCTGAAAGCCCCGGAAGCGCTCGAAGATCTCCCACAGGGAGAACTTCTGCAGGTGGGTCACGGGGGGGCAGTAGCTGTCGGGGGGAACCTCGGTGTAGAGCAGGGCTCCCGCTCGTCCCACTCGCAGCACCTCGGCCAGAGCTCGATCCAGAGTCGGGTCGGTGAGGTGCTCGAAGATGTCGAAGGCGAGCAGGAAGTCGAAGGTGTTCTCGGCATACGGCAGGGCCGTCACGTCGGCCCGGGTGGTGTGCACGTTCTCTCGCCCCGAGGCCCGGGCGAGATTGGCCAACCGGGCCAGACCGCCCTCGGTGAGGTCGCAGCCGTGCACCTCCAGGTCCTGGCGCAGGGAGAGGGTGGCCCGCCCCCAACCGCAGGCCAGGTCGCAGCCACGGGCCGGCAGGGTCAGCTCGGGCATCAGGTAGAGCTCGGGAAACGTGCGCCGCAGCGAGACCTGCCAGTAGGGGCGCACCCCGGGAAGGGGCAGCTCCATGCGCCCGGCCAGGTCGGCGGGCGTCCGCACCGGAGGCAGCAAGAAGGGCCGCAGGTCGGTGTTCTCTGGGGGCGAGAAGCCGAGAGCATAAATGGGAAAGAGTGGGCTGGCCCAGATGGCCGCAGTCTGCTCGTCCCGGTCGGGATTGAGGCCGGGAAGGATGCCATGAGACTCCCACTGGAGGGCCGCCTGGCGCAGCTCGGCCTCGGGAAAGCCCTCCAGGTGGTCCAGGTAAGCCTGGCGCATGATCGGCTCGGGGATAGCGAAGTAGACGCTGATCACCCGCACGAAGGCCTCCAGGCCGGGGTGGTCTTGCTCGAGCCGACTGAGGAGGTCCACGAGAAGCCTGGTTCGCCCGGGTGGGGCCGTGCCCTCCCTCGTCCGCTCAGCAGCTTGTGGTGCTCCTCCGCCACCACAAAGGGCTAGGTGGTGCCAAAAGCCGCTCGCACCGCGACGGCTCCTGGAGGCAGCCGGTCGACGGCCCGATCGCCGTTAGAATCGCGACAGCTCGGGTCGGCTCCCCGCGAGAGCAGCAACAGGGCCAGCTCGGGGCACAGGTCGGCTACCTCGGCGGCCCGGTGCAGCGGACGCTGGTCGCAGGCCCCCACGTGCTCGAGGTCAGCCCCCGCCTCGAGCAAGACGGTCAGCACCTCCAGGCGGCGCTCCTGCTCGCGGGGGTAGTCGATGGCAGGCGGGCTGGCGCCCGCAAGCTGCTGCTCGGCCCAGGAGCGCGAGATGGTGGCAAAGTGGGGTGAGACGACCTGCAGGGCGTGAAAGAGCGGGGTGAACCCGAGGTCGTCGCGGGCATCCACCTTGAGCCCGGCCGCAAGGAGCCTGCGCGCCGTGGCCGCGCAGCCGGCCCCGCAGGCAAGGTGGAGCAGGCTGCGCTGCTGGCGGTCGAGCACGGTCGGGTCGGCTCCCCAACCCAGCAAGAGATCCACCGTCTCCGGTCGCCCCCGCGAGCAGGCCACCGCCAGCGGGGTCTCCTCTGCCAGGTTGCGGGCTTCCAGCTCGGCCCCGCGCTCGAGCAAAAACTCCACCACGTCCCGATAGCCGAACCAGCAGGCCAGGTGCAGGGCCGTGTTGTTGCTCGAGGAGTGCCAGGAAAGGCATTCAGGGCTCTTCTCCAGCAAACGCTCGGCCGCCGGGCGGTTGGACCGGGCCATGATCAAGAGGCGCATCACCTCATCCATCGACCATCTCCTTCAGTTGGGCGTTGCTTCTGCGCTTCCAGATGAAGCCGTCCAGCAGGTAGTGGGTCAGCTGAGGCACCGCCAGCAAAGGCACCAGGAGCTCAGCCGGGAGGCCCGTCCAGGCCCCCCCGAAGAGCCAGCCGCGCTCGTGCCAGACAGCCCGATCCCAGAACATCTCCTCGGCGTAGGCCAGAGCCCACAGGCTCAAGACGAAGACCGGCAGCGCCCGCCACAGCGGCCAGCGGCGCGGAGGGCTGTGCCAGAACACCAGCACGAAGTAGGGAATTCCGTGGATCAGAACGTTGGTGACCGTGAAGGCGTAGTCGGAGTTGAAGGTGATGATGCCCACATACCAGCAGGCAGCCGTGGTGAGCACGACCATGTCCTTGCCGGGATTGGGATGACCAGTCAGCCACAGGCTGGCCGAGCGAGTCCAGTAGGCCGCCATCAACAGCCAGTAGAGCGGGGTGGCCAGAGCCATGATCGCGCCTGGAAGCGAGCCGAAGTCGCCCGGGATGAACCACCAGAAACCGCGCGGCAAATGGCAGTGCCAGTAGATCAGCGGATAAACGGTGGCGGCGTAGATGGTCAGGGTGTCCAGCCAGCGCGGCCAGCCATCGCCTTCGTGAAGCTTGCGCCGGTAAAGGGCCACCCAGCCGTACTGCTGGCGCACGAAGTGGTAGACGGCCAGGTAGGCCATGGTGCGCCAGAAGATGGCTGGTCCGAAGGAGTAGAGCACCACCCCGCCCAGCAGGCAACCCAGCGGCGTGGCCAGGTAGAGGATGGGACGGCGCGAGAGCTCGCGCGGATCGAAGTAGGTGCGAAAGCCGGTGGCCCAGACGTGGGCCACGTCCACCAGCAGTACGGCGCTGATCCAGGCCCAATCGGGAGTGTCGCCCTGCTCCAGCAGACCCAGCTTCCAACCCACCGCCAGGGCCAGAAAAGCGAGCAGGGCGCTGCCCAGGAAGGCAGCCACGTCGACTCGGGGCGAGAACAACCACCAGCGCGGAGCGGTCGAGGTGGTGACGGTCATCCAGCCAGGAGCTCCCGGGCCCGCTGCTGATCGGGACTGGCCTCGTCCTTGAGGCCGGCCAGCACGCTCTGCACCAGGTCGCGCGCCACCGCGTGGCCACCCGCCTGCCGCCAGAGCTCGCCCAGCGAGCAGGCGGCACGCAGCTCGAGATTCCGCTCGCCCAGCTCGCGGGCCACCTGCAGGGCCCGGTCATAGGCCGCTTCCACCCGGGTAGTGCTGGCGCCGCTCCGAGCCAGCAGGTCGCCCTGCAGGCGGTAGAGCTCGCTCTCCCACCAGCGCTCCTGACTGCAGGCGGCCAGACCGCCGGCCAGCACCTCCAGACCGGCAGCCGGATTGCCGCCCACGGCCTGAAGCTGGGCCAGCACGCCCACAAACCACGTGTGGCCGAGCTTGGCGCCGGTGGCGGACACCACCTGAAGGCCCTGTCCGATCCGGGCGGCGGCCGCTGCCGGGTCGGGGCCCAGGAGATCGAAGCAGCCTTCCATCGCCACGGCCAGGCCATGCCAGAAGGGAAAGGCTTGCTCGCCGGCCAGCGCGGCCAGCTCGCTCACCAGCCGCCGGGCCCGCTCCAGGTCGCCCCGGTGGTACTGCAGCCAGACGTCGAAGAACAGCACGTGGGCCAGGGTGTGGGGGTGGTTCTGCTGGCGAGCCAGGGTCAGGGCTTGCTCGGCTCGTTCCTGGGCCTGCTCGCCTTCGCCCTGCAGCCAGAGGGCCATGGCCAGATAAGACAGAGAGCAGGCGGCGGGATCAGACTGAAAGTACTCGTAGGCCAGGCCGCGGTGCTGCTCGGGACGATAGCGGCCCACCGCCTCCTCGAGGTGCTTGCGGCAGCTCTCGAGCTCTCCCAGGTAGAAGGACGTCTGGCCAGCGGCGGCGTGGGCCACGATGGCCAGCCGGTCATCTCCCGTCCCCGCGGCCAGTCGCAGCAACTGGCCCGAGAGCTCGCTGGCCTGGTCGAGCTCGGCCCGAACCAGGTAGTAGACCCACAACCCGCCCAGCACCTCGAAGAGCCCGGGCCCGTCACCCATGCGACGACACAGCTCGCGCGCCCGGGAGTAGTTCTCAGCCACCTCGGGAGCGGCATAGCCGCGCAGGGGGATGTGGGCCGAGGCCAGACCCACCAGGGCACCCAGCTCGACCTCGTAGCGTCGGGGCATGGTCTCGAGCAAGCCCAGGGCCTGGCGAAAGTGCGCGATGGCCTCCTGGTTGGCCGAGGCCTGCAGGGCCCGCTGCCCGGCCCGGCTCCAGCACTCCAGGGCCCTTTCCAACTGCGCGCCACGCGTGTAGTGGTAGGCCAGCACCTCGGGCTGGCTCTCGGCCAGTTCAGGAAAGTAGGCCTCCAACGTATCGGCCAGCTTCAGGTGGCACTCCTGGCGCACCGACTTGAGGAGCGAGCCGTAGGCCGCCTGCTGCAGCATGCCGTGGCAGAACGCGAAAGCAAGCTCCAGCTGGAGCAGCACCTCCTCGCGCACGAGACGCTCGAGGTGGGCCTCCAGGGTGGAGCGGCTCAAGCCCGTGTAGCGCTCGAGCAGCTCGGCGGCAAAGTAAGGGCCCACCACCGAGGCCTTCTGGGCCAGCTCCTTGGAGGGCCCGGCCCGGTCCAGGTGGGAGGTCAGGAAGTCCTGCAGCGTGACCGGGATCCCCAGCTCATCGAGCGAACCGGTGAGACTCCAGCAGTCCTCCTCTTCCACCAGAACACTGGACTCCAGGGCCAGGTGGGCGCACTCTTGCAAGAAGAGGGGAATCCCCTCGCAGCGGTCGATCAGGCGCTCGACGACCTCGCCGGGCAGGGGCTTGTCGGTCAGGGCCGCCACCAGCTCCTGGGACTGCTCGCGAGTCAGGCGCTTGAGCTCCAGGCCGAGCGGATTGTGCCAGTCCTGGCAGTCGCCCACGGCCACCAGCAGGATGCGGGTCTCGTCCAGCGAGGCCGAAAGCAAGCGCAGGAACTCGCGCGTGGACGGGTCGGCCAGGAACAGGTCCTCCACCACGAACAGGGTAGGTCGCTGGCTGCCCATGCGGCGGAACAGGTCGATCAGTGCCTGCAGCGTCAGCAGGCGCAGAGCCTGCGGTTGCAGGTTGGGCAGGCTGACCCCGGCCGGAAGCTTCAAGTCGAGCAGGCGAGCGAGCAGGGCGGCGGTCCGCTGGTCCAATCCGGGCGCCTTGCGAGCCAGGCCCTCCAGCAAACGCGGGAAGCGCTCCTCCTCGGACAGTCGAGCCAGGCGGAACTCGCGCTCGAGCAGGTCGATCACGGGTGCGAACGAGCTGGTGGAGAACTCGGGCGAGCAGTACAACGAGAGCACGTAGTTCTCGCGCCCCACCAGGTGGTCCTTGAGCCACTGCACCAGACGCGTCTTGCCCACTCCCGGTCCGCCCGTGATGCCCACCGAGCGAGCGCCCTGCTGCCACAGCTCGAGCAACCGCTCCTGCTCGCTCTGCCGGCCTACCAGGGGCAGGCGCGAGCGACGCTGGCGCACAGCCGAGCGCCATTCCGCCGGCTGCAGCTCGCGCACCGCCCGGTAGGCCCGAAAGGGGCGCGAGAGCCCCTTCAGCGCAAGCACGCCCAGGTCTTCCCACTCCACCCGATCCTCGGCCAGCGTCCAGGTGGCCCGGCTGGCCACCACCGTGTTGGGCTCGGCGGCCGACTGCAGGCGGGCGGCCACGTTGGGAGTCTCGCCCATGGCCAGGTTCTCGCGGCGCTCGCCGGCCCCCATCTCGCCCACCACCACCATGCCGGTGTGAAGACCTACCCGCACGGCCAGGTCTCGGGCCTGCATGCGGGCCACGATGCCGCGAGCCGCCCGCACCGCCCGCAGAGCGTCGTCGGGGTGGGCCTGAGGATAGCCGAAATAAGCCAGCACCCCGTCGCCCAGGTACTGCGCGATGGTGCCTCCGTGGCCTTCGATCTGGTCGGCGCAGACGCCCTGGTAGCTCTGCACCAGCTCGCGCAACTCCTCGGGGTCCAGCTTCTCCGAGAGCGAGGTACTGCCAACCAGGTCGCAGAACATGACCGTGATCTGGCGCCGCTCGGCAGCAGGCCGGACGCTCTCGGGACCTTCGGGAACAGGGCTGCCGCACTGGCCGCAGAACTTGAAACCAGCGGGGCTGGCAAAACCACACTTGGGGCAGGCCATCGCGCCAACTTCTCTCAGGCGGGAACTTTTTCCCTCGGAGGACCGTTGCACCGGATATGAGGTGGATCATCGTGCTGCTATCGATCCTGTTCTTAGAGGCCGGGGGTCACACCCCGCGGCCGGCGCTGGACCTGGAAAAGCCCTCCCGAATCGAGGTGGCCGTCTTCTCCATGGGCTGATTCTGGGGCCCCGACTCCCGGTTCGGGAGTCTCCCCGGAGTGGTTCGCACCGAGGTGGGCTATGCCGGCGGCCGGGCCGCCAACCCGACCTACGACGACCTTTTCGATCATTCCGAGAGCATCCGCATCAGCTACGATCCGGCGAAGATCAGCTATGCCGACCTGCTGGCCCTGTTCTGGGAGGGTACTCACCCCACCCGGCCAGCCTACGCACGCCAGTACCGCTCGGCCATCCTGTGGCAAGACGAGGCCCAGCGGGAGCTGGCACTGAAGACCCGGGAGCAAGAGGAGCAAAAGCGCGGCAAAATCCACACCGCGATCGAGCCGCTGGGCACCTTCACGCTGGCCGAGGACTACCACCAGAAGTACTACCTGCGCAACACCCAGGCCCTCTACCGCGAGTTCAAAGCCATCTACCCAAAAGAGCAGGAATTCGTGCTCTCCACCGCAGTGGCTCGGGCCAACGGCTATGTGGGCGGCTACGGGCCCCAACTCGACCTGGCCCGCCTCGGGCTGAGCGAGAAAGCCCAACAGTACTTGCGACAGATCAAACCTCGTCCCGGCTGCGGAGGATAGCCTCCCCCGGGCCTGGAATGGGCGGGCCGTGGAGACCGTGGAGACCGAACCCCAGCACGAGCACCCGCCCGACACCAGCTGTCACAAGAACAAGCTGGCCTTCGCCCTGGCCGCCGGGGCGGCGGCCGCGGCGTCGTTCTTCCTGTTCCGTTTTCTCAACCGCACCCGGGTGGAAGGACTGGAGAACATCCCCGACAGTCACCAGAACGTTCTCTACTGCCTCAACCACAACTCCATCCTGGACAACTTCGCCTTCGAGACAGCGGTCTACGTGCCCAAGCTGTTCTTCAAGCCCCAGTACCTGCCGGTGCAGCTCGCGGACCGCAAGACCTTCTTCGGCGAGCCCGGCTCGCGCAAGCTGAAAGACCGCGTGCTGCACCTTCTGGGCAAACACTTCCTGCGTCACCTCAGGGCCGTGCCGGTGGACCGCAAGAAGGGCGACCTGGGTCAGGTCGACCACTGGGCCGAGCTGGTCAAGAACAACATCGTGGTCGTCTTCCCCGAGGGCACCCGCACCCGCACCGGCCAGATCGGCAAGGGGAAAGCCGGGGTGGGCAAGCTGATCTACCAGGCCCGGCCCACCGTGGTGCCGGTACGCATGCTGGGCATGCGCGAGGTCATGGGGGTTGGCCGCTTCATCCCGGGCATGTTCCAGACCGTGCGCATCATCATCGGTCAGCCTCTGGACCTCTCCAGCCTGCTGGACGCTCCCCTGCCCGACGGTCTCGAGCCCAAGCTGGACTACTACAAGCAGATCTCCGAAACGGTGCTGGACGCCATCCGGGCTCTCCATCCAGAGTGATCGACCTGGCAGCGGCCGTGGACCGCCTGGCCGCCGGCTCGTTGGTGGCCTTCCCCACCGAGACCGTCTACGGCCTGGGAGCCGACGCGCTGAACGCCGCCGCCGTGCGCAGCGTGTTTCAAGTGAAGGGCCGACCGGCCACGAACCCCCTGATCGTGCACGTGGCCGACACGGCCATGGCGCGCCAGGTGGTGGCCGATTGGCCCGAGGAGGCCGAGCGCCTGGCCCGGGCCTTCTGGCCCGGCCCGCTGACGCTCGTCTTGCCGCGCCGGCCGGAGCTGCCCGCCGAGGTGACCGCCGGGGGCGAGCTGGTGGCGGTGCGCTGCCCCGACCATCCTCTCACTCTGGAGCTGCTCCGCCGCTTCGGCCGGCCCCTGGTGGGCCCCTCGGCCAACCGCAGCGGCCAGATCTCCCCCACCACGGCAGCCCACGTCGACTTTCCTCCCGACCAGGTGCTGGTGCTGGATGGCGGGCCCTGTCGGGGCGGCATCGAGTCCACCGTGCTGGCCCTGGACCCGCCTCGCATCCTGCGGCCCGGGCTGATCACCGCCCGCCAGCTGGCCGAGGTGCTGGACCGGGAAGTGGAGCTGGCCATCGGTCCTCAGGCTGCCTCGCCGGGGCAGCTCGAGCGCCACTACGCTCCCCACACTCCGGCCGTGCTGGTGCAGGCGGAAGACTGGCCGGCCGTAAGGGCGAGTGCGGAGCGAATCGCCCTGCTCGCCTGCCAGGAGCTGGAGCCGTCTGCGGAAGTATTTCTGGCCATGCCAGACGACCCCGTAGGCTACGCCGAGCGGCTTTACGCCGGCTTGCGAGAGGCAGACGACGCCGGGATGGAGCTGATCGCCGTGCTGGCCCCGCAGGGAGAAGACGAGCTCTGGACCGCGGTGCGCGACCGGCTGCGCCGGGCCACGGTCAGATTCGAAAAACCCGGACCGGCTCGGCGAAGCCCTTGACCAGCTCCTCGGAGGCCTCCCCCGAGCAGCCGAGCAGCGCCTGACTCGACTGGCTGAGCACAATCTCGCCCGGGCCGGCCTGGGAGCAGAGACGGGCGGCCAGGTTGGTGGCCGCCCCGATGGCGGCATACTGCATGAAGGAATCGTCTCCGATGTTGCCCACGAAGGCGCGGCCGGTGTTGATGCCGATTCCCACCTCGAAGGGGAGCTGAGACTGCAGGACGGTTCGCCGCATGGCCCGGGCGGCCGCCAGGGCCTTTTCCACCTGGGCACGCCCCTCCATGGCCAGGGGAGCGCCCCAGACCGCCATCAAGGCATCTCCGATGTACTTCTCCAGCGTGCCCCCGTGACTGAACACGATGCGCACCATATCGGGAAAGTAACCGTTCAGAAGGGCGGCCACTTCCCCCGGGGGCATCCGGCAGGACAGCTCGGTAAAGTTGCGGATGTCGCAAAACAAGATGGTGACTTCCCGCTCGCTGCCGCCCAGGGAGGCGGCCTCAGGGCGGGCCAGCATCTCCTCCACCGTGCTGGGCGGCAAGAAGCGCTGCAGCCGTGAGCGGGCCACCGCCTCGTGCTGGATGCGCTCGGACAAAAGGGCATTCTCCACCGCCACGGCCGCATGCGAAGCGAAGGCGGAGAAGAAGGTCATATCCTCGTCGTTGAAACCTTTGAGCTGGCTCTGGGCGTCGGCGTAGAGCACCCCCAGGAGGCTGTGGGCCGTCTTGAGCGGGAAGCAGAGACAGGTTCGAATCTGATGGCTCTTGACGCTGCTGGCTTTGCCAAACTCCGAGTCATAGAGCGCATCTTGAATGCGCACGCCCTGCTGGGTGCCGAGCACCTTGCCGATCACCGTGCCGCTCAGCTGAGGGCTCTCCTCCCCGCTGTCTTGACCATAGCGCGTGCGCCACGCCTGGCGTTCGAAGACGGGCTCGCCCTGGTGGGGCTGCCTGAGGATGCGCAGGGCCGCCCGGTCGAAGGGCAAGAGCTCGAGCAGCAGGCGCAGGATCTGGTCCAGGCGCACCTCGAGCTGCTCGGGACGGCTCAGCTCGGTGGCGACCTCGAGCAGCACCTGCAGATGGCCGGCCCTTGTGACCTCTCCCTCGGGCAGCGTCTCCTGGGAGAGTTGCACTCCCAACTCGGATCCGCGCCTGGTGGTGGGGGGAACGAAGCAGAGCTGATCGCCGTCGCGCAAGAGAGCCCGGGAGATGCGCCGGCCGTTGAGCCAGGTGCCGGTGGGAGTGTCCAGATCGACCAGGTAGGCCCCCTTGGGGGTCAGCTCGACCCGAGCGTGAAACGCCTCGCCCTGGTCGAGCACGAGATCGCAGGCCGGGTCGGTGCCCAGCGATACCCAGGCTCGATCCAGCAGGCAGGTCGCAGGCCCCTCCAGACGGGGCTGAGGAGTGGAGCGGTAGCGATAGGCTGCCATCGGCCTGCTCTCTTCAGGGCCGCTCGATGAGCCCCTGAACCGAGGTGTAACGAGGATACTCGCGTGCCAGCACTGCTGTCACCAGCATAAGAACCTCACGGTGCGCATCTTCTGGGAGCTGACGGGGAAATCCCCCCCCGGAAAGGGGAGTCTCTCCTGAAACCGAATCAAGGCTGCTGATGCACATTCACGAGCCCGGGACCATGCTCGACAACCGTTATCGGATTCTCGAGCTGGTGGGGAAAGGCGGCATGGGGGCGGTGTATCGGGCCCGCGACCTGCGTCTTTCCGAGAAGGTGGTCGCCGTCAAGCAGGTGCTCGACGAGGAAGAGGTCTCGCGCGAGTTCGCGGAAGAGCGCCTCAAGCTCGAGTCCCAGACCCTCGAGAAGCTCCGCCATCCGGGCATTCCCCAGGTGATGGATGCCTTCCGCGAGGACAACTCCAACTACATCGTCATGGAGTTCGTCGAGGGCACCAGCCTGGACAAGTTGCTCGACCATTTCATGGAGCTGGGCGGGCCCATGCCGCAAGAGATGGTGATCGACCTGGCCCTCAAGATCTGCGAAGTGATCGGCTACCTGCACGAGCAAAATCCCCCCATCATCCACCGGGATATCAAGCCCCAGAACATCCTGGTTCGTGAGAACACCCAGGAGGTGGTGCTGGTCGACTTCGGCCTGGCCCGCAACACCTCCAGCTCAGGCGGCACCAAGACCCTGGTGGGCACGCTCGGTTACGCCCCGCTCGAGCAGTTCAAAGGCATGCCCGAGACTCGCTCCGACCTGTACGGCCTGGGCGCCACGATGCACCACCTGATCTCGGGCAAGGCGCCCCAGCCGTTCCAGATCCCCCCGCTGCAAGAGGAGTTTCCCAGGGCCCATCCGGCCCTGGCTGCGGTCGTCGACCGCTGTTGTCAGGAGAAGCCCGATCGGCGCTTTGCCAACATCCAGACGCTCAAGGCCGCCCTCAAGAAGGCGCTGGGCGAGATGACGGGCATCTACGAAGACCTGACCCTGACCCCGGCCGCTGCCGACGCGTTGATCAAGCCACCCGAGGGGCCTATGCCCACCAGCCTGTTTGCCTTCATGACTCTGGTGCTGGTGGTGGGAGGGCTGGCTATCGTGCTCAGCCTGGCGGCCATGAAGCAGAGACCTCAGACCCAGGCCAGCGCCAGCCAGAGCCCCACGCCTCTGCGGGCCACGCCGGAACTGGGTACGATCGAGAACCCGATCAAGCTCACCGTTCCCACCCCCAAGTTGCAGCCCCAATTCCGCCCCCGCACCACCACCGATACCCCGGTCCAGTTGCAGCAACCCCCGCCTGCCGTGGTAGCCAATGCCCCCAACTGGTTTGCAGGCCGGAGTGGGAG
Organism: Candidatus Xenobia bacterium; assembly: GCA_045863235.1. Lineage (GTDB taxonomy): Bacteria > Vulcanimicrobiota > Xenobia > Xenobiales > QWHO01 > QWHO01. The sequence continues at coordinate 19,818 of BTUM01000077.1, read as the reverse complement.
CGCCTGGAGGCTGGCGGCCGCCAACCGACTCGACCCGACCGGCAGTATGATGGCCGAGCCGGGCGAGGCCGCGGGAGCCTGGTTCGAGCGGGTGGCCGACGCCAAGCCTCGGCACCTCTCGCTGCGGGTCCGACGCTTGCAGCCGTGTGATTTTCAGGTCATGATGGGCAGCCTGGCCATTCTGTCGCGCTACGATCAGGCCAACAATCAGTATGGCGTGCAGCTGCTGGGCACCGGGGGCGGCAACTCCGACCTTCTGCTCCAAACCGAGATCGAGGGACGGGACGGCACCTACGAGCTGACCTGGACCGAGGAAGGCCAGTACACTCTGACGGTAGGGACCCAATCGGTTCGCTTCGGGAGCTCGCCGCTCGGGCCGGTGCAGGATATGACGGTCCTGCTGGCCCCCCCCGAGCAGGGCATGGTCACCATCGAGTTCAGCGACATCGCTACCGAGTAGGGTTCGGCTTCTGGGGCTTCGGGGGGCGCTTTTTGAGCTGAACCCCGTTGACGAGCAGCCTCCTGGCATCCTCGATCACGCTGGAGGAGCGCTTTTCGTCTTTGCGCTGGGCCCAGGCCTTGAGCTCACGGTCGTACTCCTTTTTGTCCGACTCGTAACGTTGCTCGGCGCCACGAAAGGCTTCCATCTGCTGATAGTACGCATCCATCTTCTTCTCGTGACTCCGCTCGGAGTGAAAAAAGCCCCAGATGCCGATCAAGACTCCACCCGTAATCGCGCCCGTGATCGCCAGCCCAATGGGACCGCCCAGGTTGCCGGTTGCGCCCCAGTAAGCCCCCATGGCGACACCCCCGCCAAAGATGCCGATGGGGAGTCCAGCCGCAACCACGGTGGGGGCATCGCTCTCGGACAGGGGAATCGCCGCCAGCACGCCCAGGGCGGCGGCGGGCAGCAGGGTCAGGGCTCCCCCGACGATACCACCCCAGATTCCCCCCATGTTGGCCCCGGTGCAGAAGCCGGCGATCCCCCCGGCCAGCAACCCGGCAGTACTGAAGGCAGCCGTTTGGCCCCAACCCGGGCCACCCGGCTCCTCAGGGGCCTCCGGCCGTGATGGCGGCGTGGGTTTGAACAGGTCGTCGGGACTGACGTCCTGGTTCACGGTCGCGCGCGCTGGCGCCGCCGAATGCCCCGACGACCGGCTGGACAGTTGTTGCACCTGCACGAGCCGACCTCCATACCTCGATCGAGCCCCCCCTCGGGGAGGGGGCCTCGGACACCTCTGGTTGTGGATCAGGATAGCCGGGGGCACTCAAAGGAGGCTGAAATGAGCCTGGCCATGCCCTGGGCGATCTCCTCCGGGGAGGAGGAGGCAAAACCAAGCCGCAGATGGCGCGAAGGCCCGTGATCGAGGCGGAAGGCCGACTCGGGCATGACGGCCACCTGGCGGCGGGCGGCCGCCTCGGCCAGAGCGTCGGCATCGACGCCGAGGTTGACCCAGAGGCACATTCCCCCGTCGGGGCGGGCGGGAGCGTAGTCCTGCAGAGCTTGCAGCATGCTCAGCATGCGAGCGTGGTAGACGCGCCGCATGCGGCGCAGGTGGCGTTCGAAGCCCTGGGTGCGCATCCAGAGGGCCACCGTCTCCTGCATGAGGTGATCGTTCTGGCGCGAGATCACCCGCTTGAGCTGACCCATCTCCCGAGCCAGCCGGGGTGGCACGACGGCAAAGCCCAGTCGGGCAGCCGGAAAGAGCACTTTGGAGAAGGTGGAGCAGTAGAGCACCAATCCCGTGGGGTCGCTGGCCTTGAGGGGAGCCACGGGCTGGCAGCGGTAGTGAAACTCGTGATCGTAATCGTCCTCGAGGATGGGCACGCCATAGCGGTCGGCCAGCTCGTAGAGGGCCTGACGGCGGTCCCGGGGCAGGGTGACGGTGGTCGGGTACTGGTGCAGCGGGGTCAGATAGAGCAGCCTGACCTTGCCCCGCCGGCACAGCTTACGGAAGGCCTCGGGGTCGAGGCCCTGAGCGTCCAGAGTCAAACCCTCCAGGCGCGCCCCGGCCGCTCGCAGGGCCTGCCAGGCGGGCGGATAGCCCAGCTCCTCCACCGCCACCGTCTCTCCCTTCTCGACGAGCAGCTGGCCCAGGATGTAGATCGCCTCCTGAGAGCCGTGGGTGATGACCAGCTCGCCCTCGGTGAGGCCGCGCAACCGGCGAAGGTGGGCCCAGAGCTGCTCCTTGAGGGCTGCGCGCCCGGTGGGATCGCCGTAACCCAGCAGTCGCTCGGGGCTGCGCCGCCGCAGCACTTCGCGGGCGTGGCGGTAGAACTCGCTCCAGGGGAAAAGGCGCAGGTCGGGCTGGCCGCTGGGGAAGCGATACTCCAGCTCGGGCAGGCTCTCGCGCCCGGCGACCGTTCGCACCAGCCGGAAACCCGGCTCCTTGGCAGTGGTGGGCGTTTCCTGCCGGACCTCGAGAAAGCGGCTGGGCGGAACGGCAGCGGCCCGGTAGCCGCGCCCGGGCTCTGAGCGCAGCCAGCCCTCGGCCACCAGCTCGTCCAGGGCGTTCATGACGGTGTGGCGATGCAACTGGAAACGCTGGGCCAGGCCCCGGGTGGAAGGGAGCAGCTCGCCGGGCTGGAGCTGACCCTGGCTCAGGGCGGCTCGGATGGCCTGGGCCAGGCGCAGGTAGACCGGCTGGCTGGTTTCGGGCAGGACGAGGGGAAGGTCTTCGCGCACTGGTCGATACACTTTCTCGAAACTGGTCCTTTCTCCTCGACCAGTAGTGAACTAGGCTCAGACCATGATTCGACGCAAGGAATTCACCGACAACTCGCTCCTGCTCGAGGTGCTGCAAGAAAGCCGCTACGGCTTTCTGGGCACGGAAGGGTTGGAGCTTCGCCCCATGAACTTCGTGCTGCGGGGTGAGGAGCTGTTCTTCCACACCGCCGGCCCGGGCTCGCTGGCCGCCCGTGCCGGAGAGCGGGCCGTCTTCTCGTGCCTGTCCCTGGCGAGCTGGCTACCGAGCTACTGGCGCGACCCCGAGCTGGCCTGCCCGGCCACCACCTACTACCGCTCGGCCGTGGCCCGAGGGGAGCTGGAGCGGGTAGAGTCGCTGAGCGAGAAGGCCCGCGTCCTGGAGGCCTTCATGCAGAAGTACCAGCCGGAAGGAGGCTACGCGCCCTTCTCTGACCCCCGCTACGCCGGCCCTCTGAAAGCCCTGACCGTCTTGCGCCTGGGCCTGCAGGAGGCCAGCTGCAAGGTGAAGCTGGGCCAGCACCTGCGCCCCCAGGCCCGCCAGCGGGTCTACGAAGGGCTGGTCGGGCGCGGCGACGTGGAGGTGGCTCGGGCCATGCTGCGGGCCAACCCCGACCTGTCCGTGGTGAACGACGGTTGGGTGAGCGACCCGGCCCGGATCGCGCCTGAGGAAGTGTGGGAGCTGCTACGCTCGACCTACTGGGCTCACAAGCGCAGTCCCGCGCTGGTGGCCTCGAACCTGGAGCAGGCGCTGGTCAACCTGGCCCGCTACCAGGAAGGGCGCCTGCTGGCCTATGCCCGGGTGAACCTGGTGCACCCGGGCACGGCCTGGCTCTACGATGTGGTGGTGGCCCCATCGCACCGGGGTCGCGGGCTGGGCACCGAGCTCATCGCCCGGCTGCTCGAGCTGGTGGATCAGGAGCGCATCTTCCTGGACACGCGCGATGCGATGGCGCTCTACGAGCGATTCGGATGGCGCGAGGTGGAGCGTGTGGAGGGGCGCAGCCTGATGTTGCGCACCTCCAAGATGGGTCAGCGCAGCCAGCCCTTGCGCTCGAACCCCTCGCGAAACACGGCCGCGGCATCCTCTTCCACCACCTGGCCGTGAGCCAGGATGACGCGCCGGAAGGGCCACTCCATGATCTGCTCGAGCGACCTCTTGAGCTGGGCCCGATCCGACACCAGCATCCCGAACAGCCGGCTGGGCCCGAACCGCCCGTAGGCCGCGTTCAGCTGCATGGCCACCCGGGTCAGGAAATGCTCGCTGACCGTCATGTTGAAGGCCAGGTCGGTCAAAATCAACGTGCCGCTGGCCGGGTGGAAGAACACGAACTCACGCAGAGTGTGCATCCCCTGCACCAGCAGCTGCTCCAGGTCATCCCACTTCTGGCCGGACAGGTTCTCCAGGTTGAGGTGCGGGTTCTTGCGATCCACCCCGGGAGAAGCCAGCGCGCGGGCTTGCGGAAAAAGCTCCATGGCCTCGCCCAGGAAGAGGTGGTGCATGGTGTTTGGAGCCACCAGGGCTCCCACCGGTCCCAGGGCCTCGACCTTCTCCCGCAGGGGACGCACGTGGGGCCCTGGAGAGTGGATCCAGAGACTGCCGTCGGACTGCTTGACGATGGTGGTGCGCGTTCCCAGGTGCAAGAACCCCGCTTTGAAGGGTTGATCCAGCACCCAGAGGTTCGGCCCGAGCGATCTCACGCCTGCCGGCCTTTCACCCGCACCCCGCCGACCAGGGCGTAGTCGGGCTCGAGGCGCACCCCGCCCTGTCCGGGCAGGCGGTCGAAGCGGCCCGACATCACCCCGCCCGCCAGCAAGCCGGGAATCTGGTCAGGCTGGATGCGCCCCTCGGAAATCCCCAGCTGCAGGTGCTCGAAGACCGGTCCGGCCAGCAGAGGCTGACCCATCTGAACGCAGGCCGAGAGCACCTGCAGGTAGCGCTGGCCCGTCACGCTCAGGCTCTCCTGGGGCAGGCGGTTGGCCAGAATCTCCTGATACAGTGCCGGCGCGTGCTGGCGCTGCTCCGGGCTCAAGCGGCTGGCGATCTGGGCGAAGAGCTCGAGCCGCTCTTGCTGGCTCTCCTCGCCCACCCGGATGCGCAGGGTCTCCACCGCGCCCGCCGCCACGGAGGGCGAGCCAGTGGCCACGGTCAACTGCTCGAAGATGCGGTCCTTGACATCAGCGTGCGGACCTCTGGGGTTCTGGGCCAAACTGGGAGCCATCCCCAGGCTGACCGAGCCGGCCAGCAGCTCGCAGTTGCGCAAGAGCTCGAGCGAGCTCTGGCTGGCCTGGGCCGCGGTCGCGTAGAGGTTGAAGGCGTCCTGCCAGGGCTTCTTGGAGGTGGGAGCCACCGCCGACAAGAGCACCGCGGCGCTCTGCAGCCGGGTCTCCAGGGGGAAGGGTCCGTCCAGGCTGCGGAACGAGTCGGGCACGTAGACCGACTTGTCCAGAGGCCCCAACTCGGAAAGCACCGGAGCCAGATGGCGATAGAAGGCGCTGCGCCACTCGCTCTCAGCCTGCACCACCTGGTCGGGATCCTCCAGGTGGCTTTCGGGCACCAGCAGGCGCGGCACGCTGGCTCCCGAGCCCACCGGCAGGCGCGGGCGGGGACGGGCATACTGGTCGTAAGCTTCCCAGCGGCTGACCAGTCCGGCTTCGGCGGTCGCTTTCAGGCTGCGGGCCCGCTCACCCTGGGCCAGTCCGCGGTCGACCCCGCTGCCTCCGAAGAAGTCCATGGCCAGGACGTGGTCGGGCGTGGAAGCCGAACGGCTCAGCTCCTTGAGGGTGCGATCGGTGGCCCAGAGCACCTCCTTGTGGAGCAGCGTCTTGTAAGCGTCGGGTCCGTCCTGCACCAGGCCTCGCTCCACCAGGCTGGCGATGGCCTCCTTGAGGGGCGTGGGCGGGCCGTTGAGGTAGTCGTCGAGCGTGGCGATCTCGGCCGGCTCCCCCAGCCGGGTGGGCCTGGCCTCACCCGGCATGCGAAGGTAGAGGGGCTGGCCGCTCTCGAGATCGGCCAGGCTGGCCGGCTCGAGCCGGTCGCGACCGAGCGGACGCAACAGCTCAGCGCCCCCTTTCTCGAGGCGGCGCAGGGCCCGGGTCAGATCGGTTCGGGCCACCTGGATCACATCGTCGAGATTAACCGGGGGGGCTGAAAGAAAGTTGCATCGAACCCTCGGGGATGTGTCGCAATATCAAGCCCCTGCACAACTTCGCGCCCCCGGCCACACCCGAGGAGGTGCGCGCCGCCGCCCTGCAGTTCGTGCGCAAGGTGAGCGGGACGACCCGGCCGTCCAAACTGAACCAGGAGCCGTTCGAGCTCGCGGTGGAGGAGATCGCCGCATCGGTGGAGCGGTTGCTCGAGCGGATGGTCACGCAGGCCCCGCCGCGGGACAGGGGAGAGGAAGAGCGTAAGGCACGAGAGCGGTCGGTGAAGCGGTTCACTCCGGAGAGGGAAAGAATTCGGCCACCAGGCAACTGAACCCGGGCAGACCGCCGAGAATCGACCATGCGAGGGCGTTTCGAGGCAAATCCCTGTGACCTGCCGAACACCAGCCGGTGGGATTCACCATGCAAGCCACCTGCCTGGCCTGTGGCTACAGCGCGGCCGGCCTGCTCGTGGGCGACGCCCGCCACGACATCGCGGCCTGTGGCCACTGCCGGGCCGTGGTCAATCCAGTCTACTCACCCTTTCGGCCGCTCGATCCCGTGTGCTGCCCGGCCTGTCAGGTCATCCTGGCGCCGGAGGCCTTCTTCTTCAGCCGGTTGCCCGGACCGATGTTTCCCTGCCCGAGCTGTGCAGAGCCCCGGCTCGGCCTGACCACCCAGAACCACTTTTCCATGCGAATGCCCGACCCGGAGGTGGGAGAACTGGTGCACGCGCGCACGCTCGTTGCAGGGACGGCGGTGCTGGCAGGCAGGCTCTGGCCCATGGGCGGGCAAGCCGAAACCCTGTCCTGGGTCGAGGCGATCGTGGGGAAGGAAGGGCTGGAGTATCAACGCTTTCTGCAACCGTGGAGCGCAGTTCGAAACCGCTTCGTCCGCCTCGAGGTTCCTCCCGCGCGCATTCCGTGGCTGCGGACAGACCTGGCCGGCGTGGTGAGCCGCTTTTCGGTGGACGTTGCGACAGCCTGGAATGACTATCGACTTCTGGCCGAGCCTTACGAGGGTGAGGTGTTGCCCGACGAGGAACAGAGCAGCCTGGTGGTCCGGCTCCCCTATCGCCGGGACGAATTGGAAAGCTACCTGACGTATCTGGCCGAGCGTTTCGAGGCGTGCGGGGGATGTCTCTGGCATCAGGGCGAGTGGGTGAGCGCCCGGCTGGTGGTTCAGCCGGATGCCTGCGAGGTGCACGATCAGGATGGCGTCCGCCGGGATCGACTCGAGTTCCCGGCCCCGCCGCCGCCCCCTCCTCCCCCTCCTCCGCCTCCCCGGCCGGAGCCCCTATCGGCCGACGAGTGCCGCCAGAAGGCGGGCGCGCTGCTGGCCGAAGGCCGGCCCCATGAGGCGGTCGAGGCGCTCAGACAACTGCTCCGCTCCGACTCCTCCCAGCTCAAGGATGGTGTCACTCTCGAGGCTCTGTTCCGGGCGCACGTGGCCGCAGGCGAATTCAAGGATGCCTGGCTGGTCTTCGCCCGATTGGAGTCCCTGCGCGTGGTGACAGGAGAGCTCTGTGAGCTCCAGGCCGACCTGCTGGCCAGCCAGGAGCTGTGGCGCGAGACGCTGAGAACCCTCAAGAAGGGGGCCGATCTCTATGACGACGAGGCCCGAAAGGAAGACTCCCAGCGTTGCTGGGACCGCATGATCGCCCTGTGCCGCGAGCACGATCTGATGCTCGAATGAGCTCTCAGCCGCTGGCCCCGCCCTCGTCCTCGGCCAGGTAGTTATCCAGAGCGTGATCCAGCCGCCAGACCTCCCACATCTTCTGGCAGCCGTCGTGGTAGAATTCCCGGCCCTCATCCATGAGGTCGAAATTGCCCGTCTCCATCCCCTGGCGAATCTTGTCCAGGCCCTCCTGGCACTGTCCGAGCCCGAGTTGGAGCAGATCCAGGGCGTCATCGGCGAGCCGGACGAACTGCTCGCTCACCTCCATGTCCTCGGCCGGCAGGTCCTCGGGAATCTCCGGCGACGCAAGGGCGCTCAGCTTCTCTTCGGCCCGGCGGATCTGCGCTTCGCGGGCGTCCAGCGTCTGGACCAGCATCTGGGCCTCGATCTCCCCCTTCTCGTAGGCCTCGCACTGATCAAAGAGCGTCTTGATCGAGTCCGTCATCACCGTTTCCTGGGTGAAGTCCACGTCCGACCTGGATCCTCCGCCCTCTCGCACCTCCATGGTGGCCTGGCTGCCGAACCTGGCCAGCGGCATCGGGCGGGCGCACAGGGAGCAAACGCGAGCGTCCAGAGGATTGAGGGTGGAGCAATGGATGCAGGCGACCTTGCCGGCCGTCTCGTTGAAATCGCGCACGTCGGCCGCGGCCGCCGCGCCCTTGTCCCCCGACTCTCTGAGCCGGACCAGGGCCTCCTGGACGCGCTGGGGATCCAGGTTCGGGTTGTAGGCCAGCTCGAGCAGGACCAGGAGCGCATCCTCCACCCCTTCCATGGCCTCCAGCATCTGAGCCGCGCTCTCGCTGAGAAGGGCCGAATCGGAGGGAGCATGCAGGGCGGGTTGCAGCTCGCGCATGCCGGTCCGAACGATCTCCAGATACCCCTCCACCACCTGTCTCATCGCGTCCACGGTATACTTGCCGGATTGAAAGCCGGCCACCGTATTGAGAACCAGGTTCACCTGCGGAGAGCGGGTGGGCTCGCGGGTCAGGATCGCCTCGTTGTAGGTATTGAAGGACTGCTCCAGGTCGAGGTGAGCCGTGGTCAGCTCGGCGAGCAGAGCGGAGAACCTCTGCTCAGGATCGCTCGAGCCGAGTTGCCCGAGCTGGCCGAAGAGGGCCACGATCCAACCCACGGCTCGCTCTCTCTCGGCCACCCCTGGCCCCGTGCGCTGCTCGCTCTTTTGAATCTCCTCCAGCATCCTGGCGTAGTATTGCAGATACTGGCTGCAGGTCGCCTGCCACACCTCGGCCGCCCGGCCTTCCCGCAGGCTCCGCCCGAGATTGTCGAGGATGTTGATCAGCGGAAACTTGCTCGGTCCGACGGAGAGATCGGCCTGCTCGTAGCGCCCGACCGCCACCCGCAGGAAGTGCGACGCCTCGGCCAGGGCGGAGGCGTGCGCGAAAAGGGGCTCAGCCGGCCCACCTGCATCGACGCAGGCCTGGATCGTCTGGAGAACGGCTTCGTAGTCGCGAAAGCGCGTGGCGACCTCGTCGAGTTCGGTGCGAAACTGGGCGCTGTATTCCTCACCCTGACGGTCGACCTGGCCGAAGAAATCGTCCACCGCACGGTTCAACTCCTGCAGGCGGAACGAGACCCGCTCGCGCAGCACGCTGAGGTAGTTTCTCTCGCCCTTGACGATGGCGACGCAAAGGTCCAGGAGCTGCTGGGTCTCGGGTGAGGCGGAGACGAGCTCAGTCTGTTTCAAGCGCCCTCCTCTTTCTCTGCAAGCGGCTGCTCCGGTGCCCTCTCTCGTGCTCGGGACGCCCCGGCATGCGGGTAGGGCCCTCGGGCCCACAGGCCATCACGACCTGATGGCGCTCGATCTCGAAACCCTGTCTCAAAGCAGCCTGCAAAGCCCTTTCATTGCTGGCGGTGATGCGCCCGGTCATGTATCGACAGCCTCGACGGTGCGTGATCTGGGCTGCCTCCTTGACCAGGGCCCGATCGACCCGTTTCCCCAGGAAGTCGGACCTCACGGCCATGTTGTAGATGTGCGTTTGTCTTTCCCCGGTGGTCTCCTCGACCAGGTTCAGCTCCAGGATGAGAAAGCCCACCGGCTCGTCTGATTCGGTGGCGACCAGAACGGCAACCTCCCTTTTGCGCCGCAACATGTCCTCCAACTCGGACTCGAGCTGCTGACCGGCCCGGGCTCGTACGACATCGTTGGGAATGTCCCTGCCCTCGGGAATGCTCTGATCGCAGGTCTGAAGAGTCAGCCGGGAGATGAAGGGCAGGTCGCTGCTCTGAGCTCGGCGGACGATCATCGAGCCCGAGCGGCCCTCAGCCCCAACCCGAAGGCCTGCAGGCGGAGAGCCGGCGGGAGCCGCTTCTGCAGGAGGCGTTGCTTCTGAGCCTGGGCCAGAGAAGGCTGCCCCAGTTGGAAATAGAGCTGCACCAGCTCGAGTTGAGCCTGCAGGCTGATCATCAGGTCCGGCCCCAGAGAGATCCCTCGTCGATAGCTTCGAGCCGCCGCCTCGCATTGCCCGGCTGCAACCTGGGCGCGGGCCAGCTCGAGCCACAGGTTGACCTCGCGCGGGGACAATCGGGCCGCCTCTGTGAAGGACTCAACCGCGTCCTCCGGCCGACCCAGCGCGGCCAGGGAGCGGCCCTGCATCTCCAGCAGATGGCGTCGGGTCGATCCCTGTCGACCGCTCCCGTCGTCGCTGAACTCGTCCAGGAGGCTCTGCCAGAGAGCGCAGGCGCCGCAATGATCCTGCTGCGAGAAATGGACGAAAGCGCGCAGATAGGCGGCCGCCTTCGGATCCTCCAGGCCGGCCCGCACCAGCCAGGACAACGAGGCATCGAACTTCTTTCGCTGCAGGTGAAAGCATGCTGCATCCAGAGCCGAGAGATGGTATCCCGGTTCGCTCTCGGCGGCCCGAAGGTAGGCCGGGTCAGCAAAGTTGTCTCGCGCCCGGGCGACCAGGCGGGCGGCCCGCACCCACCCGGGGGCATCAGTCGCTCCCTCTTGCAGCTGGATCGCAGCCCGGGCAGCCTCCTCCGGCTGCTGCCAGGCGAGCAGGGTGAGATCGCCCAGGTAGCGCAGCCACAAAGGGGTGTAGCCACCCTCGATGGAGTAAGCCACCGTGAGCGCGACGGGCGAAAGACGACCCAGGTGGCCGGCCAGCTCCAGGGGACTTTGCCAGACCTCGTCACCAGGTCCCAGGAAATAGTCGACATCGATGTCCAGGAGCACGGGGCCCTCAAGAGCCGGCAGCTGGTCCGACCGGCAGACGATGAAACGGCAACCCCTCAGCTGGCCCTCCACGCGCGAGCCGACCTGATGCCAGGAGAGATACTCCGAAAGGCTGGGGTGCAGCCAGGCCGGCACTTCCTGGCGCACCCAGGCCAGCGGGTCGGGTTGCAGCAGGTGGGAGGGCACGACCCAGACCAGCGTCTGGACGATTCCCTCGGCCATGGCCTGGAGCAGGTAGTTGCCGCAGTTGATATCCGGCCGATGGATTCCGGTGGTTCCCGGCAACTGGAACTCGCAGGTATCCAGGTGGGCGTCCACGTGGACGCAGCTCGCCTCGAGAACGCCCAGCTTCCTCCAGAAAAAGTAGGCCTCTCGATGGTCCTCCATCAAGAGGGCGGGGGCTCCCGCGCGCTCAGGCCCCAAGGACAAATTCGCAGGTCGTCAGCAACTAAACTGACATTGACACCGGCAGCATTGACCCATCTGGGGAGGATAGGCCGGGGCCTGACCACCCTGACTCATCATCCGTCCCAACATCATGCCCGCCATGAAGAGGGTCATGGGGTCCATCCCCGGGCCCATGGGCATACCGCCCATCTGCATCGGTGAGCCCCCGGGCATCACCTGAGGATAGAAACCTCCGCCGGGATAGTAGGATCCGTGCCCGTTAAACGGTCCGAAGGCATAGGCGTTCTCCTGGGAACCGACGCCCTGGGCCGGCTTGTTGATTCCAAACAGGTTCCCCACGCCGTTCTCGAGGGCGCCAAAGACGCTGGCGCCAGCTTTGCCGATGGCGGGTCCGAAGACGCCACCGAGCACCGCTCCGATCGGTCCGCCGATCAAGAAACCTGCGGCGGCACCTCCCAGAACTCCAACAATGGGGTCACCGAGCACCTCTTTGACGGCGCCCAGGCCACCTTTGATGACGTGCCCCGCGCCCTGAACCACGCCCTTGGCGATGGTTCCGAGTCCCTTGATGGGATGCCCGCTCAAGATCTGGCCGGCGCCCTTGACGACGCCGCCTACTGTGCTGCCGATACCTCTGGCAACACCGCCAATAGCCCTGCCGATTCCTCGGACGACTCCACCCATGTTGTCTCCCGCCAATCTGCAAGCTGAGCTCCGAACCAGAGCCAATCACGTATACCGACAAATCCCCCTGGAGTAAAGGGGGGACGAAAACTTTTTTCCTGGCGCTCCCCTGGCGCCCCTGTTGCGTCCGGTTCGCCTGGCCGCTCTCCGGGTAGACTGGTCCCATCACGGTGAGGAGGTTGTCGATGAAAACGGACAAGATGGCGTTTGGAACGGGCAAACGGGCTCTGGCAATGGGATTGATGCTGCTGGCTCTGGTGTTCTGCAGCTTCCGGGTAGCCCGCGCCGGAGCCCAGGACTTCGCCCTGGTGAATCAGACCGGAGTGGAGATCCACGCCGTTTACGTGGGTGAGAGCGGCAACGAAGACTGGGACGACTCGGATGAGCTTCTGGACGGACGAGTCCTCAAACAGGGCCAGCAGCTGAACGTCAGCTTCAACGCTGAGTCGGACGCAGCCCTGTGGGACATTCGCGTGGAGGACTCCGAAGGCGGCTATCTCGAGTTCAGCGGCATCAACTTGCTGAAAGCCAGCGTGGTCACGCTGGGCTCCGACCAGAGGGCCTACATGCGGTAGGCTGAGATCCGGCTCGCGAACAGGGAGGCAGGTCCCACGGGACCTGCCTTCCTTCCGTCTCGACGCCTCCCCGACGCTGACCGCGGACCTCGAGCGTTGACCTGTTCAGAATTGGAACGCGCGGCGCCTTACTGCCCCCGTTCGGCCAGCCTCTTCAGCGTCAGCAACTGCTTGCGCATCATGATGAGGTCGCCCAGCGGCAGGATCCAGCGCATGGGCGACCAGCGCGGATAGCATACCAAGAGCTTGACGGTGAGACGCCCCGGGGTGACCTGGTAGGTACAGGCCAACTGGCCGAAGAGAGCCCGCGCCAGGCGGTCGCGCAGGCGCAGGGTCAGGTGAGAGTCCGTTTCGAAGGCCACCAGCTCGAAGATGGTCATGACGGTCTGGCCGGGCGCGAGCTGCTCCAGGCCAGGCGTCAGGCTGCGAGGACTGGTGCGGCCGAGGTTGTCGAGCAGGTCATAACTGTAAGGCGCCACCCGCAGTTGGCAGAGCCAGCGGAAGATCACCGGGACGGGGGCGCCAATGTCCACGGCCCGCCACATGGCTTCCCGTGGCTCGGCCAGAAAGTCGTCGCAGGGGTAGCCGGCGGCCACCTCCGCAGCGGTCGCGTTCCAGTTGTGGAAAGCTCTCAAGTCGACAGAAGCATTCGGCCTGCTCTTCATATCCCTCTAAAGGGACAGATCTCATCAGCCTGGAGGCAGCCACCGGCTCTCATCCTCAGCCAGGCCCGAAACTCCCCCAGGCAGGGGGAGTGGAGCCCGGTCAGCAAATGGCGCCTGAGACAGGCTGCGGTCGCGCTGCCCATACCGCGAACTCAGAAAGGACCTTCCATGCACATCGGGGTGCTCTTTCCCCAGACCGAGATCGGCAGCGACCCGGGGGGCCTGCGCGAATACGCCCGAGCGGTGACCGAAGCGGGCTTCGACCACGTGGTCACCTACGAGCATGTGCTGGGCGCGATCCCCGAGCGTCTCCCCAGGGACTACGCGCCTTACGGGCTTAAGGATGAGTTCCACGAGCCGTTCACGCTGTTCAGCTTCATGGCCGCGGTGGCGCCAGAGCTTTCCTTTGCCACCGGCATCCTGGTGCTGCCCCAGCGCCAGACTGCGCTGGTGGCAAAGCAAGCCGCTGACGTCTTCCTCAAGAGCGGAGGCAAATTCCGGCTGGGAGTCGGGATCGGCTGGAACTTCGCCGAGTTCGAAGGGCTCGGCTGCGACTTCGCCAGCCGGGCTGCTCGCATGGAAGAGCAGGTGGAAGTGCTGCGCCTGCTCTGGAACCGCCAGGAGCTGGACTACCAGGGCCGTTTCCACCAGTTGCGGGGGTTGGGGCTGAACCCGCGCCCCCGCGGCCCATCCCGATCTGGTTCGGAGGCAAGGCGGAGCCAGCTCTCAAGAGAGCAGCACTGCTGGGGGATGGCTTCTTCCCCCTGCGAGCGCTGGAGGGCGGCTGGGAGGCCACCTTCGAGCGGATGCGCGGCTGGCGCGAGCAGGCCGGGCTGAGCTGGGACGGCTACGGCATCGAGGCCCGATTGGACGGAAAACCGGGTTGGCGCGAACAGGCCGAAACCTGGCGCCGACTGGGAGCCACCCATCTCTACCTGGCCACCATGGGCCAGGGGCTGGCAGGTCCCGAGGCCCATATCCGCCACCTGACCGAGCTGGCAAGAGAACTTTAGAGCTCGCGCCTTTAGCTCACCGGCCCGGAAAGATCGATCAGATTGAGAAAGTAACCCGGCTCTGGCTCAGCCGCCCGCTTCAAGTCGGCGATGATGACGCTGGCCTGCACCTGGCGCGAATTGCCCAGGTCGAACCAGACTCGCTCGATCTGCAGCTTCCTCAACTGCGGGTCGAAGATCCCGTAACCCACGCAAGACCGCTCGGGCTGGAGCTCGGACCTGAGCAGTTGACACGGGGGGGAGGGTCGGCACTTCTCCAATTCGCTCGAGAGGAGCTTCTCGGGTTCGAGGGTGCGCAGGAACTCGGTCTGGTCAGCGGGGAGGTACTTGCAGACCAGCTTGAAGTCCATCCCCGGGGTCGACTGCGAGAATGTGCTCTGGCCTCCGTGTTGCTGACGCTCGGTGGCACCGGGAAACCAGCACTTGATGCCGCTGGGCGAAAGCACCACCGGCGCCCTGCGAGGGGGAGCGTCGCTGGGGGGCCGAAGGGCCAGCACGGTGGCCAGGGTGAGCGCCTGCATCGGCTGAGCCTGGGCCGGTCCAAAGCAGGCGCGCGCCTCGGCCATGCGGTCCATCCCCGCCAGGGCCTGGCCCTTGAGGTTCCAGGCCCCTGCCTTACTGGCATCGCTCAGCGAGCTCTCCAGGGCCCGGTCGGCCGCTTCCAGGGCCTCGGGATAGCGCTCGAGCTCCAGGGCGATGGTCGCCGCCAGGGTCCAGCCGGTGGGGTCGGCCTTGCCCCCGGACAGGGCCATCTGCAGCGCCTCGGCCTTCTTGCCAGCCTGGTAGAGTTGACCCGCCCGGGCCACGGCCTGGGCCCCCTTGGGCTTGAACATTCCGAACACGCTGCACCTCCCCGGGAAGCCGGCATTCGCAAGGGCGAAGGGGGACTCCTGGAGAACCCGCTCAAGAAGCGCGATGGGGGTGAATCACATGCCTTTATGGGTCCAGATAGGCCTGGGAGCGGTGGTTGGGGGTCTCTTGATGCTGATGCTGCTGGTGGTCGGCATCAAGCTCTTCTTGCGCCGTTTCCTGAGCAAGCTGGCCGGACAGCTCGAGGATCTGGCCCTGAGCTATGTTCCGGTGCGCATCCATCTGCAACCTTCGAGTGCGGTCGAGTGGAAAGACGCCCAGGACGTTCAGCAGGCGGTGCGGGAGGTGACCCAGGCGGGCTTCGAGAGCCTGGGCACCTTTACCATCGAGGAGATGGGCTTTGTCCGGCTGCAGGGCTTCCTCTCCCGGGACAACACGGCTTACGCGGTGGTCTGGGAACACGACAAAGCGGGGGTCTGGGTAGACCTGGTCTGCAAGTACGAGGACGGCGCCCTTCTCACCTTTGCCAACCTCAAGCCCACCGGGCTCGATGGTCGCGAGGGCCACACCAAGAGCTATCGACCAGGCAGCCCCCGAGAGCTGGCAGAGGCCTTCTTTCGTGAGCGAAGGCAAGTCGGACTGATCTCCCTCAGCCAGGCCAGCTTCGTCACCGACCTGGAGCAGTCTTATGCCGACGAAATCGACTGGCGCAACGCACGGGGCGGCCCGTCCCGCGAGGAGGTCGTCCGGGTGGCCGAGCTCTCGGGACAGACGTTGACCCCGGAGTCGCTGGAGCAGACTCTGCAAATGCAGCGCCGCCAGGCGATGGAGGGCCTGCGCGAGGGGCTCATCGATCGCTACCTGGGAACGCTACCCGGGCCAGAGCGCGCCCGTCTCGACGAAGGGGACCTGGTGGTCGTGCACGACAAGCTCCCCGCGGAGATGCTCATCGAGGAGATGGACATACTGCGGAAGGGTGCCGTGCCCGGGTCGGGGACCCCCCGCCAGGAATTCGCGAGCTTCAACGACGCTCTGGAGGAAGGCCGGCGCTGCGCACGACTGGGGACGGTGGCTGTACCGCTGGAGGCCGACCTCTACCTGGCGCCGGCCGGGGTGCGGCGAACGCGAAAGGGCTGTTGAGGCTGAGTCCGGGCGCCCGGGAGGCGCTCAGTAGCGCGGCGGGTCCTCCCCTGCCGCCGCCTTCAGCAAGACTCCGCTGGCCACGCCGGCCAGGAAGCCACCGGCCAGCCCAAGACCCAGCCCGATCAGGCCGCCTGTCAGGGGCGAAAGCTTGTGACTCTGCTCGGTCACCGTGCGCTGGGTGAATTCGCCTGTGGGCACGTCACGGTAGACCGCCTCGCGCCCGGCGAAAGGCACTTCGCCGAAACGGTCGCGGGGCAGATTGTCATAGTAAATGCGCCCTCCCGGCTCCATGAAGGGCCGGGTGCTGGAGGTGTCGCGGTTGTAGGGTATCCAACCGATCTGCTCGCGCTGGAAAACCGGTTCGGACAGGGTCTGGGTCAGGCTCTGCGCCTTGCCCTGGCTGATGGAGCCCAACAGGATGCCGGCTCCCAGACCCAGCGCACCGCCGGCGGCAGTGCCCAGGAGCGGGGCGCGGTCGGCCAGTCGGGCCAGACGCTGTTTCTCGGGCGTGGTGGGCACCTTCTGGGGAGGCGGAGGCCACTGATAGGGGTCCTTGTCGCGATTGAGCACGCACTGAGTGATGGCGCCGGCGATGCCGCCCAGCACGGCGCCAGCTCCCAGCCCCACCAGGGCACCCGTCACCGGGCCGAACAGCATCGTGTGCTTGAAGCTCTGCCGCTCGTAGGTCGCTCCGGTAGGATCGTGGCGGATGATGGGATCCCAGTCGTCCGGGTCGGTGTGCCAGTATCCTCCGCCCTTGTCGTCGGTGGAGACCCAGTAGCTGCTGCCCGAGTCGAAGTCTGCTCCCACCAGCACCGGCCGGGTCACCTGGTAAGTGGTATTGACCACCTCCACCCGGTCGTTGGCCAGGTTGCTCAGACCCCACAGAAAGCCGCCCGTGCCGCCCACGGCGGCCCCGATCCCGGCTCCGGCGGCGGCCCCTCCCAGACCGTCGCGGCGCAGGTTGTTGACCATCGAATTGGCAGGGCGGTAGTCGCTGCTCGAACCGACGTTGTGACGGACCCAGCTGAGGACGCTCATGACCGGGATGCTAACCGAATCGGCCCCCCCGGCACCATTGAGGAGTTATGAACGCTTCGCATTCTTTGCGCCAGGCGCGGCGGAACTCGCTCTCTGGCAGTTCAAGCCGTCTCGGGCGGCAGCTCGGACACCTATGAGTCCGCGATCTACGACGCCCGACCTGGTTGACCCCATCGTAAGAGAGTTTCCCGAGCGCTGCCCAGTGACGCGATCCAGGCGCTCCGGGATTTCGCCGAGACAGGGGCATTGCTTTGTACCCCGAACTTCTTTGTGTGGGCGCAATATCGCTGCCTGGCTCGCCGAATCTGGAGGCCTGATGACCAAGCAAGAGTGCAGAACTTCGTGAGCCGTCTGCCGGAAGGGGACTACTCGATCGAAGACCTCCAGTATCGCCTCACGCTCTTCGCCAAGCTCCAGGAGAGCTTCGCTGAAGGCGACCGGGGCGAGCTTTTCACGCTGGAGCAGGTCGAAGAAGACCTCGACCAGTGGCTGCCCGGGTAACCTGGACCAGGACAGCTCGCGAGCAGCTTCGGGAGGCAGCCAGGCTTCTGCGCCCCGACGACCCCCAGATTGGCTCGGCACTGCGCGAGGAAGCGAAGAAGGCGGCCCGCTCCATCGCGGCCTTTCCCGAGATCGGCCGTGTGGTTCCCGAACTTGAGGACCCGCTAGTGCGCGAGCTGATCGTCTGGCCGGGCGATACCGAATGATGTATCGACTGCTTCCCGAGACCAACGAGGCCCGCATCTCGCTGTTCTTTCACACTCGCCAGGACCCCGACAAGATCAGGCTCTGACTTCCCACGAGGGTCCATCCCGGCGGCGCGGAACTCTCTCTCCATGACCGCGTTCCCAG
The DNA here is from genome assembly GCA_045863235.1 of Candidatus Xenobia bacterium. Classification (GTDB taxonomy): domain Bacteria; phylum Vulcanimicrobiota; class Xenobia; order Xenobiales; family QWHO01; genus QWHO01. Next base: position 1,906 of record BTUM01000077.1, on the reverse strand, counting down.
ATGTGCATCATGCGTGCGCGGCTCCATGGTCTCCCAAATACACCTGGGACCCCGACGAGCCTCGCCTGACCCGCGTGCAGGGGCCCGGTGGCGTGGACGTGAGCTACCAGTATGACTCGTTGGGACGCATGCTGACCCGTGTTTCCGGGGGCGTAACCACGAACTTCGAGTGGGACGGCTGGACCCTGGTCAAGGAGACCACCGGGTCGGTGGTGACCCGCTACATCGCGCCGCAGGGGCAGCTGCACAGCTTCGAGCGCGGGGGCCAGGTCTACCAGGTGCACTCCGACGGACACAACGGCAGCGTGCGCGCCATCACGGACGCCACCGGCGCCGTGGTGGCCCACTACGAATTCGACGCACGGGGGGCGCAGCTTGGCTCCAGCTCGCCCTTTTCGGGGGGATTCTCGTTCGGCTACGTGGGCTCGCTGGGGGTGCGCATGGACGCGGCCACCGGGCTGATCTGGATGCGGCATCGCTGGTTCGACCCGACGGGGTTGCAGCGGTTCTTGAGCAGGGACGTGCTGGGCGGGATAAACCGGTACGATTACTGTTACGGCAACCCGGTGAACGGGGTGGATGTCGATGGACTGAGGCCAGAAGAGACATGGGACAGCAGATCGTGGGGTCCGTCTACAGCGGCCGAGCGGGCGGAGTATGATGCATTTAGAGAACAAACCTCGGTGCCTGCGTTGGTAGCTATGGGTGCCACACTGTTTGAGCCGTTTGATTGGGCTGTGACAGGTTACGACATTTACAATGGTGACGCTGGTTGGGGCAGTGGAGCGCTTATAATAGCAGGATTAGCTCTTCCGTTCGTCAGCGCTGCAGCGGCAACGAGATTCCAACGGATGTTCGACTTCGATATCAATCCAAGGCTCTCCAACCAAAATATCCCTTGTCCGCACGATGCCTACGACTCTTACTCTACTCGCCGCCAGTTTCTTCCGAACGATTACTATAAGAATCTCCACGGTGTAAAGGAAGACACTATCATTGAATAACATGGAATTGATTCCCGATTCGTTGGGCAGCCAGCCTCGCGTGGAGACTCAACAACATATATTCTAGGAGAGTTTAGGTGAACTATCTAGCAGGAACAGGCGCCTCCGAGAATTGGGAAAATCTAGATCGTAAATACCAAAACCTGAGAAACTACCATCTTGTTAATCTGCAATACATTTCCGATATTGGGTATCTACAAGAAGGGCCCTTATCAGGCGCAGATCCAGAACAACTCTCTGCCTGTTTGATACTGTTGCGCCATGAGTTACAGAACGGATCCCGGAAAGAAACAACCACGGTAACTCTGGTGTTTCGTGCTGTCATCGAAGTCCACCTTAAACTTGGAAATTGGCCCTGCATTGACGGCTCGACAATACTGAAGTTCGGCGACATTACGTATTGGGCTGCCGCACCTGATTGGTCGCTCGAATGCTATTTCCGTGATTCGGTAACTTGGCTAAGCGCTAGAGGAGCAGGCTGGATATCTGGCGACAAAATAGCATTCGACAAAATTAAATGGGTGTAGAAGAAAGAGCCTCATAGTCTTGCGCGAGTGGTGATTGCAGAGTATGGCGCCAGTGGTCCTGGTCTTCTGACGCTTTACGGCGCGGCCTCATTTTTTGGGTATCGTCGAAGAGGAAGCTCCGTCGCCCGAGGCCCGCGACAAGTCTTCCCGCAGGCCTCGGGGGAAAGCATCGTCGGGTGGCAGGCGGCTGCTGCGGGCTGCGGGCTGCGGGCCCCGCGCAGCATGAAAGATCGAGTGCGGCGCCCACGCCGCCTGCGAGGGCGTCTAGCAACCCCCTCGCGCGTCCAGAGTCGGGCCCCCCTCCGCAGCCCGCAGCCGCAGCGCCGTGAGCTTTCGGCAAGCGCGCTTGGAACGGGTGGAGGCGGGATGCTACGG
>BTUM01000076.1:0-38844 GCA_045863235.1 Candidatus Xenobia bacterium | reverse complement strand
TTTTAAACCGGATTGACCCCGGATCCATGTCCAGTTCTTGACCGGAATTTTCACCCGCCTCCACCCGTTCCAAGCGCGCTTGCCGAAAGCTCACTCTTTTTAGCCCGTCCGGAGACAGGGCCTCGTCTCCGAGGCAGTGGCGTGCCCGTTGCCCTGAAGCCGTTTCGTCACCTCGCGAACTTCCTCGCCAAACGCGGCTTCTCCACCCCTCCGAAGCGCCGCTCCTGGTGGTCCGCCAGCACCGCCGCATCAGCATCCGGCTGGTCCAGCAGATTATGCAGGAGTTGCGCCAGAAAGCGGGCTCGGCCACGCCTCACTCGATGCGGCAACCGGCACTTCTTCGCCACTCAGCTCGTCGAGCGCACGCAGGACGTGGTGGCCACCAGCCGCCTGCTCGGGCATTATGCTCAGCGACCACGGAGATCTACACGCGGGTTCGGCCTGGCGAGCTGCTCGGCCTGGTGCGTCGCTACCATCCCCGCGGCCGGCGACGTGGGCCGCCACTGGTGCTGATGCTCAGAATACAAGGTTCGGGCTCATGAGGAGAAGTTTCAATGCACATTGAATCTCCCTCACGGGGACAGGTGGGCAAGGAACACTGAGCCCGTTCAGAGTGGACCCCTTCCAAAACGAAGAGCCTGCGCAGCAACGCAGGCTCGGAAAGGAGGGGCTACGATGAGAGCTTGGACCTTGTTCATCCTTCTCGTCCTGCTCCTGGTGTTGCTGCTGACACGCAGCCCGCCTGGTAGCCGGTTGAACCCCTGCTCGGTCTCGTTACAGCGGGACCGAGCACTTTTTTAGGATAGCAGATCAGCCTCATCCTGGCAACGAGGCCGGTAATCCACCGAGCCAACGCAAGGGAAGACGCCAACTTCTTCGCGAAAATGAAAAAGTGCTGTACTGCCGGCTGGCCATCTTCATGATCTCTTCTCGCAAGGACCACGACAGCGCCCGAAGGCTACTCGGCGACTGTTTCGAGGGGATACTCGGGGCCGACCGCGCCACAACCTACTCGTTTCACCCGGTCGAAAGGCTACAGACCTGCTGGGCTCATCTGGACCGACACTTCCAGCGCATGGAGGACCGTGGTGGTGCCTCGGTCGGTCGAGATCGGCACCTGGGGGAAGGCCGAGGTAGACCGCTTCTTTCAGATCGGCCGGCTGCATCCAGGCCGTCCAGGTCCCACAGGTCGGCCGCCAAGCCTTCGCCGGTCTGGATGATCGCCTCGACCATCGGCGAGTCGTCGAGTAGTCGGTAGTCGGGCTGGCCCACGATGGACGTGCAGGGCAACAACTTGATGAGGTACGCCAACGGCTACGAAAAGCTCAGGCAAAACTTCGACAAGAACAATGACGGCCAGGTGGCCGGCGACGAGCTTCACGGACTGTCGGTCTGGGCTGACGCCAACGGTGATGGAGTCACCCAGGGTGGCGAGTTGAGAAGCGTTCAGGACGTCGGAATCCAGTCCTTCGATCTGAGCAACATCAATTCGTCCGACATGAGCGCCAGATACACGATCCGATGAGATCCTGCCAGCGGCTGTTAAGGTGGGCTTTGACCCGACGATACGAGAGTGAACGCTCGCGGGCGCCGCCCTACCCCCGCCCGATCACAGGCGCCCGCCCGCCCGCAGCCGGGAGCGAAGCTCGGCCGCCCGGGTCCGCAAGGCCTCGAGGTCGCTCTTGCGCTGGAGCTGTTTGACCATCAGCGCCATGCGGGGATTGGAACGAAACTCGTCCTGGTGGCGGGCCAGAAAGTCCCAGTAGAGGGCGTTGAAGGGGCAGTCGCTTTTGGGGTCATAGCGGCAGCCAGCGCAGTGGTCGCTCATTTTGTTGAGGTAGTTGGCCGAGGCGGCGTAGGGCTTGCTGGCGATCACCCCCCCGTCGGCAAACAGCGAGAGCCCCAGCACGTTCGGGCTGACCACCCACTCGTAGGCGTCGGCGTAAGCGAGCAGATACCAGTCGTTGACCTGGCGCGGCTCTACCCCGGCAATCAGGGCGAAGTTGCCGGTCACCATCAGGCGCTGGATGTGGTGGTTGATGCCGTGGCGCATCAGGCTGGTGACGGCCTCGCGCAGGCAGGCCATGTCGGTTTCTCCATCCCAGTAGAAAACTGGCAGAGGCAGGTCGGCATGGAGGTGGTTGCTCTCCAGGTAGCCGGGCATGCGCTGTCGGTAGACCTGGCGTACGAACTCCCGCCAGCCCAGCACCTGGCGGATGAAGCCCTCCACCGAGCTGAGCCGGGCCCGGCCGGAGCGATAGCGCTGCTCGGCCCGCCGGCACACCTCGAGAGGGTCGAGCAGGCCCAGGTTCAGGAGCGGGGAGAGGAGCGAGTGATAGAGGGCCCGCTCTCCCGTGACCATGGCGTCCTCGTAGGGGCCAAACAGGTCGAGCCGGTGCTCGAGAAAGTCCTCCAGGAAGTGCTCGGCCTGCGAGCGGGTCACGGGCCAGTTGAAATCCTCCAACTGGCCGAAGTGGCCGGGTAGCTCGCGCTCGACCAGGGACATCACCTCGCGGGTGATCGCATCGGGCGGATAGGTGGGGAGAGGAGGGAAGCGGTGCCCCTTTTCGGGCACCTCCCGGTTCTCAGCGTCGTAGTTCCAGCGCCCGGAGTGCGGCTCGTCGCCGTCCATCAAGAGGCCCGTGGCCCGCCGCATGGCACGGTAAAAGTGCTCGAGCCGGGCGTAGGGCTTCTGGCCCGGTGGGCAGACAAACAGGCTGTCCGGTGTGATCTCGTCGGCCCCGAGCTGCTCGGCTACCCCGTAATCGGCCGGCTCCATCATCAAGATGCGCCGGGGTCGAAAACGCTCGCGATGGCGGGCCACGGCCCCGGCATAGTCGGGACAGGCAGCGTGGTAGTCGACCTGATAACCCCGTGAGCGCAGCTCGTCTGCGAAGTGTCGCATACACGACCAGAGCAGCACCATTTTCTGCTTGTGGTAAGGGAGCACTCGCGCGCGCTCCAAGGACTCGATCAAGAGCACCTGGTCGTGGGCCCTGTCCAGGGCGGCCAGGGCGCTGTTGCGCAGGCTCAGCTGATCGCCCAGGATCCAGGCTGTCTGCAAGTCCTAGCGAACGCCGGCGAACTTGCTCATGCGCTGGTGCACGTAGCCGATGAAGTAGACGTAGTTGGTGGTCTGAGGATAGGCCGGCACGGTGCCAAGCTCGGCGACCAGGTTGGGCCCGGCATTGTAGCCCGCCAGGGCCAGGGCTACCGGGTTGTCCGAGCTGCCCTGCCAGCTCTGAATCAGCCCGCGCAGCATGCGGGCCGATCCGGCCAGGTTCTGGGTTACATCGTTGGGATCGACGCCCAGCCCCTGGGCCGTGCCCGGCATCAGCTGGCCCAGCCCCACGGCGCCACTGACGGAAACGGCGTCCACGTCAAAGGCCGACTCGATCTGCACCAGCGAAGCGAAGAGGTACGGGTCCAGGTTGTTCCTGGCGGCCTCGGCCACGAGCGTGGAAGCGATCTGGCGCACCCGCTCGGGCGGGTCCTTGGGGTTGTGGAAGCTCACCCACCACTCGAAGAAGGCCTGCGGTCCGGTGCCCGGACGGGTGTGCCCCCGGGGCGGGCCAAGCAGGATGACGGACTGGCCATCCAAACGTTGAAACGCCTCCTTGTCGTAGCGGCAGGTGCCCTTGACGGCGACCCGGTAGCCGGTACGGTCGAGCTCCAGGTTGCGGGCCTCCTTGGCAAAGCGGACGACGACCGGTCCGGCCCCGGTGCTCAGCTCCAGGCGGCCGGGAGCATGGCTCTTGACCACCCCTTCCCACAGCACGAGCTGGCCCTGCCAGGCCGGCCGGTAGTGCCTCAGGGCTCGCTGGGGGGTCAGGTCGGGGTTGACGAACTCGCGTCCCACGTAGAGGGGGCGGAACCATTCCCGGGCCAGGCCGGGCAAGGCCAGTGAGAGTAGCAGGAGCAAGCACCAGGTCGGTCGCTTCACTCTTCCTCCTTGCGGGGCGGGAATAACAGGGAGGCGCCGATGGAGACCACCAGCACCATCCCGATCACTCCCAGGGCCCAGGGCGTTGGCATGTCGAACCAGTGCTCGATCAGCATCTTGGCGCCGATGAAGACCAGTACGAGCGATAGACCCATTTTAAGGTAGGCGAACAGATCCATCAACCCGGCCAGGGCGAAGTAGAGCGCCCGCAAGCCCAGAATGGCCATCACGTTGGAGGAGAAGATGATGAAGGGGTTGGTGGTCACACCGAACACGGCCGGAATGGAGTCGACTGCGAAAAGGACGTCGGTGGTCTCGATCACCAGCAGGACGATGAAGAGGGGAGTGGCGTGCAGCTTGCCGTCGATGCGGGTGAACATCTTGGTGCCGTCGTAGCTGGTGCTGACCGGGATGTGGCGCTTGACCCACAGAACCACCGGATTGTCCTCGGGGTTGATCTCCTCGTCCTTGGAGAAGGCCATCTTGATGCCGCTGTACACCAGGAACATCCCGAAGAGATAGAGCACCCAGTGGAAGGTGGCCACGATGGAGACGCCCAGCAAGATGAAGACGGCTCGCATGACCAGGGCCCCCAGAATGCCCCAGAAGAGCACCCGGTGCTGGTACTGGGCGGGCACCGAGAAGTAGTTGAAGACCAGCAGGAAGACGAACAGGTTGTCCACGCTGAGGGCCTTCTCGAGCAAATAGCCGGCCAGGAACTCCAGGCCCGCCTTGGGGCCCATGTTGTGGTAGACCCAGAAGTTGAAGGCCACCCCGAGGGCGATCCAGAAAATGCTCCAGCCCACCGCCTCGCGGACGGAGATTTTACGGGGTTTGCGATGGAAGACCCCCAGATCCAGTGCCAGCATCCCCAGCACGAAGAGGGCGAACCCTCCCCAGATCAAAGATGTCGGCAAAGCCTGTCAGCCTCTCCCTCGCGATGAAATCCTTCTGCGTGTTCCGCTCCGGCGCGGAGGATCCTTCAGGATCGTGCCGATACTCCCAAATCATGGCTCCTCCCATTCAACTGAGCGTTACTTCCGAGATCGGCCGGCTGAAGCAGGTCATGCTTCACCGTCCGGGGCCTGAAGTGGACCGCATGGTGCCCTCGATGATGGAGGAGCTGTTGTTCGAGGACATCCTGCACGGCCCCCGGGCTCGCCAGGAGCACGATATCTTTCGCCAGGTGCTGGCCCTGGTTGCCGACGAGGTGGTCGATCTGCAGGACATGCTGGCCGAGGCGCTCGAGCAAGAGAGCGTGCGCACCTCGTTTCTGGAAGAGCTGGCCTTCCTCGAGAGGCTGGCCATCCCCACGGTGGATCGCCTGAAGGAGCTGCCCGCCCGGGAACTGGCAGCCGTAGCGGTGGGGGGGCTCGAGGTCGATCCCGAGGTGGTGGCTCACCTGGTCACTCCCGACGTGCCCTACGTGCTGACCCCGCTGCCCAACCTGCTGTTCACCCGCGATCCCCTGGTGGTGACTCAAGATGGCGCAATCCTTTGCTCCATGGCCATGCCGGCCCGGCGCCGCGAGCCCTTGATCCTCTACTACATCTACGCCTTCCACCCGCGATTGATGCTGGTCGAGAGAGACCGCTTCTTCTTCCGGGCCACCCACCACCCGGTGTTCCGCCGACGAAGGGTGATTCCGGGGCTGGAAGGTGGCGATATCGCCGTTTTGAGCGACAAGGTGCTGGCGATCGGGGCCAGCGAGCGCACCTACGAGAGCTCCATCGAGCTGGTGGCCAACGCCCTGATCGGGCGAACCTCCATCGAGACGATTCTGATGGTGCTGATGCCCAAGCAGCGGGCGGCCATGCATCTGGATACGGTCTTCAGCCAGATCAGCGAGCACGAGTGCCTGGTCTACCCCCCCATGTTCATGCCCGGCGGGGCCGAGCTTCTGCCCGTGATCAAGAAGGACCTGCGGCGCGGGCACGTGCATTCCGAGCTCAAGTCGTCCTTGCTCGAGGCTTTGCACGAAGAAGGGATCGAGCTCGAGCCGGTTTGTTGCGGCGGGCCTGAAGACCGAATCTTGCAGCAGCGCGAGCAGTGGACCGACGGGGCCAACGCCTTCGCCCTGGCACCCGGGGTCATCACCATGTACGAGCGCAACCAGCGCACCACCGAAGAGCTCGCCAAGCGAGGTTATCTGCCGGTGCACGCCGAGGAGCTGATCGGAGGCGGCCAGCGGCTGGAGGAGGGGAAGAAGTATCAGATCCTCATCCCGGGCCACGAGCTCTCGCGGGCCCGGGGAGGACCCCACTGCATGACCATGCCCCTGGCTCGCCGGCCGGTTTGATGATATACTCCGCCCATGGCCGACAGCACGATCCCTGGCGTTAGCCAGATTCAACACAATCCGCCTCCCCGCCGCAGCGCCCTCCAGAGCTCTGTTGGACCGCACGAGAGTTACCAGACCGGCGTCCAGCCACCGCAACTGATCCCGCCTCCGAAGGTGCACGAGCCGCCCGCCCAGGCCCGCAGCGGCTTTGGGAAGGGACTGGCTCTGGGGGTAGGGCTGACCCTGGTCGGCTTGATCGGGGCCGGGGTGGTCATTCAGACTCGTGAGCCCCCTCCTTTGCAGATGGACCAGCTCAGCAGCCAGCAGCGCGGCGCCCTGCGCGACCTGCGCTCGTTGCAGGAGATCTCGGCGAAGTATGGCGGGGGCCTGCGTCAGGAAGCCATCATCGGCACCCGAGCGGCCACCCCCGAGCGGGCTCTTCAGGAGCTGATGCAGGGTGATCCCGTTTTCTACGTGCATGCCGAGGGGGCCCAGCCGCTGCGCATCGACACCTTCCAGCAACTCGACCAGTTGCAGAGCCACGTGGCCCGTCAGGATGCCAAGCGGCAGATTCAAGAGGGTCTGGATCAGATCCGCGAGGGAATGCGCGAGGCGGGCGAGGCCATCGGTCGGGAACTGGAAGACTTCTGGAAGGAAGTGCGCAAACCTTAGCTCGAAGGCTCGCGGCGTGGTTCAGGAAGCCAAATCCACCTTCTTGCTCGAGCACCCGCCCGAGGGCTCGGGCTTCATGCACGGGTTGAAGAAGTTCTTCGGTCTGCAGAATCCCGACCTGCACAATCCGGTCGTGCTCATGCGCTCGGCCCTGTACGGTCCGGGACTGGTCAACATGGCTCTGGACTTTGCCTCCCGCGCTCCCGACGTGGCCGACCTTGGCTGCGGCTCGGGCTGGTTCTCGCTGGAAGTGGCTCGGCGCAACCCGCAGGCCCGCATTCGCGCCATCGACAAAGATCCCGAGGCGCTCGAGTGGGCCCGCTCCTACGCCGCCAGGCGGCGCAGCCTGAAAGGTCACATCGAGTATGTGCCAGCCGATCTGGCCGAGTTGGAGTTCGACCCTCGCTCGCTGGACGTAGCGGTGGCATTCTTCGTGCTGGGCTCGCTGGAAAAACCGCTGGAGCTGCTGGAGCGCTTGTTGGAGGCGCTTCGACCCGGTGGCCTCTTCATCTACTATGATGCCACCGAGCCCCCCGCGCGCAACCTCGAGAAGCTCAGTCGCCTGATGTTTCGCCGGGCCCGTTTCCGAGGCAAGATGAGCGATGCCTGGAGCGAGCGCCGCAAACTCGAGGATCTCTACCTGCACGATCTCGCTCGCGGCCATCGCCCGACCGCGGCCCCACCCGAGGCCGACGTGTACGCCTTTCTGGCTCGCCACCTGGACGTACTTCACCACAGCCGCCAGCGCGCGTTTGTGGACCTCAAGGTCAAGGACATGACCGCGGGGGACGCCTTTTACGAGCTGCCCTGGTGGAAGTTGCTCGACGACATGCTCGTGCGGGCGGGCTACCTCGAGGGGGCGACTCGCTTTCTGGTGGCCCGAAAGCGCGGAATGTGAACGGCTTATGAAATCAGATGTTACGAGGTCGTAACTTGAGTTAATATTCGAGCAAGGTTTGGATCATTTAAGAAACCTGAACAGGTTGCTTTGAGTCCTGCGCGTGACGCATCCTGATAGCGGATGAGAAACGCAACCCAGTCCGGCTCGGTCATCGACAAGCGAGACCTCTTGAGAGGTTTCGCCTTTCTCCTGACCGCTCTCGAGCAGGCGGCCCGGATGATGCCGGCCAGTGAGACCTCCCGCAGCGACCGCGGTCAACGCGACTTCTTCGGACTTCAGTTTGAGCCCGAGGCCGGGTCGAGCGGGCCCGAAGCTCTGCAGGACGCTCCCGGAACCCACCTCGACAACATTCGCGACGCCTTTAGCGAGTACGACGAGTCCTCTTTGCAGGACGGGCGCTCGTTGCGCAACTACGAAGACGGCAAGATTCGCCTGATCAACAACCAGAGCGGCGTCATTCAAGAAGAGCGCCTGACCGGCAAGATGCTCATCTCCCTTCCCAATGGCCGCATCATCTACCAGGACAACCCGGGCGAGCCTTTGCTGGTCTATGATACCAGGGGCGGCATCGAGCCGGTCATCGCTCGGGTCAGCATGCTGCGCCAGGGACTTTCTTCTCGCTACGTCTACAACTTCACCGACGATACCGGCACGCACCTCATCGACCTGGAGACGCTGGAATACTTCCATCTGCCCATTGGGCGTCCCCCGCGCGTGCGCCCCGGCAGGCAACGATCCAAGGAGGCACACGATGGAGATCCTTTCCAACCGGTCCGATAGCGAGACTCCCGGAGTTGCTCGCATGGACGAGATGGATGCCATACTGGCCAACGCCAGCCGCATGTTTGCACCCATGGCCGTTCCCGGAAGCCCGGCCGGCCCGGCCGCCACCTGGAGCTCGCAGGACGGCTGGAACCTGAAGCTGGGCCAGAGCGCTCAGAACGTGCTGCGCCACCAGCTGATCAAGGCCCCCCCGGAGGTGGTCACCGACCTTCGCGCCGGGTTGTCTTCCGAGTACGGCCGGGCCGTGCAGCAGCAGGTGCAGCTCAGCCCGGTAGTGGAGTCGCTGGTGCGCGCCGCCCTGGGAGACGCAGACGACGTTTCCCAGGCCCAGGAGGGGTCGGCCGGATCCTCGGGGTCCTCGGGGTCCTCGGCCCAGCCGGGGGGCAATGGGGCACAGCCCGGCTCCCTGTCGGGCGGATTCAATGGCAACGGCAACGCAAGCTTCTCCGAGGGCCAGAGCCAGCAGCTTTCGGGCAACTCGCTGGCCCCTGACGCCATCAGCGGTCCGGCCGACATGCAGGGCTGGGGCCAGGGGGCCGAGGGCAACTGCGCCGCCGTGGCCACCATCAAGGCGGCCACCGACGCTTACGGCGATCAGCTCTTCCGTCAGGTCACCCAACTGCCTGATGGCGGCTACCGCATCACCATGCAAGATGGCGTGACCGTGGACGTCTCCGGCCAGGAGCTGGCCATGGCCCAGCAGCAGAGCAACTTCACCGGGTCCGGGCCGGGCCTGCAGCAGGCCACCGTGGCCTACGCCGCCATGGCCAAGCGGGCTCAACTCGAGGGCCACGAGGGCTCCACCAGCTACGCGCAGGCTCTCAACTCGCTGGCCGATGGCGACAATCCCTACGATTCGGCCCGATTCCTTGGCCTTTCGAACCAGGTGGTCCAGGTCGACCCCCGCACCCTGAGCGGTCAGGACTCGGTCGTGGCCTGGAACGCGAGTCACGCCGTGTTCGTGGACAATGTGCGGGCGACCGACAGCTATGGCACGGCCCGCGGTTTTGACGGCACCGACACGCGCGGTCGGGGTCTGACCACGGCATTCACCTTTGCGCCCCTGCGGTCAAGCGGGGTGGCCTCGGTGCCGGCGGCGGCCAATACTCGTCCAGCCGCCCGACCTGAGTCGCCTCCTCCGGCCCGCAACGTCTACCAGCGCCACTTTAACAACCATATGAGCAGCGGGAAGAAGAACAAGTGAACGATTATGATCTGAGCCGCGCACCCTCGCCCTACCTCCTACCAGCGGCCATGGAGTTCCTCAAGATGCTGGGAGTTCCTCAGCCCCCTCCCCAGCCTCAGCCCGTGGCCCCGACCGCCGCCCGGGAGCGCCCCCGCGACGAGCACCGGGTGGAGCACGCCCTGGAGCTGTTGCGCCAGCTCAGCCAGGAGCTGGTCAGAAATCCGCCCACGTTGCACCAGGCGGTGGCTTCCAACCCCTCGGCCCAGGGGCAGATTTTCCGTCGGGCCCTGTTCGTGGCCGACGAGATCGAGATGCCCGAGCCGCCCATCCTGTTCACGCCGGTCCGGTCGAAAGCCCAGAAGTGAAGGTCGGTCGTCGCGAGATTTAGAGTCGGCCGGTGAAGTAGAGCAGGTCGGCATACAGCACATTGGCGTCGTATGCGGCCTGCACCGCGCTCAGGCGCATGCGAGAGGTGGCTGTGAGGGTGTCGAGCACCTCCATCGGGTCGCCCTGGCCGACCTCGTAGCGCATGGTGGAGATGCGCAGATCCTCCTCGGCCCGCAGGCGGGCGTCCTCGGACAGCTTCTGGTTGGCCTCGGCGGCCTGGTAGCGGGCCTGGACATCCACCACCTGGCGGGTCACCTCCAGCTCCAGGTCGGCCAGTTGCAGCTCGCGCGACTTCTTGAGGGCCTGAGCCCGGGAGACCTCGGCTTCCTGGTTGCCGCCGTCGAAGAGCGGCACCGAGAGCGTGAGCCCGGTCGAGAACTGGCCGACGTAGCTCGAGTCGGCGGCCAGCCCGCCGTTGCCGATGGTGCTGTACTGGGCGCCCAGGTTCAGCTGGGGTCCGTAGTCGGCGCTGGCCGCATCCACCCGGTGAGCCCCCTCCTCGACCCCATAGCGGGCTGCCACCAGGTCGGGTCGATTGTCCAGCGCTTCGGCCAGCAGCTGCTCCTGGGCGCCGCTGGGGGGCGGGATCTCGAACTCGTCGGGATAAGACAGGATGCTGGAAACCTCGATCCCGAGCGTAGCCTTGAGGGCGGCCTCGGCCGAGGTGAGACCGGCTCGAGCCACGTTCAGTCGCTGCTCGGCGGCGGCCAGCTCGCTCTCGTGGCGGTTGACCACGAAGGGGGCTACCTTGCCCGCCTTGAGCTTCTCGCGCGACAGCTCCACGAGCACTTCGCGGGCTTTGAGCTCGTCCACGGCAACCTGAAGGCGTTCGCGCTCGAGCAGAACCTGGAAATAGCCGCGGCGAATCTTGCGGGCCGAATCTCGTACCGAAAGGGCCAGGCGGGCCATGGCTCGCTTCTCGGCCGCGTCTGCGGCGGCCATTCGTTGGCCGAAGGCACCGCCCCAGATCGGGTAGGAGACGCGGGCCCGAACCACTCCCAGAGTCTCGGGAGCGCCGGCGGTGACCAGGCCGGTGTTGAGGGTAGGGGAGGCATCCCACATGCGGCCGGCTTCGCCACGAACCTTCTGGAAGTCGGTGGCGACGGCCACCTGGCCTTCGGAGCCGGCCTTCAACGTATTGGCCCGGGCCGTCTCGACCTCGGAGGTCGCCAGGGAAACTCCCAGGCTGTTGGCCAGCCCGATCTCGAGGGCGTTGCTGAGCGAAACCGGTCCCCTCAAGATGGGACGTCCGGTTCGACCCACGCCCTCCTGGCGCAGGCCCGAGGCAGTCACCGAACTCTCAGCCGGAAGAGCCCCCGGCTTCAGCTCGACCGGGGGCAGTGCCGGGGCGGGTTTCTGGTTCACGAGGCTGCTGGTCTCAGGCTTCGGGCTGTCGGCTGGCAGGGCTTGCAGGGTCTTGCCCGGCTGAAGGTCCACGAGATTGCTGGAGGGCGCTTGAGCGCCCGTCGCCGGGAGGGGCTTGAGGATGGCCCCGGGGGCGATCGGTTGAAGAATCTGCGAAGGATTGGACGCGTCCCTGCTGGCCTGAACAGGCTCCTCGCTCTGGGAGGAACTCAATCCAGACAAGCTCAGACAAAGCATTGCCGACAAGATGACCTGCTTGCTCATGGGGTCTACTTCACCTCTGATTGCCTTTATCCCTCGAACACCTTTCCAAACAGGTGAAGCATTTGTTACGAAACTCCCAGCACCGCGATCTTAAGGGGGGGCGAGCCATCCAGCGAGGGAAAGTCGCTGTCCGGCGCGAGCACCTCGACCTCCACGATCCGGCGTCCCCACTTGAGGGCGCAGCGCCTCAGGCCTTCCAGCCACTCCGCCAGAGCTACCTCGGGGGCATGGTTGGTCGCGACCAGGCGGCCTCCGGGCCGGGTGGCGAGCAGGGCCGGCCGGGCCAGCGCGGCGTAGTCGCGCACGATGTCCACCGCCCCGAACCGACCCCGCGACCAGGTGGGCGGATCCAGGAACACGGTGTCGAACTGGCGCGGCTCCACGCGCTTGTAGGGCCGTTGGGCTCCCCGCCCCTTGACCGGCAGGCCGGCCAGCTGGCGGAGCACCGGCAGCACATCCTCACACAGGGTCCCGAATCGGTCGGCTGGGATCTGGTTCAGGCGGGCGTTGCGAGCGCCCACCTCGAGGTGACGCTGGCTAAAGTCCACATTGAGGCTGGAGCCGCTGCCGGAAGCCACCACCCCCACCGCGCAGGTGTAGGCGAACAGGTTGAGGAGACTCCCCTGGTGGTGGCCGGCCAGCCAGCGGCGGGCCACCCGCAGGTCCAGGAAGAGATAGGGATCCAGGCCCGAGTGATGGGTGCGCACCGTGAGCTGGCGCCCTAACTCGTGGCAGGTGGCCAGGCTCGACGGGGCGGCCGGTCCGTCGGGGCGGTGGCGGAAGACCACCGGCAGCTCCCAGCAGGCCAGGGCCCGCTCGACGGCGGCGCGTTCCTCGTCGCCGAGCGGCTCACGAAAGGTTTGCACGAAGAGCAGCTCGCCATAGCGGTCCACCGCCAGGCCCGGATAGCCCTCGGCCACGCCGTGGAAGAGGCGGTAGCAGTCGGTGCCTTCCTGCGCGAGCGCTTCCAGCAGGGGGCGCCTGCGCTCGTGGGCGGCCTGGAGCAGCGAACCCGGCATGGTGTGCGCTTCCGGTCACCGCTTTGCACTCCTGCTCGATACAATGACAAGCACCGGTCTTGAATCAGCCATTGGCCGGGTTCAGTGCGCTCTCCCGAGCGAAGGCTGTCTTGAGTTCCATGGTCAATGCCGCGCTTGAGGGCGAAGACGTTCTGATCTGCAAGGACGGGGTGCCAGTCGTCCGCCTGGTGCCGGTCAGACCGGATGCGGATGGTTGACCTGGTTTCAGGCATCCCTCATGGGAGCCGTTCGACCGCGTTGGACAGCCGGCGCCCCTGGTCGTCGAGCCGGGTCAACTGCACCCACTTGTCGGCAAAGGTGACCAGCTGGCAGCTTCCGTCCGTCCCCAGAAGGGCGCGCTGGCCGGCCCCGTAGAGGTGAGCGCGGCCCAGCACGTAGCTCTCCTGCTCAGAGGTCGTCTTTTCGTGCCTGAAGCCCAACTCTGCCAGATGCGCGCGCGCATCCGGGCTGGTCAGCTCAGTGGCGTCCAGGACCAGGTTGTCTTTCAGGCTCTCGAGCTTCTCGACCATGTTTTCGTGCACGCCGGTCCCGGGCACGTCGAGCCCGCCGCGACGCCCGCCAGCGGCACTTGCTTTGATGGGTGAGGAAACGACCAGCATGCGGAATCAGCCCCTTTGAGAATCGTTGCCCCAGCTTCGCGGATTGGAGGGTCCTCGTCTGTAGACGAACTGTTAACCCGGGTTACCTTTCGCTTCCTGGCCCAAATTCTTTGCTAATGTGCTCGCACTTTGGTTTTGCACATTAGCACAATCTGACGAACGCGCCGGAACTGCGTTCCAGCGCGTTGTAAAGTGCAAGACCAAAGGCCTTGCACTTTAGAAGTGCGAATCGCGCCTGCGTTCGGGGAGCCCGGGCAGGTTTTTTTGAGCCCTCCCGGCGTAAACTAGCAGTGTATGCAACTGCATCCGGTTCATCGCGGCACGACCGCCCACTCCACCCGGGGAACGGGCGCCCCCGGCGCGCCGGCGCCGGTGGATCAGGTCGTCGCCAGCCAGAGCGAGGACTCGGGGCTGATCCCCAAACCCGGCTTCTTCGGCTCGGAGGCCACCTCGCAGTTGACCGCCACGGGCTCGTTCGTGCATCGTGGCGCCGTGCCGCCTCAGCTGACTCCGGGCCCGGGCGACGAGGCCTACTTCGCGGCCGGGGGCAAGCTCTATCGGATGGAGCCCACCGGTCAGACCACCGAGCTGGGCCAGGAAGGCTCCCTGAACCTGTCCCAGCCTTTGCTGGCCGGAGGTCAGAGCCTGATCTATCGCACGGACGAGGGCCACCTGGTGGCCCGCCAGCTCGATGGCCAGGAGCTGTGGCGCCAGCCCATCGGGGGGCTGAGCTACTACCCGGTTGGCCTGTCAGCCGATGGCCAGGCGCTCTTTACCGTCAACATCGCCGCCGACGGGCGCCAGAGCGTCTCGGTTCGCTCACCGGCCACGGGCCAGGAGCAGTTTCCCCTGTCCCTGGCCCCGGGCGAAGAGGTGGTCGGCATGGTGGACGGCCGGACGCTTCTGGTGGCCGGCATCGGCGAGAAGTCGGAGCAGTATCTCCAGCTCGTGCGTCCCGACGAGCGAGGACGCAAGGTCGAGGGGCTGGATGTGCCCGAGCACGGCCGGGCCGCCTGGCTGGGCCAGGACGGGCAGGTCTTCGTGCGCGACAGCCTGGGAAGACTGAGCGCTCACGAGGCCGCCACCCTGCACCAGAATTGGCGTCACAACGGGCCCGTGAAGGACGTCTTCCTGTCGCCGGACGGCTCGCTTCTGGCGGTCTTCGGCAAGACGCTCACCCGCCTCTCGGCCGAGGGCGACGTGGCCTGGAGCTGCCAGGCCCCCGCCCCGGTGCTGGAGGGCTCCTTTGACGGCAAGGGCAACTTCTACACCAACACCGGGGGCCAGCTCAGCTTCCTGCCCCCCTCTGGAGAGATCGAGTCCACCCCCTGGAAAGGCGCGGTGCGCGCTTCCGGCTCGGGGATGCTGTATCAGGTCCTCTCGCCCGAGCCCCCGCCGACCCTGGCCGGTCAGGGCAACCTGGCCCTGGGCCTGGCCGGAGGGGCGCTGGGGGCCCTGGGAGGGGCCCTCAAGGGCCTGCTCAGCCGCAAGGGCCTGAAGGAGACCGCCCGCAGTGTGGCCCAGGGGGCCAGCCAGGGCTACGGGAGCCTGTACCAGCCGGGCAACCCCACCCCGCCCGGGCCCAACCGGCTCATCGAGGACCACCGGGTCGAAGCGGTGCGCTTCCTCTCCAAGAAAGAGCTGCTGGCCTCGGTGCAGTCCACCCTGCAGGGCCCGGCCCCGGGCATCGACGAGCAGGCCGGGCGGGTGATCGTGGGCGGGGTTCCCGTGCGCACCCGCCCGGGCTGATCACTTCGGCGCGCTGCTCAGCTCACGGGCCAGCTGGCGAAGGTGCAGCCACCACTGCTCCCTGGGCCGGTGGGTCTGGCGCTCGACCAGGCGGTCGTAATCGGCCAGGTCGCCCAGGGTGATCTTGCCCTCCTCCATCCCCACGAAGGCGCTGCTGGGGTGGCTTTCGCGGGCCTGCTGCAGCAGGTGCTCCACGGCGCGCCGCACCAGACGGATGGCCAGCAGCCGGTCGAAGGGACTGGGATTGCCCCCCTGCTGCAGATGCCCCAGGATGGCCTGGCGGACCTCGAACAGCTCGCCCCCCTCCTCCTCGAAGAGAGCCACCACGAACGGCGTGGTGTAGAAAGTGTTGGCGTGCTCGTTGCGGATGACCAGTCCCAGCCTTTTGCCGTGACGAAATCCGGCCGTCAGCTCCTTGAGGTCGTCGAGCAGGCCCTGAGCGGTCATCCCCTCTTCGGGCAGGTAGATCTTCTCTGCCCCGGTGGCCAGACCGGCCATCAGGGCCAGGTAGCCGCACTTTCCCCCCATGACCTCCACCACGAAGCAGCGCTGGGTGGCCACGGCCGACTGCTTGATCTTGTCGACCACATCGATCACGTTGTTGAGAGCGGTGTCGGTGCCGATGCTCAGCTCGGTGCCGGGCAGATTGTTGTCGATGCTGGCGGGCACGCACACGATGGGAATGTTGAAGCTGGGGAAGACCTTGCTCTGCTGCAGCATGGCAAAGCCCGTCTCGTAGCCCGACAGTCCTCCGATGACCAGCAGGCCCTGCAGCTTGTGCTCTTCGAGCTGGCGTGCCATGGCGTAGAGATCGTGGCCGCTGGGGACGTAGCGCACGGTGCCGAGCTCAGAGCCTCCGCTGGGCGACCAGCCCGTCACGCTCATCCAGTCCAGCTCGATGAGGTCGCCCTCTAAGAGCCCGCGAAAGCCGCGGCGGATACCCAGCACCTGGTGACCCTGCGAGACCAGCAGGCGCACGGCGGCTCGCACGGCCATGTTCATGCCCGGAGCGGGCGGCCCGGCGTTGAGCACTCCCAATCGCAGCGAGCCGGGCTGCTCTCCGGGCGTGCGCGGGGCAGCCATCACGATGGTCTGCATCGAGCTCCAGGCTTCGCGCATGCTGGCGCCGCGCAACTTGAGCGACTGCTCGTAGTCGTGCTCCACCACGGCCCGGGTCTGCTCGCGGGTGCGCTCCAGGGCCTCGACCAGGGGTACGGTTTGACAGCGATTGCCCCGTAACCCCACCAGCACGGGCTCGGTCTCGGGCGCGGCCTCCACCGCCAGCCGGGCGGCTTCGGCTCCGAGCATGCTGGAAAGGTTGCGATCAAAGACGCTGGGCGAGCCTCCTCGCTGGACGTGGCCCAGGATGGTGACCCGTACGTCTTCTCCCAATCGCTCGGTGAGCACGGTCTGGATTTGCTGGGAAGTGATCGGCTGTCCCTTGCTGTCGCGGGCTCCTTCGGCCACCAGCACCAGGCTGGCTCGCCGCCCGGCTTTTCGCCCGGCTTGCAGCACCTGGCACATCTGCTCCTCCCAGGCGCCGGCGGGCGGCGGCGCCTCGGGCACCATGACCCACTCGGCTCCGATGGCCGTGGCGGCCATGAGCGCGAGGTAGCCGCAGTTGCGGCCCATCACCTCGATCACGAAGGTGCGCTGGTGGCTGCTGGCCGTGCTGAAGATCGAGTCCACCGCCTCCACGATGCGGTGCAGGGCGGTATCGGCCCCGATGCTCACGTCGGTGCCCCACAGGTCGTTGTCGATGGAGCCGGGCAGAGCGATGATGGCCAGGTGGGGATGGGCCCGGGCGGTTTCCTCGTCGACGCGGCCGGCGGAGAGCAACTCGGCCACCAGACCCTGCCACTCCTGGTGCAGGATCAGGGCGCCGCTGAGGCTCCCGTCGCCCCCGATGACCACCAGTCGATCCACGCCCCGCCGCAGCAGGTTTTCGGCCGCGCACAGCCGCCCCTCGCGCTCACGGAAGCGGGCGCTGCGGGCCGTGCCGATGATGGTGCCCCCCACGTGCAGACAGCCCCCCACCGAGCTCCAGGCCAGGGGTTGGATGCAGTTGCCGCCCTCCACCATCCCCTGATAGCCTTCTCGGATGGCCAGGACTTCGGCCCCCAGGCGGACGGCCATGCGAGTCACCGCGCGAACGGCGGCATTCATTCCCGGAGAATCGCCCCCGCTGGTCAGGACGCCGATTTTGATCACTTCGGGCCCTTCCAAGCCGGGGAAAGGAATCCTGTCCCGTGAGGTCAGTTGCGGGTGAGCTGGAAGGTGCTGGTAAACATGATGCGATTGATCAGGGTCTGAATCACCTCTTGATACGTCCCGTTCGTCAGGGTCGACTCGTCAGCTGACAGCACCGCTCGAATGAATCCACCCTGCGAGAATGAATTGAAGGGCTCGACCCTGCAGTTGAGATCGAGTTCCCGGGAACTGTAGGTGAACGAGCCACCGGTGATGACCAGGGTGCGATAGATGTTTCCCTGATCGTTTGCGAAGGTCATCATC
Source organism: Candidatus Xenobia bacterium (assembly GCA_045863235.1). Taxonomy (GTDB): domain Bacteria; phylum Vulcanimicrobiota; class Xenobia; order Xenobiales; family QWHO01; genus QWHO01. The sequence goes on along the minus strand of BTUM01000076.1, from coordinate 21,160 downwards.
CCGCCAGAGATCGTCCTTCCCCCCAGAAACTCGTTGCCGAATTGCAGCGTCAGTGAGGCAGCGCCAGGAGGGCCTGGCGTTGGAGGATTGTTGTTGAAGGTAGTGGTCACTCCGGTATGGGTGCCATTCCACGTGGTCCCCAGTTGCGGGGGCAAGATGGTGATGGTGATCGACTCGGTGACCGTCTGATCCCCGTCGACGTAGCTGGCCTGGATGGTGACCTGCCCCCCGGCGGTGGAGGGGGCCGTGTACTGGACCTCGGCCACCCCGTTCGAGTCGGTGAGAATCGGGCCGGCAGGCAGAGAGCCGCCTCCCACCACCGAGAACTCGACCGCTTTGCCTCCCAGTCGTTTGGTTCCCTTGCGCAGCAGCGGCATCCTGATGGTTGCCGTCGAGCCCTCGGACATGGTCGTCGGGCCCTGCAATGGCCCCATGAAGAGCTTGCCTTCGACCCGCAGGGTGAATCGTTTCTTCACGTGCAGGCTGGCGTCCACGATGATGTTGATTCCATCCGAGTTGTCAGCCAGCTTGACCAGAAGGTTGGTGCTCAGCGTGCCCGCGTGCCCAGAAAATTGCGGCGCCGTCACCACCTCTACGACGCCATCCACGGTACCCGAAGTGGTTCTCTGACCGGGGATGGTTTCCAGGTTGGGGCTCGACCCCGGGTCGCCGCCTTCCAGGAGTACGGAGATCCGGACGACCTGGTCGCTCATGGGCTGCTTGTCGCCCAACTGATAGCCGCAAGTAATGTCGAGCAGTTTCTCCTCACCCTGGTCGAGGATCTTGGGGAACGGGATCAGATCGAGGGATGTATCTCCGTTTGGATAGGTGCCAAAGTGCTCGTCATCAGGATGTGGACCGTTCCCGTGAGCATTGTCCGGCCGGGTGACGAGTTTGAGCGGCAGGCTGGCCGTGATCGAGTCCATGTCCAGGCCGTTCTCGGGCGTGTCCAGACCCAGCTGCTGGGCCAGGGCAGCCCAGCGAAGCACCTTGGGCATGTGGTCGAGATTGTTGGCCCGGACCATTCGCTGGCCCTCCAGGTGGATCATCCGCTTGAGCAGGGCCACCAACCGGGGGTTGGCGGCGGGCTCGAATTGCTGGATGCTGGCTCCGGAAAAGCTGACCGCCTGGATGAAGTGGAGATACCTTCGCAAGGCCCTGAAAACGACGAGCCGGTCGTCCGAGGTTGCCGCAGCCTCCATGAAGGGAAGCAGGGAGTTGTTGAAGTGGTCGCTGAGCAGGTTCTGGACGGCGGGGCCTCCCACCTGGGTTGAATCGAACAAGATCAGTCCGGCCAGCGAGTTTGCCAGCGTCTCTTCTTCTGAAGGCGGGGGAAGGTTTGGATTGGCGATGATGGAGTCGGTCCAGCTCTCGAGCGAGTTCAGCGCACCCGAATAGCCAAAGAACGAGAAGTGCTGCACCGGCACGATCAGCCGATTCCCCTCGACCCGCCCGAGCAACAGGCTTCTCCGGGTTCCCGCATCGTTCACGGTGAACGGGACCAGCCCGGCCAGGTCAGCCCCGTCCGAGAGCTCGAGCGCCAGCTCTCCGGGGACGATGAACTCGGTACCCTCGGGCAGGCATCGAACCGCGTAGAGAACCTCGAAGCCCAGACCGCTCAAGGTCACCGGGGCCAGAGTGATGGTGGTCTCTTCCTCCAACGCGCCGGGGGGGAGCGTCAGGCTGAACTTGTTGCCTGTCTCCGTGACGACCTCCAGCTGACCGCCGTCCGGCCCGATCAGCGCCTCGACCTCCTCACCTTTCGTGGTGGCTGTAAAGGGGCCGGGATCCTCGGGTGCCTGGATTCCGTCATCCAAAGGACCTACCGGTGGCCCGCCCTGGAGGCCTTCGCCTCCACCGCATGCAACCAGAAAGAGCAACGAGAGGAGTAGCAGAGACCGAAGACGTGACCCCATGGGCTCAGAGATTCCTGGTTCAGGAGATGGTATCCTCTGTCGTCGCTGAAACTCCAGCGAAGCCGGGAGCGGTTGTATTGGGCTCTATTCGTCTTTGCTCAGACGTATCGAGCGACCAGCGCGATGGTTTCCCGGTAAAGGCGCGCAAAGCTGGCCCAGGTACCCTCGGCACCCTGGCGGGTGTGGGTGAGATCCTTCTCCACCAGGCTTAAAGCCCGGAAGTAGTCCTCCCGGACGAGCTCTCCCCCGTGGCTCAGGCGCGAGACCAGGGTAAAGCAGCGCAGCAGCGCGGGCAGCATGAAGAGGCAGACCAGGTTCTGCAGCACCGGGCGATCCAGGGCCAGGAACTTGCGAAAAACCAGGGCTCGGAGATAGCGGCGGATCTCCTGCTCGACCCACTCGGGCAGATCGGCGAACTCGGCGTCGATGGTGCTGCGCCGGCCGCTCCAGCCCAGGCGGGCGAAGGTGACCGGGCGGTCGTGCTTGAGGTCTTCGGCCATGGCAGTGATCGAGTCGGGGTCGGGGGCTTCCTGGCTGGCCACCAGGATGGCCAGGCACATGAAGCGGATGTCCCACAGCTCCTGGGCGGTGTCAAAGAGGGCGGCCCGGGCCAGGTCGAGCTGCAGGCCCGGCTGGCAGGCCCCCCAGAGGCTGGCTGCCAGGGGGGTCTCGGCCGGATCGGGCCCGCTCAGGCCCTCGAGGAGGAAGGCTTCCAGGCGGAGGTATTCGGGCCACTCCAGGGGCACTCCCTCGTCCAGCCAGAGGGGCTCGAAGCCTACTCGCCGCGGGGCCAGACGCTGAAGCAGCGCCGAGAGCTCATCGCTCTGCTCCTCCAGCGGACGGCCGTAGTTCTGCTGCACCGCCGTGCAGTAGAACGATAGGCCCAGGGAAACGCCCTCGGGGGTCTCCACGGGCAGAAAGGGAAACTGGCGGCAGCCCAGCGGCTTGGCCCCCGGGCCCATCTCGCCGTGGATGCGGCAGAGGTTCTTCTCGTCGAGGTAGACACAGGCGCCCTCACGGCGCGCCATGAGCACCTTGCGCCCATCGCCAGGAAGCAGCGTGGCCGTCAAACCGGTCTCTTGCAGCACTCGAAGCTCGATGGGGCTGTCGCGCAGCCGACCCCGGGTGCCCGGGTCGACCTCGACCGCCCAGCCCTGGCACGAGCGTCCGCACTGCAGGCAGTCGTAACGCTGATCGGGAAGAACCTTCACTTGATGCCGAAGAGCTTGCAGCCAGGGAGCAGGAGCGAGCCGGCCGATCCGTCCACGTTGCAGCGATAGACGGCCCAGTTGCCGCCCTGCTCAGCCGAACAGTAGAGGCGCAGCCCGTCCTTCGTGTAGTGGCCGTTGTGCACCAGCGGAGTGGGGTTGATGAAGGAAGCCGCGCCGCCCGCGATGGGCTGGCGGATGAGCCGGTCGCCGGCCTGGATGACCGGGCCGCCTGGCACCGAGACGGAGGCGCAGATCTCCAGGTTGTCGCGGCTGAGGTTGATGGCGTCGGTCAGCGTGTTGCCCAGGTTGACCAGCACCGAGCTCGTACCGGCGGATACGTCCAGCTTGTAAACCGTGATGCCCGTGCTCAAGCCGGTCATCAGCAGGGTGTTGGGGTCCGGCCAGAGGGCCTGGGACGGAAACGTGACTCCAGCGGGCAGTGTCACCGGAGTCACGGTGCTGGTGGGCCGGTCCATGATCACGGCCCCACCGCCCGCCGCGGGAAGGATGAAGAGCTTCGTGCTGTCCGGGCTCCAGGCCAGAGAGCTGCGAACCAGGTTGGCAGCGAAGGTCGGGGCGCCGTTCAGGGGGTAGAAGTAGATGCCGGAGTTCGTGGTGGCCGCCACCGTGGTCCCATCCGGGGAGAGGGCGTAGGGGCGGGGCGAGGCGCTGCCCAGGGCGGGTACCAGCAGCTTGAGGCCCGAGCCGTCAAAGTTGACCGTGTAGACGCGGGGGGCGGGGGCTCGGACGGCCAGGATCAGCCGCTCGCCTTCGGGTGAGACGATGGCCGACTCGAAATCGTTGAAGTTCTGGAAGCTGGTCTCATCCACCACCAGATTCCAGCTGCTGAGGTCGCTGGACACCGTCCAGATGCCTACCTTGCCACCCACGGTGCGCTTGACCACCAGCTCGTCGGTGGGGGCGCCGGCCTGGCCTGTGACGCTGGCCAGCCCGGCGGTGGCTTCGGTGGCGAGATTGCCGAATTCGTCGCGCACCTCGCACTGCAAGTTGAAAGCCGCCGAGGCCGCCAGCCCCACGGGCCGATACGACCACGAGCTTACGTAGGCGCCGCGGACCGGGTCCCACTGCATGCGCTGCGCCTCCGACGAGCCGAAGGCGCCTCCTTCGGCGCAGGTCCAGCGGCAGAAGAGCAGGGCTCCCTCCGGGCTCTGGGCCTCGGTGATGAGGCTGATGGTGCGCTCGCCCGAGGCCAGGGCCTCCACTCCGCCCCCGCCGGGAGGGTCGACGGTCACATTGCTGATGACCGGGGCGGCGCTGACGGGAGGAGAGAGGGCCGGGAGGGCGGCCAGCGCAGAGCTCAATCGGCCCGAGGCCATGGTGACGGCCGCGGTGGCTCCGGGCAGGCCCTCCACCACGCTGACCGCGCCGGCCGGGCTGATCAGGACGGTGTTGGGCGAGGCAGCCCCGGTCAGGTCGAAGACGGCCGCCGGGGAGGTAAGACCCGGGGTGCCCGGAGGCGTGACCGTGCCGCCGGTGGTGGCGCCGGCCGTGACCACGACGTGGAAGTTGTCCGCGTGGCGAGCGAGCCCGTTGGAGACCACCCGTCCCGAGGGCAGGAAGACCAGCATCGAGTCAGCCGGTTGCGGCGCGTTCCAGGTATCGAAGGCGACGCGAGTCCCGCCCGGGGGCATGGCCCGGGTGACCGTGTCGGTGGTGGCCCAGGTGCCCGTGAAAAAGCCCACCGAGCCGTCCGTGGCGGCGCGGACGACGCGCCGGATGCGCGGGTTGACGTCGCCCTCGAGCAGGTAATAGCCTTCTGCCAGGGCCATGGCGCCGTTCTGGCTGGGGAAGGCCACCCCTACCGGGATCCCCTGAGAAACGGCTCGGCGCCTTGCCGAGCGCAAATCCTCGGCCAGGCTCAGGGCGGCTGAGCGGGTGGAAGAGGAGGCCTTCTGCCCGCCCGTCAGGACCAGCCCCAGCCCGGCCAGGATGGCCAGCAGGGCGACCACCACGATCAACTCGATCAGGCTGAAGGCTGGTTGCCTCTTCATGGCTCGATCCAGGCTCCCTTATCGGCGAAGTTGATGATCTTCATGTAGTCCGGGTTGACGGCGCTGTCGTCGCGCAGCCGGGGGGACAGATCCACCTCCGCTTCCAGGGTTCGGCGCACGCGCGAGCTTCCCTCGGCCCCCACGTCGCCCACCGAGATGATGCGCAGAAGGCGGTGCGGCTCACCGCGCAAACGAAAGTCGAGGGTCACCGTGTAGCGTCCATAGGGCTGGCCGGCCAGGTCGGTCAGCACCTCCGAGTAGCTCATCTCCTGGAGGGCTTCCGAGGGCAGAAAGCCCGGATCTTTGAGCAGCTTCACCCGGGCATCCTCCAGCCCGGCCTCGGCCGCCGCCCGAGCGGCCAGCTCGTCTCCGAGCGAGCGGGTTCCCTCTCCGCGCCGGACCGACTGGGAGGCCATGCCGATACCCAGCACCAGTAGCATGGCCAGCAGCAGCAAGGACATGATGATGCTGCCACGCTTCTTCATCGGCGCAGCAAGGCCCGGGCGCGGCAGGGGTAGACCACCTGGTCGGGCTGCACGGAGACGGCCACCACCAGGGTCGGATCGCGTCGATCGACGCTGAAGCCCTGGACCTGGCCAAGCACCTCGCTGACGCCTCCCTCGGTCCGGATCAGCTGCTCGTTGATCACCTCGTAGCGCCGGGTGACCACGTTGCCGGCCGGGTTCCAGGGGGCCACCGCGGTGCCCGGGTTGATTCGGGTCGGGTCAAGGGGATCGATCATCTGGAAGGTGAGGATCGAGCCGGTGGCGCCGTTGGCGGGCTGGGTGATGGAGAGGGCCTGCTCCACCTCCCAGGCGATCTGGGTGGCGATCAGGCTGCCCTGGTAGATCTCGGAGCGGTCGGCCGAGTGGTAGGCCTTCCAGTAGCCCGAGGAGAGCTGGCCGACCAGGAGCAGCATGACCCCCACCATGGCCAGGGTCATGATCAGCTCCAGCAGGCTGGTGCCTCGCCTCACGGGGCCAGCACCATCTGGGGTCCAAGTGCGGTGGCGTTCTGCCCGTCATAAAGGGAGGTGGCCCGGACCCAGCAGGTGCCCGGCACGGGCACGGCGGTTCCGTCCCTGAGGTAGTAACGGTTGAGGAAGCGGCAGGTGCGGCCGTCGCGGTGGGTCCAGTCCAGCACGCCGTCCCCGGTGCCCGGCTCGACCCCCCACAGCATGCCGACCTCGGGAATGGGGTTGCCGAAGCTGTCGCGCAGGGTGGCCCGGTAGCTCACGGTGGCACCGTAGGGCACGGGGTTGGTCAGCCCGGCGGTCGCCTGCACGAGCACCGGGTTGGCCCCCAGCTGGCGAGCCGGGTCGCCCACCAGGGAAACCAGGCGGTAGGTGCGGCCCGCCCCCCAGGCCACGGTGATCTCCACCTTGCGCAGCGATTGCGTGAGGGTGCGGGGCTCGGTCTGGGGGGTCTCCAGCTCGGTGGCCGGGCTTCCCACCGTGTGGGCCGCCGAGCGGACCGTCACCTGAAACATGGGCTCGTTCGGGTCGTTGGAGGTCACGTTGGTGTAAGGGCCCCAGTTGTCGTAGTTGTACCCCCCGCCACCGGTCGCGGCGGCCCACTCGCGCACTTCGGCCAGCTTGGCGGCGGCGATCAGGCAGGCCCGGGCTTGCTGGGCCGAGTCGCTGTTGCGGCGCAGGCTGGCGTGAAAGAGCTGGGCCACCACGATGATGCCGGCTGCCAGCAGGAAGAAGGACAGCACCAGCTCGGCCAGGGAGATACCTCGACGGGACATCCCATGAGTTTAGCACACGAGCACGCCCTGTCCCAGACGAGGGGAGAACGCTTCGCTGACACGAATGCGTGAGCCCGTGACCACCGCTCCTGGCGTCAATCTCGACCGCGAGCACCTCGAGTTTCTGCTGGAAGCCTCGCGAATGCTCGGATCGTCGCTCGAGGTGCAGGCGGTGGTAAACCAGTTGATGGCCCAGGCCGTCAAAGCGATCGGCGCCGAGCGGGGTTTCGTGCTGCTGGAAGAGGAAGAAGTGACCGCCTGGCACGGGCTGTCGCGCGAAGAAACCCGGGGCAGCGAGTTCGCTATCAGCCGAGGGGTGGTGGAAACCGTGCTGCGCGAGCGCACCAGCGTGCTCACCTCCGACGCCCTGGTCGACGAGCGCTTCCGCGATCAGGTCAGTGTCGGCCTCAACAGCCTGCGCTCGATCCTGTGCGTGCCTCTGATCGTGCCCGGAGGTCGCCTGCTGGGCGTCCTGTACGCCGACAATCGGCTCGAGACGGGCGCTTTCGGCAAGCGCGAGAGGGCTTTGTTGGAAGCCGTGGCGGCTCAGGCGGCGGTGGCCCTCGAGAACGCCATGCTGTACGACCAGCTCCGGCGCTTGCACGAGACCAGCATGGAGAAAGCTCGCCGCGAGCTCGCCGAGACCCAGGCCCAGTTGCTGGAGGCCTCCAAGATGGCCGCTGTGGGTCAACTGGCTGCGGGCGTCGCCCACGAGATCAACAACCCTCTGGGAGCCATCGCGCTGCACATCTCGGCCCTGAAGCAGCAACTCCAGGATGTGACCCTGGTCAAACGACTCTCCATCATGGATTCGGCTGTCGGGCGCTGCAAGAGCATCGTCGAGCGCTTGCTCCGTTTTTCGAGCCGTCCCACCGGGCCGGGCAAGACATTCGAGCTCTCTCCCCTGGTGGAGGAGCTGGCGGCTCTGGTTGAGCCCGAGATGCGGGTGGCGGGGATCACCCTTCAATGGCGCGTCGCTTCGGGTTTGAGCCTGACGGGAGAGCCCCAGGATTTGAGCCAGGCGCTTCTCAATCTGGTGCTGAACGCCAGGGCGGCTCTGGCTTCTCGCGCCGAAAAGCGAATCTGGCTCGAAGGCCGCCACGAGCCAGGTCGTCGGGTGCTCGAGGTCAAGGACAACGGCGAGGGCATGACCGACGAGGTCCGAAGGCGTGCCTGCGAGCCGTTTTTTTCGACCCGGCCCGTGGGTCAGGGGGTGGGCCTGGGACTGTCGCTGGTCTACCAGATGATGCAGGCTCAGGGCGGAAAGCTGGAGATTGACAGCGCCCCGGGTCAGGGAACGGCGGTGCGATTGATATGGCCGAATCCATCCTGATCATCGAGGACGACGAGCTGATGCGCGCCAGCCTGGAACTCGAGCTGGAGGCGGCCGGCTACCGCGTGCTCAGCGCCGCCAGCGGCCTGGAAGCCATCGAGCACGCGCGCGAGCGACACTTCGACCTGATCGTGTCGGATGTTCGCATGGAGGGCATGAGTGGCCTGGAGGCCCTCTCGGCCATGCGCGAGTTTCAACCCGCGGCCCGGAAGATCGTGATCACCGGCTACGCCAACCCGGACGCCCCCATCACGGCCTTGAAGATGGGAGTGGACGACTACCTGCTCAAGCCTTTCAGCTCCGACGAGCTGCTGCGCAGCGTGCGGGCGGCTCTCGAGCAATTGCGCCGGGGTAGTCGGTCGGTGCTGGGAGTGCGCGAGGTTCTGCTCTCCCTGGCCGCTCAGATCGGGGATCCCACCCGCCAGCAGCGCACCGAGGAGATCGTCGCGCGCTGTCTCGGCGCCGCCCGCCAGCACGGTTTCAGCTATCAGCGCACCCAGGGCCTGCACCTTCTGGCCCTGCTGCACGACGTCGATCCCGCCCTGCTCGAGCGCCTGGATGAGTTGCGACCCCTGGCCGGCTGGCTCCGCCTCAGCCAGCAGCCTCAGGCCAGCGACCTGCCCCTGGAAGCCGTGATCCTGGCCGAGGCGAGGGGGCCGGTGGGACAGCCGGGAGATCGGGTCGACCAGGTGGTCGAGGAGCAACCTGGCTTGAGCCTGGCTCATCTCGCTGACACCTACCGGGCCGCCGGCCAGCTCGACCTGGCCGAGCGGGCTTACGAGGAAGCAGCCCGACTCTTGACCGCGCCAGAGCAGGCCTTGCCCCTGGAGCTGGAGCGAGCCGAGCTCGCTCGGCTGCGAGGCCAGACTCGCCAGGCCCTGGCGCGCCTGGAGGAGGTGTCTCGCCAGGCCAGCACCCAGGGCCTCGATCTGGTCTTCGCTCAGGCCGAGCTGCAGCGCGCTCGATTAGGGGATCAGGGAGCCTCGCTGCCTCGGGCCATCGAGGTGTTTCGTCGCTGGGAGGCGCGGTCCGAGCTGGCCAGAGCCCTGATGCTGCTGAGCGAGCCCCCGCTGGAAGAGCTGCTGGGTCTTTTGAGCGACTGGTCGGGCGAGTGGCGTGAGGAGCTGCTGGAGGTGCTGAGCCGGGCCCTGGAGCGATTCCAGAAGGTGGAGGAGATCGGCCGTTTTCTCAAGCGTGCCGGGCAGCCCCTGGCGGCTGAGCTTCGGCGCCATCCTCAGCCGCGAGTGCGCCTCCTGGTCGAAGAGCTGGTGCCCGAGAAGGCCGCAGTGCCCGACGCGAGCGGCTGGCAGCTGCGGCTGCTGGGGCGTTTCCTGCTCAGGCGCGGGGGCGAGGTGCTCGAGGAGGAGGTCTGGCCCACCCGCAAGACGCGCCATCTCTTCGCCTTCCTGGCCTGGCAGCGCGGTCGGCCTCAGGACGAGGAAACCCTGACCGCCCTGTTCTGGGAGCAAAGTCCCGAGAAGGCTCGCCACTCGCTGCATAACGCCATCTCTCAGGTGCGCAAGGTGCTGGGTACGCCGGGCTGGCTGGTCAAGAAGCGCGGCGGCTACCTCCTGACCGCCGAAGCCCCGCTGCGGGTGGACGTGGAAGAGTTCCTCGAATGCGAGGCCCGGGGCCGGCGGCTGGCGGCTCAAGGACTTTGGGGCCAGGCCGTGGGCGACCTTCAGAAAGCCGAGCAGCTCTACCAGGGCGATTTCCTGGAGGGCGAGTATCCCGAGTGGGCCGAGCCGGTGCGCCTGAGCCTCAAGACCCGGTTGCTGGAAGTGCTCGGTTGCCTGGGTCGCCATTTCTACCGGCAGGGGAAACCCGAGGTGGCGCAGGATTCCTTTCGCAAGATGCTCCTGCGTGACAACTGTAACGAGGAGGCCTTCCTCGGACTGATGGCCTGCCAGCTGGCCCAGGAGCAGACCTCGGAGGCCATCAAGACCTATCACCAGTGCACTCGCGCTCTGCAGAGCGAGCTCAATCTGCCCCCTCCACCGCGACTGCTGGAGCTGTACCTGCGCATCGTGGACGGCCAGCCGGCCCGCGTGGAGCTGTAAGTGGGCTATCGTGAGCCGGTACCTGGCCTGAAAGACTCCGATGGCTTGCCGGTGCTGGCCCTGCCGCCCGGCACGGTGATGCGGCGGGGCTACCGGGTGCACTTCCTGGCTCTGGGCGGGATGAGCCTGTGCTACCGGGGTGACCGCGACGGCAAAGTGTTCTTTCTCAAGGAAGTCTCCACCCAGGATGCTCGCGAGGTCATGGCTCTCAACCAGGAGAAGGCTCTGCTCGAGCGCTTCGACCATCCGGCTATCGTCAAGGTGCACCAGCTGTTCGAGGAGGACGGCTTCTACTACCTGGTGCTCGACTTTGTCGAAGGGAAGAGCCTCGACTGCCTGGTCTCACCCTTCCCGGACAACTTCCTGCAAGACCAGGTGGTGGCCGATTGGGGCAGGCAGTTGTGCGACGTGCTCGGCTATCTGCACCGGCAGGAGCCGGTGGTGATCTACCGCGACCTCAAGCCGCGCAACGTCGTGAAGGATGGTCAGGGCCGCCTGCACCTGGTCGATTTTGGGATCGCCCGCCTCTTCAAGGAGGGCAAGGCCCGAGACACCGAGGCCCTGGGCTCAGCCCTCACCGCCTCTCCCGAGCACTACTCCGGTCAGACCGACGTGCGCTCGGATGTCTACAGCCTGGGCGCCACGCTGCACTATCTGCTGACCAACGGGCGCTGTCCGCGCGAGTCGCCCTTCGAGTTCAACCCGCCTCGCAGCGTGAACCCACGCATGTCGGCGGCCCTGGAGCAGGTGGTGATGAAGGCCCTGGAGGTGGATCCGGCCCGCCGCTGGCAGACCATGGCCGAGTTCGACCAGGCCCTGGCCTCCTGCTTCGGGCCCGCTCCCGTCGCCACGAGGGCAGGGGCTGCCCCTGTCACGCGTGCTGTCCCGCGGGAGGAGACGACCGTCCCCCTGCGCTATGAGCCGGCGGTGGCCCGGCCCGCGGCCACGCCCCCCTGGATGTGGGCCCTGATGGGAGGCCTGGCCACGGCGGTGGTGCTGGGCATCGTCTGGCTGGGCAACGCGCCCCGGGTGGCGTCCTCGCCGGTGGTCTCGACTCCCGCGGCGGTGGTGCCTCCCGCGGCCCCGCCGGCGCCGGTCGCCCCTCCGCCCGTCCCCCCGCCCCCGCCGCCTGCCGTTGGCCCGGCCCCGGCTCCCGTTTCCCGCCCGCCGGTCGTTCCCCCGACTCCGTCACGCGTGCCTCCACCGGTGGCTGTCCGCCCGGATCCGGCTCCCGTCCCCCCGCCGGCGCCCGTCCGCCCGGCTCCGCCTCCCGTCCCCCCGCCGGAGGCCAGGACCCCCGATCCGCCTCCTCCGGTGCCTGCCCCGACCAGCCTGCGCGAATGGCTCGGTGAGGTCCGGGGCTCGGATCCCCAGAGCTGGCAGAAGGTCCAGGGCGAAGTGGTGGCCGGGGGAGTGCGGCTGCAGGGGAATGGATTTGAAGTGACCGTGCCGGAGAGCTTCGTGAGTCCCAGCCTTCCCGGGTCCGATGTGATGCTCTTTCACGGCGGGGTGGTGCGCCAGCCTCAGACCATGCGAGTGGTTCGCTGCCGGCGCATGGAGCCGGTCGATCTCGTCGAGCTGGGGGACAACCACCTCGATTTGTTTCGGGCCTATTCAGGCAGCGATCTCTCGTTGAGTCGGCGGGGCCGAGAGGTGCGCCTCTCGTTCAAGATGCAGATGGAGCTTCGCGGCCGCCCCGTCGAGGTGGAGGGCCGCGAGCGGCTGGTCCAGGGCCGGGACGCCAGCTATTCGATCGCGGTCATGTCCACCCGGGTCGGGTACCCCCGCAATGAGCGCGAGCTGGACAAGATTTTGCGCTCGTTCAAGGTTGACTGATCGTCGGCGCGATGACCGGACACAGGCAAACGACCCTTCGTTCTGCCAGGCTGTCTGCTCCAGATGGCGGGTGGCCCAGCTGCGTCGGCCGGCCTGAAGGCTACATCCAGCGCACCAGGTAGGCGTCCACGTCGGCGGCCAGGGCTTTGAGGTCGGAGCCCGTGGGGCCGGGCTTGAGCCCCAGCTTCTTCAGCTCGGCCTCGTGGGCGGCCAGAAGCTCGCTGACCTCCAACTCGGGGCAGCTCAGCTTGAGCAGCTTGCGGGCCGGCTTGGCCTCGGCCTCGGGCAGGGTGGTGGTGGTCAGGCTCGAGCCGTCCTCGCAGTTACTGAAGAACTCTCGGATGAACTCGCCCTGGGCTCCGGTGGTGACGCTGGCCCAGGCGGTACCGCCGGGACGGCAATAGCCGCGCAGCATGGCCCCGGCCATGGCGTCGGCCATGAGGTCGCCGACTGGCACATAGCCCAGCTCGGCGAACTCGCGGTCGGCCAGCTCCACGTCCTCTTCGGTCAGCCAGGGGAGATCGACCAGGCTGGAGCGATGATAGGCTGACTTCTTCCCCTTCAGGATCAGCTCCCCGGTCTTGATCCCCATGGCCTGGCTCAGGCTCGCGCCCAGCTGGCTCAGGCTCTGTTGCAGCGACTGGCTCTCTTTCTCGCGCTCGCGCAGGACCTTCTCCAGGTCCGGGAAGTGCTTCTGGAAGCTCGGCTGGCGCAGGAAGACCTCGGCCCCGCACAGGAGCAGCCAGCTGCGGTCCTCGTCAGGGTCCTCGAAGAAGATGCGCGTGCCCTGAACGCGCATCTGGCACGGGTCATTCCACTCGGCTTGAAAGCTCTGGGCCACCTCCTCGGCCACGGGACCGGCCTCCAGCCAGTCTTCCTCGTCGCACTGACGAGACAGCTCCAGGGCCCTGGCCAGCACCTCGCCGGTCAGTCTCAGCGAGCTCTCGGAGATGTGCCAGGTTCCCTTGCTCACCGTGCCCCGATATCGCGTGGCCGGAGCATCACCGCCCATGGCCAGCTCCAGCTCCGTGCCGTCGGGCACGGCGGTGAGGGCTGCGCCCAGCCGCTCGAGGCGGCGGGGATGCTCCCAGCGGGCGGCCGTCTTCTCGCAGGTAATCTCGAGCTGTTGGCCGGTCTGTTTTCCCTGGCAGAGCACCCGCTCCCAATCCAGCTCGAGCGCGCTGCCGGCCGGCAACAGGAGGCGCACGGCCGGCCAGGAGTCGCCATCGGTCCACCAGCTGAGCCGGTGCAGGCGAGGCAGGTGCTCTACCTTCAGGGCCACCGGTGGGGCGACCGTGTGCAGGGTCAGCTTGTCGGTCTTCTTGAAAACGCTCATCGCAAAGCCTCCAGGTCGGCGATCAGGTCGCTCAGGGCGATGGGGCTGACCTGCCCCAGGGGCACTCCTTTGACGTATTCCCCAGGCCGCCGCACCTGAACTCTGGCCACGGTTTGCTCCTCGGACTGGGCGATGGCGCCCACGAAGAGACCCGGCTCCACTTCCAGGTAGGCCGTCAGCTGCTCTCCCACGGGCTTCTCCATGTGCAGGATGGCCCCACCGTCCTCAGCCCGGCCCCGCCGCCAACCGCGCGACTCGATGCCCACCACTTTGCCCGGGTGGAGCTTCATCCCCTCGAAGCGGGTCAGCTTGTCGGCACTGGCCTCCTGCGCGGTCAGCCGGTAGACGGGCCGGCCCAGCTGGGCAAAGGGCTGGAGGATGTTGTAGTCCCCCAGCAGCTCCCCCCAGCGGCTCAGGACCGCGCCCTCGAGGTGGAGCGGGTGGGGCAGGCCCACCTGGACGTCTTCTTGCAGGCTGAAGGGCTCGTCCTGGATGTCGGCCAGACTGGAATCCTCGGCCACTCGGAAGGTGGCCACCAGCTTCTCGTCGCGGTAGGTGGCCCAGATCAAGCGGCGCACCAGGTGCACCAGCAGCGGGTGCTGCAGCAGGAACAGGCGCCAGGTGGGCACGTCCCAGCGTCGCTCGCTGCCCATGGCCAGCTCCAGGCGGAGGATCTGGCCCGAGGCGACCGTCTTCACGTCCTTCTTGAGAGCCTTCCAGCGTTGCACCGACTGCTCGTCGGAGGGCGAGGCCGGTTTGGGCAGATCCTTCACAGCCTTGCCCTCGGCCGTCAGCAGCGAGGGCTTCAGCTCCTGATCGAAGACCACCCGGAAGCGCTTGCCGGCTACCTCCAGCGGGCAGCTGCCATCGGCCTCGAGGTCGAGATCGCTGACCAGCCGGTCGGCCAGCTCCTCGCTGGTCAGGCCACGGCGGGCGGCGATCTCCTCCAGCTTGAGACGGGCCTTCTCCTGCAGCGCCCGGCTCTTGAGCTTCTGGGACATCTGGTGGATGTGCATCAGGGCCACGTCGCTGCCGATGGCGGCCAGCACGTCCAGGCCCTGCTCGGCCCGCGCGAAGAGGCCCTCCTGGGGCCAGGTCTTGATGAGTGGAGCCAGCCGCCGGGCCGACTCGTCCCCGCCCAGGTGGCCCAGGGCGAAAAAGGCCCACTTCTCCTTGGCAGGTCCCCCGGAGGTGTGCCAGGCTGAGAACAGGTCCCAGGCGAACTCTTCGGCTTCGAGCAACTCTTTGATCTGCGACAGCCCGGCGTAGGGCGGGTCGAGGGGGCTGAAGGCCAGCATGGTGGCCAGGTGGTTGACGGCCTCCAGGGGCAGGGCGCCTTCCTTCAGTCGGGGACGCGCCAGCGCAGCCGGGTCGAAGAAGGAAGGCAGCTTGGGCAGCCTGGCCGGGAAGAGCTGGGTGAGATCAAAGCTCAGCACCTCCTCCAGCGCTTTCTGGCACTGCAAGGTCTCGCCTGCTTTGCGCAGGTGGGGCTCCAGGCCCTGGGCCGCCATGAAGCGGCAGGCTGACTCGGCCGCCTCGCGCGAGGCCCCCTGGGGACCGACGGCCAGGGCCACCAGGCCGAGGGCGGCCGCCTCGGGGTAGCGGCGCATCCAGGCCCGGGCGGCTTTACTGGCCTTCTGGCCGCAGAAGGCCAGGGCCATCATGGCGGCCAGGCGGGGCGACTCGACCCGGGCGAGCTCGTTGACCACGGTGGCCAGCTCGCGCTCGGCCCAGCGCAACAGGCCAGGAATCGCTGCCAGCCCGAAACGCGCCAGGATGGGCTGGAATCCGTTCCAGGGGCTGTGCCAGCATTTAGCCGGCGTCTGGTTGAAGACTTCCAGCGCGGACGGGTCGCTCAGGTGGTCCAGGTTCCACAGAGCCGCGTCCTGGCGCTCCAGCGCCTTCTCCAGCGATTTGCGGACTTTCTCGTCGGCCGGGCCGGGTAGGGGAGGAAGCTCGTGGTAGTAAGGCTGCGGAGGCGGGCCCTCCCAGTGGATGCGCTCGGGGTAGTCGGGCAACTCCACCTTCTGCTCGATCAAAGAGCGGGTCACGCGCTTCTTGAGCCAGGGCGGGTCACGCAGCACCGCCGGAAGGGCTTGCGCCGGCGCTTCCTCGAGCGGCGCCGAGAGGCGGCCCTGCAGCTCGCGGCAGAGAGCTTCCTCGCGCTGTCCCATGGGGGGCAGCTCGCTCAGCCCTTTGAGCAGCGTGGTCAGGAGAGTGCGGGCCACGTCCTTGCCGCGAGCATTGGAGGCCACCACCTGGGCCAGCACCGGTATACCCAGGTGGGGGAAGCGGGTGTAGTACTCGGTCAGCCGGGCTCGCTCGGAGCGCTCCTCGAGCAGGGAGCGAAAGCTCTGGGCCAGCTCGGGGTCGGGGATCTCCCAAAGGCTCGCCCGCCACGGAGAGTGCTTGAGGAGGAAGGGGAAGGCGGCCCGACCCAGGTTGCCCAGCAGCATGGGGCCAAAGAGCGCGTCCGGGTTACAGGGCCCGTGGTCGAGCATGGCCTGGACCAGGGCCGGGTCTTTCAGGCTGCCCAGCAGGAACCAGGCGTAGGGCGAGAGCATGGTGAAGCCAGGAAAGGGCGTGAGGGGATGAGCCAGGGCGTGGCGGGCCTCTTGCTCGGCCAAGCCGGCATCGGGGAAGAGGAAGGCGGCCAGGTAGCGTTCCTCGGGGCTGGACTGGTGAGTGGACTGCTCGAGCAAGGCCCGGTATTCGCTCTCCGGGCAGGTGGCCAGGGCCTGGCGCAGGGCAACCCACTGGCACACCGAGATTTCGAAATGATAGTTCAGATTTTGAGGCTGGCGGCTGACCCAGCGACAGTAGGACCTGGCATCGCCTGAATAGCGGGTCGCCCCGACCAGGTTGCGAGTGAGGGGCATCGCCTCCATGGCCATGGTCGCCCCGCAGGAGGCCACGTAGGCCCCGGCCTTACCCTCGGTCATCACCAGTAAGCAGGCCAGCGCCGACGCGTCGGGCGGATCCACCGACTGTCCGGCCAGAAGTTCGCAGGCCCATCGGGCCCCGGGACGCAGGGTGGGCACGGTGAGGCCCAGGCCGCTTCGCCACCGGGCCAGCTCCTTACTGGCCGTTTTGCGCAGAGGAGCCAGCAGGGACTCTGCGGGTTGGAGCTTCAGACTGCTGCCATCGGCTCGCCAGGGGCAGTAGCGGCGTCGGAAGTCGCTTTGCCAGTCGGCCGGGGGCATCTCGGACCGGGCAGGCTTCTCGGGGCTGGCGGGCTTCTCGGGCTGGGCCAGCTTCTCAGGCGGCTCGGCACCCGTTTTCTTGGGAGAGGCAGCGCTCTTGACGGCCGCCCCCACGACCTCACGATAGCCTTTCTTCAGCTTCTCATCGAGCTGCTTCTGGGCATCGGCCTGGGCAGCCGCCTCGCTGGCATACTCCTTTGTCTTGCTCTGCCCGGCCGTGCCGGTGCGCCCCCAGCGAGTGGTCACCTGGTTGTCTTGCACCTCGACCTCCCAGAACTTGTCCGAGGTGCCCTCCTGGAACTCGACTCGATGGAACATGGCTAACCTCCCGGTGTGGCCTGAATTTGCTCGAGCAGCCTGGGATCGCGCATTCTCTTGTACTCTTCGAACATGGGCTTGCACAGGTCGACGAAGGCTTTGCGCTGCTCGGAGTCCAGCGTATAGATGGTGATCTTGCGCTCGCGGCAGCGCTCGCGTACCCGTTTCTCCTCCTCGCGCTGGCGCAGTCTCTGCTCCATCTCCACCTCGCGAGCCGCTTGCAGGAGCGCCTCCCGATCGTCGGGGTCGAGCGAGTCGAAGACCTGCCGGTTGATCAGGATGACCTTAGCCGAGTAGGTGTGCAGGGTCTCAGTGATATAGCGCTGCACGTCGTAGAGCTGAAAGTCCCAGTAGGTGGGGTAGGTGCGGTCGGCGGCATCGATCAGGCCTTGCTTGCCCATCTCGTAGATCTTGTCCACCGGTGCCGGCACTGGAGTGGCTCCAAAGGCCCGGGCCATCCGGATGCAGGTGGCGCTCTCGAGCACCCGGATGCGCTTGCCCTTGAACGAGGCTGCATCCGGCATGGGAACGCCGCACGAGAAGATGCGAAAGCCCAGCTCCAGGTAGCCCAGCCCCTTCAGGTTGTGGGCCTCCAGGCCCTCGAACAGCCCTCGACCGATGGGCCCGTCGAGCACCTGGTCGGCCTGCTCCAGGCTCTGGAACAGAAAGGGCAGGTCGAGCACGTCGAAGCTCGAGTTCAGGTTGCTCAGCGGAGAGGTGGTGCAGAAGGTCATCTCCAGCTCGCCGGCGGCCACCTGTTGCACCAGCTCGAGCTCGCCCAGGTTGCGCCGGGTCTGGCCGGGCAGAATGCGCACCTGCACCCGTCCGTGGGTGCGATTGGCCACCTTGCGGGCAAAGGACTCGGCCGCGATGGTGAAGGTGGAGTTCTGGCTGTCCACGATGCCCAGCTCGAGCAGGCGGGCCCCGGCCGGCACGGGGGTGAGGCTGCTGGCCACCGGAACCGGGCGGACGGGCAGAACGCTGGTACGATAGCTGGTCTCGGGCGGACCGCCCGGGGTCACCACCAGGTAGGTGCCCCAGGCAGCCAGCACAAAGGCCGCCAGCAGCCAGGGCCAGAGCCCCCCGGGACGAGGGATCTCGGGGAACTCCTCATCCCAGCGATCAGGCGAGCTGGACGTTGTTGCGACCGGCATGCTTGGCCTTGTAGAGGGCCTGGTCGGCCCGATTCACCAGCTCGTCGGCACTGGTGGCGTCTTCCGGAAATCCGGCCACGCCCATGCTGATGGTCAGCTTGCCCAGGGGCTGGTTGTGGTCGCCCTCGAAATGCTGATCTTCCACCAGCTTGCGAATGCGCTCGGCGGTGGCGGCCGCCTGCTGCTTGCCCACCCCCTCGAGCAAGATCATGAACTCCTCGCCGCCGTAGCGGGCCACCAGGTCGGGGATGCGATCCCCCTTCTGGCGGCTGTGGCGCACGCAGATGTTGGCCACCCCGACCAGGGCCACGTTGGCCAGTTCGTGACCGTTCTTGTCATTGAAATTCTTGAAGTGGTCGATGTCGAACATCAAAAGCGACAGGGGCAGATCGTGCGAGCCGAAGTCGACCACCTTCTTCTCGAGCTGCTCCTTGAAGTAGCCGTAGTTGTAAAGCCTGGTCAACCGGTCCGTGATGGCGTTGCGGTAAGTACGGGCGTTCTCGATGGAGATGGCGGCCATGTCGGCCAGCGCCATCAAGAGCTTCTGATCGCCCGAGTGGAAGGGGGTGCCGTCGTTCTTGTTGTTCACGTTGAGCACGCCCAGGATCTTGTCTTTCACCTTCAAGGGCACCGAGAGCAGCGAGCGGGTGCCGTCGGTGCGGGCCATGCGCTGGAAGATCGGATGGGTCTCGATGTCCTCCACCAGAATGGCCTTCCCCTCGCGGGCCACGATGCCCGAGATCTCCTCGCCCAGGGGGACGCGCACCTTGCCCACGGCGTCGCTGCGCGTGCCCCGCGCGGCCTTGACCTCCAGGAACTCGCCCGACTCGTCCACCAGCATCAGCGAGGCGTGATCGACGTCCAGGATCTCGGCCGCGAGATCGAGGATACGCTCGGAGGCCATGTCCAGGTCGAGCACGGTGGTGATGGTGGAAGCCGAGTCGTAGAGCACTGTCAGCTCTTCGTACTTGGTGAGCAGCTCCTTGATGGTGCTCTCCAGCTCGTAGCGCGAGCGGGCCTCGCGGGTCAAAAGGTCGGCCACCGCCAGACCCAGCTCGGGACCCGTGGCTCCCGGAGCCTTGAGCTGCCACAGATAGCCGGCCACCCCGCCGGGCACGGCCAGCGGCCAGCAGGCCCGGGCATAGCCGTGGGGGCAGGGGGTCAGGGGGGCCTCGCCGGGCGGGGGGGAGGGGCAGCAGGTCGCGATCGGCCCCGGGCAGGGAAGGAAGCCCTCGGCCAGCTCGCCCTCGGGCCCGGTGCGCAGGAGAAAGACCCCCGTGCCTTCCAGGGCATGACGGAAGTGGTCGAGCCCGTCCCCCGTCAGGAGCTCCATTACCTGCATGGCGCCGGCCTCAGCCCCTGGCCACGTGGTCGACGGTCTTGTCCACCAGCTTCAGGAAGGCCTGGATGGTCTTGTCCAGGTGCTCTTCGGGGGTATCCTCCTCCTTGCAGTGGGATAGCCCGTTGCTCGAGTAAGCAAACATCATCACGGTGGGCATGGAAGGCACCATCTCGGCGGCATCGTGGAGGGGACCGGACGGCAGCCGGGGAGCATCCCCGGTGACCTCGCGCACAGCCTCTTCACACAGGCGCACCAGGTCGGGGTCGAAAGGCCGGGGCTCGATCTGCCAGAGCAGCTCCCACTCC
Source organism: Candidatus Xenobia bacterium (assembly GCA_045863235.1). GTDB lineage: Bacteria > Vulcanimicrobiota > Xenobia > Xenobiales > QWHO01 > QWHO01. The sequence continues at coordinate 1,385 of BTUM01000076.1, read as the reverse complement.
ACCGTCACATTGTTCTCGGCCGCAAAACGCCGCGAGGCGTCCTGGGCTTCTTGATACATCTGGGCCAGCACCTCGGCCGACAGGGCCCGCTGGTCGAGCGAGATCTCGCACACTCCGGGCACCGCCGTCACGATGCAGGGCTCCACCTTGACCGTGCCCACGGTGCAGACCACGTTGGCCCCCGGCTTGGAGTGCCGCTTTGCGATCTCGCGACATTCCAGGGCTGTCGAGGCGGCTGCCAGGAAAGCGTCCCTGCGCATCGGGATGGGGGTCGAGCCGGAATGGGCCGCCTGGCCCTTGAAGCGCATCAGGTGGCGCTCCACCCCGAAGGTTCCCAGCACCACTCCCGTGGACTTGCCCATCGACTCGAGCACCGGCCCTTGCTCGATGTGCAGCTCGAGGTAGGCTCGAGCCGGGATCTTCTTGAGCTGCTCGTGAGCCTTGCCCATGGTATCAAGGTTGACGCCGTTCTCCTTGAGGGCGTCGGGCAGCGCGGTGCCCTCTTTGTCTTTGAGGTGGCGCACGTCATCGGGCTTGAGCGACCCCCCGGCTGCCGACGAGCCCAGCAGGCTGCGCCCGAAGCGAGCGCCCTCCTCGTCGGCCCAGTCCACCACGCGCAGGGTAACCGGGGGTTTGGTCTTGGAGTAACGGCGCAGCGCCTCCAGACCGGCCACGACACCCAGACAACCGTCCAGCCAGCCCCCGTTGGGGACCGAGTCGAGGTGGCTGCCGATCAGCACCGATCTTTCGGATTCGCCCGGGAGGACGACCCAGTTGTTGCCGGCCGCATCGGTCTCGATGCTCAGGCCCAGCTCGTCCACCTTGGCCTTGAACCACTCCCGGGCCGTGCGCCAGACCGGGCCCCAGCACAGGCGCTGGGCTCCTTCGGGGGTGGAGGTCTTGCCGGCCAGCTCGCGCAGGTCGCTGATGACCCGCTGGGCGCTTTGCTTGAGATCGACCACTTGCATGGGGCCCTCCCGGTAGGTTCGCTTTCCTGAGCGCGTTTCGCGAACGGGGGTGCGATTCCTCGCCTTGCCTGCTGAAACCGGCGAGCGGCTGCTTGCCAGTTGCCCTGAACGCGGTAGCTGGTTCCGGTCAGCCCAGGGCGTCAGGACGCGCGGAAGGCCGGGCTAGCCACTCCGCTCGAGTGTCCAGGTCGCCCCAAGGCTTCTGGGCTGATCGCCACTCCGTGGGCGAGTGGCTCACGTCGCGGCAGCCAGGGTACCCACTCGTCGCCCGAAGACCGCCAGAACTCGCAGGCCGCGAGTGGTCCAGGTCGCCCGAAGGCGCTCTGCTCGCGCCGGGCCTTCAGCGTGCCCCGGTGCAACCAGACCGACGGCGCCCGAGCCTCACGTCGTCGCGGAACACCCGGTAAGGCTGACCGT
>BTUM01000075.1:0-38933 GCA_045863235.1 Candidatus Xenobia bacterium | reverse complement strand
AGGACGGGGTCGAGCTCTTGGAGGCCGAGCTGCCCGAGGACGGGGTCGAGCTCTTCGCTGGAGCCGAGCTCTTGGAGCCGGAGGACTTGGATCCCGTGCCTGGACGCGAACTGGCGGACTTGGAGCCGCTCGAGCTTCGAGAGGTGGAGCTCGACTTGCGCCCGGAGGAGCTCGTGCGACTCTTGGAGGCGGTCTTCGAGCGAGTGGCCGAGCCCGAGCTGCGGGCTTTGCCCCCCGAGCTTGGACGCGTACGGGTCCGAGACTTCGAGCCGGAGCTCGAGCTCGAGCCCGAGCGTCGACTGCTTGACTTCTTGCGAGCCGGCCTGGACGAAGAGGGACGTGAGGCCGGACGGGCTGGAGGAGTAGGAGCACTGGGCTGCGAGGGGCGCGAGGGCTCGGAGGTCGTGCCTTCGGCGGCTTTACGCTCTCGCGAGGTAGCCACCCCCGCCAGACCACCGGCCGCCGTTCCTTCGCCCGACCCGGCTCCCTGGGCCCGGGCCGCTCGGTCGGCCGATGTGCCAACTCCGGCCAGTCCGCCGGAGGCAATTCCCTGCTCAGCTCCACCACGATTGCCAGGAGCGGCGGAGGCCTGCTCGGCCGCCCGGTCGGCAGAGGTAGCCACTCCGGCCAACCCGCCCGCGGCCACTCCTCGACTGGCGGCCCTCTCGGCAGGCCGACTCGAATCGCTGACAGGGGCCCCGCTCTCCTCCCCTCCCAGAGCTGAATCCCAGGCGCGGCCGACAGCCGCCGCAGGCCCTACCAAACCTGCCGCCCCGGCCCAGCCCTCCTCCAGGCGTCGGCTGATGTCCTGACGATTGAGGGCGTCGTGCGACTTCTCTGGGGACAAAACCGGAGCGGAGCGGCCTCCCGACGACTCTTGCTGGTCGGTGGAGACCGCTTTCTCTTCCGCTGCCGGTCGCGTTTCCTGCGCTCGCTGCTGCTGCAGCTCGAGCAGTCGCTCCCGGTAACGGTCGCTTCTTGTTCTGTCTAACGAGTCGATGGCGACCTGCCCCAGCCCACGAGATGGGCAAGAAATCTCCCATCTCAGAGTACCAAGTCCAGCCCCCCGGTTTGTGACTGGCTTGTTACAAACTTGATCTTTCGTAAACTTGTTGTTAACGATTGTAACAGAGTTGTTAAAATCTGACGAGAGGGAGTCGCCGACTCGGCAACACCCGGTCAACACCCTGCAGTGATGGGATGCTTAAGATGTCACGGGGAAGAAAGCGAGGACCCTCGTGCACATCTCGGCTACGTCCGGTCTGTTACCAGGCCTTTTCAAGCCACTTCAGTGGTTCTCAGCGCCTGTTCGCGCGCTTGGCGACCCTCAGGACGCCTTTTCACCGTCCAACTGCCTGCACCGGCTGGAGGTGAGCGAGGACAAGGCCGAGGAGAAGCGCCTGCTCGACCAGATCATCCAGGTTCCCAACCTGGCCCCCGACGCCGCCGCTGTGCTGCGCCGCGACTTGGAGGCGTTTCCGGTTCCCCTGTTGCGATTGCTGGCAGCCGACGACCTGCTGGTCGTGGGCATGCGGGCGGGCCAGACTCTGGCTGACACTCCTCGCCTTCCCACCGTCAAGCCTGCGGAGTATCGAGGACATGTCCAACTGGCCCGCACCCTGACCGACGAGTGTCTCTCACGCCAGGGCGACCAGAAGGCGCAGCGCATCCAGGAGCGGGTGACGGCGGGAGAAGATCCTGTCTACGTGGAGGCCATGGAGAACCACTGGTGGGCCCGCTCGTTGCAAGAGGATCTCTCCCAGCGCCTGGTGGGGGCCGGCATTGGCTTCTCCGTCGAAATCATGCGAGACCCTTTCAGCGTCGCGGGACTGGCTGCCCAGCGTCAGGTTGGCCCCGACGACCTGGCTGAATGGAGCGAGACTTTCGCGCAGCTCAACGAAGGTCTGATCAGCGAGCAGGGCGGACGGGTCACCGCCACCCAGGGGATCGTATTGATCCCTTACGCCTATTACCTGGGGCGGGCGGTTTCGGAGGTTACCCTCAAACAGGCGCTCGAGTACAAAGCCCAGCGTGCCAGAGACGCCATGGGAATCCACAATTACGAAGAGCGCATGATCACCCTTTACGAAGACTACCTGCGCGACCCGGCCCCGGAGGCGGGCCACCACCGCGTCGCCATCCACGAGACCGGGCACGCCCTCGACCACGCCCTGGAGAGGGTCTTGAGCATTCCAGGGCTGGGTGCCGAGCACCGTGCCACGGTAGACCGCCTGTACGCCGAGGACCTTCAGTTGCTCAAGCAGGGACAGGACCGCTTTACCAGCGCTCGCGCCAAAGATAACGTGCGGGAGTACTTCGCTGAGGCGGTGGAGTCCTATCTCACGGTGCCTATGGACGACGGTCAGGATTTCTACAAGCCCACCAACAACCGGATCGAGCTCCAGCGCTTGAATCCAGCCCTGTACGCCTATCTGGACCGGATCTTCCACCTGGACATCCCGCCGGACGTCAAGCTGGCCGGCTAGTCGAACATTCGTTCGAAGTCAATACCTGGTAGGAATATATCACCGCTGACGTACGACTATCCCTATACTTCCGGGCAATTTTGAGGGATAATCTTTTCAGGAACTTATCAGGAGTTTGTGCGGTTATAGAAGTGGGAGGCCAGCATGTTGAGAACCCGCAGAACCCGCACCGTCTCCATCGGGACCGGGCGAGTCAGACTCGAAGGCTCAGGAACGGTGCGCATCGACTGGACCGAGCCCTCCGGCAACTACGGAGGATACTCCGGTTTTGATGCAGGCTACTCCGAGACGCACGCCGTGGGTTTCTCTCTGCCGCCCGCCGTTGACTGGGACGAGGATGAGGACGAAGACGAAGACTTCTAAAGTGCAACGGTCGCGTGAGCGACCAGAACAGCTAGTGTGCACAACCAAAGTGCGAGCACATGAGCCAACCCTCAAGTTCCACTGAATGAAGAAAAGCCGCCCGGAGCACCGGACGGCTTTTCTGCTCTCAGGACATCAGCTCAGTCCTTCAGGGCCTCGTTGGTGGTGTCCCACCAGTCCTTGACGGCTTCGCCGGTCTTCTCTACCGAAGCGCCCAGACCGTTCTGGTAGCCTTCCTTGGCACCGATGGCGAGGCCGTAGAGGGCTCCGCCGACGACACCCAGGGGAGCGGCCAACACGGCGGCCGGGGGCACGAGGATCGAGCAGGTGACCTTCTGCACCGGGCCCATGTCGCTCTTCCAGATCTCCTTGTAAGCCTTGACCACGCCGCGAGGTGTCTGCACCAGCGTCACGGCGCCGATGCCCACGCCGTCGATCACGGCGCCGGCCGCGCCGCCGACCAGGGCCTTGCCGCCCTCGATCAGCTTGATGTCGTAGGGCTCCTCGCCCGGCTCGAGGGGCTCGGCTTCGTACTTCCGCAACTCGTCGATGAGCTTGCCGGAAAGGTCATTATGGAAACGCTTGACGTCCTTGGCGCACTCCTTGGCGGCGCTGCCGACCCCATTCTCCACGCCCTCCTGGAAGCCGTGGAACAGCCCGTAGCCGGCCGAGCCCAGGGCCACCAGCACAGGGGTGGCGACGGCGGCGGCGGGCAGCAGCAGGCCGATGGTGGTCTTCAGCACAGGGCCGATCTGCTCGGTGTTCCAGAGCGCTTTGTAGCTCTGGTAGAGGGCTTCGGGCATGCGATAGAGCGAGGAGGCGGTGTTTCCAACCGTCTCGATGCTCGCGCCGACGACAGCGCCGGCCAGGCCGGAGACGGCCTGTCCGATGGTCCAATCCTTCTCGCCTTCCTCGGGAGGAGCGTCGGGCGGGGCCTCAGGCGGCGCGGTAGGAGGCTGTTGCGGAGCAGAGTTGGCACGAGAAATCGTGCTGGCAAAAGACGGAAATGCAGCGGTGGCAGATAACATGTGTATTTTTCCCCATTTCGTTATGTTGTCCCCTGGGATCGCGCGTATGTTATGCCAGCGCAAGGGGAGACTGGTTACGAGGCTGTTAACCCAGGTTTCGAGGGTGTTAACCTCACGACGGGACAGGGAGGGAATGGTGCCAGGCGCAAGAATCGGCCCTGATGCGCAGGCTCCTCCTGATGATAGTCGCCCTCGTGGCGCTTCTGCCCCTCACCAGCTCTTCCCAGGCTCCCTCGGCCTGGACCCCGGTGCCCCCGCCCAAAGAGCAGATCGGCATCTACGTGGCACCCAACCTGGCCGTGGTGGGGGATCGACTGCACCTGATCTTCGCCGGCACCAATCCCAAGGCCATCCACCCCGAGGTCATGCAGTGCTGGCGTTCGGAGAACGACGAGAACTGGTCCGAGGTGCGAGCACCCTTCTTCGGCCTGGACCTCGGTCGAGTGCGCAACATTGCCATCGGGACCACGCGCTACGCGATGGCCATGGTGTTCCAGCGCCAGTTGACTCAGGGAGACCGCGCTTTTGAGATCGACTTCACCCTGAGTGCCGACAACGGGTGGGAGTGGATCCAGCCGGTCCTGGTGGACAGCTTCGTGTCGGAATCCCCTCGAGGCACGTCGATCGCGGTCGCGGGGCGCGAGTATGCCAAGAAAACCGAGTTCGCCGCCGCCTGGGGCACCGAAGGCAACGGCGTCAAGGCTGCCCTGATCAGCCTTCGAGATTCCGTGCGCGCTCCGGCCAAGAGCGTGGGCTACCATTCGGCACTTTCGGATAAGGTGATGATCGGCGGACACTCCAAGGGCGGTTTCGGAGTGGTCTGGTCCGACAGCAACGGGCTGCGCTCGGTGCAGCTCAAGGCCATCAGCGGCGAGGCCGGCAAGCCGATGACCCTGGTCAACAAGGACGTGCAGAATAACTTCGCCGTGGGGGCTCGTCCCCGGGGCGGGCTGGAGTTGATCACCAACCTGGGCCAGGAGAGCTACCTGTTTGGCTGGGACAACGGCGAGTGGAAGCGACAGACCTCTCCGACGCCCCCCCCGAACACCCCGCCTCCCGTGCCGGGCCCCAATCCAGCCTGCACGCTGGACCGCGAGGACAAGCTGCACGTGATCTATCAGCCTACCGGCACCAGCGACGTGATGTATGTCAACGACCGCAGCGGCGGTTGGAGCGTGCCCGAAAAGGTCTTCACCATGCGATCGAGTAGCGCTCCTTACACCATCGCCTGCACCGAGAACTTCGTCTGGGCAGCGTATGCCCACGGGACCCACATCGTCATCGCCAAGCGACCGATCAAGTGAACAAACCGGGACCTCTTGCAGTTTCTGCCTGCCTGGCCGGGGTCTGCTGCCGCTACGACGGCGGCTCCAAGCCCCACTCGGTGGTCCAGGAGCTGATTGCGCGCGGAGAGGACGTGGTGCTGATCTGCCCCGAGGAACTGGGCGGGTTGGGCACTCCCCGCCCCCGGGCTGCTCTGGATGGGGGGGACGGCGAGGCAGTCTGGCAGGGGCGAGCGCGCGTGGTGGACGAGCACGGAAAGGACGTGACCGAGGCCTTCTGCCAGGGCGCCCGAGCGGCCCTGGAGCGGGCCGTGGAAGTCGGGGCCCGGCAGGCGGTGCTCAAGCAGCACAGCCCCTCCTGCGGCTGCCACAGCTCGCGACAGGGAGGGGACGGGGTGACGGCGGCCCTGTTTCGCCGCCACGGAATCTCCCTTTGCACCGAGGACGACTTACTCGTGCCGAAGAGCCTCGATGGGATCGAGGCGGGAGGCCTGCACGGCCGGGTAGAAGCCGAAGAAGATCCCCACCAGCACTGAGAACCCGAAACTGATGGCCACCGAGACCGTGCTCACCCCGGCGGGACGCTGGAAGACGTCGGCCAGGAGGTAGGAGACGCCCACTCCCAGGGCGATTCCCAGCGTTCCGCCCACCACCGACAGCACCACCGCTTCCACCAGGAATTGCATCATCACGTCCCGAGCCCGGGCTCCGATGGCCATGCGGATGCCGATCTCGCGGATGCGTTCGGTGACCGAGACCAGCATGATGTTCATGATCCCGATCCCGCCCACCAGCAGACTGACGGAGCCGATGCTACCCAGCAGGGTCGTGAAGACCTGAGTGGCCTCTCGGCCGGCCTTCAGGATCTCGGCCTGATTGTAGGAATAGTAAGGTTCTTCTTCCTCCTCGGGCACCCGGTGACGCTCGCGCAAGAGCATCAACACCTGCTTCTCGGCTGCGGCCACCTGATCAGGTCGCTTGGCCGACACGATGATCGAGCCCAGGTCGCGGCCCCACTGCAGACGGCGCTGGGCGGTGGTGTAGGGAAGGAGCACCATGTCGTCGCTCACGCCCCCGAACCCCGCGTCGCCTTTCTCGGCCATCACTCCTACGACCTCGCATGGCAGGCTGTCCAGACGCACCACCTGACCGAGCGGATCGCTCGACCCGAAAAGCTTCTCGCGCACCGTCTTGCCCAGCAGACAGACGGGCGCCGCCGATTGCACCTCGCGCTCGGAGAAGAGCCGGCCGCTCTGGGCCTGCCAGTTGCGCACGGTGCAGAACTCGGGGGTGGTACCGGTGTAGTTGGTGCTCCAGTTCTGCGAGCCGAATACCACCTGCACCTTGCTGCGCACCACCGGGGCAGCAGCCAGGACGTAAGGGAGGTGCTGGATGGCCTGGTAATCCTCCACCGTCAGATTGCGACCGGTTCCCTGGCCGGTGCGCACACCCCCTCGACGACCAGAGCCGGGATAGAGGATGATCGTGTTGGTGCCCATGCCGGCGATCTGGCTCTCCACCGCCATCTTGGCTCCCTGACCCACGCTCAGCATGGCGATCACGGCGGCCACTCCGATGATCATCCCCAGCATGGCCAGGAACGTGCGCAGCCGCCGCCTCCACAGGGAGCGCCAGGCCAGCTTGAGCACCAACCAGAAACTCAGAAGAACATCCTCACGCGTTTCTTGGTCTTGCCCGGAGCCTTCTCGCTCACGATCACCTTTTCGCCGGCCTTCAGGTCTCCCTCCAGGTACTCGCTGAACTCGCCATCGGAGATCCCCACTCGAATGGGACGAGACTCCGGCCCCTTCGGGCTCATCACCCAGACCGTAGCCGGGCGGCCCGGCTTGGGCAGTTCGGCGGTCTGCAAGCGCACCTTCTTGGTGGGCTCCTCCTCTTCGTCCAGCACCTGGGAAGGGAAGTAGAGGGTGGCCAGAGTGGGCACCAGCAGCACGTCCTTGTGGGTGTCGATGGCCACGGTGACGTTGGCCGTCATGCCCGGGCGCAAAAGCAGATCGGGATTGGGAGCGCTGACCAGCACCCCGTAGACCACCACCGACTTGTCCTGTTGCTCCTCCTCGTCCACCGGGCCCACCCGCACCTGGGTGACCCGACCCTCGAAAGTCTTGTCGGGGTGAGCGTCCACTTTGAAGGTCACCTTCTGGCCTTCCTTGAGCGAGCCGATGTCGGCCTCGCTGACCTCCACCTGCACCTGCATGTGGCGCAGGTCACGGGCGATCTTGAACAGGTCGGGCGACTGAAAGGAGGCCTGCACGGTCTGGCCCACGTCGATCTTGCGGTCGATCACCGTGCCCGTGATGGGGCTGCGGATGGTCGCTCGATCCAGATCGACCAGAGCGGTGCGCAGATTCGCCTGGGCCTGGCGCACCTGAGCCTGGGCCGAGCCTACCTGGGCCTGGGCCGCCCGCCGCTGGGCCTGGGTCGCCTGCAGGCGCGTCTGAGCTGCCTTCACCTCGCTCTGGCTCGAGCTCACCCGCGAGCCAGCCTGGGACAGAGTGGAGCGCGCTTCGTGGCGCGCCGCCATGGCCGACTGGTAGCCAGCCTCGCCCACCCGATAAGCGGTGCGGCGCTGGTCCACCTCGCTCTTGGCCACCAGATCGCGCTTGACCAGCTCTTCGTAGCGCTTGTACTCGAGCAGGGCCAGGTCCATCTCGGCCCGGGCCTTGAGCACCCCGGCCTCGGCCGACTCCACGCCGGCCTCGGCCTGGCCGACCTGGGCCCGCGTCTGCTCGAGCTGACCCCGGGCAGCTTCCAGCTGCGCTTCGGCCTGGGCCACCCCGGCATCGGCGTTGGCCAGGTTGGCGACCTGGTTGGTGAGGGCGGCGGTGGCCGCGTCCAGGCTGGCCTGGGCCTGAGAGACCCGGGCCTGGAACTCGGAGGGGTCGAGCTCGGCCAGAATCTGGCCCTTCTCCACGGGCGAGTTGAAGTCGACCAGCACCTTCAGCACCGGGCCGGAAACCTGCGAGCCCACGGTCACGGTGGTCAGAGCCTCCAGCGTGCCGGTGGCCGTGACCCGAGCGGTCACCTCGCCCTTCTTGAGCTCCTTGGTCTCGAACTCGGGCGCCCCTTCGGGCGCGAAGAAGCGCTGATAGGCCAGCCAGCCGCCTACCAGCACAAGCAAAATCAGGATCAAGCGCGAGAGCTTCACGGGCTGGCCTGATTCTGCTCGCCTGGTCAGGTCCCCTTCGAGGCGGCCAGCTCGGCGGGAGCCAACGTTCGACAGGGTTTCGCCCACCCGGGCGGAACAGCGGCCTCGGCCATGTGGAAGAAAATTCTCGACTTCCTGGAAAAAGCCTCAAAACAGCACCACGTGCTGGCCCTGCGCGACGGCATGATCGGCTCGGTGCCCATCATTCTGGTGGGCAGTTGCTTCCTGTTGCTGGCCGCCCAGGGCCCGGTGCTGAGCGCCTACTTCTCGGGCCAGGTCAGCTGGCTTCCCAACCTCGAGGCCAGCGGGTTCAACGCCTGGTATCTGAGCAAGGTAGATCTGCTCAAGATCCCTTACCTCTTTACCATGGGCCTGCTGGGCCTCTACATCGCCTTCACCGTGGCCACCTGTCTGGCCCGCCAGTACAACCTCCCTCCCCTGCCCCAGGGGCTGGGGGCGGTGGCCGCCCTGCTGGTGGCCGGCACCCCTTCGAGGGTGGCCCTGCCCGCCAGCAATCCCCTGCACGACCCGGCCAAGCCGGAAGCCACCTTCTGGGTCGTGCCCCTCAAGAGTCTGGGAGCCGAGGGCATCTTTCTGGGCATCCTGCTGGCCATCTTCATGGTCGAGCTCTCCCGGCTGATCCTCAGGCCTGGCAAGGAGAAGCCCAAGGAAGAGGCGGCCGGCGGCATTCCCCAGTCGGTGGTGGACGCCTTTGCCAGCTTCCTGCCCATGCTGCTGGTGGTGAGCGTCGTCTTCCTGGTGGTACATGGCATCGGCTTCGACCTGCAAAAGCAGATCGTGCACGCTTCGAGCTTCCTGGCCCGGCTGGGCGACACGCTGGGATGCGTGCTGGCCGTGAACCTGCTCTTGCACCTGTTCGGCGTGGCCGGAGTGCACGGCATCTCGGTGATCAACGCGGTCATGCTGCCCATCTGGCAGCAGTTCCTGGTGCACAACGCCGACCTGCACTCAGCCGGCCAGCCCTTGCAGTATGTCACCGCCTACCCCTTCTGGCAGTGGTTCATCTGGATCGGCGGAGCGGGCGTGACCCTCTCCCCTACCTGGCTGCTCTTCACGATGCGCCACCCGCACCTGCGCCGCATCGGCAAGATCTCGGTGGTGCCGGCCCTGTTCAACGTCAATGAGCCCTTCCTGTTCGGGCTGCCGGTGGTGGCCAATCCCTTGCTTGCCATCCCCTTTGTGCTGGCTCCACTGGTATGCGGCTCGGTGGCTTTTCTGGCCATCTCCTGGGGCCTGGTAGGCAAGCCGTTCCTGGAGGCTCCCTGGGTGCTGCCCTGCTTCCTGGGCGCGACCTTGAGCTGCCAGGATCTGCGCGCCTTCCTGCTGGTGGTGGTCAACCTGGCTCTGAGCGCGGCCATCTGGTTCCCCTTCCTGAAGGCCTACGAGCGTCGCCTGGAGCGGGCCGACCTCGAGTCCTCCACCTCGGTCATCTCCTCGGAAGAGTTGCCGGCCGCGCGTTGAAACTGCGGGACGCTCAGCGACGACCGGCCGAATCTGGAGTACCCCTCGCTCCTGCCGCGCTGACCCGCTCCTCCAGAGTCTCCCCCTCGTTCTGCCAGCGCCCCACCAGGACCCAGCCCAGCTTGCCGGTCATGCGACAGCGGTCGCAGCCGCGCCCTGCGCAGTAGCCGCACTCGAGCCGCTCCCGGCGTTGCTGCAGCTTCCCCAGGCAGGGCAAAGTCCCCGCCCCCGGGCGCATCCCTGCCACCACGAGCCGTTTGGAAGCCAGCCGGGCCAGCTCCTCGGCCCCGTCGGTGACCTCCTCGATCACGACGGCGGCCGGATCGTAGCGCATCAGGCGACGGAACAGCTCGGCCTGGCCCCGGGCGGCGAAGGCCACCGGCGTGTCGGTCCAGCCGCAGGACCAGGCGGCCACGCCCACCGGAAAGCGCCTCTCCAGGTGGCTCAGGACGGCCCCAAAGGTGATCCGCAGCCCGTGCCCTTCGGGCGCTTCGACCAGCACCAGTCCGCCGGGTTGCTCGAGGGTGCGGCGGAACGCGTCCGGCAGGTCCAAATCGTCCAGCTTCACGCGGCGGGAGGGCTCCAGCACCGCCATCTCTCCCTCCACGGTATCCAGGAACTTGCAGTGCAGGGAATGGCCCGTTTTGAACTTGAGCCAGCTCTCGCCCTGGAGCATCGACTTGAGCTGCTCGATGATCTCTTCGTGGATGAAGCGCGGCGGGCTCATCACCTCCTGGCACCAGCCGTCCTGACGGTAGTAGACCGTGCTGCTTTTCGCGCCCGGGACGATCTGGATCTCCTCGGCGTCGTTGTTGAAGGCCTGGGACAGGATCAGGTTGACCACGCGCTTGATCGGTTCCGGTTCGGCCCCAGTGGCCGGGCGCGGGACGAGCGGGGCGCCCAGCTTGACCTGGGCCGGGAGCCTCTGGTTGAACTCGGATTGCCACTGAGGAGCCACGGGCCAGGCAGCCTCGGCCAGAAGCTCCTCCACCACCCACAGGGGCACCATCACGGGAGCCACGGCCCTGTGGAGGGCGGCCAGCCGCAACTCGGGCAGGGCCTCCGGATCGGCCAGGGCGACCAGCAGCTCCGAGCCTTTCTGGCCGAATGGTACGGCCTTCAGCCTGCGACACACCTCCTCGGGCAGCGCCTCGAGCGGGAGACTCAAAGGGCCTCCAGCCGGGCGCGCAGACCCGTGTCGACGGGCAGAACCAGCAGCGAGTAACGCCGCCCCTCGTGCTCGAGCTCCCCGTCCTGGAAGCGATCGGTGCGCAGCTCGAGTCCGGCCAGCCCCATCAGCGCGGCCCCGGCCTGCAGGCATTCCTGGCCGGGACGCGCCTCGGACGACTCGCTCCAGCGGAGCCATCCTTGCTCTCGCCCGCTGCACAGCTCCAACTGCCCGGTTGTCAGTCGGCCCAGCAGCGAGCGCGCCAGCTCCAGAGCCTGGTCGTTGCGGGCCCAGCTTTCGAGCTGGCCGGGAGGCAGCAGGTTGACCGGCCCCCGGGCGCCTTGAGTCCTTACGGGCGGGGCGACCTCCACGCTCAGGAGCTCGGACGGGCCCATGCGCTCCTCTTGATACATGTTGCGCAGGCAGACCTGGAAGTGTTGCGGTCCGGCCGGGGTCGGGCCGGTTGCCACCAGCTCCAGGCGCCCCTGGGCGTTCCCCTCCAGGTCCACAGAGAACAGCTTGACCTGCCCGCCCCCCACCAGCCGCGACAGGGCGTCCGGCAGGCAGACCCAGAGCAGGTCGCCCGTCTCGTAACCGTTGGGGAGTCGCCACCTGAGGTCCACGCGGTCCCCGGCGCCAAGCTGCTCTTCTTCCAGCCAGGCCTTGAGCAGGCCGGGCTGCCCCTCGGCCCAGGTCTCGCGCCGCAGCAGCGTCAGCTCGGCCATCACCTCACCGTCAAGCACACGACAGGGCCCGGTCAGACCCTCGGCCTCCTCCAGGAGAACGAGCTTGCCTCCCACCTCCAGGCGCCCGGAGGCCGTCCGGTGCGTGAGTTCCTGCACCAGCGCCATGGCGGCCAGGGAGTCCAGGGTCGAGTAGAGCCGCCCTTCGGCCTGGATGGCGCTCAGGACCTGGTTGGCCAGAGCGATGGCCTGCCCGGTGTCCTCTCCCTGGCGCAGCAGCAGAGCCGCCGTCCAGGCCTGCTCGGTGCGGCGCTGGACCGCGCCCTCGCTTTCGACTCTGCAAAGGGGCGCAGGGCGACCCAGGCGGGCCGCCAGATAGCTTTCATGCGCGTTGCGGGGAGGGTCCGGCGGCCACTGGAGCCCGTAGGCGCGAGCGGCGTCCTCCCCGATTGCCACGGCCCGCCTGGTGATGTGAGAGAGGCCCTCCACCAGCTCGAGGCTGCGCAGGTTGAGCGCCGCGATCGGTCCCCAATAAGTGTCCGGGATATCGGGGTAGTTCGGGTAGATCTTGAGGCCACGCCCCGGAAGGTGCATGGTGGAGATCCGCTCCACGCCGGCCCGCAGCACGCCCTCGGCCCAGCTGCGCTGGCCCGGATCGCTGCCCGACAGACCGTAGAGGGCCGCGGCCGAGAGCATGATGGTGGAGGTCTGCTCGCAGCAGGCGTGGGAGTATTCAGCCGTGGCTCTGACCAGCTGGCCCAGCGTTCCCGAGAGGTTGCGCAAAACCCGGTAGTGCAGCAGCCCTTCGGGCGGCTCCAGGGTCTCGCCCGGCTGCAGCCAGCGGATCACTCGGACCTGGCGCCGGAAGTTGCCGGGCTCCATCACCTCGGCCCGGGCCCGATCCGAGCCCAGGCTTGCTTCGTAGCCGCCCGGAAAGACGGGGAAGGCGACCTGCTGCCCGCTCTCGACGGCCTGGCGAAGGACCTCCTGGCCGTCGTGGGTCAGCACCAGCTCGCCCTGGCCGGCCACCACGGCCACCCGTCCCATGGCGACGTCGGGGCTGTGGACGAACGCGGGCACCTCCAGTTCCACGTGGGGCGACTTGCGCGGCTGCAGGCGGGCGGTTTCAAAGCTCCAGTCCAGCGGGCCCAGGCCCAGTACCTCCAGCACCAGCTCCTGAGTGCCGGGCACGACCTCCAGGCGGCCCGGCACGGGAACCAGCCCGGCGAAGACGGTCTGGGGGCTCTTCTCGAGGTTCGTGGCGGGGCGCCGGGCCGGCGCCTCGCCGAAGTCCGAGCGCAGCTTGTCCATCACGATGACCTCATCGGCATCGATCGACCCGAAGTCCTGGGCCGAGATGTCCTTGACGGTCTCTTCCACCTCCACCAGGTCGGTCACGCCGAAGGCCGACTCCAGCGCGGCCCGGATGTCGGACTCGGCGGCCAGCACGGGATCGATCTCAAAGCCCGTGATGAGGCGGATGTCGTCGACGGCGATGACGTTCAGGGGATCGGCCATGGCCAGGGTGAGCCGATTGTCGTTCTGCCCGATCGGCACCACGATGTAGCGGTGGGCGAGGTGCTCGGGAATGGCGCGCGTCAGCTCCGGATCGAGCGAGCCCGGCTCCAGGCGCACGAAGGGTGCGCCGATCTGCCGGGAGATGACCTCGCACAGGTCGTGGGCGCTGACGAAACCCAGCGCGAGCAGGGCCGATCCCACCGAGGAGCCGGTGCGCTCCGACAGCTCGATCGCCCTGGCCAGCTGGCGCTCGGTGATCGTTTGCTCCGCCACCAGTGCCCGCCCCGCCTCTTCCGACCAGGCGGGGCTGGCGACGACCATCGGTCGGCTGGCGGGCGGGGGCGTCGGGCGGGCGGGGGTCCCGCGCTGCCGTGGGTAGAGCTTGAGGCAGGCCGCCAGGGCGCTGGAGGGCGTGCTGGTGGTGAGCAGCCGGGCATCCTTGAGAACCACGTAGGCTGCCTGGGCGGGGCCTTCCAGCACCAGCTCGCAGGGCTGGTGGGGCACGACGTTCTGAGGCAGGGTCACCCGGACCAGCTCGGGCGTGGCCACGGGCAGGATGGCGCGAGTCTCCCAGGGGCTGCCATCCAGGAAAGCTCCCAGGCAGACCACGGCCAGCGGAGCGGGCAGCTCCAGCTCCAGGCACTGCCCCGCCTCGAGCCGCTGCACGGTTGTCTCCCGAATCGGATGCAGCAGGCGTTCCAGCCCGGGAGCGGCAAGCTCGCCGGGAGGGCCGCAGGAGAGCGAGGCCAGGAGGTCCCGGCGGGCGAGCTCGGCATCTGGCTGAAGGCTGCCCCGCAGGTGCAGCTCGTGACAACATTCGGCCTCGGCCAGCACGGCCAGGGCCGCTTCCCGCCGCCCCTCGGCCACCAGGAGCGAGGCCAGTCGGGCCCGCGCGCTCGGCTCCTCGGGCCGGTAGGGAGCGGTGCTGGTCGGGTCCACCACCACCGCTCTCAGGCAGTCCAGGGTGCGCGTGGCGGTGAGCCGCAGCCGCCGGCCGTCCAGGCTCTCGAGCTTCAGGGGGGAGTCCTCGGGCTCGCCCTGGCTCAGGAAGAGGCCGCGCACGGGGCGGCTTCCCGCGCTTGGGAGCAGGGTAGCCGTGAGCCGGTGGCCCAGCCGCGCCAGCACCGATTCCTTGCGCTCGCTCGGGGCCGTTGCCACCAGGGGCAGGCTGGCGGTGAGGCTCGGGTCGTCCAGCGACTGCAGCTCCAGCACGATGGTCTTCGAGCCGGACAGCGGCACACTCAGGTCCAGTTTGCCCTGGCGGCACATCCCCTCGGCGCTCCGCTCGGGCAGCGTCACGCGGACGGCGCCCTCGAACGGGCTGCCGTAGCTGGTCAACTCCAGGGTCAGGTGCAGGGCCGCGCCGCGGGCTTCCTGGTGGGCCACCGAGGCGACCAGCGGGGCCAGCTTATAGGTGGCGACCTGGAAAGCGACCTGGGTGTTCTTCCAGAACAGCTGGTACTGCCCCGCGTCCAGCCCCGTGAGCACCAGGTGGGCCGCCCCCAGCCCGTCCGGCTCCACCGCCACCTCGCGCACCAGCATCGAGTCTTTGTACAGAGTGGCCGATTTCTTGTCCGGAAAGATCGGATCGTAGGCCAGCACGTGCACCGGCTCCTGGTTGGCCGCGTAGAGGGCTTTATCGCTGGTCAGAATGGCGAGGTCCAGGGTGGGCAGATCGGCGGCCGCGATCACCGTTCCGCCCAGGGCGACGGGTCGGTTGACGCGCGACGCCACGATGGGCCGTTCCATCCAGGCCAGGCCGGGCTCGTTCTGGGGCGTGAGAAAGACGAAGCTCTCGCCCACGTGAAGCGGTTGGGTACGCAAGGGGACGGGTTTCGACGCACCCGGTCAACTTTCCGCCGTGCGGTTCTCGCCGAGGCCCAGGAGCCGAAACAGTTGTCCCCGGCCGACTGCAGCCTGTTTGCTGTGCGCGCTCGCGTCAGGATCGGCGCGACGAGGGGGTCAAGCTATACCACCAGGGATGTGCCAGAGCTTCTGGAGAACGGCTACTCCGGCTTCGGGCCGTGCCGGGCGCGGCGACCGCCGAACTCCAGGATCAGCTCTTTGAGCCGCGCCTCGATGCTGCTGAATCGCACCCGGTTCTCCCGTAGCTCACCCTTCTCCAGCATCGAGATCAGCAGCCGCCAGAGAAGCGGTTTCTTCAGCGCCAGACCCTCGCGCCTGGATTGATGCAGCCTCATCCCCTCGAGCTCTCGAATCAGTCGCTCAACCGAACTCATCGAAAATGCAATTCCTCCCGCTCGCGGCCAGGTCCCCCTCTGGCTCCCCGCGAAGCGCAGACCCGTGAAGGCCGGCCTCTACGAGCAGCTCCTCTCCCGACGCCTGGCACGCCAGCTCGACAATGTCCCCCATCAGGCCCGCCCGGTCGACCCTGCCGAAGCGCCGCGCATCCTGGCCAGGCACCTCGCGCAGGTGCTCACTCGTCTTCTCTCGACGACTGAGCACAACGAGCGGGCGAGGACCGTCAACGAGATCCTCATCCTGCTGGCCGACGAGGAGGATCTGGTCGACAATCAACTCCGGGAGCTGCTGGCCGTTCTGCCACCGTCGCTCCTGAGCCATGAGCCCGAGCGGCCCGGGGTGCCCCTCAGCGTGACCGAGCTCCTGGTCAACGCGCGGGGCGAGCATCGGATCGGCGTCGAAATCCTCAGGGAGCTCCAGAGCGCCGACCGGGTGGACCTTCTCTGCTCGTTCCTCAAATGGAGCGGGTTCCGCATCGTGCGGGAGGACCTCGAGAGGTTCCAAGCGCGGGGCGGCCAGCTGCGGGTCCTGACCACTTGCTACCTCGGGGCCACCGACCTGGAAGTGCTCGAAGCCCTCTCCCCCATTGCCGAGATCAAAGTCTCCTACGACACCCGGCGCACGCGTCTCCACGCCAAAGCCTGGCTCTTCCATCGCAACTCGGGGTTCTCCACGGGCTACATCGGCAGCTCGAACCTGTCGAGCGCGGCGCTGCTCGATGGGCTGGAGTGGAACGTGCGCGTCTCCCACGTGGACAACCCGCGCGTGCTCGAGAAGTTCCAGGCGACCTTCGACAGCTACTGGGAGGACGGTGAGTTCGAGCCGTTCGAAGCCTCCCGCTTCGCCACCGCCACCAGGCGGGAGCAGAGCGAGCCGGCGGTCCAGCTCTTCACTCTGGACGTGAAGCCGTACCCCTACCAGGAGGACATCCTCCAGCAGCTCGAGGCCGCGCGCGAGCTGAAGGGCCGGTGGCGCAACCTCATCGTGGCAGCCACCGGGACGGGCAAGACCGTAATGGCGGCCCTGGACTATCGGCGCACCCGGCAACGCTGGTGTCGCGCCCGGCTGTTGTTCGTCGCTCATCGCGAGGAGATCCTCGACCAGAGCATGACGACGTTCCGCGCGGTCCTCCGAGACGGGAGCTTTGGCGAGAAGTGGACCGGTCGCTCGAAACCTACGCAGGAGGAGCACCTCTTTGCCAGCGTCCAGAAGCTGGCCAACCTCGAGCTGACCACGCTGCCGGCGGACCACTTCGACGTCATCGTCATCGACGAATTCCACCACGCGGCAGCGCCGACATACCGCCGCATCATCCAACACTTCCAGCCGCGCCTGCTGCTGGGCCTCACGGCGACGCCGGAGCGCACCGACGGTCAGAGCGTGACCACGGTCCTTGGCGCCGAGGTCACCGCCGAGCTGCGGCTCTGGGATGCGCTCGAGCGCGGCTTGCTGAGCCCGTTCCAGTATTTCGGGCTGCACGACAATACCGATCTGCGCCAGACCGAGTGGCGACGCGGTGCCTACCAGAACCTGGACGGCGTCTACACGGGCGACCAGGCTCGGGCGCGCCTCGTGCTGCATCAGGTGCGCCACCACGTCCTCGACATGCGACGCATGCGAGCCCTTGGCTTCTGCGCCGGGACGGGGCACGCGCGCTTCATGGCGGAAGAGTTCAACCGCGTCGGGCTCGCCGCCGTCGCGGTTCTGGGCGATACCCCGGGCGAGGAGCGCCGTCAGGCCGTCCTGGACCTTCGTCACAACAGAATCTGCGCCATCTTTGCAGTGGACGTCTTCAACGAGGGCCTGGATGTGCCCGAGGTCGACACGGTGCTCCTGCTCCGCCCCACCGAGAGCGCGACCATCTTCCTTCAGCAGTTGGGGCGCGGACTTCGACTCGCGGAAGGCAAGGAGTGCCTCACCGTGCTGGACTTCATCGGGATGGCCCGCCAGGAATTCCGCTTCGACCTGCTCTACACCGCGGTTCTCGGGGGCACGCGCAAAGAGCTGGTGCAGCAGCTCGAGCAGGGCTTCCCGCTGCTGCCTTCGGGTTGCTCGATGCAACTGGACCGTCAGGCGATGCGCATCGTGCTCGAGAACTTGCGCGGGCAGATTCGCACGACGAGGAGCTTCCTCCGCACCGAGCTCAACCGCGTCGGACTGCAGGCCACTCTCACGGAGTTCTTGCAGCGCACCGGCATCGAGCTAGACCAGCTCTACGGCCCGGGCTGGGTCGGCCTGCGCCGCGAAGCGGGCGTCGAGGGGCCCGTGGTCCGGTCGGGGGTCGGGAGACCGGAGAGCCTACAGGGTCCAGGCCGTCAGCCATTCCTGGCCCGTCTGCTTGCACTTGAGCTGCGACCGCAGCCGCCGATCGAAGTCTTTCATGTGGGCGCAGCCGTAGAAGATCGCCACGCGCTTCTTGCCTTTCTTCAGCTGCTGGCGCAGCACTTGCATGACCTTCTCGTCGCGGGCCGTGACGAGAGCGGTCCCGCCCACCTCGGCCATCTCCTTCTCCATGCGGATCAGGTTGTAGGCCATGAAACGCCGCACCCGCAACTGGTCCTCCGGGTCGATGTGGCCCGTCACGAGCCAGACGTTCAGCGCGGTCGAGGTCCGGATGTCCAGCGGCACCGCCGTCTTCAGGCTGGCCTTCATCATCTTGAGGAAGATGTCGCCGCCCGTCTCCCCGCGCTTCTTCATCCACTTTCCGATCTCGGCGTCCGTCAGATCGGCGTGGACCATGTTCGGGGCGAGGTAGTCGATCTGCTCAAGCTGGAAGGTCAGGCCGAGGAGGTCGCAGATCTTCTGCTGCGTTCTGGTTAGCAGCTGCAGGTGGCTCGTCTTCGCGGGCGTGTCAGCCTTTGGGGGCACGTCGGCTTTCGTGGGCGTCGGCTTGGTGGCCTTGGAGTTGGTGGGGGAGAGCTTCTCGGCCGGCTTCGGAGGCTCGTCCTCGCTCGTGTCCACGATCCCCTCGAACAGGACCGCATCGTACTTTTGCAGGCGAGCGTCGAGCTCTTCGTAGTACTCCCACTCGGCCATGTGGACAACTCCGACGAGGTCGATCCGGACGCCGGCGGGAGTCACGTAGTGGGTCACCGCCGTCTGCAGGGCACGGGGGTCTTTGTAGACGCGGACATACTCTTGCTTGTCGGCACGGGCCCCCACGAGCAGAGCCAGGACCAGCACCAGGGCGAGAGCGCGGTGTGTCATCAATGGATGATTTCGCCGGGGGCGGGCTGGCTCCCGCGCAGGGGAGAGTCGGGTCAAGATACCCGTTCGAGACGGCCTCCCGGTCGGCCCCCGAATAGCTCCCTGGACCGGATTAGCGGCAATAGTCTGGTTCCTTTGGAGCTCGAGAAAGCCCCGTGTGATTCTCACGGGAAGTGCGACCCGGCGCGCTTTTGAGCTGTTGAGTTCCCTTGCGTTCTTCCGACATCTGGACGGAGAGCAATTCTCGCAGTTCGCCCGGGAGGACCTCGCGTTCCCTTGTTGAAAATTCATCTCGTGGCTGGTTGAGCTATCCAGAGACAGCTGAATTTCCTTCCTCGGAGGAGCTGTCCAATGACCGCCAGCCCGGAGACCCAAGCCCAGGTCCTCGCCCGCCAAGACTGGGCTCTCGCCTACCAACTCGGGCACGTCCTGACGGCCCTCTCCAAGAACGCTTACAATCTACCCGCCTACGGGCACTTCGCCGACTACCTCCAGGAGGTGCTCGACCTCAGCTCCAGCACCGCTCGCCGCTGGGTCTTCTCCGCGTCACCGGGAGGGCCCCGGACGACCTGGTCTGGACCCGTCCCTATGAACGGTGGGAGAAGGGACGCAGGGTGGAGCTCCCCTTGCCCGACTGGCCCCGAGCAGCCTGAGTTACCCTGGAGAGCTCTCCCGTCTCCCGACTCCCGTCTGTGGGTTGAATTCTAGACGGGATTTACGCCGCGGCCCACTTAGCCTAGGCCCGTTTTCCGCGTGCGGAAAACGGGCCTAGGGTTCCAGGTTCTCGATGGCCTCCGCCAGTGGCGGGGCGCTGTCGTCGATGCTGGAGAGCACGATAATCGACGAGCCGTTGCCGAGGTCGAGCCCGAGATAGGTGCTCGCTCCCTCCCACTTGCCAGTGTGGTAGATCTGGTCGCCCGAGACTTCCCACCCGTAGCCGTAATGCATCTTCTCGCCGCTGTCGAGCTCGGCTGGCGACCAGGCGCGCTTGAACAGCTGCTCGCTGACCGGCGGGTCGCTCCGCAGGGCGCGCACGTAGGTGAGCATGTCGTCGAGACAGGTGTAGACTCCGGCGTCGGCCGTGTCCTTGTCGTCGAAGGCCGTCTTCGTCATCTTGAGGGGGCCGAAGACGTTCTGTGGTAGCCCATCCCGGGGTGGAAGTGGTAGTGGTGAATCCCGAACTGGATGAGGGTCTCAGCGACGTGATGACCGTCCCTGGTTGCCTGCCCATCAAGGTTCTGGTCAGCGGAGGTTTGCGACAGCGAGATGATGCCTGTGCTTTGCTCATCCGTTGTCGGTCGTCAAGCGCACCGAGCGCAGAGCAGTAAGTCTCCTCCTGAGGCTCACTCCTCGATCTCCACCTCGGTCATCTCCTCGGAAGAGTTGCCGGCCAGGTCGACGGCCATGAACCCGATCGAATAGCTGCCCGGATCCACGTCCAGCATCTCCACCGCCAGTCCCTCCTCGTCCACCACCAGCACGTCGTCGGGGTGCTCGTTGGGCACGTACTCCTCGTTCCCCTCGGCGTCGATGGTCAAAAAGACGGGTCGCAGCCGGTTGCCTGGCTTGAGCTCGAGCTCACGCGCCTGCTCGCCCTCCTCGTCGAGCATGGCGTAGACCACCTCCCCCACCAGCTCGCCCTCGTCGTCTTTCTCGAGGTAGAGATACACCGTGACATCGCGCCACTTCGCCTTCTTCTTCGTCTGCAACTGGGCCGGGCAGGCGGCCCAGATGCTGCCGTCCTCCTCCAACTCCACCTCGGTGATGGGTACGGTCAGGAATCCTTCTTTGTCACCCAGCGCATACCAGCGCCCGTCCCAATTCTCGGCCAGCCTGCCGGCCTCGTCCGGGTCGGTGGGAAACGAGCCGATGATCACCTGCTCGTCGTCCACGTTCTGGGCCAGCACGAAGTAGCACTCGTCGAGATCGTCGGCCTCTACCTCGCCTGAGAGCTCCAGGCTCTCCCCCTGCCCCAGCTGTTGCAGGCTCGAGTCGACCTCGGTCACCTGAGGGGCGGTGGTATCGGTGGCGGCGATGCCACCATATCGTTGCAGGAAGTCGTGCCAGCCCCGATTCAAGCCCGGTATCAGGGCGTAGTCGTGGTCGTAGCCCTCCTGGTCGGGGGGAAAGTAAAGGCTGATGCCGTGGGCCTGCGGACGCGCTTTTCCGCGCACGTTGTAAACCACCGCCTGGCGGGTGGCCTGCTCCAGCGCCCGGGCCTGGACGGCCAGAGAGGGCACCTCGAGCGCCAGGTGGCCGGCCAGATCGACCAGGTCGTGCAGGGCCTCGCCCGGCTCGCCGTCGCTGCTGGCGCCATACTCCTCAGCCCTGGAACGAGCTCGAGCCACCTCCAGCCAGGCCTGGCGCCCACCCTTCTTCAAGTGAGCATCCAGACTGCGACCCAGCGACTCGAGCGAGCGCTCCACCTCGGCCAGCCTCGAAAGGTCCACCACCGAGAGGGTGATGGCCAGGCCGCTGCTCTTCATGTCCGGGTCCCTGGAGCGATCGAAAGAAGCTTTGAAGGCGTCGGCCACCACCCGCCCCAGCCCGTCCCCGGTCAAAGTCGGGTCCGCGTGCAGAGCCTTGAGCACCGGGGTGTAGGACCAGCCCGTGCCCGGCTCGAGCTCCTCGGAGCTGATCATGTAGTGAGCCGCCGGCACCAGCGCCAGCCCCACCTCCAGCGTGGCCATCAGGCAGCAGTCAAAGCCGAGAAACTCGAGCTCGGCTCCTTTGAGACAGCGGGCCATCTCGGGCAGGGTGAGCAGGTCGTCGTCGGGGGCCGAGTCGTCGGCACAGGCCCCCGACCAGCCCGCCCCGTGGTCGCCGATGATCAGGGCGTAGCGGTTGGCCGGAAACTTCTCTTTACAGACGGCCACAAAGCGCTCGAGGGTGGCCGGGTGGGCCATGTTGACTTCGCCCCAGTCCTCCAGCACCTCCAGCTTTCCCTCCTGCACCGAGAGCAGCTTGGCGCTGTGGAAGTTCTTCAGGTTGGCCAGCTCCTCATCGGTGCAGCCATCCTGCTCCTCCTCGCCATCGGAGGCCCGGTCGAGCAAGACCACCAGTTGCACCTGGGGGCTGCTGCCAATCTCGAGCATCTCCTCGACGTCCTCCATCTGGTAGGCCTCGAGGTCGTTGTCCGAGTCCATGTAGCACATGACCGTCCACTGGCGAGTGTGAGCACCCACCTGCCTGGTGGCCGGCGAGGAGGTCGGCTCCTCGACCGTAGCGGGGCGGCCGCAGCCGGTCATCCAGGCCAGCAGCAAACAGATCGTGATCGTCAGACTCTTGTGCATGAAGAAAGCTTACACCGGCTGCGTGAAAGTTGCCTGATACTTCGGGGGCGCCAGGGGGGCGCGCAGGCATCCTGCCGAAGAGCGGCTGGTGCGATCGGGTCGCTTTGAGTCTCTCCGTTTTCGCCTCCCCCTGGCCGTGCTCTGGCCGGTCAGCCTGGTCATGCTGGTGGGCACAGCCATCTTGATCTCGGCCATGATGGCCTCGAGCCTGACGGCCCGCACGCGCCAGTTCCAGGACCAGGCAGAGGTGGCGGCCGAATGTCTGCGCACCAGTCTGAGCATCACCGAGACATTGACCTGGTCGCTGGCCGAGACGGTAGCCCGCAGGCCGCGCCAGAGGCCCGAGGCACTCTACGAGCTGCTCGAGAACGGGGTCAACAGCTACCCCACCGCCTATGGCTCGGCTCTGGCCTTCGCCCCCGGCGTCTATCGACCCGGACTGTTCTGCCCTTACGTCTACCGCAAAGGCTCGGGGCTCGAGCGCATGGACATCGGCCACATTGAGGGCAGTCGCGGCTACGACTACACCCAGCCCCGCTGGCGCTGGTACGATGCTCCCCGAAAGTCGGGCCGGGGAGAGTGGAGCGTTCCCTACAGGGACGAAGGAGCCGGCGATGCTCTCATGACCACCTACTCCGAGCCGTTTCAGGTGGACGGACGCTTCGGGGGCGTGGTCACCATGGACATCACCCTGGAAGGGCTGGAGCGAATTCTCAAGGAGCTGACTCCGGCGGAAAGCCGTGCCAGCGTGGTATCCCCCGAAGGCCAGGTGCTGATCGCGTCGGGAGGCGCCATGACAGCTTCTCTGACGACAGGGCTGGCAGCCGGCCCCGAGCGCAACCGGTTGGCGACATCTCTCAAGGACGGCACCCCGGGGAGCTTCTCTCTCGAGCGCCAGGGCAAAGCGGTGATCGTCGCCCTGGCCCCCTTGCCTGGAACCGGCTGGCTGCTGGCCCTGGAAGCCAACCGCGCGGACCTGCTGCAAGACTCCACCCAGATGCTGCAGATGCAACTTTCCCTGATTGTTCTGGGATTGGTCACCGTGGGCGTGGTGGTGTGGCGCTCGGCCCGCATGGTGATTCGTCCCGTGGAAGCCCTCAGCAATCAGGTGCGCGCCTTTGGGCGCGAGCATCAGCCCTTTACGTCTCTGCCCGAAACAGTGCGCGGCGAGGTCGGCGAACTGGCCACCAGCTTCTACGAGATGACCGAGAGGCTGCTCGACCGCGAGGAGCGCATTCGCGAGCTCGAGACCGAGCGATTCAACTCCCTGGTGGCCAACCTGCCCGGGGCAGTGTTCCGCTTCGCCGGCCCCGAGACTCGCCTGGAGTATCTCAGCGACGCCATCCAGGGTCTGCTCGGTCGGCCCGCCTCCGAATTTCTCTCCGACCCCAGCGCTCTACGCGCGGCCATCCAGCCCGAAGACCGCGAGCGGATAGCCGATCAGCTCGCCGCCGCCCGCGCCGAGCGAAAGCCCTGGCGAGTGGAGTACCACCTGCTCCATCGCGACGGACGCCCCATCTGGATCGAGGAGCGCGGTCGCTGTCTCTACGATGAGCAGGGGGCGGTCCAGTTCACCGATGGCATCTTGCAGGACGTAAGCGATCTCAAGCAGGTAGAGGAGGATCTGCGCCAGGCCCGCATCGCGGCCGAGGCCGCCAATCAGGCCAAATCCAATTTCCTGGCCAACATGAGCCACGAGATCCGCACCCCCATGAACGCCGTGCTCGGGCTCACCCACCTGGCCCTGCAGACCGAGCTCACCCCCAAGCAAGACGATTACCTGCACAAGATCCAGGGCTCGGCCACCAATCTCCTGCAGATCATCAACGATATCCTGGACTTCTCCAAGATCGAGGCCGGCAAGCTCAGTATGGAGAGCATCCCCTTCCGGCTCGACGAGGTGCTCGATGGGGTGCTCAACCTCTTTGCCGCCAAAGCCTCGGAGAAGGGACTCGAGTTCTTCGTCCTGGCCGAAGCCGATGTTCCCACCCGGCTGGTGGGGGACCCGGTGCGCCTCGGCCAGGTGCTGGTGAACCTGACCGGCAACGCTCTGAAGTTCACCGAGAGGGGCGCCGTGGTGGTGCGCTGCTCGCTCCGAGAGCAGACGGCCGAGAGCGTAGCGCTGGAGTTCTCGGTGCGGGATACCGGCATCGGAATGACCCCCGAGCAGGTGGCCAGGCTGTTCCAGTCCTTCAGCCAGGGGGACGCCTCGACCACTCGCAAGTACGGGGGAACCGGACTGGGCCTGGCGATCAGCCAGCGCCTGGTGGACCTGATGCAGGGAAAGATCGAGGTCGACTCCGAGCCGGGCAAGGGAACGAGCTTTCACTTCACCGCTCGCTTCCCGCTCCAACTGCAAAGCCCCCCGAGCGTGGCCGTGCGGCTGGATCTCCGGGGCAAGAGAGTGCTTGTTGTCGACGACAACGAGATTGCCCGCCAGATTCTGTGCGAAGTGCTGGAATCGCTCGGCTTCCTGGCCGAGAGCGTGGTCTCGGGGCAGGAGGCCCTGGCCCGGGACGTGACCAGCTACGACATCATCCTGATGGACTGGAAGATGCCCGGCATGACCGGCCTGGAGGCCTCGCGCGAGCTCAAGGCCCGGCACGGAAAGGCCACCCCCCCCATCATCATGGTGACCAACTACGGGCGCGAGGAGGTGCGCTCGCAGGCCTACAGCCTGGGCCTGCAAGGTTTTCTGGTCAAGCCGGTCACCCCCTCGCTGCTCTTTGACGCCATCGGCCAGGCCCTGGCCGGGGACGGCCCCCAGCTGGCCCGGGCTGCCGCCGGTAAGCGTCCCAGCCTGCGCTTCGAGGGGGTGCGGGTTTTACTGGTCGAGGACAACGCCATCAACCAGCAGGTCGCCACCGAACTGCTCGAGCAACTCGGCATCGAGGTCACTGTGGCCAACCATGGCCGCGAGGCCCTCGAGCGGCTCGACCAGGAGACCTTCGATCTGGTCTTCATGGACCTGCAGATGCCCGAGATGGACGGCTACGAGGCGACCGCCGCACTGAGGGCCCAGGAACGTTTCCGCCAGCTGATCATCGTGGCCATGACCGCCCACGCCATGGCCGGGGACCGTGAGCGTTGCCTGGAAGCGGGAATGAACGACCACCTGACCAAGCCGATCGACCCGGCCGCGCTGGTGGAGACCCTGCGCCTGTGGCTGCCAGGCCGGGGGCGGGAGGTCACCCCTTCGGCCGGCCCCGAGGAGGCGGAAAGCTGGCCTGAGCTGCCGGGGGTGAGCGTCTCGGATGGGGTGCAACGCCTGGGAGGAAACTCCAAGCTCTATCGGCGCCTGCTGGTCGAGTTCGAGCGAGATTTCGCTCCGGTTGGCGAGAAGTTGGCGGCCCTGCTGGATTCCGAGGATTGGGACGGTCTGATGCAGCAGGCCCACTCGCTGGCCGGGGTCGCCGGCAACCTCGGGATGGGGCAACTGCGCACCCACGCCAAGGAGCTGGAGGGGGCGGCCCGCAAGCACGACCTCCCGGCCTGCCGAGCCGCCCTGGATGAGGTGCTGACTCGCCTGGGGGAGATTCTGCCCGCCCTGGCCGGTCTGGAGGTCCCCTCCGAGGAAGCTCCCCAGGTGGTGGCGGCCGACCCGGCGGAGCTGCTGCAGAGCTGCCGCCGGCTGGAGACCTTGCTCAAGGAGTTCGACCCGGGAGCCGAGGACGCGGCCCGCGAACTGGCTCCAAAGCTGGTGGGCATGGAGGATCTGCGCCTCAAGCTGATGCGCCAGATCGAGGGCTTCGACCTGGAGGACGCCGCTGCCACCCTGGCCGAGATCGTGGGCCAGCTGGAGAAGCAGACCGAGCCATAGCATGAATGCAAAAGACCCGGCCCCCAGCCGGGTCCCGACCAGCTATGGGCTGGAAGCGCCGCTATCGCTACTCGCATCACCCTTCGAGCTCTCCCCTCCACAGGGGGACGCCTCCGTGCCGCAGCCTCCGATTCCCCCTTCCTCGGACAGCTCGGCGCTGGGAGTAAACCCATCCTCCGGGCCTGCCGAAGCGCCGCTGGGCGTGGTCGGGGCTGCCGCCGGACCGGTGCCGTAGTCGCTGATGCCGTAGCTGGTGTGGGTGGGGTTGTTACTGATGACTGACATCTGCCTGAGCCCTCCGTCGCGTGTTTCCTGGTGGACTCAGACTACGAGCTGCGGTGGGAGCGGCTCCAAAATCGTGTTGCCGAATCGTGAACAGGTTGTGTCATCATCGGGACCCGATCCTCGCCAGCGCCTCGCGGCAGGCTTTCGCCTGCCAGCAGTCGGGTTTGAGACTGGCCAGGTAGCGCTCGATCTCGGGCCTGGCCTCATCCCTCCGCAGCAGAGGCATGACCCGCGCCTTGCGGTCGCGGTGAGGTCCGGCCAGGACCGCGTCCAGCACATCCGTCACAGAATCGAGCGCCGAGGGCTCGAGGCGCTGCAAAGGGCGTAGAGCCACCCCGGCCAGCCGCTCGCTGTCGGTCTTCGCGGCCAGCTCGGCCAGAGCCCGGGCCGCGGCAACATCACGCGGAGCCAGGAAGCCCAGCGTCTCGGCCGCCCGCTCGGCGAAGGGTCCGCCCAGCAGCTCGATCAGAGGGTCTCGGCACCGCTCCAGCCAGGGAGAGACCGGCTTGCAGTAGATAACCGATAGAGCTTCCTCCAGGTGAGTCTTGCGGCGCAATAGCTCGGGAACCCGCTCCAGGGCCGTCAGCAGAGCCGGCCCATCCTCCAGGCGAAGCAGGCGCAGGGCCCGAGCCGGATGACTGTCCAGTCGCTCCAGGGCGGCCCCTGACAGGCCCATGCGGGCCAGCCGGAACGCCAGCGCCAGCGAGAGAGCATCCGGGCCCGTGAAGTAGAGCTCCAGCAACTCCTCCTGGTGGGGAGCCAGATCGGCTGCGCTCTGGGCCAGGGCCCGGGCTGCCATCAACCGGCGCGGGCCGGGATGGCGCACCAGCTCGAGCACACGAGACAGCACCTCCGGGCCGCGCGCGGCCAGCAGGTCGGCCGCTGTTTCACTGACAGCCACCGGCCAGGTGCCTCCGTAGACATCGCCATGGTTGGCGTCGTAGCTTGCGTCGTTGCCCAGAGCTGCCAGCAGCTCGTCCACGGTGCCCTCCGCGGTCAGGCGCTGGCACTCGGCCTCGGGGTCGATCACGGACTCACGGCCTCGCGGGCAAAGCCAGCCTTTTCCCAGGCCGTCATGCCTCCCTTGAGAGCATAGGCCCGCCCTGCCGGCAGACTCCTGGCCAGCAAGGCCGCCGAAGCTTCGTGCGGGCATTCACAGTAGGTGACCACCAGGCCCTCGCCCGGGTCACCCACCTCGTAGACCGCTCCGGGCAGCTTCCAGGGCGGCAGGTTGCGCATCGACTCGGCGCGGGCATCGACGAGCAGGACCCGATCGCCCCGGTCGAGGCGTCTCTTCAGCTCCTGAGGGGTCATGCGGGGCACGGACAGATGCAAATCCTTGATACGCAGCGCCACTTTGACCAGCAGCACGGCCAGCACGGCCAACCCCAGCAGGCCCAGCAGCGTGGCGGGGTCGGGCGGGCTCTCTCGAACCCGGCTGAAGAGGTCCCCGAAGAAGGTCCCGCCCAGCAGCAGAGTCCCCGAGAACACCACCGCGCCCAGAAAGTCGAAGAGCAGATACTTGCGAGGGGGCAGCCCGCTGGCTCCGGCCAGAGGCGGCGCGATGGCCGCCAGGCCCGGGATGAAGCGAGCCCCTACCAGGGAGACCGGGCCATAGCGTCGGTACATACTCTCCATCCGCCCGATGCAACTGCTGGAATTCAGGGACAGCTTGCACAAGACCAGCAGAACCCGCGATCCCATGCGCCGCCCCAGGAAATACCAGGGCAGGTTCCCCAGGAAAACTCCGGCCACCGCGGCGATCAGCACCGCCACCAGGTTGAGCTCTCCCTGGGCGGCCAGCCCGCCAGCCGCCAGCAACACGGCACTGGAGGGGATAGGCAGGTTCAGCCCGTCGGCCAGAGCCAGCAGGAAGACGACGGCAGAGCCATACTCGCGGAGCCAGTCCATTTGTTAATGCAATGCGCAATCGGGGGGTGAAGTTCCCGCCGGAAGCTTCGAGCTTTCCAGCGCCGCAACTTGCCGGGAAACTTGTTCCGAGCAGGCGCTATGCTCTCCAGTTGCGCGCCCCAGTGCAAGAGTCCTCGAAGAGGGCGTTTGCATCATCCTGCGCTCAACAGATCGTGTAGCAGGCTGATGCCCTGCACGTGGCGGAGCTTTGCTTCGACACCACAACCGGTTTTGCATCAGAGCCCCAACTCGCCCAGCCCGGCCTCCAGAGACAGATCCCCCGCCTCCAACCGCCGGCGGATCCCCGCCAGCTTCTCGGCCATCCCTGGCCGGGCCAGAAAGGCTTCCCGCAGGCGCTCGTCCAGCTCCCGGTCGAGCGCCTGAGCCTCCTGCCGGCGGCGCCGCGCTGCGCTCAACCCCAGAGAACGGAACGCCTCCAGCCGGTCGCAGAGCTCGCCGATCCCCTCCCCGGTCACCCCCGAGCAAGCCAGCACCTGCGTCTCCCAATCCGGAGCGGTGGGAGACAGGTGGGCCAGCGAGCCGCGCAGCGATAGAACGGTCTCGCGCACCAGCCCGGGGTCGCGATCCAGGCGGGGGACGGCCACCAGGTCAGCCAGCTCCAGCGTGCCGCGCTTGATCCCCTGCAACTCGTCCCCGGCTCCGCACTGGGCCAGCAGCAGCACGCAATCCACCACCTCGCGCACGGCCACCTCCGACTGTCCGACTCCGACCGTCTCCACCAGCACGCGGTCGTAGCCGGCCGCCTCCACCAGGCGCACCGTGGCCCGGGTGGCCCGGGCCACGCCGCCGCTGATGTTACCGCTGGGACTGGGACGCACGTAAGCTCTTGGCTCCACCGACAATCGCTCCATGCGGGTCTTGTCGCCGAGGATGCTGCCCCCGGTGAGAGGGCTGCTCGGATCGACGGCCAGCACGGCCACCCGGTGGCCGCGGGCGATGAGCTCCAGGCCCAGGGCCTCCACCAGGGTGCTCTTGCCCACGCCCGGGGGGCCGGTGATGCCCACCCGGAACGAATCAGCCGGTGGCAGCGAGGCCAGCAGCTCGGCTGCCTGGCGTCGATGTTCGCTCCTTTTGCTCTCGAGCAGGGTGACCGCCCGGGCCAGGGCTCCCCGGTCGCCCTCGAGCAGCTTATCGCGCAGCGGCCAGCTCAGGGCACAGCTTGGCCAGCACGCGCTCGGCCGCCTCGGGAATGATGGTGCCGGGCCCGAACACGCAGGCGCAACCCATTTCCTCCAGGAAGGCATGATCAACCGGCGGGATCACCCCGCCCACCACGACCAGCACCTCGGGGCGCTCCAGCTTGCGCAGCTCGGCCAGAAGCTCGGGCACCAGGGTCTTGTGACCCCCGGCCAGGGTGGAGATGCCCACCACGTGCACGTCGGCGTCCACCGCCTGGCGGGCCACCTCCTCGGGCGTCTGGAAGAGCGGGGCCAGATCCACGTCAAAACCAAGATCGGCAAAACCTGCGGCGATCACCTTGGCGCCGCGATCATGGCCATCTTGACCCATCTTGGCCACCAGGATGCGGGGCCGGCGGCCTTCGCGCTCCTCGAAGCACTTGACCAGCTCCTGCACTCGACCCAGCTCGAAGCCCTCACCCAGCTCGCGGCGATAGACGCCGGCCAGGCTGCGCACCGGGGCGCGATGGCGACCGAACACCTTCTCCAGCGCCAGCGACACCTCGCCCACCGTGGCCCGGGCGCGAATGGCGGCCACCGACAGCTCGAGCAAATTCCCCGTCCCGGCCGCCCCCTGCTCGAGCGCCTCCAGAGTCTGCTGCACGCGCTGGTTGTCGCGCTGGGCGCGCAACTTCTCCAGGCGCTCGACCTGCTCGGCGCGCACCGCCTGGTTGTCCACCTCGCGCAGCTCGAAGTCGGCCTCGGCCTGAGTGCGGAATCGGTTCACGCCCACGATGACGTCTTGTCCCGAGTCGATGCGGGCCTGCTTGCGGGCCGCTGCCTCCTCGATACGGGTCTGGGGGACGCCGGCCTCGATGGCTCGGGCCATCCCGCCCAGCTTCTCGACCTCCAGGATGTGCTCGTAAGCCTTGCGTGCCAGCCGGTCGGTGAGCCACTCGAGGTAATAGCTGCCGCCCAGCGGGTCGACCACTTTGCAGAGGTGGTCCTCTTCTTGCAGCATCAACTGGGTGTTGCGGGCGATGCGGGCCGAGAAGTCGGTGGGCAGGGCCAGAGCTTCGTCCAGAGCGTTGGTGTGCAGCGACTGGGTGCCTCCGCAGACAGCAGCCAGCGCTTCCAGACAGGTGCGGGTGACGTTGTTGAACGGGTCCTGCTCGGTCAACGACCAGCCCGAAGTCTGTGAGTGGGTCCGCAGAGACAGGCTCTTGGGATCCCTGGCTCCCAGCATGCGGGTGAGGCGGGCCCACAGGATGCGCCCGGCGCGCATCTTGGCCACCTCCAGGAAGAACTGCATGCCGATACCCCAGAAAAACGAGAAGCGGGGTAAGAAAGCGTCCAGCTCCAGGCCCGCCTGCTGGCCGATGCGAGCATACTCCAGCCCGTCCGCCAGGGTGTAGGCCAGCTCCAGGTCGGCGGTGGCGCCCGCCTCGTGCATGTGGTAGCCGGAAACCGAGATGGAGTTGAACTTCGGCATGTGGGCGGCGGTATAGCTGAGCACGTCGGCCACGATGCGAAGCGAGGGCTCGGGAGGATAGATGTAGGTGTTGCGCACCATGAACTCTTTGAGGATGTCGTTCTGGATGGTGCCCGACAGCTTGCCCTGGCTCACGCCCTGCTCCTCGGCGGCCACGATGTAGCAGGCCATGATGGGCAGCACGGCGCCGTTCATGGTCATCGATACGGACATCTGATCGAGGGGGATGTCCTCGAACAAGATCTGGGCGTCGAGCACCGAGTCGATGGCCACGCCCGCCTTGCCCACGTCGCCCACCACGCGCGGGTGGTCGGAATCATAGCCCCGGTGGGTGGCCAGGTCGAAAGCCACCGAGAGGCCCTTCTGGCCGGCGGCCAGGTTGCGGCGGTAGAAGGCGTTGGATTCGCGCGCCGTGGAGAATCCGGCGTACTGCCGGATGGTCCAGGGACGGCGGGCATACATGCTGGCGTGGGGGCCGCGGGAGAAGGGGGGAAAGCCGGGCAGCGCTCCCAGGTGGGGCAGGCTCTCGAATCCGTAAGAAGGGGCGATGTCCAGGCCCTCGGCGTTGCGCCAGGGCGGCGAGGGCTCGGTGGCAGGACCGTCGATCTCGGCTCGGGTCAGGGGCTCAAAGGCTCCGAGTTTCACGCGCGTACCTCCAGCGGATGGGCCAGACAACGTTTCTCGATGGGGGGAATCTCCAGCGGCGTGATGGCCGGTTTGCGGATGGCCCGGGTGATCTCGCCCAGCGTGGCGCCCACCCGGGCGGCCTGGGCCACAGCGTCGATGAGGGCCGGATCGAGCGAGCCGGCCACGGTGGCCACCCGGTTGAGCCGGTGGGCCACGTCGCCGCCGTCGCGCCCGTTGCGAACCCGCCCCATGTGCTCGCGCCGGTCGGCCTGCATGGCCGCCTGGTCGAAGGGCACCGGCGGCTGAGGAGGTGGCTGGAGGGGATAACGGTTCACTCCCACCAGCACATCCAGGCCATCGCTGACGCGCTCGCGCCGGTTGTGGCCGGTTTCGGCCAGCAGCCTGGCCACCCGCCCGTCGAGCAGAGCGGCCGGCAGCTCCAGATCTTGCAGATCGTCCCAGGTGCGAGAGGCCAGCTCCTGGGTGAGCTGCTCGAGATAGTAGGAGCCGGCGGCAGGATCCTTCACCCGGTGCAGTTGGGCCTCATACAGCATCAAGAGCTGCTGGTTGCGGGCCAGGCGGGCGGCGTCGGGATCGTTGCTGGCGTGCTCGAGGTGACGATCGAAGGGAGCCACCTCCACCGAGTCGGCCCCTCCGAGCACGGCAGCGAAGCCGGCCAGCGCGCTGCGCAGCAGGTTGCTGTGCGGATCGAGCCAGGAATGGGTGGCAAGGCCCGTACGCGCATGGAAGAAACTGACCCGATCCTGCTCGGGAACCCCGAAAAGACCGAGCAGGCGGTTCCACAGGCCGCGAGCGGCCCGCAGCTTGGCCACCTGGGTGAACAGATCGCCCGACATCGACCACGAGAATGCCAGCGCTCGGGCTGCCTCGGCCGGCTTGAGGCCGTGAGCCTGCAGCTTGCGGAAGTATTCCAGACCGGTGGCCAGCCCCAGAGCGAGCTCCTGAACCGCGGTAGCACCCGCCTCATGGTAGGCTTCGGTGTTGATCCCCATGACCTTGACGTTGGGACAGAACTCGCGGGCGTAGAGAAAGCCGGTGGCGGCCTCTCGGTAGAGGTCGTCGAGCTCCCAGTCGAGCCGACCGGCACGCGCCAGCTCGCCCAGCGGATCGCAGCCCACGGTGGCGCTCAGACGGGGAAAATCAGCTCCACGCTCGATGGCCAGACCCACCAGGATGCCCAGCATGGGAGCTCCGCTGGCTCCCACCTCCAGGTGCATGCTGTGGCTGTTCCAGGGATACGTGTCCAGGGCCGTGCGCAGGTCGGGCACCGTGGAGATGGAGATTCCACCCCGACCGACCAGGCTGTCAGCCTCGGACTGATCCGGGTCCCAGCCGCGACGGCCGGCTTCGTCCTGCAACAGGCCCACGGTGGTTGCCCCGCCCTCCAGCGAGGCCCGCACCGACTTGCCCACAACGGCAGGGATGGTGTGGCTGAAGTCTTCACGGATGAGCCAGGGGCGAGCGGCGGTTCGAGCCGCGGGAGCTTGAGGCCCCTGGTGATAGAGGGCCGAGAGCTTCAAGCCGTCGTGGCTGCTCCACTCCAGCGAGTGGCCGGCTGCCTTCTGCCACTCTTCCAGGCTGGGTAAGGGAAAAGGGTCGGAGTCGTAGGGCGGGATCTGGCTCATTCGGGAGCCTTCCGGCTGGATTCGGGCAGCTCCTGCCAGCTCTCCACCGGGTAGCCCGCCAGGAGTAACTCGGCCTTCAAATCGCCCGGGGCTCCCAACAGCAAAACCTGCTCAGGACGAGCCTGCTCGAGCGGGCGCTGCCACCCGTCCGCCCCGTAGAGACAGAGCGAAGGGACCCCCCGCTGGTCCACGAGGGACAGTTGGGAGCGCAGGCGCTCCGGGACGACGAGCAGCACTGGCTCGAGCTCGAGCAGCTCGGCCAGCCGGTCGGACTCGTAGCAAAAGACGGCACGGCGCATGACGGGCTGAGTATACCGCGCGCGGGCGAGGTCCCCTGCTAAGAAGTCCGGCTGCAATCCCCCCCTGTGGTGTCGCAGGGGCCTCCGAGAGATGGGCCGGACTTCTAGCCCAGTATGTTGGGCGTCGCGCAGCCGGAAAACGTTTCCGGCTCCAGGCTCAAACCCCGGTCTTTTCTCGGGTCTTGTCCCGAGGGACGGTGCCCGGCACGGAGCGGGTCTCTTTGAAGCTGGACAGCACGATGCTCGTATCGGTACGTTTCACCCCCGGCCACCCCTGCAGCGTGGAGAGCAATCGCTCCAGCGAGGCGGTATTCAGGGTGCGAATCTTGAGCAGGTGGGAGCCGTCGCCGGTAATCGAGTGGCACTCCTGGACCTCGGGCAACTCCACCGCCCGCGCCACAAAATCCTTGTAATGCGAGGAACCGTCCACCGAGACCCGGATGAAGGCGGTCAGGTCAAAGCCCAGGGCCTGGTGGTTCACCACGGCGTGATAGCCCTGAATGATACCGCGGGCCTCTAGCTTGCGCATCCGCTCGCTGACGGCCGGGAGCGAGAGGCCTACGCGTTCTGCCAGCTCGTTGCGCTTGAGGCGCCCATCCTCCTGGAGAATAGCCAGCAACTGCCGATCCTTGAGATCAAGTGAGGTTTCCAAGTGCTTCCACCTTAATTATGCAACCTGCCCAGAGTCGTGGCCTCACTCTTTGAATTACCATAGGGAGAAATCCTCCTTCTACGTCAGTGTTCCCCTGAAAACGCCCGCGCCGGTGCCGATTCTCCTCCAGTCGATGGGCTGAGAACCTGCAAACTTGCAGAAGAGCAACATCCCGGAAACCCCGGCGGGGAGGAGGCACTCTATACTAGCGCTGGGGAGATCCACATGCTAAGCAACGTCCACCACCACACTCCATCGACAACTTCGTGCACCAGCAAGACCCGCCTCAAGACGGCCGGCGCCTGTCCCAAGACCGTGGCCAGGGCCGCCCGCAAGCAGGCCAAAGGCCTCTCGAAGGGGGCTCAAGTCCAACCTCGCAAAGGCCCGCAAGCGCGGCGACGGAAGGGATGCACCAAGCGGCGAACCGGCCACACCAAGCCCCGGATGTCGGGTCGCAAGCACAAGGCCATCCGCAAGCTCCTGTTTGCCCAGACCAGCCTGATTCAGGCCGAGCAAGGCTGTGCCCAGGCCCGTTTGCGCAGGCGCAAGGCTCTGGCCTTGCTGGCCTGGAAGCTCAGTCGGCGCATGATGCGCCCGCTGCTGCTCGCTCCGGCCCGCCTGGCGCTGCGCTCAACCTCGCAACCTTTGATCCGCCTCTCCATCCAGCGGCCACCCGCCTGGTGTCCGGCGTTCGTTCTCCGAACGGCCCGGCCGGTCCAGGCCTGGAAGGTGGAAGAAGAGGCGGTCGCCGCTCAGGTCGGCGCCACTTGCGCTGGAAGCCCGTTCCTGTCTCGTGTCCTGGCCCCGAATCTGGGGAGCGTTCCGTGCTGAAGGCTCTGCCTGTCGGCGCAAGCTCCTGCACTTCGCTTCATCTTCACTGAAAGGTATCCCCATGCAGATCCACTCGCTGCCCCAGTCTGCCCAGAAGGTCAACGTCATCGCCCACATCGACGCTTCCGAGGAAGTGGTGGAGCCGTTCCTGGCCCGCCGTCTGGATGAGTTCGAGGAAGCCAGACAGCAGGCCGGCCCCGATCTGAGCATCACGGCCGGGGTGACCCGCAAAGGCTCCAACCCCACCGGCAAGGTCATCAAGGGGCTCAGCATCCTGGGCGTTCAGGCGGCGCTGCCGGTGGCGGGCTTTGCCATCGGCGGAGTGGTCGGTCTTGGCATCGGGCTGGTGGGGGCAGCCGGTATGTACGCGCTGGGCCTGACCCGCCAGGGACTTGGCGAGTTAGAATCGGCCCGCCACCATCGGGCCTGCCTGCCTGATGGCGACTGGTCAGGCCGCCGCATCTACCAGGTGAGCGCAGACGACAAGCCGGGTATTGCCTCCACGGTCCTGCAATCGCAAGATTCCAACCGCCCACCCACGACCAGCGAGTTGGCCAGCTACTTCGCCGCCAACATGGATCGCCAGGCCACCAACGTGATCTATGTGAGCGGGCACGGGCTGGGCTTCCGCCAGGTGGCCTCCATGCCCACCGGGCGTGTAGCTCTGGCCCTGCACGAAGCCAACCAGCAGACCGGACAGAAGCCCGACGTTCTGGTCATGGAGTCTTGCCTGATGGGGAACCTCGAGACCCTCGAGCACCTGAGCGGGACCGCGCGGGTGGCGGTCCTCTCCGAGGAGGTGCTCAACTGCGAGGCTCTCCCCCTGAAGGACATGCTGGTCAGCGCCAGCGCTCAGGGCGGGACTCCCCAGGAGATCGGCCGCAAGATGGTCGAGCTGGCGGGGGCCACCGGCCAGGTGCAAACCCTGGCCGCCTTCGACCTGGACCGGCTCCCAGCCGTCAACGCCTCGCTCGACAAACTGGGCAACGAGCTCCTGGCCGAGCTCGGCCGCGGCAAGCGCGACGAGATCCAGGAGGCCGCCCGCGAGGCCGGGAAGTTCCCGCAGCCAGGCATCCTGTTCCTGGAGCGATTCATGCTGAACTTCTCCGACCTGGGCAGTTTCCTCAAGGCACTGGACGGAAAAGACCTTGCGCCCGAGACCCGCGCCGCCGCCCAGCAGGCCCACCAGGCTCTGGAGTCGATGATCGTGGCCCGCGCCACCGGCGAAGGCTATGAGAATGCCTCGGGCGTCTCCTACCTCAAGAAGGACACGCCCTGGCTGGAGGGGAGCCCTGAGATGGGAGCCTACCGAGATACGCCCAACCTTCCCGCTTCCTGGAAGAACTTCACCCAGACTCTGTGGGCAGCCTGAAGGATCCGCTGGGCTGAACCAGAAGCACGCGCCCCATTCCAAACAAGGAGTCGGTTTGCGTGTCTGAGGGTCTTCCAGAGAAAGTCGCGGTCGTCGGATTGGGCTACGTAGGCTTGCCGCTCGCGACAGCGTTCGGCCAGGTGCTACCCACCATCGGCTTTGACATCAACGAGCGCCGCGTGCAGCGCTTGAACCACGGGGTGGACGACAACAACGATGTGCCCCCCGACCGGGTCAAGGCGCCCAAGCTCACCTACACCTGCGACCCGCTCATGCTGCGGGAGGCCGATTTCGTGATCGTGGCCGTTCCCACCCCGGTGGACGAGGCCCATCGCCCCGACCTCACGCCGCTGCTCAGCGCCAGCCGCCTGGTGGGCCAGAATTTACGTCCTGGAGCGGTGGTGGTTTTCGAGTCCACCGTCTATCCTGGTTGCACCGAGGAAGATTGCGTGCCCGTGCTGGAGCACGAATCCGGTTTGAAGGCCGGGGTGAATTTCTTTGTGGGCTACTCTCCCGAGCGCATCAATCCCGGCGACCACAAGCACAGCCTGGAGAACATCATCAAGATCGTCTCGGCTCAGGATGAGCGCAGCCTCGAGAAGGTGGCCGCCACATACAGCGCCATCGTGGAGCCCGGGGTCTACCGGGCTCCTACGATCCGCACCGCCGAGGCGGCCAAGGTGATCGAGAACGTGCAGCGCGACCTGAACATCGCTCTGATGAACGAGCTGGCCATGCTGTTCCACCGCATGGGCATCGATACCACCGAAGTGCTCCGGGCGGCCGGCACCAAGTGGAACTTCCTGGCCTTCGAGCCGGGCCTGGTCGGAGGTCACTGCATCCCGGTCGACCCTTACTATCTGACCCACAAAGCCGAAGTGCTGGGCTACCATCCGATGATGATCCTGGCTGGTCGCCGCATCAATGACGGGATGGGCGCCTACGTGGCCGGCGAAACGGTCAAGCTGCTCATCGCCGCGGGAATTCCGGTGCGCCACTCGCGGGTGCTGATCATGGGCTGCACCTTCAAGCCCGACGTCAAGGACCTGCGCAACAGCAAGGTCTTCGACCTGATCCGTGAGTTGGAGACCTACACCGTGGACGTCGAGGTCCACGATCCGCTGGTGGGCGAGGCGGGACTTAAAAAGTGCGGTCTCAACGCCGTGGCCAATCCCTTCGACGGCAAGCATCGCTACCACGCGCTGGTGCTGGCCGTTCCCCACAGCGAATTCAAAGAGCGGAAGACCGAGGACTACGTGGGTCTGGTCGAGGGTCCTCCGGCCGGAGTCGTGGTCGACCTCAAAGGAACGCTGGACGGCCAGGCGGTCAACTCCGGCGTGAGTTATTGGAGGCTTTGATGCGCCTTACCCTCTGCGGTCTGCTGTTGACCCTGGTGATGGGGATGGCCGCGGCCAGCCAGAACGACTGGCTGATCGTGCCGGGCAAGCGGGTCGGTCCCATCACCGCGACCACCACCCGCTCTGACCTGGAGCGAGTGTTCGGCAAGGAGAACCTGCGCGACGAGAAGGTCTACCTGGTGGAAGGGCAGACGGCTCCGGGCACGCTGGTCTATCCGAAGGATCCCAAGAAGCGTCTGGCTGTCGTCTGGAAAGACCAGGGCAAGACGAAAATCGAGCTGGTCAAACTCACCGGGTCGGTTTCTGAGTGGAGGTCGGTGGACGGGATCACGCTGGGCACCCGGCTTAGCAAGCTCGAGCAGTTGAACGGCAAGCCGATCACCTTCCTGGGCTTCGGCTGGGACTACGGTGGCAACGTGACCGGCTGGAACGAGGGCGCTCTCGACAAAAAGCCGTACGGACTCGCTCTGCGGCTCTGCGCCGAGACCGCCCGCAGAGACAAGCTCACCTCCCAGGAAATGGAAAGTTTGACCGGCGACCAGGAAGTGCAATCCGACAAGCCAGCGGCCCAGAAGCTCGACCCCTGGGTCGACCAGATGGTGGTCTCTTTTCGCTGACGGATTGGGCCGGGCAGCCCGGGGGAAACAGGGGCGGCGAGCACTTCTGACGAAACCGGGACGCGGCCGAGAGGAACTTCACTTCTGGGCTGGAATTACTTTCAAGCATTGTCAGGGCTGGGAAAGGATGGGCAGGCCGCCGTGGGAGATTCCCTCGGTCAGGAAGGATCCGTAGAGGCACGCTTCCGCGAGGCCATGGCCGGTCTGTTGAAGCGTCTTCAGTCGTACGAGTCCGACCCGGCCCTCGACCCGCTCTATCACAAGTACGGGATGGCCAACGGGGTGCCTTCCCGCCCGCCGGAGAGTGCCATCCCGCGGCGTGATTCAGGCGAGGCCACGCTTCCTGCGCCCCTGCCCCGGTTGGAGGCCGCGCCGCTTTCCAAAGTGGACTCGGGCGAAGCAGCCAGGGCCGAGACTTCGCCGCCCTTGCCCAGGCGGGGCTCGGGCGAAACCGCCCGGGTCGACTCCGGAGAGACTGCCCTGCCCCCCCTTCCCAGGCTGGACTCGGGCGAGCCTGCCCTCCCTTCGCTCCCCAGGCTGGACTCGGGCGAAACCGTCGACCCCGCAGAGACGACCCTGCCCCCGCTTCCCAGGCTGGACTCGGGCGAGCCGGCCCTCCCCTCGCTCCCGAGGCTGGACTCGGGCGAAACCGTCGACTCCGCAGAGACGACCCTGCCCCCGCTTCCCAGGCTGGACTCGGGTGAGCCCGTCGAATCCGCTGAGACGACCCTGCCCCCGCTTCCCAGGTTGGACTCGGGCGAGCCGACCCTCCCCCCGCTTCCCAAGCTGGACTCGGGCGAAACCGCCGGGACCGAGTCCGGAGAGACTGCCCTGCCGCCCTTGCCCAGATTGGACTTGGGCGAGCCTGCCCTCCCATCGCTTCCCAGGCTGGACTCGGGCGAAACCGCCGGGACCGAGTCCGGAGAGACTGCCCTGCCGCCC
>BTUM01000074.1:0-39157 GCA_045863235.1 Candidatus Xenobia bacterium | reverse complement strand
TGCGACGAAGTTCAACCTGTTGAGAATTCATCGCACACTCAATGCGAGGGACTGTAAAGCGCGCTGACAGACTCGTTTGGAGCTCCCCCGAAGGATGGGTAAAACCTTCGGGTGCACCAGGCGTCAATCTGACGAACACTGCGTTACAGCGCGCCCGGAGCCTCTTGACGCGGTTCCCGGCCATAAAACCCCCATGTCCGAAACCGCGCGCCGGCGGCTCAAGACGGGGATGGCAGTCATCGCGTCGACCCCAGACACTACGAGCAGTCACGGCTCGATGAGATCCCGCAGCCGCAGGACTTTGCCTGGCGTTGGCCAAATCGCGCCCCAATCATGCTGCACGATCAGGTGTGTGTCGAGTCGGTAGCCTGCGAGTTGCCCCCCAACGTGGTTTCTACGGTGTCGATCTTCGAAGAGTTGAGCGCTACTCTGGAGAGGCTCGAGGTGGTGCCGGAGCGGCTCATTGCCCTTTCGGGTGTGGAGGAGCGACGCTTTTGGGACCCGGGTGTGCGCCTGAGCGAGTTGGGCGCGATGGCCGCTCGCAAGGCCCTGGCAGCCTCCGACGTGCCGCCCGGGCACATCGGATGCCTGATCAGCACGTCGGTCTGCAAGGATTACATCGAGCCCTCCATGGCCAGCCTGATCCACGGAGAGCTCGGTTGCCTGCCCGACAACTGCTTGAATTTCGACATCGGCAACGCCTGCCTGGGTTTCCTCAACGGTATGTCCATAGCCGCCGAGTTGATCAGCAAGCGCACCATCACCGCCGCCCTGGTGGTGGACGCAGAGAGTGCCCGCGAGGTGACCGAGGCCACCATCGAGCGCCTGGGCAAGCCCGATGTGGACGCGGTGACCTTTCGCTCGCAGTTCGCGGCCCTGACGCTGGGCTCGGGAGCCGTGGCGACGGTGCTGACCCACAAGAGCCTGTCCAAGCACCACCACCACCTGACCGGGCATGTTGCCCTGTCGGACACGCGCAACTCGCGGCTGTGTCTCGGCCAGCCCACCGAGATGGTAACCGACTCGAAAGGCTTGCTGGAGGCGGGCATCGGACTGGCCGAGCGCACTTTCGAGCTGGCCTGCCAGACCTTTGGCTGGACGCGTCAGAACATCGACCTGTTCGTCTGCCACCAGGTGGGCGCGACTCACCAGCGCGCCTTGTTCGACCGGCTGGGGCTCGACTTGAGCAAGGCCTTCTTGACCTATCCCTACCTGGGCAACGTCGGCCCTGCCTCGGTGCCCCTGACGCTGGCCCTGGCTCGCGACCGGGGACGGGTGAAGAAGGGCCAGCGGCTGGCTCTCATGGGCATCGGGAGCGGGCTGAACTGCTCGATGATGGAGATTCTCTGGTAAGACCGTTCTCGCGCAGGAATCCCCGTCTCTGAGCAGGTTAACGGTCGCAATCCCGACGGAGCAGGTTGAGGCAAGTCGGGACGAGAAGCCCGCCCGATGTCCATTCTGGTGCTGGAAGACGATGACGCGCTGCGCGAGTCGATCGTCGAGTTCCTCGAGGATGAGAATCTTTCCGTCCAGTCGGCCGCCTCCGCGGCGGAGGCGCTGCGCCTGGCCGAGCACGAGTCGTTCGAGCTGATCATCACTGACGTGCGCATGGCCGGGATGGACGGGCTGGACTGTCTGCTGCAGCTCAAGCGTCGCTGGCCCGGGCTGCAGAGCATCGTGATGACGGGCTATGCCGACGCCACCGCTCCCCCCCGGGCCCTGGAGGTGGGAGCCAGCGACTACCTCTACAAGCCCTTCAGCCTGCAGGAGTTGCGCGAGTCGGTCAGCCGAGTGCTCGAGCGGCCTGCCCGGCGCTCTCTGCTGCAAACCCTGGTGGCCGGAGCCCAGAAGCTCTTGCAGCGCGATCCGGCCACCCAGGCGGCGCGCGAGATGGGTCAAGTTGAGGAGCAACGCGACGCCCTCTTCCGGACTTTCTTCGTGGCCGTCCGCTCCAAGGCCCTCGGCGAGCAACTGGCCTGGGGCTTCTGGGTGATGCTCGAAGAGCTGGACGAGACGATGAATCGGGTGCGCGACCCCGAGCAGCCTTCCGAGCGGCGCAAGCAGTTGCACGATGAGCTGGCGGCGGTCAGGCGCTTGATTCAAGCCTGCGCGCGACACGACCAGGTGATTTCCGCCGACACCTTCCGCGGCTTGTTCGCGCGCGTTCTGGATAGCTCCGTTTCCACCGAGGAGCTGATTCTGGCTCCCTTCGTGCGGAAGGTGGACAGCCGGGTGCGGGGGAGGTCGTCCGAGCTCGCGAAGCTCTATCAGCGAATCTGGTCCACCTGAAGGTAGGCGGCCTCCAGGCAGGCGCAAATGTGACTTCTATCGCAGCAGGGCGGCCAGCTGGTAGCGGTACTTCCCCATCATCGCCCCCACGGCATACATCTGGTCGGTATCCTCGACCAGGCTGGGGGGCAGCGAGGCGGCCGCCTGCTCGGCCCAGGGGGAGAGGCAGACCTGGTCGCTGAGATCCATCTCCACCGAAACCTGGGGCGGTACCAGCATGTTTGTGAAAAAACTGCTCAAGCCCTCGGCGATCATCTGGGGGATCGGGTTCTTCGGGTGGCTGGTTTTCATCGGGCGCTTCCTCCTGGTCGCTGATCTCGACCTGAAGGTAACCCGGCCTCCTTTCGCCAGCTTTGGCCATGTTGCCGGCTCGTTAACGACTTGTTAAAAAGTTGCGCTCTTTGTTGCTCATCGCTTCCCCGGGTGAAGCTGCCAGTAGGTGATCCGGAAGCTTTCGCTGGGCGGCATGAAGGTGTTGAGCTCGAAGTCGAACTCTCGCGGCGGCTGGCCGGGATTGTCGGTGTGCACCACCGAGCCGTCCAGGCGGGTGTGCTGGTCGTAAAACCTCATGAAGGCTGCGCGAGCCTGGGCCTCGACTTCCATGAACTCGTCATGCTTGCTGTCCAGGTCGCCCTGCAGCCTGGCGACGGCGATGTCATCGCCGGCGCGCTGGGCCTGCTCGAGCTCTTCGGCGATGTCGCGAGCTTCGACCGCCACCCAGCCCAGCTGCTCATACAGCACTTTGGACTCCAGGGCCTCGGTGACCACCACCCCGGTGTGGACGCGCAGGGGAGAGCCGCCGGGGTCTTTGGCCGTGTTCCAGAGCGCATCGCGAGAGGCGTTCAGCCAGTTGGACAGGTAGTCCGTGTCATCGTCGGGCGGGTAGTAGGCCACCCCCAGCCCTTCGGGGGTCTCCGGGAAGTAGAAGACCCCGTCTCGGGCCGCTCCGGTCTGGGGCTTGAGCGGAAAGCGGCCGGGCTCGTTCTGATACTGCACGGTTCCGGGACGGGCTACCCGCAGCTTCATTCGGGCCACCGACTCGTCCCCCACGATCACGACGTTCTCCTTGAGGCTGGCCGAGCCGCTGGCGGTGCTGCCGGGGGCCAGGTTGACCACCGTATTGCCCACGATGGTCACCTTGTCCGCCTCCAGCTCTTTCTCGGAGTAGACCAGGCCCTGGAAGTAGCTGCCGCCGCCCTGGATGGTGATCTTGCCGCGCGATACCACGGCCACCCGGTTGCTTCCCGAGAGGGTGGCACCCTCCACGATGGTCACGTCGCCATCCACGATCAGGGCCCCCTCGCCGCTCAGGCCGCCCCGCACGGTCACGTTTCCAAGACAGCGCACCAGGCCTTTCTGGAACTTGATCCCGCTCTGGAAGGTGAGGTCGTTGGGGGAATAGTAGAGCGTGTTGAGGTTCTGCCTTTCAAAGAACTCCCGGTCCTGGACCCGGACCCCTTCTGTTTCCAGCGCTTGGAACTGGCTGAAGTCGATGCGGGGCAACTCGACTTGCTGGCTGAGCGGCTTGAGCCCACCTCGCACGACGGCCCGGGGATGCAGGCGAATGGTGCCCGGGGTCTGGATGAACCCGGTGATGTAGGTCTGCTCACCGGGAATGTCCACCGTGTCATTGCCGGCCCGGTTGGAAGCCACGTGGCCGGGGCGGTCGTACTCCAGCTCGCCGTTCGGCCCCACCCCCGTGGTGCCACGCACCACCAGCGAGGAGTTGGAGCGCACCGGCCCGTCCACGGCCAGACCGTAGGGGAAAGGCGGATGCTGCAGCAGGACCTCCAGCGTGCAGGTCTGGCCCTTGCAAAAGCCCACCGCCATGACGTGCACGCTGCCGGCTGGCAGCGCCTGGTCAGGGTATCCCCGGGCCCCACCCGAGAGGTTGTTGGTAGAATAAGGCCAGCTGCCACCGCGCCGGAAGGAGATGACGTGATAGGCCTGACCTGGATGCAGTCCGGGGCTGGCGGTGCCGCTCAAGATCTCTCCGTTGAGGCCGTAAGCCGGGTTCTGGGTCAGCCGAGCCACCAGCTCGTTGAGGGCGGTCTCGGCCTCTTGCTGCGCCAGCCCTCGGTTCA
The DNA here is from genome assembly GCA_045863235.1 of Candidatus Xenobia bacterium. Taxonomy (GTDB): domain Bacteria; phylum Vulcanimicrobiota; class Xenobia; order Xenobiales; family QWHO01; genus QWHO01. The sequence continues at coordinate 34,784 of BTUM01000074.1, read as the reverse complement.
GGCCGGCGTGAGCGAAGTTCAGGTTGGAGACGTACAGGGCCGTCATGCTGAGGGCCAGCATCGAGAGCAGCATGACCAGAACCAGCACCAGGTGCAGGCTGGCACCGCGCCGCCTCACCAGCGGGTGCTCCGGGGGGTCAGGCTGTCCTGCAGCACCACCGAGGTGGTGTGGGGCTGGCGCGAGCGCCGGTGGACCAGGGCTTCGGTGGTGACCTCCAGCACCAGTGGAGGGGTGAGCTGGGCCAGGTTGTCGTCGGCCGTCGAGTTGGGATCATCGTCGGCGTCGTGGACTCGGAAGCTCTTGACATGGAAGCCCACCACGCGCCCTCCCACGGGTTGGGAGGCATCAAAGGCGCAGATCGCGGCCAGGTCGGCGTGGCTCAGACAGGGGGGCTCGGGACGGGCCAGCGAGTAGTCGGCGCCCGCCAGGGGAGGACGCCCGGGCGTCCAGGTGGTTCGGATCACCCGGCTCTGGGCTGGCAGGAAGTAGTAACAGACGACAGCCGAGCCGTATTGGGGCGTGCCTCGGGGCCCAAATCCCTGCAAGGGGACGAACGAGACCGCCGACGGGATGGGACTGTCGGGGTCGTGCAGCAGGGTGACCGATTCCAGGCTGGCGTTGAGTAGCTCGCGGCTGAGACGGGTGATGACCATCTGGGCCGACTGGTAGCAGTCCGACGAGGCCTGCTCGCGCCGGTACATCTCGGCCGCCGGCCACATCAGCTGGGCCGCCATGGTCATCACGATCAGCCCCAGAAAGGTGACCGTGAGGATCTCGGGGATGGTGAAGGCGCGCCTTGTCATGGGACCCGCGACAGCAGCTGGCTCAGGGTGTAGCGGCGCTCCCCCGAGCGGCCCTTCCAGGTGACCGTAACGGTAACACGCTTGAGCCAGGGGGCGGGAGGGGCCGCAGCGGGCGGGGTGCCGCTGACGGGGAGGGCTTGCACGTCACACTGGACGGTGTAGTCCACTCCGTCCAGCGTGACCACCCCCAGCGGCTGGTTGGCGCCGGTCGGCAGCGCCCCGAAGCCACGGGCTTTGAGGCGCTCGAGCCCGCCCCGGGCCACCCCCGAGGCGGCTACCTGCTGCTCGGCGGCTCGCAGCCCGAAGATGGCAGCCGGAACCGAGCCCACCATCAGGACCGACAGGCAGGCCAGGATCATCAAGGAGAGCAGCACCTCGGTCAGGGAGAATCCGGCCGATCGTCGAGTCATGTCCCCCATGGTAGCCCAGGTTCGCCCCCAAAGCAAAGACCGGGTCAAGACGGCGCAATCTCGTAGAGGGCCTGGATCACGACCTTCTGACCGTGGCTCAGGACGCCCCGGGCCTCCATCTCGGCCAGCAATTCGTGTCCCGTGAGGCCCGGCTCGACTCCGGCAGCGGCGATCCGAAAGAGGGTGTAGTCCACCATGCTGCCGACGGGCCCGTCATAGCGGCGTTGGCCCTCCAACACGGGTCCGGTCCAGTCGGCGTCGGCGGGCAGGTCGTAGAGGTTGTTGCCGACCAGGCTGGCGCCGTCGTAGGCGCTGAAGTAGTAGGCCACGGCCGTCAGAACCCCGCCGTCATAGCCCAGTCCTGACTCGATCTGGCTGGCCAGGGGGCGATACTCCTGGTAGAAGCTGGCCATCGGGTCGACTGGCGCGGTCGCTACCGGCGGGGGAATGACGCTCTGGGGAATGACGAGCTGGCTCCCCGCTACAATCTGGTTGGGATCGGCCAGGTTGTTGGCGCTGGCGATCGCTTGCAGGCTGACTCCATAGCGCTGGGAGATGCGAAACAGGGTGTCGCCCGGCTGAACGGTGTGCACAAGCTGGCCCTGAACTGGGGCAGCCTGGCTCTCGAAGACCTGGGCCCCGCTGGGGCTTTCCACCACCACCGAGATCGGTGGAGGCGGGGGCGGCACGATCGGGTCCTGCCGGGTGACGACCACCCCGATGGCCCCGGCCAACAGCAGCGCGCCCGCCACGCCCAGGGCCACCCGGGGTTGGCGACGGGCCAGGCGGGCGATGAATCGGGCCCCCCGGACGACCCCTCGCCCGCCTGCCTTGACGGCCCGAACTCCGAGTCGGACACCGCCTTTCAGAGCCGCCTGCCAGGCGGGAGTTTTCTGGTAGCTGTCTCCGTTCGAGGCCTCTGGCACGGCCGGTCGCGCCCAGGCGCTGAAGATCGAGCCCGAGGATCGGGCGATGGTATGGCAGTTCATGGCGTTCCCTCCCAGTTGGCTTGATAAAGATCCAGCACGTCGCGCTGCTGGTCGGGGGTCAAATAGCCGAGCTCGCCCAGGGCCTGGAAGAACTCGGGGGCCGTCTCGGCCTGACCGAGCCGCTCCACCTGTTGGAAGCTGCCGCTGCGCAGGACGGCATCGAAGTCCATCACCGACTCCTTGGGCGAAGAGTAGACGCGCAACCCGTCTTGCACCGGACCGGTCCACTGGTTGGAGGAGGGGCCGACCTGGGCCGGCAGGGCGAAGTAGTTGTTGCCTGGCGGTACGGCCAGGGGGCCTTCCTGGGCCGGCTGAGAGAAGTAGTACATCAGCGTGATCAGGGCCTGATCGGGGTAGAAGCCGGGATAGAGGTCCCTCAGGTAGCTGGGAATCTGGGGTCCGAGCTGGGCCGAGAAGGCTCCCATCCGGCCGTAGGCCTCGATCAGGAAAGACTCGGAGGGCACGGCCGGGGTGTAGGTCTGAGATTCCACCAGGGTCACGGTGCTTACCGGTTCATTGGCCGGGGACGCGGAGGGAGCCGCTCCCAACGCGGCCAGTCCAAGGCTACCGGCCAGGGCGATGATGACGGCCGCTTTGAGCCAGCCTCGACGGCGAGCGGGGTGAAGGGGAGTGGGGGGCTCCGCGGGTTGGGTGGGGGAGAGCTCCACCTGGTCGAGCTCTGCCTCGCGCAGAGGGCGGCGATATTCCGGGCGGGGGCGCGAGAATGCCAGGGAGGGTATGGTCTTGATCACGGTCCGGGCTCCTCTCCAGTTTGGATGCAAAGCCAGGGTAGTCGATCAAGCTCAAAATGTATTGAATTTTAGTCAAAACATTTGCGCAATTGTGTGAATGTTTTGCGCGGCCTGGGTGGGAAATGTTCATCTGGCTAAAGGGGCAGAAGGAGATTCCCCCATCCATCTATGCGCGGGTGGCTGCCTGGGCCCGTCAGGAGGGACGAGCCTTACCGATTTCCGGGCTCGGTCCCGATCAGCCAGGAGGAGGGTGGGTGCCCTGATGGGGGCATAGGTGTCCTGTGGGCCAGCGATGAATCCATACCAACGATGCTTTTACGGCCGGATACCCTGGAGAGGATGGCTCAGGCGGTGGAAAAGGTTCGCGAGCGGCTGCTGAGGGGCGCCTCAGGGCTGGAATCGCTTACGCGGTGGTAGGGGGGAATGCGGTGGCTGCCTGGGTTTCCCAGATCGACGAAGGAGCAGTACGCAATACGCAAGATGTGGACATCCTGATCAGCCGAAACGATCTGGAGGCGACAAAGAAAGCGCTTGGCGAAGCTGGATTTTGCTACCGCCACGCTAAGGGCCTGGACATGTTCCTGGAAACGCCCGAGTCCAAGGCGCGCGACGGAATCCGCATCGTCTTCGCCGAGGAACGGGTCTATCCTGAGGACCCCGAGCCCACTCCGGCAGTGACCGAGTCGGTGCGCATGGCGAGCTTTACGGCTGTGAGCCTGGATGGGCTCGTGCGCATGAAGCTCAATTCTTTCCGGCTGAAAGACCGCGTGCACCTGCTCGACATGCTCGAGGTCGGCCTGCTGGATGGGACCTGGCTGGAGAGACTTCCACCGCAGCTGGCCGAGCGACTTCGCGGGCTCATCGAGAACCCCAACCAGTAAGGGTTGGTGACCTCGGCGCGGCGCTCTCGCAGCGTGTGCAGCCGGACTTCTAGAACCAGATGGTTCTCAGCGGGCACATAGCGGACAAACCGATCGGCCCAGGTTGCGCAGGGTCCTCCCCGGGTTCCGCGAACACCCGCTCGTGGAAATGCGCTGGACGGATGAGGCCCGCAAGATGATCCACCCGTGGCCGGGGATGCAGTCACCCCCGCCGCCCCCCGCACCCAGCCTCAAGAAGGGAGCCACCCGGCTGACGCGGGCGCGAGAGTCCATGCGCGCCGGTCGGCCCGGGACCCAGGCCGCGCTCGATCGATGGCGCAACATCACCGGTCCACCCGCTGAGGACCCGAAGGCGGAGGGGCGGGTGGCCAGCTTGCTGGGCATTAACGGTGTCTTCTGGAGTCCGAGCCACCCGGCCACGGTCGGGAGCGACCTGGTGGACCACTGGGTGGCCCATCGGGGCCTTGCCTACGCCACCCGGGCCCTGTGCGCCAGCCACGCGCTCGAGGTGACGTATGAGGGCAAGCTTGTGCCCAACAGCCAGCCTGACTCGCTCAGCATGAGCGGCTGGAAGACCCTGCGAGCCTACCTGGCGGTAGACCCGGCTTACGAGTCGGCGCGCGAGGCAGCCGGAGAATTCTGGCCCGACGCTCCGCTGGGCCTGGCGGTTGCTCTGGCCTACGCCTTTCCGACCGCGCAGGAGTGGGTCCACGAGGCTCTGGAGCGCGCCTGGGGCCAGGGCTCGTTTCCGCCTCAGCTTTGCAGCATCATCGCATCTTTCTGGCAGGCTCCTCAACTGGAGCGTTTCGTCGAGCTTCCCGCGGCGGCGGCTGAATATGTTCCCTCCGCGGTCGATCGGATCGGACCGCAATGCGCTCCCTGCCTGATTGGATGGTTGAGCTGCGAGCGCAGCATTCCCGTCAAACGGGTGCTGGGGGCGACTCTGGCCGCCATACGAAGCCCGGAGGTAACGGCCTTCATGGCTGCTCGACTGAAGGACAACCCGCTGGGCCACATCGCGGCAAGCTACCTGGCGACGGCCCAGGCCAACTGAGCAAGTTATCGGGCCTGGCTCTGGCAGGCTGATGCCCTACACAATCTGTTGAGCGCAGGATGATGCAAGAGCCCTCTTCGAGGACTTTGCATCACTCTGCTAGGCGCGGTCCAGACGCTCTCCCACCTCGCGCGCCGAGCTCGGCCTGCGCTCGGCGGGATCGGGCGCGAGCAACCCCGTGAGCAGATCCCGTAGCTCGTCTTCCAGGGGGGTCCAGCGGCCCTCGAGCTGGGCCTGCATGACGGCCGTGGGAGTCTCTCCCGCAAAGGCCCGCCGGCCCTGGCTCAGGCAGAAGTAGAGCACGGCGCCCAGGGCGTAGAGGTCGGCGCGCTCGTCCACCGGCTCTCCCCGGATCTGCTCCGGGGCCATGTAGCCGGGAGTGCCGGCTCGCTGGCCTTCTGGGGTGGGTCCGGCCAGGCCGAAATCCATCAGCTTGAGGCCGGTTGGGCTCAGGATCAGGTTGCCCGGCTTGACGTCGCGGTGCACGAGCGCCACATCGTGCACCGCTTGCACGGCCTCGGCCAGCTGCCGGGCCACGGTCAGGGCGGCCGCGCGATCGGTCGGAGGAGCGTCCTCCAGGGTAGGGCCGCTGACCCGCTCCATCACCAGGTAGAGCCAGCCCTCCACCTCCCCCCAGTCGTCCAGGCGCACCAGGCGCGGGTGGTGGAGCTGGCGCAAGGCCTGCACCTCGCGGCGCAGAGCCTCCTGCCCGCCCGACCAGAGCACCTTGAGGGCCACCTCCTCTCCAGCCCTGTGGGCCAGGAAGACACGTCCACTGCCGCCCTGGCCCAGGGGCCGGTCCAGGCGGTAGGGGCCGACCAGGTCGCCCGGCTGAAAGTCCCCCTGGCGCTGGCGCTCGCGCATGGCCCGGAGGGCTCGCGCGCGCCTGTGATCGCGCCCGGCCAGCAGGGCTCCCCCAAGAAGCAGCAGGCCTCCCAGGCCGGCCAGGGGATGGTCCCGCAGGGCATAGAGAGCCGGAGCCAGCAGCGGGATCTTCGGCTCCAGCGCTACCGGGGCCAGCGGGAAGGAGTCGGGCAGGAGACGGAGCCTGCGCGGCTGGTAGCCGAAGAGCTCCAGGCGCACGTCGCAGGGCAGGTCCTCGAAGGTGAGCTGGAGCGGTCCCGGCGAGCGTCCGACCCGAACCCAGGCGAAACGAGCCGCCGAATCGCCGCCAGATTGCGGCAGGAACAGGTCGGTCTGGGGTTTGCTGATGGCGGCTCCCGAGGGGACGGTAGGGATCGAGATGGGGCCCGACGGGGGCTGGCTTGCAGGCCAGAGCAGTTGCGCCAGGATCAGGAGAACCCCCGCCAGGATCAGCCGCATCAGCCCTCCCCGCGCAGGGCGGCGGCCGCCGCCCGACAGTCGGGAAAGCGAGTTCCAGGGGCCTTCTTGAGCATGCGCATGACCGCGGTCGCACCCGGCGTTTCGGGGGGGAGCGGGGGCGGAGGACGACCCACGTGCAGCTGGGCCAGGGCCATGGGATCGGGGTGCTGGAAAGGGGGCGCGCCGTTCAGAAGCTCGTAGAGCACCACGCCCAGGCTGTACTGGTCCGAGGCGGGCACGGCCTCGCCGGCGATCTGCTCGGGGGCCAGGTAGGTGGGCGTGCCGGCCACGAATCCGGTGGCTGTGAGCACGGTGTAGCTCTCGCCTGCGGCCACCCCGAAATCGACCACCTTGAGCACTCCCTGGTCGGTGAGCAGCAGGTTCTCCGGCTTGAGGTCGCGGTGCACCACTCCCCGGTCGTGGGCGCAGGCCACCCCTTCCAGAGCCTGGGCGATCCAGGCCAGGCTGTCGGCCGGGTCGGGCCGGCCCTGCTCGAGCACCTGGCGCAGGCTGCGCCCCTCCACCAATTCGGTGGCCAGGTAGGCCAGTCCGCGCTCGCTGCCCGAGGCCAGAACGCGCACCAGGTTCGCATGCTCGAGTTCGCCCGTGATGCGGGTCTCGCGCTCGAAGCGGCGACGGTAGACCGGGCTGGAGGCGAATTCGCGGTGCAAGACCTTGACGGCGACCGCCCGGGTGGGGTCGAGGCTGTCCTCGGGCAGGGCTCGATAGACCGTTCCGCTGGTCCCTCGTCCGAGGGGCTCGAGCAGGCGAAAGGCTCCCAGGGCCGTGCCGGTCAGGGGATCGGAGCGGTCGAGCCCCTCCACGAGCTGGCGCAGGCGCTTGCGCTGGTGCTGCCCACGGGCCCGGCGGGCCAGGAGTGCCAGGGCAGCCAACCCCAGCAGGGCCAGCCCCGCCGGCGCGACCCGGCGACCGAGGCGATGCCAGCCGCCGGCCGGGTCGGGCTCGAGCCGCAGGGGAGGCTGTCCGGTCGGGGGATAGAGCCCCGAAGGGCTGTCCAGCCGGACCTCCAGGCTCTTCCAGCCAGGCCGCTCAAAGCGCAGGATGACCGGGCCCGCAGCCGGGGCGGGCAGCCGCTGGCCCGCCCGCCCCAGGGGCTCGGCGGCGTAGCCCGGGCGTTGCAGGAGCACTCTGGCGTCGCCCGGCTCGACGCGCAGCTCGAGCCAGTTCTCCTGCGCCAGGGCGGCGCAAGTCAGGCAGACCAGGAGCAGCCATCGGCCCATGGCCCGGGCGTTCGCGCCCCGGGCGCGATTCCCTTACATCGGGCGGGTCTTGAGGTGGGCCAGCAACAGGGCCGTTCCCGCGGCCCCGGCCAGCCCGGCCAGCAGCGGGCCGCCCGGCCCGAAGGCGGCCTGGGCCAGGGCACCGGTCAGGCCGAAGGGGAGGCCGGCCAGGAGCCCGGCCCCGGCCGTCAGGATCAGGCCCGACGGTCTGGTGAGCACGTCCTTGAGGGCCTCGGGAAAGGTCATTGCGTAATGCCGCTCGGAGTAATCGGTCACGTCGCCGGTGGCTTTGTCCACCGAGAAGCGCACGTCGAAGCGGTTGCCCCAGGTGCCGTCGCTGTGGATCAGGTAGCTTTGCTCGGCGCCGTGGTCGCGCAGCTCATAACGTCGCGGCTCGAGAATGCTGGGTCCGAAGCCGTTGGTGGGGTAGTAGTTGTGGGTTTCGACACGGGCTGATTGCACGGTGCCCGAGCCGTCTTGTTTCAGGTTGGCGCTGGTGATTCGGTCTCGGAACTCGCCCGTGGGTGCGTTGGGCGGGCTCTCTAGCTCGCCGCCCTGCAAGGTGACGGCGTCCTTGCGGCGATCCAGGTCGGCAGCCTGTTGATCCTGGGCGGCCACCAGGGCAACCAGGTCGTCGGTGGTGTTCTTCCAGCGGGCCGCCGAGGCCAGCTGCTCATTGGAGGGGGTGCGGGTGAGGATCATTGCCTGGCTCCAGTCTGTCGGTTCTGGCTCCAGCTTAGCGGCCTTGTGGGCCGAAGGTGGTGAACCAGGACCGAACAGCCTTGAACATTTCCTACCAGGCAGGTTAAAGGGTTTGGAGACGCTCCTGGAGAGCCTTCCACTGGGGAGGGGACTGGGGGGCGGTGCGCAGCAGGGGGGCCAGGCTTAGCTCCTCGGGGCCGAGCCGCCCCTGACGCACTTCCTGAGCCAGGGCCTCGAACCAGCCCGAGGAGGAGCGGGTCGAGGGGGCGGCCACCATGAGCTGGACCCAGCGCCGCAGGGCCAGCAAGCCTTCCACCAGCTGGCGACGGTCGAGGGCCTGGGAGGCGGGGGCGGAGGGAGCCGAGAGGTGGGAAGCGATCTGGCGGTCGAGGTCCTCCAGGGCTACCCACAGGGGGTAGCCCTCGGTGAGCCCGCCCGAGCGCAGGCCCACGTAGAAAGCGCGCAGGACGCTCTGGCGCAGCTCCACCACCGGCAGCAGCTCGGCCGGCCCTTCATGGGCGGGAACCAGGGGACGCAGCGACTTGATGCTGGCGTGCAGTTGCTCCACGCTGAAGGGCTTGTAGAGGTAGTCCTCGGTGCGGGCGGCCACGGCGCGCCCGGGAGCCTCCTCATCGGCGTAGCCGGTGATCACGATGGAGCGGATCTCGGGCCGGGTGCGCTGCAACTCGGCCAGCAGGCCGAGGCCGTCCATGCCGGCCATGCGCACGTCGCTGATCACCAGGTCCACCGGGTGCTCGGCCACGTGGTTGAGCGCCTCGATGGCCGAATAACAGGCGGTTGGCTCGGTGTAGCCCAGGTCTTCCAGCGCCTCCACCAGGCTGTCGGCGAAGGGCCGGTCGTCGTCCACAACCAGGATGCGCATTCCGGCCGGTTCTGCTCCCCTGCGAGATTTCCCTGGAAGTGAATATTTTGCTCTGTCGAGGGACAAAAAATCCATAATTAGAGCCGTTTTTCCATTCTGCAATCTTTCAGGAGCCCGCCTTAGGATGGGTGCATCCCCCCGACTGGAGAGCTCCAATGATCCTCCACGCCCCGCCACCGCCGATGCCGAAAACCATTCCCGAGTCCCCCGACTGGGTGCTGCGCACCCTGCTCAAGGAGCTGGGCAACCGGCGGGTCGAGCTTAACGACCGGCGCATGCTGGCGCGCGAGGCGATCGCCCGCCTGCTACGAAAGCGCGAGGTCCCCCAGGCGGCCTTGCTGCAAGTGGCCTACCTGGCCGGCGATCAGCGGCTGGAGGTGAACTACCGCCGCGACCTGGCCACCGATCTCTTGATCCACCTGGCCGAGCCTCACCGCCTCTTCCGTCAGCTGGCCGGGCGGGGGACCTGCGCCGCCACGGCTCCCGCCTACAACTTCCTGTGCGACCAGCCGGCCGAGTTTGCCCGCATCACGGTCGAGCTGGCCCGCTCGGGGGAGGCCCGGCTCCCCAACCACGACCGGGTGCGGCTGAGCGTGCATCCGGCCCAGATCGACGCGCGGGGCTACAACACGAGGGTGGAGCGCATCGTGCAGACCGCCTTCATGACTTACGCCGCCGGCCACGCCTATGACCCCGACAGGGATCGGCTGCACTCTGGCCAGCGGGGACTTCTCCCGGAGCAGACGGCTCGCCTCTTGAGCGCCCTCTACCAGCGTCCCTTCGAGGTCTGGGCCAGCACCGGCCGTAATCATCCCCAGCAGCTGCGCAAGTCGCTCGAGTCGCTGCGCTCGGGTCTGCCGGTGGTGGCTGTCCTCAGCTGGGAGGGGGAGGTCTATCACGCTGTCTCGCTCACCTCCCAGCGGGGCGGGCAGGTCTATTTTCGCAACCCGTGGGGGTGTCCGCAGCCCGGTTCCACCGGCCCCGGGCACGAGCAACTCTCTCACGGCACCGAGCGCATGGAAACCCTCGAGTTCAGCCGGCGGCTGACCTGCCTGGTGTATCCACGGGGGGCCCTGCCCCGGCCGGGCCCCCCGCCACCCCCGTCCCTTCCCGAGAATCCGGAAATGAGGAGGTATCCCATGAACACTCTTCCCCCCCTGCACCCCAATCGTCCTGGCCGCGACTACTGGAAGCTGGCCTCGGCTCCTCCCGACTCCCCGGCCCATCCGACCCTGGAGAGCCTCTCGCGTGAGCTCCCCGAAGGTCCGGGCGGGAGAGGGGTGGCCGTTCGCCTCTACCGTCCGGTCGACCCGCTGCCGGTCTACAAGAAGGTCGCCCGAGTCGGCCTGGGCATCGCCCTGGGTGCCAGCCTGGTAAGCATCTTCGGAGCCATGGCCGGGGCCCCGGCCGGCCCGGCGGCGCAAATTCTGGGGGCAGCCGCGGTGGGAACATTGGCCTTCTTCGAGGCCCGCAGCCAGGAGAAGCCCATCGAGCTCGAGCGCGGGCGGCTCTATGAGCGCGATGGCCAGTTGCTCTACCAGCAGAAGACCGACGGGCTGATCGCCTGGAACGTGGGTCCGCCCGAGCAGGTGTAGGAGATCGGCCCCCGCTCGCCCAATGGCAGGCAGGTGATCGACCGTCCCCTCGACCCCCAGAGCGAGTTCTTCCGAGCCTTCGGGTTGGTGAGAGACTATCAGGTGGGCGACGTACGCGGCTTTCGTCCTTCGGGCTACCGCATGCGCGGGCTGGTCGAGCTGCAACTTCAGCTCGAGGGGGAACGGGTCCAGGCGGCCGAGCTCTTGATCGCTCGCGATCTGGCCAGCCAGAAGCCCCAGTCGCAGCTGGCCCGAGACCTGGCCGGCGCCTTCCTCGAGCAGTGCTTTCCCCGTCCCCCGGCTTCGATCGCCGCCCTGCTCGAGAGCGAGCAGTGGCATGACCGTCCCACCGAGCTGCAGGCCGACCCTTTGCGCCTGCTGATCCGGATCGGCAAGGGCCTGGACGATCGGCTCTCGCTGCTGGTGCTCTCGCCCGAAACGACTTTGTGCCCGAGTTGCGAGCGCTGTACCCTGGTCAAGAGCGGAAAGTGCAGCCACTGTCAGGCTTCGCTGGGCCGCTCGCGCTGGTGGAAGCTGGGCTGGAAGCGCTGAGGTGCTGCCCCAGTCGCCCGAGGCGCTGCGCCGTCAACTGGAGGATCGCACCCTGGAATGCCGTCTGCGCGAGCAGATCAACCGGCTGCTGGTGCGGGGGGCCCCCCCGGAGGAGTTGATGGAGGCCGCCCTGCGCCTGGTGCTGGAGCTGGGCAGCGGCTGGGTCAGCCGGGTGATCTTTCTGGAGGAAGGCGGACAACTGGTGCCCGCCCGCTTCTCCAGCCCTCACGCCGAGCGCCTGGGTTGTGCCAGCCTGCTGCAGGTGAGCGAGCCCCTGGTGGATCAATGCTGGAGGCAGAAAGCGGTGCTGGCCATGACCGCCGAGCGGGCCGTCGGACCGCGCCTTCTGGAGGGCGAGAGCAATGCCCTGGCCCTACCCATTCCGCGCCAGGGCGTGCTCTACGTAAGTCGCGAGCCCGGAGTGCCCTTCGAGGAGCGCGATCATCAGTGGCTGACCCTGCTGGTGGGCCAGCTCAGCCCGGCGCTCGAGTTCTCTCGCCGCTACGCCACTCTTGAACGCGAGTCCGAGCAGATGCGTCGCCACGAGCACGCTTTGAGCGAGTGGGCGGCCGGGCTCAAGCGCTTGCTGGAAGCCGCCGGTCAGATGGCTGCCAGCCTGGAGAGCGGCCTGACCCTGATCGTGAGCCATCTCGAGGAGACGCTCACGGCCCTGTTCCCGGGCTGCGACTTCGCTGTCGCCCTGCTGCACGAAGGCTCATGGCAGGTGGTGCGCAGCAACTGCGAGCCCGATCCAGCCGGCTTCGAGCAGCTGGTGGCTCGCTTTGAGGCGGGAGAGTCGGCCGTGTTTCTGGGCAACCTCTCCGACGAGCCGCCTCTCTGGCCCTGGCAGCGAAGCTTTTCGGCTGTGAGTTTGCGCGGTGAGCGCGGCCTGCTGGGGGGAATCGCGCTTTGCGACCGCTCCTTGGATGCCTTCCGGACCACCGAGCGAGACCTGCTGGCCGCTCTGGCCTATCAGGCCTCGGCCGCTCTGTCGGGAGCCTGGTTGCATGCTGAGCTGCAGCAGGCTTACCAGCACCTGCGAGACTCGCGCAGCCAGCTGGTGCAGTCGAGCAAGCTGGCGGCCGTGGGCGAGTTGGCGGCGGGAGTTGCCCACGAGCTGAACACGCCTCTGGGTACGGTGCTGCTCAGCCTCGACTCCACCCGCTCGGCCCTCGACTCGGGTCGCTCCGAGGCCGCTCTCAAGCGCCTGGAGCGGGCCAGGGGTGAGGTCATGCGGGCCCGCGAGATCGTGGCCAAGCTGCTCTACTATGCCCGCGACGCCGCCTCGGCCGGACGCCAGAGCGTGAGCGGGGAGCAACTGGTGCGAGATACTCTGGGCCTGATCGGCCACCAGCTGGAGACCGGCGGGGTGCGGGTCAGCACGCTCTTTGAGAAGGCGCCCTCCGCCTATTGCAATGCCAACGAGATCCAGCAGGTGCTGATCAATTTGCTGCTCAACGCCCGCGACGCCGTGGGGGAGAGGGGTGGTGAGGTGCAGGTGACGGTTCGAGCCGAGGGCGACCGGGTGGTGCTGGAGGTGGCCGACAATGGCCCGGGAGTGCCGCCCGAGGTGGAGGAGCGAATCTTCGATCCCTTCTTCACGACCAAGCCGGTGGGCCGGGGCACGGGCCTGGGCCTGTCGGTCAGCAAGCAGATCGTGGAGCTGCATCAGGGCCAGCTGACCTTCTGCCGCCGCCCGGGCGGCGGAGCCTGCTTTCAGGTGCGCTTGCCCTCTGCCTGAGCGGGAAAACAAACGGCCGAGCTTTCCGCTCGACCGTTTGCTCAGAGCTACACTTTCGCGCGTGGACCTTTCGGAATTCGTAGGCGCGGGAGTGTAGACAATCTCCTGAACGGCGCCGCGCCTTATCGCGACGGCCGGCTACTTGCCGTCTTTCTTGGCCTTCTTTTCGGCTTTCTTTTCCTTTTGAGTCTTGGCTGGCTTCTTCTTGACTTCCTTGCGGACCCCGTCGCTCTTGTTGGCCACTTTTGATGCCTCTCTTGTTACGGATTTGCCTTGGGAATGGCTTGCCTGAAAGTTCGGCTCGTCTCGGCCTGCTTCCTGGGTTCTCAGGGTTGTGAATTCATCGAGCGGGGCTCTTCGAGTCCCGCTCCTCCAACCACCTGGCCAGCCAGTCGGGCGGGTTGGGAAAGACGACCCGGCCTTGATCCAGTGCCACTCCCCGCAGCCAGTTCTCGCCCACCCGCAGCTTACAGACGGCCCCCGAAGACCGGCCGGCCGCGAGCGCCATCCCGTGCAGGCTGATGTTCTGGCAGGTGGTGCGGGTGCCATCCTCCAACTCGACTTCGACAGGTCCGACAAAGCGGCGAAACCGCCGCCGCTCCTGCCCTCCGGTGTCGGAGGGGGGCAGGCAGAGCCCCACGTAGCCCCCCGCCGGCAGGGCGGCGCTGGTTTTCCACCAGGCCACCCGGCCGGTCTGCCACAGCACTCCCAGACCGTTGGGAACCCCGATGGCGAGCCTGGCGCCGGGGCGCAGGCGGGGAGAGCGGTCGAGCCGCAGGCGCAGGCCCGAGTGGCTCTCATCCAGGATGACGGCTGCCAGGATGCGCTTTCCGTGTCGGCAGAGAGCCGACCGGTTGGCGCCGTGGCGCAAAGTCCCCCTGCGCTCGCGCAGGCCTGCCCGGCTCGGGACGGGTCGAATCAGCTTTCGAAACAGGCGAAGGATCATCGCAGGCTCTCCTGTCGGGCCAGCTGCCAGGCCCCGGGCATGCCGCGCAGCATGGTCTGGGATGGTAGGGTGAAGGGGTCGAAGCCGAGGGTGGCTTGCACCAGCAGACGGGTGCTCGCCGCGACCTTGAGCTGCTGCCCCAGGGCCTGGCCCACCACCAGCATCAGGACCTGGGTCAGCTGCTCTGCCTCGGGAGTGGACTCAGGCCGTGTGCGTGCCTGCAAGATGGCCTGGCAGAGAAGCTTGATGGCCGATTCGAGGTCACCCTCGCGCAGCAGCTCGCCCACCTGGCTCAGGCCGGCCGCGCCCAGCAGCCCGCCCACCTCCGAGGGCAGCCCACCCATGAAGGGCTGGACCATCGCCCCGTTGGCCGGAACCGAGTCGGGGGTAGGGGGAGGGTAGCTTGCGGTGGAGGTGGTGCGCGGCCCGGGTTGACCCAGGGCGCTCGAGTCCATCAGGCGGGGAGCGTTGTCGTCGCTCGGGTTGCCAACCGAGAAGCCCTCCACTCCGGTGGCGTTGGGAGCGTTCATGTAGGCCTGCAGCTGCTCCTGGGTGACCACCAGGCTGCCCTGACGGCTGAGCGGATCCTGAATCACGTAGCGGGGGGGCTGGTAGCTGGTATCCATGGCGGTCACGTTGATGAAGTGTCCGCCGCTGTAGTTGATGCCGTTGCCCACCCCGTAGGCCCCGGGATGGTTGGGGTTGCCGGCCAGCACCACCTGGTCGCCCCGCATCAGGGCGGCGTCGATGTCGTCCATCGTGCGGATCGATTGGGTCTCGGCGCCGTAGGCTCGGGCCGCCCGCTCCATCTGGCCGATGCTGGTGAAGGCATGGGGATCGTTGCTTCCGGTGCCGGCAACGCGTACGGCGTCGATGGTGGCCTGGGGCGAGGAGCCTCCCTCGGTGTAGTCGAGCTCGTCGGGCAAGAGCGAGGTATTGGCCAGGGCCATGGCCACCGAGGCCGGTCCGCAGTTGGCGCTGCTGGATGGCCCGCCCGGGTTGTACTGGGGATGGTTGAACTGGAGCACGAAGGTCTCGTTGGGCGCGCGTCGCTCGCTGTCGGGCGGCTGCCCCGGGTTGGCCTTCGAGGCCGCTTGCGGGCCTTGAACGAGCTGCTGGCGGACCTGTTGCAGCTGGGCCCGGGCCTGCTCGAGGCGAGTGCGGGCGGCAGACGCTTCTTGCCGGGCCGCGCGGCTGGCCGACTCGGCCTGTTGCTGCAGGGTCCGGGCCTGGGAGATTTGTCCTTGCAGAGCGGCGCGCGCCGGGTCGTTGGCGGGCAGGATGTTCAGCCGGCTTTCCAGCGATTGGACCTGCTCTTGCGCCTGGGCAGCACGAGCCTGATAGGTGGTTACCAGACCCTCCGCCCGGCTCAGCTGCTCGCTTTCGCGGGCCACCCGGGCTTCCAGCTCGGCCAGTGGTTGCTGGGTGGAGTGGGGTGTTGGGCTCGGGCTGGAGGGGCCCGATTGGTTCGATGGGGCGGAGGGAGTTGGTGGGCTCAGAGCGGTGCCGGTGGGCAGGCGCTCACCCAGGTCGAGCCGGCCCTGCTCGTGATCCTGGCCCAGCCGGCCGAGGGCCTGCTCGATCAACTGCCCCGGAAAGCCGCTCAGGAGCAGGCTGAGGGCCGTGACCCGGGCGGTGGGGTCGTCCCCCAGCCTCGATTCCTCGAGCTGTTGGAGGAAGCCCGCGTAAGCTTCCGGGCTGAGCGGGGGCGACAGGCTCTCATTGAGCTCGGTCAGCGAAGGCATTCCCCCGGGCTGCATCAGTTGTGTGGCCCTCTGGAACGCCGTCGCCCAGGTCGACGGCTCGGGGGCCAGGCCCTGCGCGGCCAGGTAGCTTCGCAGGCGCTCGGAGTCTGGCAGGTAAGCAGCCAGCGATAGCTGGCTCCGGTCCTCCATCCAGAAGGCCGAGCCGGCGCCCGCGGGCAGGCCGGGGGCCGCGATGGGGAAGCTGTGGTTTCTGGTCGCGATCTGGAAGCTGGGAATGGAACCGAGCACGATTTCTAGGCCTCCTGTCGGGATTGCTCTTATTACAGCGCCAGGGGACGTTACCGAAAAAGTCCTGGCTGTGAACGTTTCCTACCAGTTTGCAGCCCCCCCGCGGGCGGTGGGGGCGGACAGGCTCCGGTTGCCCCACGGCGGAGGGTGGGGATCCCCACCGCGGGCGGTGGGGGCGCACAGGCCCCGGGTGGGGATCAGGCAGCTGGCCCCAGCTCGAGCTGCCGCCGGCGGGCCTCGATTTCCAGCGCTTCGGCCCGGGCCGCGAGAAGCTCCCAGGCCAGGGCGAAGTGGTCGTGTCCGGTCTGGAGCATCCTCAAGGCCAGCAGCAGCCGCTCCTCGTCGGGCTCGGCCTGGAAGGCCTCCAGACAGCTCATGCCGGCCCGGGTATCAAAGCAGCCCTTGCGCAGAAGGTAGCTCATCTGGCTGGGGTAGAGGTAAGCTGGCCATTCCAGCTGCTCGACCGCCAGGCGCGCCAGCCAGCCCGGCACCTCCGACTTCACAAAGTGCTCCAGCCTCAGGGCCAGGCCCCGATAGTGGCCGAGCAACTCGCTCAGCTCGACCACTCCGTCCAGGTAAGCGAAGGCGGTGAGCTGGAACTCGGCCAGGTACTCGTTGGCGTAATGCCGCTCGGGCGTGAGGTATTCGGTGCCTTCCTCCAGCTCCAAGCCGGGCCCGGTGTCGGGTGGGACCCAGGGAAGTCGGGCCTGGCAGTGCAGGCAGAACCTCTGGTTGAGGGGGTTTTCTTGGTGACAGCTCAAACAATGCATGGGGGGTCTCCTTTCAAACCTGATAAAAGACGTTGCCTGACGCGGGGCTGGTCGGCGTGGGGGTCGGGCTGATGCCGAAGAGGTCGTCCCAGAAACCTTGTGGCATGTTGAACTGGGCCCCCATGGCCGAGTAGAAGGCGTGCATTTGCTGGTTTGACTCCTGGCGCCAGGCCAGCAGCTGCTCGTTGCTCGACTGGCTGTACTGCTGGTTGGACTGCATGATCTGGTCGAAGTTGGCCTGACTCTGCTCCTGGCTCGACTGCATCATCTGGTTCATCTGCACTCCCTGCACCACGGTGACCACCGTGGAGGCGATCATTGCCGCGGCCGCCAGTAAGGGTAAAGGCATCTGGTTGTCCTCCTTGGAGAAGATGGTCCCAGCATAGAGCTCGCGCCTTTCGCCGATCTTTCGCAGGAGCCGGGACCGGGCCGGATCGAACCCCGCCTGGTGAGCTTCCGGCTGCGCATCCAGAGAGAGTTGCTCAACTTCGTGCTCGAGCTCGAGCAAGAGGGCTCGGTCTTGCTCACCGAGAGCATCCCTCTCACCGATGCCACCGATGAGCTGCTGTCCACCCACCTGGGCGAGCTGCAAGTGGCTTTGTCGCCCTCGCCCTGGGTCGATCCGGAACCGACCCGTGCCGCGCAGGCGGCAGCCAACCTGGCCCGGGTGCTGGGCCAGCAGCTCTCCGAACGGATGCGCGAGGCGCTCTCCGGGGGCGGCACTCTGATCCTGGAGACGGCCGACCGCACCCTCCCCTGGGAACTGGCCGAGCTGCCCGGCCACGGCCCGCTCGGTCAGCTCTGGTCCCTGACCCGTCAGCTCGCACCACCACCGACAGACAGCCCTCGCTCCACCGGGCGGGGGGTCCTGCTGGCCGACAGCCAGGGGCTGCTACCCTGGTCGACTGCCGAGGCTCAGCAAGTCGCGCGGGCCCTCAAGGAGGTGATGCCGTGCCAGGTACTCAGCGGTCCGGAGTCGGATCAGCTGGCCCTGATGGGGGCGCTCAACCAGGGGGGAACCAGCCTGCTGCACCTCTGGGCCTACGCCGGAGGCCAGGGTTTGGACGCCACCATCCACCTCTCCGACCGGCCGGTCACCCGCGACGATCTGCGCGAGCTGGTGCTGGGCCGACTGCCCGAGCTGGTGGTGCTGTCGCTTTATCCGGGCGTGGGTAGCTCCCCTCGTCCCCTGCTCGAGCCTCTGACCTCCTGGGCCCAGCTCCTGACCGGCCTGGGTGCACGCAGCGTGGTGGGCTGGCTGTGGGATGTGGCCCACGCCGAGCGATTCTGGGTGCCCTTTTACCAGAGCCTGTCCCAGGGGGTTCCGGTGGCCCAGGCCTTGCTGGAAACCCGACGTCGCCTTCAAGGTCAACCCGACCCCTGGCTCGCCTCCCAGGCCATGGTCCTCTTTGGAGATCCTGAGACCCGGCTGACCGCCAGCCAGGCGCCTGCGATGATTTCGCTGGCTACGGTGGAGTCGAGCTTCGCCCCTCTCTACCAGCTGGTCTGTACCGGCGGGCCCGAGCAGGGGCGCAAGATTCCTCTCTTCCCGCAGGCGCTGGAGGAAGGCCAGGTGATCACCCTGGGCGCCCCCGGGCTCAAGCCCAACGAGATCGAGCTGGAGGACCCCGAGCTCCCCAATCGGGCGGCCTCGCTGCAGTTGAGAGAGAACGGTTTGCAGCTGAGCAGCTTGCCGGGAGCGGACGTCAAGGTCAACGGGCTGGCCGTGCGCCAGGTGTTCTTGTTCGGCGGCGAGAGCATCGAGCTGGGCTCGACGCGATTGGAGTTCCAGCGTGCCTCGGCGGCTCCCAAGCAGGGTGAGAAGGCCATTCTGGAAGGTCGTTTCTTCCTGCGGGTCACCCGAGGAACGCCGGCCGACCTGAACAAGAGCTTCCCCCTCAAGCAAGGGGTCAGCGTGCTGGGGCGCCTGGCCGACTGCGCCATCGTGTTGCACGATCCCACCGTCTCGCGTCAGCACGCCTTCTTCACCCTGCAAGACGAGGTGCGGGTGGCCCCCGTGGGGAGCGCCACCACCGTGGTCAACGGGGTCATCCTCGAACGCGAGCGTGAGCTTCAGCCGGGCGACCTGCTGCAGCTCTCCGAGAACACCGTGCTCAAGTTTCTGGACGCCCGCTCCCAGAGCTGAGTCGCGGCACGATCGCCCCCCCGTCTACCCTGAAGTCGGTGCAGTTGGTGATGCAGCCCACCAGGGTGCGGGCCACAGCCGAGAGGTCCGAGCGCAGGATGTTCTCGTGGGGAGTGTGGATGTCGCGCTGGCCGCACCCGATGGCGATGGAGCGGATGTTGCCGCTGTTGAAGGCCAGCGTGTTGGCGTCGGTGCCGGCTCCGGTCATGATGGGCACGCGCAGGGGACGGGGGCGGGTGCCGCCGCGGGCCATGCTGACCATGGCCAGTTGCACCACCGGATCCTCCTGGCTGAACTGATAGCGCAGCGAGCGAGTCGGGTTGACCAGCACGGCGTCGTTTGTGAGGTTCAGATCGCGCACGTCGGTCGAGTCCACCACCACGCCCAGGGCGGGGCGAAGGCTCAGGTCCTGGGGAGCGAGCCGTCCGGCGCCGGTGAGCCCGGTCTCCTCGCTGACGGTGAAGACCAGCTTGATCTCCGGTCGTTCCTGACCGGTTTCCAGAACCACCCGCACGGCCTCCAGGATCTGAGCCAGCCCGGCCCGGTTGTCGGCCCCCAGGATGTGGCTGCCGTCGGTTTGCACCTTGCGGTCGGTGATTCGGATGGCCTGGGCGCTGGTGGGCGCCACCGTGTCCTGGTGGGCGCTCAGGATGAGCGTGGGAGCGTCGCTCACCGTGCCCGGGACAGTGGCGATCAAGGTGCCGTCGGGCTTCTCGAGGGAGGAAATGCCCAACTCCTCGAGCTGGCGTTTGAGCTCGCGTCCCACCTCCTGCTCCTGCCCGCTGACCCCGTTGATGCCGGCCAGCTTGACGAAGTTGTCCAGCAGGCGCTGGTCATCGATCCGCGGCTCGGGGCGGGGTTGGAAGGCCACGCACAGCGATGGCTCCTGGGCAAACAGCCGGTTGGTGACCCGGGTGGCGTCGATCATGGTGGTCAGGATTGGCTCGGCGATCACCTGATTGAGGGCGAAGAACGCCTTCTTGAGAGCCGAAGGAGGGCGGTGGGGCGGGGGTTCTTTGGCCGGACCCGGTGGCGGTAGAAGCTTGTTGGCGGCGTGACCGAGCAACTCGCCGGTTACCCGCCCCAGGCCCAGGGCGTTCTCCAGCACGCCAGCGGCCACCACGCCCAAAGCCGGCCCAGCCACCGTGGCGAAGACCAGCGAGAAGGGCATGGGCAGCAAACTGGCCGCCAGCTGGGGCAGCCAGAGGCCGCCCACCAGCATGGTGGTGGCGTTGGCGCACACGTTCTCGGCGACTTCGACGCGCTGGTTGCGCTCGGGAACCTGGCCCAGGAAGCGCCGCTGGGCCGAGTGCAAGAGGCGGGGAGCCAGGCCCTCCGAGGGCGGGGCTCCGGAGGCCGGCCGGAAGGGGAGCTCAACCGGCCCTGCATCCTGCTTGCCTCGCAGGTGGCGAGCCAGGCCAAGGCCCAGCCCCAGCACCGCACCCAGGGCCGCACCCGCTCGGCGCCCGACCCCGACATGGCGCTCGGCCAGGCTGGCCGCCACCAGTCCTCCGATCAGGCCCACCGGGCTGAGAGCCACCCCCACCACGGCGGCGGCTCCCAGCTGGGCGCCCAGCACGGCCAGCCCCAACGGTAGGGCCAGAGACAGGGCTGAGGCACCGGCCAGGCGGCCGAGCTTGGCGCCCTGATGAGCGCCATCCTCGACCCCGAGGCGGAGGCTGTCGACCAGTCGATCCTCGCGCACCAGGGCTGCAGGTCGAGTCAGGCTGAGCGCAGGGCCGGGGAGGGCGTGCAGAGGGACCTTCATGGCTCAGTTCCTCAGCCACTCGGCTGCCTGGCGAACGCCGGAGGCATCCGGGGTGACAAAGCGGACGCTGCTCTCGGGTTTGGAGCCGAGCCAGCCGGCCAGGTCGCCCACGGTGAAGCCTTCCCAAAGCTTGCCCTCGCGTGGCACCCCCTCCGGCCAGGGCTTTCCCTGGTAGACCGACTCGCTCACCTGGCGTAGCAGGGCCGAGGCATTGCCCACCCGGTTGCGCTGCTCGTTCCAGGCTGGCATCTTGTCGCTCTCGTAATCCACCACCACCGCCGGTCGCCCGGCCTCGACGGCGTGGTACAGATCGCGCACTGCCTGGTTGGCTCCCCCGATGGTGAGGAAGGCGTTGGAAAAGGGGGCCGTGGCGGCCGAGTAAGCGGCCGCGTCGGGGAACGCGAACTTGGGCTGGCTCTTGAAGGCTTCCGCCTTGAGGCCGGTCTCGGGGAGGTCGTCGGCATACTGCATGTAGTCCAGCGCGGTCACATAGACAATGGGGTTTTGCTCTTGTTGGGAGACGGCGCTGCAGATTGCGTCGATGCTCGTGGCGGGCTCGATCGTGGGGCTGGTGATGAACCCCACGCTGCCTCCCAGCTCCTGCACCAGGCTCTTCAGGAACTGGCGTGAGACTGGCTCATAGGTCGTATCCGGGGGACTCGAGAAGCCGGCCACGGCCAGGTCGACGTCGCTGCCCGCCAGAACCTGCCGGGCATAGGAGGCGAAGGTCGGGCTGTCGGCTCCTTGCACCAGGCACCAGTTGTATTCGCGCAGCTCGTCCTGGAGGGCTTGCTCGATGGTCTGGCCGTCGCGGGGCTCCACCTTGAGCTCGGTGGCCAGCTTGCCGGGGTCGGGGGGCGCCACTTCGGAGAGCTCGAACCAGCTGATGCCTGACTCGGCCCAGGCCGAGCCTGAGGTCTGGCTCATCTCGGCCAGCAGAGTGCCGTTGCCGCTCGAGCTGTAGCTCTGGCCCAGGTGGGAGGTGGTCAGGCCTTTGAGGGCAGGAGGCTGGGTCGGCTGGGGAGGGGGATCCGGCTGCTGGGGGTCTGCTCCCCCGGCGGGGGGAGCCTGCAGGGTGACCTGATCCCCGACGGTCCGGGGCGCGGGAGGTGGCGAGTCGGCCGGTGGCAGCGGGGCGCGGCCCCCAACCGGGGGCGCCTGAGTGGGGAGGTGGTTGCTCAGCACGGGTCGGAGCATGGAGAGGGTCCTCCTTTGGGGCAATGGAGTACCGGCGGCGCCCGAGCGGGCGCCGCTGGCCTGGGGGACGGGGCGGAGAGCCGATCAGCTCATCAGAGCCTGGCTGAACTCCTTGTTGACCTTGCCGCAGGTGCCGATCCACTGGTTGGTGGACTCCTGCTGCAGCTCGAAGATTTTGGTCTGGGTGTCGCGCAGGATGCGGTTGCGCTCGGCCTGATGTTTCTGAAACTCGGCCAGGGACTGGATCATGATGGTCTGAGCCTGCATCTGATCGGCCAGCATCATCTGCTGCCAGGCGGCCTGGTTGGCCTGACCGGGCATCTGGGTGGTGGTCGTGCCGGGGAAGAAGGGCAGCCCGGACAGGTCGCCCCCGCCCGGGAGGCCTTCATCTGAGCCATTGAGCGCATTGAGCAGGGTGAGCAGCGCGCCGAGCTGGTCGGCGGTGAAGGTGGGCGGGTTCTGGCCGTTGGCGGGATTGACTTGCATCGTATCGGTGTCCTTTCGAAAAGTTCTCTGAGGGCAGCGTAGCCGGGCGACCTTTCGGGGATCTTTCGGAGCTCTTTACTGGGTCATCCGATTGGCCAGAATCTGGTCGGTGTTGAGGTCGAGCACCACTTCCTGGGCCAGTCCGCGCGAGTAGCTGGTGAGCTTGATGCGCCCGAGGTTGCGGTCGAAGACCAGCTTCTGCCCGGTCTGGCGCGGATCGCCCAGAATCCACGAGCGAGGGTGCTCTCGCTTGGTATTGATCTCGGGGTCGATCTGCCAGCCGTCACGGATCATCAACTGGGGCTGGCGCCAGTAGTTGCGCACTCGAAACGAGCGCAGGTCGACGAGTGCCGTCTGGATGCCCGCCGAGTGGAGGCGACGCAGCACTTCGCCGTCCACCCGCGAGCTGTAAAGAAAGTTGCCGTTCATCTGGTTGTGCCTCCTTGTCGGGCTGGAGTCCGTGGGGCGAGCATAAGGGTTGGACCTTTCGCAGATGTTTAGCCCGGAAAAAGAGGCCCCGGGTTGCCCCGGGGCGCGCACTCGAGGGGTCCCAATCAGCTCTTGAAAGTTCAGTCGCGTCCTTCGTAAGGCCGCGAGACGCTGTCCCAGTGGGCGAAGGCTCCGATGCCGACCATAGCGGCGATGCCCACGGCCAGACCGGCCACGGCGTTTCCAGTGGCAGCCAGGGCCACCGCGCCGGCCGTCATGGCGAAGGGCCCTCCCAGGACCCAGACCATGGGTTCCTTCAAGCCCTCCACCGCGCGGCGCCCGAAGGCGTAGCCATGCTCGGCGAAACCTACCAGGTGCCCACTTTCCATGTCCACCGTGATGGTCTTCAGGCTGCTGCGATAGCCTTCCCGGTCGTGGGTCGAGATACGGATCTCGCGTCGGTCACCCTTGTCTTTGACTTCGTAGCGGGCCAGGTCGGTCTCGATGCGAGCCTCGCGGTGGTTCTCCCCGCGGCTTTTGAGCTGGGCGCGGTTGATGTGACCCTGCTGGCCCAGATCGAGGCCCTCGGCCAGCACCACGTTCCCCTTCGTGCCCGAGGCCCGGTCCCGGGGAGTCTCGTCAAGCTGGTCCACCACCGTCAAGAGATGGTCGGTGTAATCAGCCAGAGCGGCCGCTCGTTTCTGGGTCTCCAGGTCGAGCCGAGGGTGAAAGGGCTGGATGACGACGTTCATGGTGCACCTCCTGGCACGATCCTAGCAGTTGGCGCACGCCGGAGGATGAACTGGGAGCGAACAGTCTTTACCGATTCGCCCTCACTTCGGCCCAGGAATGAACATTTACGCCATCAGACAGCGCTGGCGCAGCTCGAGCAGGGCCGGCGAGGGATCCAGCTGGAGCTCCTTCTTGAGGGTCACGCGGCAGGTCTCGAACTGGCGCAGGGCGAGCTCGGGCTGGCCCTGGTTCAGGTAGGCCTTCATCACCCCCAGGTGGGCCTCTTGCGAACAGGGCTCGAGCTCGAGCAGTTGTTGGGAATACTCCAGCACCTCGGACCAGCGCTCGCGGGCCGTCAGGGCTTGCAGCAACGAGACCAGGGTCTCTTGCATGCGCACCTCCAGCCGGTTGCGGGTGACCATGGCCCACTCGTGATAGCAGCCCTCCAGGTAAGGTCCCCGGTAGAGACGGGCGGCGCTGAGCCAGGCCTGCAGCAGTCGCTCGGGGTCTTTGGCGGAGGCCTGGGCCTCGCGCCAGCAGCGCTCCAGCTCCTCCAGATCGTGCCAGCGGGGCAGGTCGGGGTTCAGGGTCAGCCCGGCCGGAGTGCGCGGGATGGTGTTCAGGTCGCCTTTGAAGCCCGGGTGCCGGAGAGCCCGGCGCAGGTTGGAGCTGGTGGTGTAGAGGTTGTTCTTGCCCCGGATGGGGTCTTCCGGCCAGAAGGCGTCCACCAGCACGTCCTCACTGACGGGACGGCCGGGATGGGCTGCCAGGCAGGCCAGAAGATAGCGCACTTTCTGGGAGTGCCACTCCTCGATGCGCCGCTCGCCCAGATAGACCGTGAAGGGGCCCAGAGAGTGGAGGCGCAGCAAGGGCAGGGAGCTCTCCTCCTCTCGGGTCAGGCCTTCGGCCGCGCTCCTGCGCACTTCTTCGTCGGCATCCCCTCGCAGACGCTCGAGCAGCTCGCGGGCCGCAGCCGAGCCGCAGCGAGCCAGCACTTCGGCCAGGTTGCGTCGGCCGGTGGGGGAAAGGTTGCCGCCCAGCACGGTTGCGCAGGCGCCAGGGCATTCGCGGGCCAGGAGCATCAGGGCCCGGTTGACTGTGGCGTCTTGCAGGCAGTCAGGGGTCTCCACCAGCCAGGGCAACAGCCAGCCGGCCGACTCGTAAAGCGTGTCCAGATGCTCGGGCAGCAAGAGCAGGCGGAGGTCGTCCTGTAGCTCGGAGGCGCGAGCCGTGCCGGCCAGCCGTCGGCGGGCCAGGTGGGCGCAGGAGGCCCCCGGGTTTGGTCCGAGCGAGTCCAGCACCCCTTCCGCCTCGGCCAGCCAGCTTGGCCCCTCCGGGTCACCCGCCCGCAGCAGCGTGAGGGCGGCCTCCAACTGGCTCAGACCCCGGGCCGAGGGGGCCAGCGAACGGGCCCGATTGGCCGCTTCCCGGCAAAGGCTTGTCTCGCCGCTCAGACGAGCCAGCGCCAACATGGCCTCAACCCCCTCGCGGGTAGGTCTGCCGGGCGGCTCCTGGTCGAGCACGCTCTGAAAGGATTGGCGCGCTGAGGCGGCATCCCCCCCGCTGATCAGGGCCCGTCCCAGCGAGAGCAACCCGCGCCGCTTGCGGGCCTGCTCCAAAGCGGCGGCCAGGTCGCTCTCCTCGGCCAGCGGCCCTTGCAGGGCCGATTCCACAGCTGCCGCCACTTCGGGGTCGGCTCGCTCTTCTTCGCGAACCCGGCTGAGCAGGTAGCCGGCCAGCCGGGCCGCCAGGGAGATGCGCTGACCGTGCTCGTCGTAGCGAAGCTCCACCTCGCCGGCCAGGCGCTGCACCGATTCGGGCAGGCCGGCGGTCAGAAACTCGGGCAGGCTGGCGTGCTCGGAGCGGGTCAGAGCGGCCATGAGGAAGCCCAGCTGAGCTTCCTCGGCCTGGGCTTCCCCCAGACCCAGGGCCAGGGCCGCGCGCGCGGCCAGCCGTCCGGCCTCCACCAGGCCCCCCAGGGGACCCGGAGGACCGGCCATGTCCAGCGAGCGGGCCACCGTCTCCAGAGCCCAGAGCGCCGTCCTGCGCAGCGCTCGCTCGCGGCGCACGAGCTTTCGCTCCTCGCGGCGCCGGGCCATCTGCACCTCGACCGCTTGCAGGAAGTCGCTCACCTGGAAGGGCTTCTTGAGGTAGTCTCCCACCCCCAGCTGCAGGGCCCGGATCGAGTCGGCCTCGGTGGAATAGCCGGTGATCACCAGGCTGCCGATGTCGGGACGGTCTTTTTTGACCTTTTCCAGGGCGTCCAGACCGCTCATGCCCTCCATCCGGATGTCGGTGACGATCAGGTCGAAACCCTGCTCGGCGGCCATGGCCACTGCCTGGGCGCCGGCCCCGGCGGTGGCCACCTCATAGCCCTGGTCCTCGAGCACCTCGGCCAGCGACTCGCGCAGCGCGGCGTCGTCTTCGAGCAGGAGGACCCGACCTACCACTCCACCTCGCCGAGGTTCTGGTTGCCGATCAGGATCGTCCGGGCCGGGATGTCCGAGCCGGGAGCCAGCTGCGAGCCGGCCACCAGGGCCCCGGCCCCGATGGTGCAGCCGTTCTCGACGGTCGCTCGGAAGACGACCGCCCCCGCTCCCACGGTGACGTTGTTCCCCAGGCGGGTTACCGAGTGAGGAACGTTGGCCCGGTCCTCGCCGCCATGAAGAACGACCCGCGTGCCCAACTGGCAGTTCTCGCCCACCGTGATGGAGCTGTGCTCCAGCGCATGCAGGGTGACCTCCGAATCCATCGATCCCAGCCGACCGATCTGGAAGGGGGAGCCCTCGTCCGATCGGATGCTGACCCGCCGGCCCAGCTTCTGGAAGAGCTCGACCAGGGTGTCCGAGAGCAGCGTCTCGCCGATGATGCGGTTGGGGAAGAGCGGGTCGCTGGTGGGCACGCCCTCGAGGGTGGGGAAGTGGCGCACGTTGTGCAGCGAGGTCACCGGTGAAGGTCCGATGCCCCGCACCAGGTTGGCGTCTTCCACCTCCATCGCGGCGTAGCCGGCGGCCAGCTCGAAGTTGACCTGCAGCACGTCTTCCATGAAGTGTCGGTCGTTGTCGGTCACGGGGGTGACCTTCCCCAGGGCGGGCTCGTCGGCTTCGGCCTGGGTGGTCACGTTCTTGCCCTCGAGAATGCGCATTCCCTGGCGCAGGGTCACTCCCGGGCCCAGGCGGGCCAGGATGCTGACCATGGCCCCGGGCTCCACCACGCCACCTTCGACCAGGGCGTTGAAGCCGATGAAGCAGGGTGCCCCGCCGGCCGCCCCGATGGTGGCCGGACCTCGCACCACGCAACCGTGGGCCAGGATGGCCTGATCGCCGATGGCCACCTGGCCTTCGACGATGACATTATCCTGCAGATTGCTGCGATCGCCCACCGTCACCGGGCCCTGGACGCGGGCGAAGGGAGCGATCAGCACCTGACGCCCGAGTTGGACCTGCTCGCCGAGCTCGGCGGTGGGGTCGATGAAACTGGGAGCCACCGGGGGCAGCGCCCCGTCGACCGGAGTGAAGGAGACTTCGTTGCCGCAGCCCCAGGTCAGCAGCACGCAGCCAAGCAGGAGGAGATATCGTAAATTTCGCATCATTCGCCGGCCGTTCGGCGGTCGTTCGAGCCACCCTGCCACTCGAAGGAGGGCCGCCCCGCAAGGCGAAGGGGCGCGCCATGAAAGCCATCGTGCCCGAGAATTTGTCCTGGCAACCGTCCGAGTGCGGCTCGCACTGCGTGCTGCTCGAAGAGGCCACCACCCGAGTCGAGATGCTCGAGCTTCAGCCGGGAGCGGTGATCGAGCCCCACAGCCACAAGGAGCAGCGCATCTTCATTTGCTTCGTTCGCTCCGGCGGGGCCTTATTGTATCTGGGGGGGCGGTTGTTCCGTCCGCAGGCCGGCCAGACTTTCGAGTGCGAGCCCGGCGATGTGCTCGCCTTCAACAACGATACTCCGCACGTCACGCGGGTGCTGCTCACCCGGGTGGGCTACAAGGCAGGCGACCGGGTGGCGGATGGCAAGACCTGGGCCGAGCTGACCGCTTCCATTTGATGTGCTAATTACGACAACGGGTCCGCGCAGAATGCCGAGCGGGGAGCAGTTTCCCCGCATCGGCTGAATCAGCGCATCGGGCCGCAACCAGGATTGCAACTGCCCGTGCCCGGGCCGCAACTGCCCGAGCCGGCGCTGCCCGGCGAGGCGCCAGGGTTGATCGGACCGTTGCCTCCGCGCTCGTCCCCGTCATCGCTTCCCAGGGAGCCGCGTTCGATCCGGTTGAGATTGTCGAGCGCATGTCCCAGGGCGTCGGCAGCCTTCTTGGCATTGGCCTCGGCGATCGCCACCTGCTGCTGAGCATGGCCCAGCAACGTGGCCACGACGCCCGCCTGATGATAAGCCTCGCTAAACATGTCCACCGAGCCGCTGTCATTCAGGGCCAGGACCATCAACTGCGCGTGGCCCTGCCTCAGGCCCTGGATCCTGCGATTCAAGTTCTCCAGTTGCATCAGGGATACCAGGAAGTTGGCCATGGCCGTCTCAACATTGGCCTGCGCCGCCGCCAGACGCGCGTTGCCATTGTCATTGGCCATATCGAACATGGCGGCCAGATCGAGACCGGCTCCAGCAGCGTTCTGAACCCGCCCGTTGGCCCAGTTGTTCAGGTTGTTGGCGGCCTGAGCCGCTGTGATCGCGGCATCCCCTGCGGCAGCCGGTAAGACCAGGCTCAAGGTCAGGACTCCGGCCAAAAAGAGCTTCTTCATCGGGCAGCCTCCAGGAGTTTGATTTGTTCAATGGCCAACCTGTTCTCCAGGGCGGGAAGGCCGAGCTGAACGGCCCTCTTGTAATGGGCCAGCGCCTGATCGCTTTTGAATCGGCGGACATCCAACCGGGCGAGCGCATACATCAGCAGCCCGCTGTCGGGCCAGCGCGCCCGGCCCTGCTCGATCGACTGCTGGCACTTGTCCAACCGGGCTGTGTCGTAGGGAGGCAACAGGCAGCAATCGGCCAGACCGTAGAAGTCCTCGGGGCCGCACTGCGGGTCCTTCAGCACGGCTTCCCAGGCCGCTATCGGCAACTCGACAGCGACCTCTTTGCGACCCATGGCCGCCTGAGCGGTCAGAGCCGCGGCCTTGCGACGGAGAGGCACCAGCTTGTCGGACGCTGCCTCGAAAGCCAGGATGTAGAACTGGTCTGCCATGGCAAGCTCGCCCTGACGGACCAGGAAGTCGCCCGCTGCCAGGCTGATCTCTGCATTGCTCGGCTCGAGCTCGACGGCCTTCGCGTAGGTCAGGCCTGCCAGGCGGATATCGCCAGCCGCTTCGGCTGCCTGCGCCAGGGTCAGCCGAGCCTGCGTCGATCCGGGCTCGGCTGCGACCGCCTTCTGGGCGGCCACCACCGCCTCGGGGAACTGGCCCCGCTTGAGCAGGTCGAGAGCCTGGTCGAGCTCGACGCCGGCCTGAGCTGGCATGCAAAGGAGAAGGAAAATGAAAAGAATCCCCCGCACGGGCCTATTGTTCGCCCGCGTCGACCAGGATCCCTGTGCATCAGCACGGACCGGACTACCGATTCAGTGATGTCGTCACGCTACCACCAGGTCCCCGGGTCCTCGCCCGATTCCTGCACTCCCTCGGCCGATTCGAGTTGCACGCTCGCACAGCTCAGGGCCGGCGTCAGGCAGCGTCCGTGCCAGCTGGTCTCGCGCGAGAGCTGGCTCAGGTCGCTCCCCAGCACCGAGGCGTAGCGAGCCCGCACCAGCATCGGAGCCAGTCGCTCGGCCGGGCGACCGTTCTTGAGCTTGAAGGCAAGCTGGGCCAGGCGACAGAGCTCGCCCGGCTGGCGCAGGGCGTCGCAGGGCACCAGGTGGTCGAGGAGAACCCCGTCTTTCAGCTCGCGAGCCATCTCGGGCAGCGAGCTGTCACCCGGCGCCAGGACCAGGTTGGAGTAACCAGGTCGGGGGGGGCGCCCCCAGTCGCGCACCGCCAGGGGCTGCAGCTCTTGCTGCAGCTTGCGCGCGTACAGCCGATCGCACAGAAAGTGCTGCACCCGGCCGCCGCCGAGCAGCACCACGGGGCGGCGCGCCTGGCCCTCGGCGTCGAAGGGAGTGGAGCCCGGTCCGTCCGTCTGCTGGCCATCGTCGGTGAGAGTGATGCGCTGCGCGAGATCCTCGAGCTCTCCGGGGTTGCGGGCATCGAGCACGTCTGAGGCCAGATCCCGCAGCAGGGCGGCGGTGGCGGCCGGGCTGAACAGGGCCGGACGCGTGCCGGTCAGACCCTCAAAGCCTTTCTTGGGGGGTTTGGAGTGGGCCGCTCGCCAGGCCAGCTCGCACAGCAGCTCGCCCGGGTGCTCGGGCACCCGACGGGCGATGAAGGAAGCGTGGATGGGGGCCGGCTCGTCGGCGTGCACGGCCAGGTAGACCACGGTACGGTGGGCTGTCTGCTCGCCCGAGCGGGTGGTCAGCGTCATGCGCTGAAAACGCACCCCCCCGCGAATGCGTGTGTTCCAGTTGGGCAGCAGCGAGGGCAGCAAGAACTGGATGCGGGCCACCAGGCGCTGCAGGTCTTCGGCCACCGGCCCGAGGTCGACCGGCTCGAGCAGCTGGTTGGCAGGAGAGAAGGGCAGCCCGTGACTGAAGAGCACCCCCTGTCCGGGCTGCTCACGGGAGGCTTCCACGGCCTGCTCGAGCAGGTTCTCGGGAGTCTCCTGCAGATCGCCCCAGGCAAAGCCCAATCCGCCTTCGTAATTGACCCGCAGGCCCCACCCCCCCAGGCGGCGGGGCTTGTCCAGGGCGGCCAGGTCCAGGTCGACGCGCTCTTCCCAGGCGATCTCGGCGTCGCGACAGCGGCGCAGGGCCAGGGCAAGCAGGCGCTGGGCCGGGGGGCGGCTGGTCAGTGTCGAAACAACCAACGCTTGAGTCGCTCCACCAGGCTGGGGGGACGGGTCAGCTCGGTCGGGGTCAGCTCCTTGCCTTCCCTGAGCTCATACTGGGCATAGCAGAAGGGACAGAGGTAGAGAACGGTGGCTCCGTTGTCCACCGTCTCGACCTTCTTGTCGAACTTTCCGCACCATCCGCAAACCGGCACGGCGGCCTATACGACGAGGCTCACCCCGATCCATTCTGGAAGGGCTTAAAACCTAGAAATGACGGTCTTTCGGTCGAGTGAGTTAACATCGCGTTTACAAGCTGCTTACATCTGAGTAACAAGTCAAACCTATAATGAACCATAGAAACAGAGGCTTCTAAGCCCGGCTATGGCATCAGGAGGAACGAAACTGGGATGAACATGCTTGGCGCTTCGGGAGGGTTTCCTGCCCGGAGTGGTGGCCCCACCGGGCCCGGACCTGGCGGCTTCAACACCGGCGTCAACGTCGGTGGTCGTCCTCTGCTCGCTCCCCCTCAGTCTCAGGCCCCCACCGGGATGGGCCTCACGGCCCGCCTTCCCCCCGGGCTCTCGTTCCCTCCCGGCACCAAGTTGCAGGGCGAGGTGACGGGCAAGGACAAAGGCCAGTTCCTGCTGCGCTTTGGTGAGCACACTTTGCGAGCCCAGGCCCAGGTACCCCTCGAGGTGGGTCAGAAGCTGCTCGTCCAGGTGCAGGGCGAAAAGAGCGGCCAGCTGCACCTGACGGTCGTTCCCAAGCCGGCTCAGCAGATGAGCCACACCGATCTGTCCGAGGCTCTGATGCACGATCATATGCCGCCCAGCGATGAGAACTTGAACCTGGCGCATTCGATGGTGGAGCATTCGGTGCCGGTGACCCGCGACAACCTGACTTTCCTCAAGAGCGTGCTGGCCCAGGTCGGCCAGCACGCCGAGCAGAGCGGCAGTCCCAACCAGGCGTCCACGCCCAACAAAGTGGGAGCGACCTTCTTCCTGCAGTCCAACAACATTCCGGTGACGCCCCAGAACGTGCTGACCCTGGCCAACTTCCTGACCACGAACCCGCAGGTGGGTTGTCAGTTGATGGCGCTGCAAACGGAGTTCCGCAAGATGGCCGAGTCGCCCAGCACCAAGAGCACCAAGGCGATGGAGCTGTTGAGCGAGGTCCCCGGCCTGCTCGGCGAGGTGGTCATTGACCCCAACCGCCAGGCCAGCCAGAAGAAGACCGCCAGGCGGCTCAAGGACCTGGCTAGGGACATGGGCATCGAGGCCCGCGTGGGGCCCGGTGGCGGGGGAGCCGATGAGGAGGATTGGAACCTGGCCATGGCTTTGCGCCACATTCGCCAGGGACTGGAGAAGGACCCCGAGGCGGCCCACCTTTCCACGGCGCTCTCGATGATGCAAGAACTGGAAGAGAACCTGCAGGCCCATACTCTGATCAACCAGGCTCGCACCCACGAGCTCTACGGCTTCTTCTACTTGCAGGTGCCGCTGCCGCTGATGGCGGGCGACACGGCCGAGATCTGGATCCGCTATCGCCAGGAAGAGGACGGCTCGCGCACGGTCGACCGCGAGGACGGCAAGCTCGAGTTTCTGGTCTGCACCGAGCACCTGGGCGAGTTGACCTTTGTCGTCGAGCTCTATGGCGACAGCGCGATGATCGATGTGGGCACGCCTTCCGAGGAGGTGCGCAGCTTCGTGCAGCGTTTCTTGCCGGTGCTGGCCGAGCGGGTTCAGGCCCTGGGCTGGGACGTGACCCAGATCGGGGCCACCTACCGCCCCTTTACCGGTCGCCGCCAGGTGGTGGAGCGACAGGACTTCGACCAGATGGAGCGTCTCAGTGTCGAGGCCTGAGGAGATGGGCAAGTGGGCTGTGGCCATGCGGATGGGCGCCGACGGGCGCCCCAAGGTGGTAGCCGCGGGCCAGGGGGCGGTGGCCGACGAGATCGTGGCCAAAGCCCAGGCTTCTGGGGTGGAGGTTCGCCAGGATGCCGAGATGGTGCAGCAGCTGCTGCGGGCCGAGACCGACCCGGGCACGCGGATCGACTCGGAGATCTATGAGTTGATGACCACCATCGTCAACTTTGCTCAGGAGCTGAATGACGCCTGGGTTCAGCAACACGGATTTGAAGAAGTTTAGAGAAAGGTCTGATTCCTGAGAACCTAGAATTTCTATGGTTCCAGGGGAAAACAGGTGGAGGTGCCGGTCGATGCTTGATGGGATGAAAATGGCCACTCAGGGGATGATCGCGATGTCCGTGAAGCAGGACATCATCACCAACAACCTCGCCAACGCGGGAACCATCGGCTTCCGCAAGGAGAGCATGGTGGTATCGTCCTTCTCGGACGTGCTCAACCGCGAGCTGGGCATGCAGGGAATGCGCCAGACCTCGGGTGAGGTGGTCAACAACGGTGGGCTCGAGAAGCAGGGTGGCCTGTTCCACCAGTCGCTGACCCACTCGGCTCAGGGAGCCCTGAAAGAGACCGGCAACCCCTTCGACATGGCTCTGAGCGACAACGGCAAGGGTTTCTTCACTCTCCAGACCCCGCAGGGCATCAAGTTCACCCGGGCCGGCACGTTCCACCTCTCCACCGACGGCCACCTGGTGACGGCCGATGGGTCGTTCTTGCTCGGCCACAAAGGCCCCATCAAAGTGAACGGCACCGACTTCAAGGTCTCCGATGACGGCGTCATCTCGATCGACGGCAAGGAGGTCGACAAGCTGCTGGTGAGCACCTTCGAGGACGGCAATATGATGAAAAAGGCGGGGGACACCAATTTCGTGGCTCCCGAGGGCGGGGTCAAAGCCACCAGCCAGTTCTCGGTCAAGCAAGGTTACGTGGAAATGGGCAATATGAACTCGGTTCAGGAAATGGTCGACCTGCTGATGGTCATGCGCAACTTCGAGGCCAACCAGAAGGCCCTCCAGTCGCACGACTCGCGTCTGCAGAAGGCCGTCAACGAGCTGGGCAAGGTTCGCTAGGATTAAATAAGGAATTCAGGAGGACACGAAACCACCATGATGAGAGCGCTCTACACCGCCGCGTCGGGAATGATGGCCCAGCAGATGAACATCGACAACGTGTCGCACAACCTGGCGAACTACCAGTCGGTGGGCTTCAAGAAGTCCCGGGTCACCTTCGAAGACCTTCTCTACGCCACCATGCGCGACCCCAACGCCGAAGCCTCGGGCGGCACCCAGATCGGTATGGGTGTCAAGGCCGTTTCCACCCAGCGGATGTTCAGCCAGGGCTCGCTGCAGAAGACCAACAACCCGTTTGACGTGGCCATCCAGGGCGACGGGTTCTTCAAGGTGCAACTGGCCGACGGAACCACCGCCTACACCCGGGACGGCTCCTTCAAGTATGACGGCGAGACCAACACGCTCACCACCCAGTCGGGTCAGTCCCTGGGCATCACCATCCCCAAGGATATGACCAACATCGAGATCACCCCCAAGGGCGAGATCAAGGGCGTGCGACTGGGCAGCGACAACACCGAGCCGGTCACCATCGGCCAGATCAAGTTGACCCGCTTCCTCAACCCGGCCGGCCTGGAGGCCATCGGTGGCAATCTCTACCTGGAGAAGCCCACCTGTGGCGCCAAGACCGAGTGTATCCCGGGCGAGAACGGGATGGGCGTGTTGGCCCAGGGCCACCTGGAGAAGTCCAACATCAACATCGTGGAAGAGATGATCAACATCGTCCAGGCCCAGCGCGCCTTCGACATGAACCAGAAGGGCGTGCAGGCTGCCGACGAAATGATGCGTCAGGCCAACCAGCTGCAGCGCGGCTAATTTTTAGGGAGGCATGAACCGTGCAAATTGAAGGATTCAACCCGCTGCCCCTGCAGAAAGCTGCCGCCGAGCAGACCCCCTCGCGTCAGGCCGAGGAAGGCAAGCTCAAGCAGGCTTGCCAGGAGTTCGAGCAGCTCTTCTTGACCCAGATGCTGGCCCAGATGCGAAGCTCGATGCCCAAGAGCGACTTCATGGGCGGCGGACAGCAAGAGGAGATGTTCAACGGCATGCTCGATCAAGAGCGCGCCAAGTCCTGGTCACAAGACGGAGGGGTGGGCCTGGCGAATTTGCTCTTCCAGCAGATGAAAGAGCAGATGTAGGGCCGCGGCAGGGCTAAGGCCCTGAAACAGGGAACACGGAAGCGGGCTGGATTGACCGGCCCGCTTCTTGCGTGCATGGGGCGCGTACAGCCACGGAAACTTCGATGGAGAGCCGGATGCAAGACCTCGCCGAGGTTTGGCGAAAATTCAAGGAGACGGGCAGTCCAGAGCTTCGCGCCGACCTGACGGAGCATTACCAGGGTCTGGTGCGGAACCTGGCTCTGGGAGTCTTGCGCAAGCTGCGCTCGGGCACCGAGCTCGACGATCTCATTGCGGACGGCAACTTCGGTCTGGTGCGCGCCATCGACGGCTTCGATCCGGGGCGCGGCTTCAAGTTCGAGACCTATGCCACCCCGGTCGTACGCGGCGCCATTTACAACGGCTTGCGTCGGATGGACTGGCTGCC